>NZ_JBEZYA010000002.1:0-268353 GCF_040638295.1 Actinoplanes sp. NPDC026619
ACCGGACCAACACCCAGAACCTGGCCACCGCAGCGCCGTGGACCACACCCTGGCTACCCGAGGGTTACGGGAAAGAACACTGGCCAGGGGCTTAGGCTGAGCCCCATGCTCACCACGCCACCCACCATCGCCGCGGGCAGCCTCGCCGGCGGGCCGCAGCCGGTGCTGACCGCGCCGGGCCTGGTGCTGCGGCCCTGGCGGGACGACGACGCGGAGACCTTCCTGGACGCGTACGACGATCCGCAGATCCAGCGCTGGCACACCCGCCGGCCGGGCAGCGCCGCGGACGTGCTCGCCTGGTTCGGGCAGTACCGGCAGGACTGGGCCCAGGAAACCGGCGGCCACTGGGCGGTCACCGACGGCGAGCAGGTGCTCGGGCGCATCGCGATGCGCGGGTTCGACTTCGACGACGGGTTCGCCGGCTGCGCCTACTGGGTGCTCCCCCGTGCCCGCGGCGCCGGCGTGGCGACGCGGGCGCTGACGGCGCTGAGCGGGTGGGGGCTGGGCGCGGCTGGCTTCCACCGGTTGCACCTCGGCCACTCCACCCGCAACGACGCGTCCTGCCGGGTCGCCACCAAGGCCGGCTTCCGACTGGAGGGCACCATGCGCAGCGAGGCCGTGCATGCCGACGGCCGGCACGACATGCATCTGCACGCGCGCATCCGGGGTGATTAGGCGGCGCGGAGCTGGGCCAGCACGTGCGGGTCGATCGCGCCGGTGACCAGGCGCTCCTCCAGGTTCTCGATGCCCGCCCAGTCGGCCAGGGCGGCGTCCAGGTCGGCGGTGGTGTGGCCGGCTCGCTTCAGGCGGTCGCGGACCTCCTCGGCGACCGCGCCGGTGAGCGGGATCAGGGTGGCCGGATCGGGGCGCTCGAAGTACAGCGAGTGCATCTCCAGCAGGCGCAGCAGCTCGGCGACCGGGTCCGGGTGGTCGTCCACGCGCAGGTCGACCCACACGTCGCTGGTTCCGCCGTACCCCATGCCCTTGGCCACCACCAGCACCGCCGCGCTCTGCCGGCCCCGGCGGTCACCCCCGGCGAGATCGCCGGCGCGCAGCGCCGCGAGCAGCCGGTACGCCAGGCGCGGCTCGGCCGCGGACGCCTGCCAGGCCACCTCCATGCCGTCGACCACCTGTGGCCCGGCCAGCATGTTGCCCTGGATCGCATAGCCGTCGCCGGCGGTCCCACCGGCCCACGGATGGCAGTCCTCGCCGGTGAACGTGCCGCCGTCGCCCGCGGCGCCGACCACGCCGACCTGACGCTGCCCGACCGGGCCGGCGTCGCCCGCGATCAGGGCCCGCACCGCGAGCGGCGCGCTCACCCCGGTCTCCAGCAGGGTCAGCGCCTGCGGGCGGTAGGAAAGGTTGGCGTAGGACTGGGTAGCCACCGCGCCCACCGTGGCGAGGGCGGCCGGGACGGCCGCGCCGGCCCCGAGAAACTTGCTGGCCACGGCCACGCCGTGGGCGGCGCCGTCGGCGGAGCGAGCGACGATCGAGAAGGTCATGGGCGCATTCTGTAACACCGGGGGCGCAGACTGGTTGGCATGGAGTGGACTGCCATCGCCGCGGACGTCGACGTGAGCACGCGTCCGCTGGCCGTGACGGCCGGTGGCGTACCCCTCGTGGTGTTGCGGCCGTCGCCCGGCGCCGAGCCGGTCGTGTTCGCCGACCGGTGCCCGCACCGCCTGGTTCCGTTGTCCGCCGCCACCGTCGAGGGCGGGCGGATGCGCTGCGCCTATCACGGCTGGGAGTTCGACGCGGCCGGCAATTGCGTGTCGCTGCCGTCGCAGGAGGGCGCACCGCCGCCGCGAGCGAGTTTGCCGGCTGGGCCTAAGGTCCGCATAACAGACGGCATGGTGGAAATATCGGGTTTGCCGGCAAGCGATCCGGAAGATCTGTTCACGAACGAGGATCCGTCGCTGCGCAACGCGTGGCATCCGGTCGGCATCATCGGCATCGACGATATGTCCGAAGTGGAGCTGATGGGCCGCACCTACCGGCCGGCGGAGGAAAAGACTCAGGATCGCTGGGGGCTGCGGTGGCTCGCGCCGGAGACGCCGCTGGCCGAGCTGTTCGACGACCCCGATCACGACGACGCCAACTACGTCGGGGCCTGGCTGCCCACCGCGCGCAGCAACGCCTCGGCCGGGATCGTCGCCGACAATTTCCTCGATGTGGCACATTTCCCGTTCGTGCACGCCAAGACGTTCGGCGCGGCCGAGGAAAAACTGGTCGAACGCTACGAGGTGACCGACGAGCCCTGGGGTTGCCGCAGCGTGCAGGACCAGTGGTTCGACAACCCGGCCGACCCGGGCGTGGCCGCCGGAATCCGCCCGGTCCGGCAGAGACGCCGAGCGACCTATGTGTACCGAGCGCCGTTCCAGCTTATGCTGCGCCTCGAGGAGCTTGACGCGGGCTCGGTGAAGACGATCCTGTTCTTCGCCCAGCCGGAGTCGCTGTCCAGCACCCGGATCTACACGAAGATGCTGTTCCACGGGATCGGCGGGGTCGCCGATCCGCCGCCCGACGTGATCCGCTCCGAGGTCGCCTTCGAGGAGGCGGTCCTCGAGGAGGACCTCGAGCTGCAGCGGGCGCTGCGGCTGCCCGGCCTGCCGCTGCGCATGCGGGACGAGCTGCACGTCCGCGCCGACCTGCTCGGTGTGCACCTGCGCCGGGTGCTCGCCCAATTCAAGACGTCATCCCGGCCGTGCCCGCCGCCGCCCTCGGCTGGGCCGGCACTGGACTGAACACCGGAGGCATTGCAACGTCTCCGGCGCCGGTCCGAGAGTGCTGCGGACGAGGCGTGGTGGTTGCCGCGACCACCCTCGTCCGCAGCCTTTCCTGCCTTACGCCGCGCGGTTGAGCGCTTTCCGCGCGCAGAGGTCGGACAGGGCGGCGGCGATCTCGGCCGGATCGGCCTCGACGTCCAGGTCGAGCACCAGCGCCGGGTCCAGCGGCGGCACCTCGACGTGCGAGATCAGCGGGTGGAACGGCCGGTGGTCGCGCTCCCCCGCCCCGAACAGCACCTCGGCCAGCTTCTCCCCCGGCCGCAGCCCGGTGTAGCTGATCTCCACCGCTCCGGGCGCGAGCTGGATCATCTGGCGGGCGAGCTCGGCGATCCGCACCGGCTCACCCATCTCCAGCACCAGCGCCTCGCCGTCCCGGCCGATCGCGGCGGCCTGGATGACCAGCTGCACCGCCTCCTGGATGGTCATCAGGTAACGGGTGACGTCGGGATGGGTGACGGTGATCGGCCCGCCGTCGGCGATCTGGGTCGCGAACGTGGACAGCACCGAGCCGCGGCTGCCGAGGACGTTGCCGAACCGTACGCTCAGGAATGTTCCGGCACTTCGCCGTGCCTGGAAGGCGGTGAGCCGCTCGGTGATGCGCTTGGCGTAACCGAGCACGCTGACCGGATCGGCGGCCTTGTCGGTGGAGATGTTGACGAACCGTTCGACGTCGTCGCCGGCCGCCTCCAGCACCGCGAGGGTGCCCCAGATGTTGGTCGCCACCGCCTCGCCGGGAAAGCGCTGCAGCAGCGACAGGTGCTTGAGCGCAGCCGCGTGGAACACCACCTGCGGCTGCCGGGCGTGGAAGATCTGCCGCATCCGTCGGGCGTCGCGCACCGACGCGAGCACCACCGCCGGGTCGGTCAGCTGCGCCCGCGGGTCGAGCGACAGCAGCACCGCGAGCAGGGCCGACTCGTCCCGGTCCAGCATGATCAGCTCGGCCGGCCCGAACCGGTGGATCTGCCGGCACAGCTCCGACCCGATCGAGCCGCCCGCCCCGGTGACCAGCACCCGCTTGCCGGTCAGGTAGCCGGCGATCGCCTCGAGGTCGGTGTCGATCTGGTGCCGGCCGAGCAGGTCGGTCACGTCGGGTTCGCGCAGGTCACGCACGCCGAGCTCGTGGTCGAGCAGCTCGGCCACCGAGGGCACCACCAGGAACCGGGCGCCGGCCCCGGTGGTGATGTCGCGGATCGCGCGGACCAGCTCGGCGTCGGCATTCGCCACCGCGAAGACCACGGTGGTCGCGCCGGTGCGGTCCACCAGCGCCGGGATGTCCTCCCGCTTTCCCAGCACGGGTACGCCGTGCAGATGCTGCCGCCGAGCGCCCGGATCGTCGTCCACCACGCCGATCGGCAGGTAGCGCCCGGTGGGGTCGCCGAGCATCGACTGCAGCAGGTGCCGCCCCGCCGCGCCGGCCCCGAACACCAGCACCCGGGCGGCGACCCGCGCGTCGGGGCGGGAGTAGGCCGCCTCACGCAGGCGCCACACCAGCCGCGCGCCGAGCATCAGCAGGATCGCGGCGACGCCGCCGACGACCGGGGCGCCGGCCGGGATCGCCTGGTCGCGCGCCCACATGTCGGCCAGGAACAGGAAGGCCACGTCGAGCAGGGCGATCCGGATCAGGACGCGGATCTCCTCGATGGTGCCGAATTCGTAGCGGCCCCGATAGAGATGCATGGCCTGGCCGAGGGCGATCTGCACGGCGACGGCGACGATCAGGACCGGGGCGAGCGCCGCCAGATGGCGCAGCTCGAGATCGTATTCGTAGCGGGCGAGCATGGCGGCGTAGAGGCCGGCGACCCACGCGAGGCAGTCGACGGCGGGCGCCGCCACTCGCCGCGGAAAACGGCGCGCCTCCGCTTTCACATCAGTCACGGGGGCACCTCCCGTGTGCATTCGCATCCCGCCGCCGATTAATCAGCGTAATCGACCTGTTGTCCCCCGGAAGAAGTTTGGGATATCGCCGCGTACCGCTGCCCGGAAGCCTAGTTTGATCGGTGGGACACGGCGGGCGGGAGGGGAGCTTGCGTGGAGATACGCGACTACCTCCGGGTGGTGCAACGGCAATGGTGGGTGGTCGCCGCCATGGTGCTGGTCGCGCTCGGCGTCACCCAGGTGATCAACAAGCGAACGACGCCCGAGTACGCCGCGTCGGCCGTGTTCTTCCTGTCCAGCGCCCGTGACGGCGAGTCGTCGGTGCTCGAGGGATCGATGTTCGTGGCGGCCCGGCTGAAGACGTACACCGAATTGCTCACCGGCGAGCAAATGGTGGCGGACATCGTCCGGTCGGCGAATACCGGGCTCACTTCCGAGGAAATCGAGGATCGCATTGCGGTGGTCACCGACGGCGGCAGCGTATTGCTGACGATAACGGTTACCGACACCGTGCCGAGCCGGGCAGAAAAGATCGCGGACGTAATGGTC
This sequence comes from Actinoplanes sp. NPDC026619, assembly GCF_040638295.1. Taxonomy (NCBI): domain Bacteria; kingdom Bacillati; phylum Actinomycetota; class Actinomycetes; order Micromonosporales; family Micromonosporaceae; genus Actinoplanes; species Actinoplanes sp. NPDC026619. The sequence continues at coordinate 5,211 of NZ_JBEZYA010000002.1, forward strand.
AGCCGATTCCCGGCGCTGGTGCAGACGCTCGAGAAGCGCACCGCGGCAGCCGGGCCGTCGGTGGTCGTGGAGACCGTCCAGCCGGTCACGCTCGATCCCGATCAGGTGTCGCCCCGCCCGCTGCACAACGACGCCCTCGCGGTCGCGGTCGGGCTGCTGGTCGGCGCGGCGATCGGGGTGATCCGGGAGATCTGCGACAACTCCATCCGGCTCGCCGGGGTGCTGCCCGATCTGACCGGCACGCCGGTGCTCGCGCTCATCCCGATCGACCGCAAGGCCCCGCGCACCGGCCCGTTCGTCTCGGACAGCCGGTCGGCCCGGGCCGAGGCGTTGCGCCAGTTGCGCACCAACATCCAGCACGCCGCCCACCCGGTGAAAATCCTGGCCGTGACCAGCGCGATGCCCGGCGAGGGCCGCTCGTCGGCCGCCTGCGGGCTGGCCATCCTGTTCGCCGAGGCCGGCCAGAAGGTGCTGATCGTCGACGCCGAGCTGCGCCGCCCCCGCCTGGCCGCGTTTCTGGGCCGGGAGGGCTCGGCCGGGCTGACCACCGTGCTGGTCGGCGCGGCCTCCCTCGACCAGGTGCTCCAGCCGTGGGGCGCCGGGCTGTGGCTGCTGGCCAGCGGGCACCGGCCGCCCAACCCCAGCGAGCTGCTCGACTCCCCCAAGATGGAGGAGCTGATCGCCGAGCTCCGCGGCCGCTTCGACAAGATCATTTTTGATTCGCCGCCGCTGCTGCCGGTCACCGACGGCGCGGTCGTCGCGGCCCGCGCCGACGGCGCGCTGCTGCTCGTGCGGGCCCGCAAGACCACCGGCGCGCAGGTCGCCGCGGCCGTGCGCGCCCTCTCCGCGGTCGACGCCCGGCTACTCGGCCCGGTGTTCAACATGGTCGCCGCCCCGCGCAGGCGGCTCGGTCTGCCGGTCAGCGCCGACACCGCCGGGCCGCCGCTGCCGCCCGCGCCCCGGCCCGGTGGCTGGCACGCCGTCGCCCTGAGCGGTGCGCTGTGACCCGACTGCCCTTCCTCAGCGTGGTCATCCCGTGCTGGAACGAGGCCGGGTTCGTGGCCGACTTCCTCGACTCGGTGCTGGCCAACGACTACCCGGCCGACCGCCTCGAGATCCTGCTGGTCGACGGGATGAGCGACGACGGCACCCGGGAGATCGTGCAGAAGTACGCGGAGGCCGAACCGCGGCTGCGCATGGTCGACAACCCCGGGCACAGCAAGCCGGTCGCCCTCAACCTCGGCATCATCGACTCCCGCGGCGACGTCATCATCCGGCTCGACGTGCACGCCGTCTATCAGAACGACTACCTGCGCCGGTGCGTGCAGGGGTTGATGGCGCACCCGGACGCCGACAACGTCGGTGGCACCCGCCGGGCCGAGCCGCGCGACGACCGGCTGCTCAGCCGGGCCGTCTCGCTGGCCAACACCCACCCGCTCGCGGCCGGCAACGCGAAATACCGGATCGGCGCGTCCAGCCCGAAGTGGGTCGACACCGTCTTCGGCGGCTGCTACCGCCGGGAGGTGTTCGACCGGATCGGGCTGTTCGACGAGCGCCTCGACCGCACCCAGGACCTCGAGCTCAACCAGCGGCTGCGGGCCTCCGGCGGGAAGATCCTGATGATCCCGGACATCGTCTGCACCTACTACCCGCGCGGTGACTGGCGGGAGTTCGTGACCTGGACCTACCGGTCGGCCTACTGGGCCTTCCGGGGCAGCCGCACGGTCGGCCGCTGGATCGGATCGTGGCGCAACTTCGTGCCGCTCGGATTCGTGGCCGGTCTCGCCGGCGCTACGGTCCTGGGGCCGGGCTCCAAGTTCGTCCGGCAGGTCGCGGGGACGGTCCTGGCGACGTACGGCGGCATCGTCCTGGTCTCCTCCGCGCGCATCGCGGCGCGGGAGAAGGACGCCCGGCTGCTCGTCGCCATGCCGGTGGTCTTCTTCGCGACGCACGTCGCCTACGGGATCGGCTCGGCCGTCGGCATCCTCGAGCCGGACGGTGAGCAGCCGTGACCGCCTCCGCGCTGAGGGGCACGTCGCACCGGGCCACGCGGCCGGTGTCCCCCTACGAGACCGCGAAGCGGGCCACCGACGTCGTGGTCAGTGCCGCGGCGCTGGTGGTCGCCGCCCCGATCGGCGCGGCCATCGCCTGGCGGGTCCACCGCGAGGACCGCGGGCCGGTCATCTTCCGCGGCCTGCGCGTCGGCCGCGGCGGCCGCACCTTCCACATCCTCAAGTTCCGCACCATGACGGTCGGCGCCGACCAGCTCGGCCTGCACGTCACGCCGGGCGACGACCCGAGCCTCACCGGCGCCGGCCGGTTCCTGCGCCGGTGGAAACTGGACGAGCTGCCGCAACTGGTCAACGTGCTGCTCGGCGACATGAGCCTGGTCGGCCCGCGCCCGCCGACGGTCTGGGACGCCGACCACTACGACGACGAGCAGCGCCACCTGCTCGACGTGCGGCCCGGCATCACCGACTGGGCGTCGATCCGCTACCGCAACCAGGACACCATGATCGAGGGCCGGGCCGACCCGCACGCCGCCTACTTCGATCTCATCCGGCCCGGCAAGATGGACCTGGCCCTGGCCTACCTGCGGCACCGCAGCTACGCCGTCGACCTGGGCATCCTCGGGCTGACCGCGCTGGCCCTGGTGCACTACCCGCGCACCGACGAGCTCCTGCAACGCATGGTGACGTCCGTCCGCGCCCGCGTGTGAGCCCGTGCCGGCAATCCGCCTGCTGTCCCGGGTGCCGTCCGCGGTCCGACGCGACTACATCGCCACGTCCGCCGCGCACTGGCTGACGCTCGCCTCCGGCCTGCTGCTGTTCCACCTGGTCGCCGGCCGCGCCGGGGTGGCCGGCTTCGCCTACTACCAGATCGCCCGCGGCGTCGTCTCGACCGTGCAGCCGCTGGCCCTGTTCGGGCTGGTCCCGGCCCTGCACCGCTATCTGCCGCGGGCCGGCGAGCGGGTCCGGGTGCTGGCCCGGCAGGCGGTGCTGCTGGAGGTGGCCGCGCTCAACGTGATCGGCCTGCTCACCCTCGCTCTCGCCGGCGACCTCGGCCGGCTGTTCCACATCGGCGGCGGCGCCGAGGTGCGCGCCGTGATGGTGCTGACCGCCGGGAACTGCCTGCTCACGGTCGCGGTGGCGGCGCTGCGCGGCAGCGGCCGGGTGCGGCTGTCCAACGTCGCCTCGCTCACCGGTTACGGCCTCCTGCCGATCGCCGCGTTCGTGGTGACCACCCGGATCGACCTGTTCCTGATTCTGCAGGGCGCCGCGATGGCCGGCCTGGCCTGGTGGGTCATCGCGATCACCGGCCCGCGGGACGCCGAACGCCGGCCGCACCTGCCCGGGCCCGCCCCACCGCTGCGCGCCCTGGTCCGTTACGGCCTGCGCCGCACGCCCGGCGACATCGCGCTGCCCGGCATGTTCGCCTTCCCGACCTTCTACGTCGCCGCCGCCTCGCACAACTCCACGGACGCCGGTTACATCGGGTTCGCCACCTCGGCGATCACGCTGATCTGCTCGGTCTTCGGCATGCTCGGCCCGGTCCTGCTGCCCCGGCTCAGCGGCCACGCGCACGCCACCGCCGGCCGCGGGTTCGGCGCCGAGCTGGCCCGCGGGCTGCGGCTGCTGCCGATCGCCGCGGCCACCATCGCCGCCGTGATCAGCCTCGGTCTCATCGTCACCGCCGGACCGGTGCTGCACTGGTTCCTCGGCGCCGAATTCAAGGGCGGAGACGACATCATCCGGTACGGCGTGACCGTCTCGATCCCGCTCGCCATGTTCTACGCCGCACGCCCGTCGATCGACGCCCTGCGAGAGGCGCCGGTGACCGCGTGGCTGCTGGTCGCCTGCCTCGGCGCGGAAATCGTCATCACCCTCGGCGCCGGACTGCTGATGCCCGCCTGGCCGGCCGCGCTGACCGGGTTCGCGGCGGCCGCCATCGGGCTCGCCGTCTCCTCCTACGTCGCTCTGCTGCACGCGATCCCGGCGCCGGCCACGAGGTCGACGCCCGCATGAGGCCGCCGCCGCCCAGTCCGATCATCATCGTCGCCTGCTTCGTGGCCACCCTCTCCGGGCACTTCACGCTGACCCGGATCGGGGTGTCGGTGCCGGTGCTCAACGACGTACGCGTGCTGTTCTTCTCGGCTGTTCTGATGGCGTTCGCGCTCGAGATCCACCACGCCGGGGTGCACCCGCTGCACACCGGGCCGGCCCGCCGTACCCTCCAGCCGGTTTTGATCCTGTTCGGTTATCAGATCCTGTCGGCGGCGTGGGCGCCCCGCAACGCGGTCATCAACGACGTGGTCGGCGACCTGGTGGCGATGGTGGTCCTGGTGATCGTCTACACCGCCCTGGCCGAGTGGGACCGGGACCGGGTGATCGTGGTGACCATGTACTGCCAGTACGCGGCGGCCTGGCTCTACTTCCTCTACTCGGCCTCGGGCCACGGCGCCACCGCGGCCGGCCGGTGGACGGCGTTCGGCGGCGGGCCCAACGTCTACGTGCGGGTCATGGTGCTCGGCATGGTCGCGGCGGCGTACTTCTACTTCCGCAGCGGCGGGAAGTTCGGCTGGCTGGCCGCCGCGCCGCTCTTCCTGGTCGGAGCGATCGCCTCCGGCTCACGGGGCGGCCTGGTCGCGTTCGCCGGGATCCTGGTGATGGGCGGGCGCAGCCTGGTGCGGTTCATGCGGCGGCACGGCGCGGTCAAGCCGCTGGCCGCGATCCCGATGGTCGGCGTGGTGGTGTGGCTGCTGTTCGGCGACCAGATCATGTTCCTGATCAACAACCGCTTCCTGGCCGGCACCATCCAGCAGCGCAACACCTCGGACCGCGACGTGCTCTACGAGAAGGGCTTCGGGTTGTTCGTGGAAAGCCCGGTGTTCGGGGTCGGGGTGCACGGCTTCTACGCCATCACCAACCTCGGGCCGGGCGAGAAGTACGTGCACAACCTGCCCCTCGCGGTGGCGGCCGAGGGCGGCGCGGTCGGCCTGATCATCCTGCTGGTGGCGTTGTGGGCGCTGCGTCACGAATATGCCCGGGTGCCGAAGAAGCAGCGGTCGCTGCCGAGCCGGGCGGCCGGCTACTCCGGCATCTTCATCCTGATCGCGAGCTTCTTCTCCGGCGACTACTACGACCACCGGCTGATGTGGATCTTCTTCCTGCTGGCCACCGCCGGTGCGGTCAGCCCCGCAGATAGGCCAGCACCGCTCGGACCCGCCGGTGGTCGTCCGAGCCGGGCGGCAGGTCGAGCTTGGTGAGGACGCTGCCGATGTGCTTGGCCACCGCCGCCTCGGTCACCACCAGCCGGCGGGCGATCGCCGTGTTGGACCGGCCCTCCGCCATCAGCGCGAGGACCTCCCGTTCCCGGGCGGTGAGCAGGCTGATCGGGTCCCTGCGGCGGCCCAGCATCTGCCGCACCACCTCGGGGTCGACCACCGTCTGGCCCTTGGCCACCGCGACCAGCACGTCGATGAACTCGGCCACGTCGCCGACCCGGTCCTTGAGCAGGTAGCCGACGCCGGCGCCGTTGCCGGAGTCGAGCAGCTCGGCCGCGTAGGTGGGCGCCACGAACTGGCTGAGAACGAGAACCGGCAGATCCGGGTCGGCGGTGCGCAGCGCGATCGCCGCCTGCAGCCCCTCGTCGCTGAACCCCGGCGGCATCCGCACGTCGGTGACGACGATGTCGGGCCGGTGCTCGGCCACCGCGGCCAGCAGCGCCGCCGCGTCACCCACGGCCGCGACCACCTCGTGCCCGAAGCGCCGCAGCATCCCGGCGACGCCTTCGCGCACCAGCAGCCCGTCCTCGGCGATCACCACCCGCAACTGAGGCCACTCCCCTTCCGATCCGCCCGTTAAGTTACCGGTCGGGCCCACTCGGTGGGGTTTCACCGCCTTGAACAGGGGAAATCCGCAGGTCATGGCCGTTAACGTGCTCATCCGGTCGGCTCTGCGCGGTGCGCCGATCGTCCTCGGCGCCGTCGCCGGCACCGTCTACGCCCGCCGTCATTTCACCGCCGCGGTCCGCTGGCTCACCGGTGTCGAACCGGATGAACGCGGGTATCAGGCAGACATGGCTACCAAGAAGCGCACCTCCAACGAATTGGATGCCGACAAGCGCAACGCCATGTCGGACCACACCTTCGCATTCCCGCGCGTCCGCAAGGAGCCGCTGAACGACGCCCGCCACGTGCGCAACGCGATCGCCCGCTTCGACCAGGTCAAGGACGTCTCCGACGCCGAGCGCGACGAGGCGTTCCGCCGGATCAAGAAGGCGGCCGCGAAGTTCGGCGTCGACCTGACCGAGAAGAGCTGGCACGAGCTGGGCAAGCCGTCTTCCTCTTCGCCGGCCAAGCGCAGCGCCCCGAAGAAGTCGACGTCAACCTCGGCCTCCTCGTCGGCGCCCAGCAAGAAGGAGCTTTACGCCGAGGCCCAGCGCCGCGGCGTCGAGGGCCGCTCGACGATGACGAAGTCCGAGCTGATCAGCGCGCTCGGCCACCGCTGACCTGGACCGGGATCTCCACGCGCAGCAGGGTGGGGCCGCCCGGCGGGCTGGACAGCGCGACCGCGCCGTCGACGGCCGCCACCCGGTCGGCGAGACCGGCCAGGCCGGAACCGTCGGCGGGCCGGGCGCCGCCGCGGCCGTCGTCGCGGACCTCCAGCACCAGGCGGTCGGCCGTCAGGTCGGCGGTCACCGACGCGCGGGCGGCGGCGCTGTGCCTCGCCACGTTGGTCAGCGCCTCGACCACCACGAAGTAGGCGGTCACCTCGACCGTCGACGGCAGCCGGCCCGGGAGCCGGATCTGCACGTCGACCGGCGTCGGCGCGGCACTCGCCACCTCGGCGACCGCGGCGGCGAGGCCCCGGTCGGTCAGCACCTTGGGGTGCACGCCGCGGATCAGCTCGCGCACATCGGTCAGGGCCTGTTTGGCCAGCTCGTGCGCATGCTCGACCTGGTCGGCGACGGCCGAGCCGGCGGGCAGCTCGAGCCGCGCCATGCCGAGCTGGATGGTCAGCGCGACCAGCCGCTGCTGCGCGCCGTCGTGCAGATCGCGCTCGATGCGCCGGCGCTCCAGCTCGAACGCGTCGACCAGCCGCGCCCGCGACCGGGTCACCTCGACCAGCTTGCCCTCGGCGTCGTGGATGCGCGGGGCCAGAATCGCCCGGGCCATCGCCGCGCGGGCCCCCGGCCCAGGCGGTCACCGGATAGGCCGCGACGATCGCGAGCAGGACGCCGCCGAGCGCGATCGGCACCGTGTAATAGAGCTGCACGTCGTCGATGTAGAAGGGGCCGCAGATCAGCATCAGCGGCAGATAGATGGCGGCGCCGACGACGATCGCGTCCATCCAGCAGAGCATCGAGGCGGACAGCATCGTGTAGCCGAACTCCCGCCAGGTGGCCTGCTCGCGCAGCCGCAACGCCACCCAGGCCCGCAGGCCGGCGCGCGGGGCCGGGCGGTGCGGATCGGGCAGCACGCTGTCGTCGACCAGCCGCATCCGCCAGCGCTCGAGACGCCCGACCGCCATGCCGGACAGCACGGTGGCGACATAACCGGCGACGCCGATCACCAGGACCGACAGGACGAGGCCGGCCACCAGCAGGCCGATGACCGCGAGGATCGTCGCGAACCCCAGCAGCGCGCCACCGGCCAGATAGGCCAGTGATCGCCACGGCCAGGACGAACGCAGGAATCGAGTCGGCCGCATGGTGAGCGCGTCGAGCGCGTTGCGAACCGGCATGGGGGCGAAGTTACCGTCTCCGCGCCCGCTTGTCGGTAGTGCTGGGTATACCTCCGAGACTCCATCCTGCACTACTGTTTTGCCGCTGCCGGGCCGGTTAGCTGGTCGCCATGACGAAGGCGCACATATCACCGGCGGTCGAGCTGCGCGGTGTCTCCAAGACGTACGGTTCCGGCGAGCGCGGGGTCACCGCGCTGGACTCGGTCGACGTGATCTTTCCGGCCGGCACGTTCACCGCGGTGATGGGCCCGTCCGGGTCCGGCAAGTCGACGCTGCTGCACTGCGCGGCCGGCCTCGACCGGGCCACCGGCGGTGAGGTGATCATCGACGGCACCGCGGTGGGCGGGCTGTCCGAGCGGGCGCTGACCCGGCTGCGCCGGGCCCGGGTGGGGTTCGTGTTCCAGGCGTTCAACCTGGTCGCGGCGCTCAGCGCGGCGCAGAACGTGGCTCTGCCGCTGCGCCTGGCCGGCCGCAAACCGGCGCCCGGCGAGGTGACCGCGATGCTGGCCGAGGTCGGGCTGGCCGACCGGGCCGGGCACCGGCCGAGCGAGATGTCCGGCGGCCAGCAGCAGCGGGTGGCGATTGCGCGGGCGCTGGTCACCCGCCCGGCGGTGCTGTTCGCCGACGAGCCGACCGGCGCGCTCGACGCCGCGTCCGGCCGGGAGGTGCTGCGGCTGCTGCGCGCCGCGGTCGACCGGCACGACCAGACCGTCGTGATGGTCACCCACGATCCGTTCGCGGCGGCACACGCCGACCGGGTCCTGTTCCTGGCCGACGGCCGGGTGGTGGACTCGCTGGCCGGGCCGGCCGGCGCGCAGGAGATCGCGGTCCGCACGGCCCGGCTCGAGGAGGGCCGCACGGCCCGGCTCGAGGAGGGCCGCACGGCGGAGGTGCGGTCATGAGCCTCGCCTGGCACATGGTGCGGCACCGGTTCGCCGGTTTCGCCGGCACGTTCGTGGCGATCGCCCTCGGGGTGGCGGTCGTGGCCGGCTCCACCACCATCTACCTGTCGTCCCGCCCCGAGGCGCCGGAGCGCTATGCGGCGTCACCGGTCCTGGTCCACTCGCCGTCGGTGGGCAAGAACAGCTACGGCGAGCCGGAGTACGCGTCGTGGACCAGCGCCGAGGCGGCGCAGCTCACCGCCCGGCTGGCCGCGCTGCCGGGAGTGACCGCGGCCGCCGCCGATCCGGTCTTCTACGTGCAGCGGGTCACCGGCGGGCGGCCGGCCGGTGATCCGGCGGCGGCGCTGCTCGACGGGCACGCCTGGTCGTCGGCGGCGCTGGGCGGTTACCGCCTGGCCGCGGGCTCGCCGCCGCGAAGCACGGGCGAGGTGGCGGTGGCCGGCGCGGCGCCCGGCAGCCGCATCGACGTGCTGACCGCGGCCGGCCCGGCCACCTGGACCGTGACCGGCACGGTGGACGGCCCCGGCTTCTACGTCGCCGACCCGGTCGCGCTGAGCATGTCCCCCGGGGTCCGGGTGATCGGGCTGACCGGCGGTGGTGACGTCGCGGCGATCCGTGCGGCGGTCGGCGACGCCGGCGCGGTGCTCACCGGCCGCGACCGCGACTCGCTCGAGCCGGCCGCCGTGACCCGCACCCGCTGGCTCGGCGCGCAGCTGCTGATCGCGATGGTCGGCCTGGGCATGTTCGTCGCGATCTTCGTGGTCGCTTCGACCTGCGCGCTCAGCGCCGCGCAGCGACGCCGCGAGATCGGCCTGCTGCGGGCGGTCGGCGCGACGCCCGGCCAGGTGCGCCGATTGATGTACGCGGAGACGCTCGTCGTCTCGGTCCTGGCCGGTCTCGCCGGCATTGCGCTCGGGGCGCTGACCGCGCCCCTGCTGGCCGGCCCGCTCGTCCGCGCGGGCCTGGAACCGGCCGGCTTCACCGTGACCGTGCAGCCGCTCGCCCTGGCCGGCTCGTTCCTGCTCGGCGTCGTCGTCGCGCTCGCCGGGGTGGGCGCCGCCGCCCGGCGGGCGAGCCGGGCCCCCGCCCTGGACGCCCTGCGCGAGGCGGCCGTGGAACGACGCGCGATGACGCCGGTGCGGTGGATCGCGGGCGCCGTGACCGCGGCGGGCGGCCTGGCGCTCCTGGCGAAGATGCCATCGATGCCGGTCACCGACCAGTCGACGGCCGGTCTCGGGGCCGCGATGCTGCTGCTCACCGCGGCCGCGCTGTTCTCGCCGGTGGTGATCGGGCCGCTGGTGCGCGCGGTGACCTGGCCGTGGCGGCGCGCGGCCACCGGCATGCTGGTCCGCGAGGGCACCCTGGTCGCGGTCCGCCGGGTCGCCTCCACGGCGGCGCCGGTGCTGCTCACGGTCGGTTTCACCATCCTGCTCACCGGCACGGTCGCCACGATCGAGGACGTCCAGGGCCAGGAGGAGGTCGAGAAGATCCCGGCCGCCACCGTCCTGACCACCGACGGCGCCCCCGGTCTGAGCGATGCCGCGGTCGCCGCCCAGACCGGCACGTCGCAGCTGCCGACCCGGGTGCTGATCACCGCCGCCGGCGGCACGGCCGGCCACGATGTCGCGGGCGCGCCACCGGCCGAGACCGGCGGCGCCGGCGTGGTGCTCTCCCAGGCGCTGGCCAGGGAGTTGGGCGCGCCCACCGGCACGACCCTCGAGCTGCGCTGGGTGGACGGCAGCACGTCCCGGCTGACCGTCCGCGCGGTCAAGGCCGAAGCCGGGCCCGGCATCCTCGTTCCCCGCGACCTGGTCCGGCAGCACGACCCGGCCGCGCTCACCGACAGCGTCCTGCTCAGCGGCGCCCCGGTCGCGGCGACCGGGGCACGGGCGATGTCGGCGCGGGCGTACGTGCAGGCCGACATCGACGAGGAGGGCGACCTGATCGACCTGTTCCTGCTGGTGCTGATCGGTCTGACCGTCGGCTACACCGGTCTCGCCGTCGCCAACACGCTGCTGATGGCGACCGCCGCCCGCCGCCCGGAGTTCCGCGCCCTGCGCCTGTCCGGCGCGACCGACGGCCAGATCCTCCGCGTCACCTCGGCCGAGGCGCTGCTGGCCGTGGCGGTCGGCACCGTCCTGGGCGCCGCGGTCGCGGCGATCTCCCTCGGCGGGGTGCGAGCGGCAGTCGAGGCGGAGCTGGACCGCACGGTCGCGCTGGTCATCCCGTGGGCCGCCGCCGCCGCGGTGATCACGGTCTGCGCCCTGGTGGCGCTGGCCGCGACCACCGTTCCGGTCCTGCGCCGGGTCCGGAGCGGCACGTCATAGTTCGACCGAACGTGAAACAAGACCGAAACGGAGGGTACTTCGAGGCTGCGTGGCGTGCTCGAATGAGGCTGGGGAGACACCTCGATCATGAAGGGGAACGACGGCATGCTCAACCTTTCCGTCCTGCTGGAGGACAGCGCTCGCAACTATCCGGAGCGGGCGGCGGTCGTTCTCGGGGAACAGCGGCTCAACTACGCGCAGGTGAACGCCGCGGCCAACCAGGTGGCGAACCTGCTGGTCGAGCGGGGCATCCGCCCCGGCGACAAGGTCGCGCTCTCCTGCCCGAACCTTCCGTACTTCCCGGTGGTCTATTACGGCATCCTCAAGGCGGGCGCCGTCGTGGTCCCGCTGAACGTGCTGCTCAAAGGCCGGGAGATCGCCTACCACCTGGCCGACTCCGACGCCAAGGCCTACTTCTGCTTCCAGGGCACGCCCGAGCTGCCGATCGGCGCCGAGGGCTTCACCGGGTTCGGGCAGGCCGAGGGGTGCGAGCACTTTTTCCTGATCACTGCCGACCCGGCGGCGGCGTCGCCGATCGAGGGTGCCGAGCCGCTCGGCCAGGCGCTGGCCGGCCAGGCGCCGGTCTTCGAGGCGGTGCTGCTGCCCGAGACCGACCCGGCCGTCATCCTCTACACCAGCGGCACCACCGGTCAGGCCAAGGGCGCCGAGCTCAGCCACTCGAACCTGGTGCTCAACGCGCTCACCTGCAACCGGCTGTTCCAGAGCAAGCCGGGCACCGACACGCACCTGCTGGTGCTGCCGCTGTTCCACTCGTTCGGGTCGACCGTCAACATGAACGCCGGCTTCGCCACCGCCGCCACCCTGGTGCTGCTGCCGCGGTTCGAGGCGGCGGCCGCGGTCAAGCTGCTCGAACAGGAGAGCGTGACGTTCTTCGCCGGCGTGCCGACGATGTGGTGGGGGCTGCTCAACGCGCTCACCGAGGGTGTCGACGTGGCGCGGATCGCGGCGAACATGCGGGTCGCGGTCTCCGGCGGCTCCAGCCTGCCGGTGGAGATCATCCGGGCGGTCAAGGAGCGGTTCGGGGTCACCATCCTCGAGGGGTACGGCTTGTCCGAGACCTCGCCGGTGGCGACGTTCAGCGACCCGAACGGCGAGCCGCGGCCCGGCTCGATCGGCATCCCGATCTGGGGCGTCGAGGTCAAGCTGATCGACGAGCAGTGGAACACGATCGACGGGGTCGACGAGATCGGCGAGATCGCGATCCGCGGGCACAACATCATGCGCGGCTACTACGGCCGGCCGGAGGCGACCGCCGAGGTCATCAAGGACGGCTGGTTCCGCAGCGGTGACCTCGGACGGCGGGACAAGGACGGTTTCTTCTACATCGTCGACCGGGCGAAGGACATGATCATCCGGGGCGGCTTCAACGTCTACCCCCGGGAGATCGAGGAGGTGCTGATGACGCACCCGGCCGTTTCGCTGGCCGCGGTCATCGGCATCCCGCACCAGTCGCACGGCGAGGAGGTCAAGGCGTTCGTGATCCTCAAGGAGGGCGCGACCGCCGGCGAGGACGAGCTGGTCGCGTGGGGCAAGGAGCAGATGGCGGCGTACAAATATCCGCGCGTCGTCGCCGTCGTCGAGTCCCTGCCGATGACCGCCACCGGCAAGCTCCTCAAGAGGGCGCTGAGCTGACCAGAAAGTCCTGCTGAAGAAGGCAGAACACACGTACCGCGAGAGGCGGCCGGTGGGGGGACCCCACCGGCCGCCGCCCATCCGTAGACTCGGCGGCCTCAGCGCGGCAGCCGATGATCACTTGCTTTGATGCAGCACAGTAGGACGGGCGGCGGCACGGCCCGACGGAGGAAGCTTGAGCACAGCGGTGGAGGCCCGGCCCGCGCCGGGCACGGGGGTAACGACCAGGACGACGGAGACGGCGGCGCGACGCGGGCCCGGATTGTTCCGGCGGCTGGGCGACCTGCGGCGCTCCTCACCCGGCCGGCTCCAGTTGCTCCTGGCCGCCCTCATCGCGGCCGGCCTGATCACCGGCCTGTTCGCCGGCATCACCGCCGCCGCGGCCAACTCGGGCACCACCGAGCTCGGCAACCGCGCTCAACCGCTGCTGGTGCAGGCCGAGGCGATCTATTACGGCCTGGCCGACGCCGACACCACCGCCGCGCAGGCGTTCCTGGCCGGCGGCCTGGAACCGGCGGCGCTGACCGATCGGTACAACAAGGATCTGGCGAAGGCGACAACCGCGCTGACCGAGGCGGCCCGGCTGGCCCCGGCGGACAGCGAGGCCGCGGCCGCCATCCAGCAGATCTCCGGCGGCGTGGCCCGTTACACGGCGCTGGTCGCCACCGCGCGGGCCGACAACCGGCAGGGCCTCCCGGTCGGAGCGTCCTACCTGTCGGCGGCCTCCACGCTCAACCGGGAGACGCTGCTCCCCCAGGCGAGCAGCCTGTTCGGCATCGCGCAGCAGGAGGTCGACCGCGGCTACGGCAGCGCGAAGAGCCCCGGGTGGATCACGCTGCTGACGTTCCTGATCCTGGGCCTGCTCGTCGCGTTGGTTCTCGCCCAGCGTTACCTGAGCCGGCACACCCACCGCACGTTCAACGTGCCGCTGGTGGCCGCCACCATCCTGACCATCCTGCTCGGCGTGGGCGCCGCCACGATCCTGATCACCCAGCACCGGCACCTCGCCGACGCCGAGGAGACCGGGTCGACGCCGATCGCCGAGCTGGCCGACGCCCGCATCCTCGCCCTGCAGGAACGCGGCGACGAGGCCCTGACGCTGGCCCTGCACGGCAGCAGCGACGAGCCCGAGCAGCGCTGGCAGAAGGCCGAGCCGGAGCTGACCGAGGCACTGAAAAACTCGTATCTGCCGGGCTCGGTCCTGACCGCGCACACCGCCTACGCCGACGCCCACAAGGAGGTCCGCCGGCTGGACGAGACGGTCGGCGACTACGACGGCGCGGTCAAGCTGGCGATCGGCACGGAGACGACGACCAGCTTCGAGACCGTCACCAATGCCATCGGCACCGCCCTCGACGAGCGCAAGGCGGCGTTCACCAGTGAGATCGACAAGGCCGGCAACGGCCTGACCGCCCTGACCATTCTCGGTCCGCTGGTCGCCCTGATCATCTGTGCGCTGGCGTTCGCCGGCATCCGGGCCCGTCTCGAGGAGTACCGCTGATGACGCGCACCAGAGCCGCACTCGCCATCGCCGCCGCCGGGCTGAGCCTCGCGCTGACCGCCTGCGCCGGCGATGCCTCGCCGCTGCCCGGCCGCTCCACCGCGCCGGCGCCCGACGCGAGCACCCCGACCGCCATCGCGCCGGACACCTCCTGCAACCCGCGCGCCAGCCGCCGGCCGTCCGGCGCGCTCCCCCAACCGGGGAAGATGCCCGCCGGCAGCTACATGGCGGAGATCCAGAAGAAGGGCCGGCTCGTCCTCGGCACCAGCCAGGACACCCTGCTGTTCTCCTCGCGCAACCCGCTCTCCGGCCAGGTCGAGGGCTTCGACGTGGACATGGGCCGGCAGATCGCCGCGGCCATCTTCGGCGACCCGAACAAGCTGCAGATCAAGGTCATCTCGTACGACAAGAGGGTGAGCTCCGCGGTAGACGGCAGCGTCGACGTCGTCGCCGACACGATGACCGCGAACTGCGCCCGCTGGAAGGACGTCGACTTCTCGTCGATCTACTACGAGGCCGGCCAGAAGGTTCTGGTCTCCACGGACTCGAAGGCCACCAGGATCGAGGACCTCGGCGGCAAGAAGGTGTGCGCGGCGGCGGGCTCCACGTCGTACGTCAATATCGGTCTGGTGAAGCCGAAGCCGGTGGCCGTCGCACTGCCGTCGTTCGGTGACTGCCTGGTCGCCTTCCAGCAGAACGAGGTCGACGCGATCTCCACCGACGACACGATCCTGGCCGGCATGGCCGCCCAGGACCCGTACGCGAAGGTGGTCGGCAAAAAGTTCACCGAGGAGCCGTACGGGATGGCGATCTCGCCGAAGCATCCCGAGTTCACCCAGTTCGTGAACGCGGTGCTGGAGAAGAACCGGGCGAACGGCACCTGGGCCGCCACCTACTCGAAGTGGCTGGGTGGCACCGCCCCGCAGCCACCCGCGGCGCAGTACAAATGACCGACATCGCGCCGGCCGACGCCGAGCTGCTCCGCCTCGAGACCGCCCTGACCGCGATCGCCGCGAACCTGGTCGATCTCGACGACAACCCGGCCCGCAAAGACCTCGATAAATCCACCTTGTCCGGGCAGACCGCCGCGAAGTGGGCGGACGCCACGGACGCGTTGTCCCAGTTGTGGGACGGCTACCGGATGCTGACGGACCTGACCGCGAAAGCGCGCGCGTTACGAGGCCAGCGCAAGCTCAGCGACACCGACCGCGCCGACTTCAGCCATCAGGTCCGCGGCCGGTCGATCACGCTGTCCACCACCACCGTCCCGCTCGCCCAGCGCGGCCTGCTCGGCAACAGCCAGATCCACACCACCTGCTCCCCCGCCGAGCTGCTGTCGGCGATGGAGGCCGCGTTCACCACCGCGGTCACCGTCGCCACCCAGGCCGGCGACGCCTGGCAGAAGATGCTGCCGGCCGCCGCCGACGCCGCCGCGGCCGTCGACAACGTGCGCACGCTGACCCGGCAGGCCGGCGCGAGCACCGCGACGATCGACGAGGCGGACCGGAAACTCGGCGTCTTCACCGCTCAGCTGGCTTCCGATCCGCTCGGGGCGGACGAGAGCGCGCTGATCGCCGTACGCCATCTGATCAGCCGGGCCGACGCGGAGCGCACGTCGGCCGCCGAGCTGCGCGAAGCCCTCACCCAGCGCCTCGCCGACGCCCGCGCCCTGGCCACGCAGCTCACCGAGGCGCAAGCCTCGGCCGGGCAGGCGGCCCAGGCCGCCGCGGACCGCTTCCGGGACACCGACATCATTGCGGTACGCGGACCCGACCTGCGCCCGGACCTGGCGGCCATCGACGCGCTCGCCGCCGCCGGGCACTGGGCGCTGATCAGCCCGAAGCTGGCCGACTGGACCCGGCAGGCCCGCGAGCGCCTGGCCGCGCTGCGCACCGCCGCCGCGCACAACGCCGGCCTGCTCACCGGCCGCAACGAGCTCCGCGGGCGGCTCGACGCCTACCGGGCGAAAGCCCTGCGGCGGGGGCTCGGCGAGAGCGGCGAGCTGACCCCGCTGGCCGACGCGGCCCGCGCCGCGTTGTACACCGCACCATGTGATCTCGATGCGGCCCGCGCGGCCGTCAACGCCTACCAGGATGCGCTCACCGCCACGATCGCGAGGGAAGGCCGATGAAGTGCGAACGTGACTGTCCCGGAACCATCGAGGACGGCTACTGCGACACCTGCGGAATGGCCCCGGCCGCCGGAGCCAAACCGACCAAGACCTCCACCCGGGCGACCGGGCCGTCACAGCGGACGGCGGCGCTCTCCACCCGTACCGGGGGAACTGGCCGGACCGGCAGCTCCCGGACCGGTTCCCGGCGGCGCCGGTTCGGCGGCGGCCTCGTCGACGTCGTGCCGATCGTGCAGGCCGACCCGGCCACCGCCGTGATGGCCAAGGCCGAGGTCCCGGAGGACAAGCGGTACTGCGCGAAGTGCGGCAACCCGGTCGGCCGGTCCCGCGGCGACCGCGAGGGGCGCCCGTCCGGCTTCTGCCCGTCCTGCGGCGAGCAGTTCAACTTCACGCCGAAGCTGGTCAAGGGCGACCTGATCGGCGGGCAGTACGAGGTGGTCGGCGCGCTCGCGCACGGCGGTCTCGGCTGGATCTACCTGGCCGTCGACAAGAACGTCTCGGACCGCTGGGTGGTGCTCAAGGGCCTGCTCAACTCCGGCGACGAGGACGCGCTGGCCGCGGCGGTGGCCGAGCGCCGCTTCCTGGCCGAGGTCGAGCACCCCAACATCGTCAAGATCTACAACTTCGTCGAGCACGAGGGCGCCGGC
The DNA here is from genome assembly GCF_040638295.1 of Actinoplanes sp. NPDC026619. NCBI lineage: Bacteria > Bacillati > Actinomycetota > Actinomycetes > Micromonosporales > Micromonosporaceae > Actinoplanes > Actinoplanes sp. NPDC026619. The sequence goes on from NZ_JBEZYA010000002.1 coordinate 22,117, forward strand.
TACATCGTGATGGAGTATGTGGGCGGTCAGTCGCTCAAGGACATGCTCAAGAAACGGCGCCCCGAGCCGCTTCCGGTCGACCAGGCCCTCGCGTTCGTCCTCGAGATCATGCCCGCGTTCGGCTACCTGCACGACCGCGGCCTGATCTTCTGCGACTTCAAGCCGGACAACGTGATCCAGTCCGGCGACCAGATGAAACTGATCGACCTCGGCGGTGTCGTGCACATCGACGACATGGACGCCGCGCTCTACGGCACGGTCGGTTACCAGGCGCCGGAGATGGCCACCGAGGGCCCGTCGATCGCCTCCGACCTCTACACGATCGGCCGCACCCTGGCCGTGCTCACCACCGACTTCCGCGGCTACCAGACCACGTTCAAGGACAGCCTGCCCGACCGCGGCGAGTTCGAGATCTACCAGAAGTACGAGTCGTTCTACCGGCTGCTGCTGCGGGCCACCATGCTCAACCCGGCCGACCGGTTCATCGACTCCGGCGAGATGACCGAGCAGATGCTCGGCGTGCTCCGGCAGATCCTGGCCACCGGCGGCGAACCGCACCCGGCGACGTCCCGGCAGTTCACCGGCGAGCTGCGCACCGATCTGAAGTCGGACGCCCCGCGCTGGCAGGACCTGCCCACCCCGATGATCGACCTCGCCGACCCGTCCGCCGCGTTCCTCGCCTCGGTCACGGTCACCGACCCGGCCGAGGTCCTCACCCTGCTGGCGAAGGCGCCGGCCGAGACCGTCGAGGTCAAACTCCGAGCGCTGCGCGCCCACATCGATCTGGGTGTACGCGATAACGACTTCCGCCCGGCGGCCGCAGCTCGCGACGCGTTGCTCGCCACCGAGGGCGCGGACTGGCGGGTGGCCTGGTACGACGGCCTGCTCTCGCTGGCCACCGGCCGGCTCGCCGAGGCGCGTCAGCAGTTCGACGCGGTCTACTCCGCACTGCCCGGCGAACTCGCGCCGCAGCTCGCGCTCGGCCTGGCCGCCGAGCTCGCGGGAGACCCGGCCGCGGCCGGCTACTACGACGTGGTCAGCCGCACCGACCCGGCGTACACGACCGCCGCCGCCGGGCTGGCCCGCTGCCGCCTCACCGCCGGCGACCGCAGCGGCGCGGTGGAGGCGTACAACCGGGTGCCCGGCACCTCGTCGGCCTACCGCAGCTCGCAGGTCGGCGCGGTCCGCGCCCTGGTGCGGGCACACCCGTCGGCCGCCGCCGACGTCACCTCCCTCGCCGCCGCGGCCGCGCTGATCGAGCGCCTCGAGATCGAGGCCGCCCAGCTCGCGGCGCTGCGTGCCGAGCTGCTCGAACAGGCCCTGCGCTCGGTCACCGGCGGCAAGTCGCTGCCGGCCGCCGTGCTGGGCGCGGCCCGCAGCGGCGAGGTCCGCGAACGAGACATCCGATTCGCCCTGGAGAGCGCCTACCGCGAGATGGCCCAGGCCGTGCACGGCCCGGAACGGATCCGCCTGGTGGATCTCGCAAACGCGTCCCGCCCCCGGACGCGCACGTAACAGAGACGAGGCACCATGACCACGACCTCAGCTGACTGCGCCTCCTGCGCCGACGAACGGGCGGCCGGCGCGGCGTTCTGCGAGGCCTGCGGGCGACCGCTCGCCGGGCAGACACCGTGCCCGAACTGCGGCTTCCCGGGCGGCGTCGGCGCCGACGGCTACTGCGAGCGCTGCGGCATGCTCGCCGGCCGGCCCCGCGACCACATCGAGGCCGACGGCGGCGAGATCGCGGCCGCGGTCACCGACCGGGGCAAACGGCACCACCGCAACGAGGACGCCATGTGGCTGGCCCTCCGCGGCGCCGACATCGACGTGGTGGTCTGCGACGGCGTGTCCGCCTCGTTCGACCCCGACGTCGCGTCGGAGACCGCGGCCACCACGGCCGGCGCTCTCCTCGCGCTGGACCCGGACGTCGCCAAGGCGATCACCACCGCCAAGGACGCGGTCGCCGAGCTCGCCAAATCCGGCGACCCGCGCCGGCTCTCGTCCAACCCGGCCTGCACGATCGTCGCGGCCACGGTGCGCGGCACCGAGATCAACGTCGGGTGGCTCGGGGACAGCCGGGCCTATTGGCTGCCCGCCGAGGGGCCGGCCGAGCAGCTCACCGAGGACGACTCGTGGGCCACCCACGCCATCTCGATGGGGGCCGATCCGCAGGCCGCGATGCGTGACCCGAAGGCGCACGCGATCACCGCGTGGCTCGGCGCCGACGCCGGGCCGGTGGTGCCGCGGGTCGGCGCGTTCACCGTGGTCGGGCCCGGCCACCTGATCCTGTGCAGCGACGGCCTGTGGAACTACCTCACCGACCCGGCCGAGTTCGCCGCCGTCGTGCGGGAGAGGTTGCACGCGGGCGGCACTCTGATCGATGTCGCCCGTGGACTGACCGAGTTCGCCAACGCCGCGGGCGGCGCCGACAACATCACCGTCGCCGTCGTGCCGGTGACCAACGCGCCCGTCGCCGTCGTGCCGGTGGCCACCGCGCCCGTCGCCGTCGTGCCGGTGGCCACCGCGCCCGTCGCCGAGATGCCCACCGCCGAGATCAAGGAGTAGGAATGCCGTACACCGCCGAGGCCTTCCAGAACGAGTTCCTCGCGCTGGGCGCGACCGAGGTCAACGCGATCATCACGGTCACCTCGTCCGGTGCCGAGGGCGGCCGCCGCACCTCCGGCGCCACCGAGATCATCATCGTGGACGCGTCCGGCTCGATGCAGGCCGAGGGGCGGATCAGCGCCGCCCGGCAGGCCGCCAAGGCCGCCGTCGAGTGCATCGACGACGGGGTCAACTTCGCGATCATCGCCGGCGTCTCGACCGCCCAGCAGCTCTACCCCGGGCCCGGCCAGCTCGCCGTCTCCTCGCCGCAGTCGCGGGCCGAGGCGATCCGCAACATCGACCGGCTGCAGGCCAGCGGCGGCACCGCGATGGGCGCGTGGCTGCTGCTCGCCGCCCAACTGTTCGCCCAGCGGCCCGGCGACATCGCGCACGCCATCCTGCTCACCGACGGCGACAACGGCGAGCGGGTCGGCTATCTCGAGACGGTGCTCGACTCGATCGCCGGCAAGTTCACCTGCGACAGCCGCGGCGTCGGCGTCAACTGGAAGGTCTCCGAGCTCCGCAAGATCGCGAACGCGATGCTCGGCACCGTCGACATCGTCGCCCAGCCGTCCGGGCTGACCGCCGCGTTCGAGCAGATGATGACCAAGGCGATGGGCAAGACCAGCGCCGACGTGCAGCTCAAGGTGTGGACGCCGGTCAACTCCACGGTCCGGTTCGTCAAGCAGGTCGAGCCCGAGGTGATGGACCTGACCGGCAAGCGCGTCGAGGACGGCCCGCGCGCCGCCCGCTACCCGCTCGGCTCGTGGGGCGCGGAGAGCCGCGACTACCACGTCTGCATCGACGTGGCCCCCGGCGCGGCCGGCGACGAGATGCTCGCCGCCCGGGTCTCGGTCGTCGAGGGCGACACCGTGCACTCGCAGTCGCTGGTCCGCGCGGTGTGGACCGAGGACACCGCGCTGTCGACCCGGATCAACCGGCAGGTGGCCCACTACACCGGGCAGGCCGAGCTGGCCGACGCGATCCAGGAAGGCATCGAGGCCCGCAAGTCCGGCGACGACCGCACCGCGACCATCAAGTTCGGCCGGGCCGCGCAGCTCGCCCACGCCAGCGGCAACAAGGCCACCGAGGAGCTGCTGGCCACCGTGGTCGACATCGAGGACGCGGCGACCGGCACCGTGCGGCTGCGGCGCAAGGTCGAGGCCGCCGACGAGATGGCCCTGGACACCCGCTCGACGAAGACGGTCCGGGTCGGGCGGGGCCAGTGACCACGTACACCTGCCCGAAGGGGCACTCCTCCAGCACCGACGACTTCTGCGACGAATGCGGCGCCAAGATCGGCGGCGCCTCGACGGCCCCGGCGCCGGTGGTCACCGCCCCCGCGACCGCGACACCTTCGGCCCCCGCGGCTGACTGCCCCAACTGCGGGGCGCCGCACGCGGCCGGCTCCCGCTTCTGCGAGGACTGCGGTTACGACCACAGCACCGGCAAGGTCCCGACGCTGACCGCGCCACCGGTGGTGTCCACCCCGGCCGCCGGGCAGTGGACCGCGACGCTCGCGGCCGACCGGGCCTACTTCGAGGAGAACGCGATCGAGGGCGTCGAGTTCCCGGCCGACGCCCCGTCCCGCACGGTCGACCTGCCCGCGCCGCAGGTGCGCATCGGCCGGCGCAGCTCGTCGAAGGGCACCAACCCGGAGATCGACCTGGCCGACGACGACCCCGGGGTCTCGCACAGCCACGCCCTGCTGACACTCAGCGTGGACGGGGTGTGGCTGGTCTCCGACCTCGGCTCGACCAACGGCACCTGGGTCAACGACGAGCAGCAGCGACTGTCCGCCGGCCAGACCCGCCAGCTCAAGGACGGCGACCAGGTGCACGTCGGCGCCTGGACCACGATCACCCTGCACGCGCCCGCGGTCTGATCCCCTTCGGTCAGCTCGGCCGGTGGAACAGCCGGCCGAGTTGATCCTCGAGGACCCGCAGGGCGGCCGCGCCGTCGCGCTGCCCGCCCAGCACACTCGAGCCCAGCCCGTTGGTCAGCGCGAGCAGCGCGGCCGCGGCGAGCGCCGGGTCCACATCGGCCGCGACCTCGCCCGTCTCCTGGGCCGCGGCGATGTTCCTGGCCAGCAGTGACTCCAGCTTGTCGGGATAGGTCGCGCCGTGCCGCTCGGCCAGCTCCGGATCGCTGAACACCAGCGTGTAGAAACCGGTGTAGGCCCGGGTCAGCCGCACGCTCTCCTCGTCCGTCGGCAGGACGGCGGTGAGCGTGCCGTGGACGACGCTGCGCGCGGTGACCGGGCCGAGCGCCCGGATGCTCGCCGACACCCGCTCGGTGAGCTGCTCGCCGAGATAGGCGAGCGCGGCCACCAGCAGCTCCTCCTTGGTGTGGAAGTAGTACTGCACCAGGCGGAGCGAGACACCGGCCTCGGCCGCCACCTCGCGCATGGTCGCCGACTGCAGGCCGCGGGTGCTCGCGATCCGCAGCAGGGCCTCACCGATCTGCCGCCGTCGCTGCTCATGGTCCACCCGTTTCGGCACGGCTTTGATGATACGCTTGTATCATCAAAATGTTGGACGGAGGCCCGATGCCAGTCGGCGAGTTTCGGAACGACAAGGCCCGCGACCGCTTCTTCACCGCCTACGAGGAGGCCGCCGGGCGTCTCTGGCCGTCCTCGTCGGCCGACTCCGATGTGGTCACCAGCTTCGGCACGACGCGCGTCCACCGGCTCGGCGCCGGCGACGAGACGCCGTTCGTGCTGCTGCCGGGCTCGGGCGGCCCGGCCCTGATGTGGCATGCCTATGTCGGCCGGCTCGCCGCGTCCCGCCCGGTGATCGCGATCGACCCGGTCGGCGAGCCCGGCCCGTCCGTGCAGACCCGCGCCATCGACAGCGGTGACGAATGGTCGCGGTGGCTCGACGAGGTGTTCGCGGCGCTCGGCGTCGGCCGGGCCCACCTGGTCGGCACGTCCTACGGCGGGTGGGTCGCCCTGCGTCACGCACTGCGCTCACCGCAGTCGGTGGCGAGCCTCACGCTGGTCGACCCGGGCGGTTTCGGCACCGTCAGCCGCAAGTTCATCGCCTGGATGATCGCCTGCGGCCTGGCCGGCTTCACGCCCCGGCCGATCCGGCACGCGCTGGCCGGGCGGCTGCGCAACGTGGCACTGCGCGACGACGATGCCATGCGGCTGGTCAAGGCGACGTTCGGCTTCCGGCGCCGGCACATCCTGCCCCCGCCGCTCACCGACGACGAGCTCGGCCGGGTCACGGCGCCTGCGCTGGTTCTGCTCGGCGGCCACAGCCAGCTGTTCGACGCCGCGGAGGTCGCGGCCCGGGTCACCGCCCGGATGCCGCACGCGGTCGCCGAGATCGTCCCCGAGGCCGGCCACGACCTGGTCCTGTGGCATCCCGGCGAGATGGCCGAGCAGATCGTCACCTTCGCCGCGGACGCCAGGACCAGCGCCTGACATTCCCCCGGCCGTCCGGCCGGCCCGCGAGAGGCGGCGTGGGGCCGTCAGGTGCGGGAGGCGGCGTGCCGGGCGTCGGCCAGCACGTCGAGCGTGGCCACCCGCAGGGCGTCGCTGCGGGTGTAGAGGGAAGCGCCCGGGCCCGGGCGGGTGCGGCCGCTGAGACCGCTGAACGAGCCGCCCGCCTCGGTGAGGATCAGCGACGTGGCCGCGAAGTCCCAGATCTGCCCGCCGGTCTGGATGGCGAGGTCGAGATCGCCGCGGGCGACCAGCAGGCCGGGGTGGATCGGCCACGGCAGCGCGGGCGTGACCTCCTCGATCGGGGCGACCAGGTGGGGCGCCCACGACTCCGGCACCGCGGCGAACCGGGCGCCCTCGAGCGCATCCGGCCCGCCCGCCGTCACGTGCAGCGGGGTGGCTGCCACCACCCGGCCGCCGACGACCCGGCCCTCGAAGGCGCCGCCGCCGCGCACCGCCCAGAAGATGCTGCCCTGCGCCGGGTGGGCGGCCACGCCGGCCACGATCTCGCCGTCCTCCTCGAGCGCGACCAGGATGAGCCAGCGGTCGTCGCCGCGCACGAACAGCGCGGTGCCGTCGATCGGGTCGATGATCCAGCGGCGGGACGTGTCCGGGCCGGCGCTCTGCCCGTGCTCCTCGCCGAGGACGGCGTCGTGCGGGCGGGCGGCGGCCAGCACGTCCCGGATCGCGGTCTCCACGGCCCGGTCGGCCTCGGTGACCACGCTGCCGTCGGCTTTGAGCTCCTGGGGCAGGTCGGCCAGGGCGTTGAAGTGCGGCAACGCCACCGCGGCGCCGGTGAGCACGGCGCGGTGGGCGAGCTGAAGATCCGTCTCCACCAGGTCATCCTGCACGTTTTGCCCGAGCTCCACCGGCATGTCGTCCTCCCCGATCGCTGCGTGTCTCCCCAGGACAGCGCAGCCGGGCGTCGGGCAGATGTCGCCGGCGCGAACATCAGCAGCCGGGACCGGCCGCCACCCCGCCGGCGATCGAGTACGCGGTGATGTCGCCCTTCACGTAGCCGGCCAGCTCGGTGATCGTGGCCGGCGCCTCGCCGTTGATGCCGACGTACGCCACGATGGCCGAGTCGACCGTGCGGCACGAGGCCCGGTCCGCAACGACTCGCGCCTGGCTCTCCAGCTTCGCCGGATCTAACGCTGAGTAAGAAACGCCGGCGACACTTACCGTTACTGCTGCGGCCATTGCTACGTGGGTCAGGTGCACCGATGCAGCCTACGCAAGATCACGCTGAGTGCAGGACTGCCCGATCGGGCGAGAATTTCGACCGCGAGGGCCACTCTGCGTAAGAGTTCTAATCCACGCCTTCGTCACTCAGCCGCCAGTGTGACGCGCAGGAAGGCCAGGATCCGGGCGGCCACCGCCGGGTAACCGGGGCGGCCCGCCTTGAGGTAGTCGCCGTGCCGGCCGCCCGGGACGGTCACCCAGGTTTTCGGCCACGGCACCGCCTCGTACGCCCGCTTGCCCGCGCTGAGCGGAACCGTCGGATCGCGATCGCCGTGCACGAAGAGCACCGCGACCCCGGCCCCGCCGAAGGCCGACGGTGGCCGCCGGCCGGCCACCGACACCGCCGCCCGGATGCCCGGGTCGTGCCCGGCCCGCAGCAACCCGAGGGTCGTGGTGCCACCCGCCGAGAAACCGACCGCGGCCACCCGCGCCGCATCCAGGCGCGGGTCCATCCGCTCGACAGCGTGCAGCACGTAGGCGGCGTCGGCCGGCTGGTTGCCGATGTCGGCGCGGTCCACCCGCACCCGGGCGTTGGTGTGCGGATAGGCCGGCGCGACCACGATGAAGCCGGCCTGCGCCCAGCTGGTGGCGAGCGGCGCGAAGTGCTCGGGCAGGCCGCCGAGCCCGTGACTGAACAACACGACCGGGTGTTTTCCGGTCAACCCGGTGAGCGACCAGATCATCGTCGGCAGCGGGCGGTCCTTCCCGCGGGCGAGAAGGACGATCCGGGTGGTCACGCGTGGGCGGGCCTGGGCCTCGGCGGCGCTGGCGCCGCAACCGGCAAGCAACGCCAACAGCATGACGAATGCTCCCCACCTGCGCATGCGGTCAGCCTAGAAACGTCACGCCAACGGACATATCACCGTTATGGGGGACGATGAGACGACGAATATTGCTCGGGGGCGGCGCGGCGGTGGCCACGCTCGCGACGATCGCCGGCTACCGGCGCCGAATGGCGGAGGAGGGCCTGGCGATACCGGCCGCGCCGGCCGGCGAACAGCGGCTGCTGCATCTGCCGTCCGAAGCCCGGGGCCGGACGGTCGACGTCTACACGGCGGTCCCGGCCGGTTACGGCGGCGGCCACGGCCTGCCGGTCTGCCTGATCCTGCACGGCGGCAGCAAACGGCCGGCCGACTTCGCCGCGCTCGGTCTCGGCCGGTTCCTCACCGATGCGGTACGCCGTGGAGCACCCCCGTTCGTGCTGGTCGGCGCGGACGGCGACCGGCTGTCCTGGCGGCCGACCGGTGGCGACGACCCGCAGCGGATGGTCCGCGAGGAGATCCCGGCGTGGTGCCGCAAGCTCGGTTACGACGCCGACCGGCTCGCCGCCTGGGGCTGGTCGATGGGCGGCTACGGCGCGCTGCTGCTGGCCGAGGCGTACCCCGGCTTCGTCCGCGCGGTGGCCGCCTTCTCCCCCGCCGTGCAGCCCGACGACGACGTGACCCGGTCGGCCGGCCTGCTGCGCGGCACCCCGGTCGGGCTGTGGTGCGGCAAGCAGGACGGCCTGTACTTCGACGTCCGCACGCTGGAAAAACAACTTCCCGAGCCCAAGGCGGCCGGCTCGTACGCCGATGGCCGGCACAACTTCGGCTACTGGTCCCGATGTGTGCCTAATGCCTTCGACTTCGTCGCCGGGGCTTTACGGCACTGATGACCGTTCCGTACCGTGGTTACCCAGAGCAACGGTCAACTCACGCTGGAGGATCCCATGCGTCGTGCCGCTGTCCTCGTCGCCGCCCTGGTCGCGGCCCTCTGGATCGCCTCGCCCGCCCAGGCGTTCGCCCACAACAACGTCCACAACACCTACCTGCACGCCGTTCTCGACGCGTTCACGCTGGTCGTGGTGTCCGCGCCGATCTGGACGGCCCTGCTGTGGAGCGGTGCCAGCCGATGGTGGCTGGCCGCCCTGATCGCCGTCGTCCAGGTCCCGGTCGCGATCATCGGGTTCGTGCCGATCGCCAACCCATGGCTCCACCTGACACTCTTCGTGATCGCGATCGGCCTCACGGCGGTGTCGCTGCGCGTGGTGCGTCAGCAGGCCCGCGCGGCCGCGCTCAGGCCCGCACCCACTCGCCGTTAGGCGTCCGGACGGTCAGGCCGACGACGTCGCCGGCCTGACCGTCCCGCACCACGTCGGCGACCGGGCAGCCGTCGCTCGCCGGATGCCAGCCGCCGCCGGGCTCGCGAACAGCGTGATGCCGGCAGTGCTCCTCGTCGGCCCAGCCCCAGGCGCGCAGGATCTCCCGGTCGCCGAGGTAGTAGCAGCCGACCGTCGCGGTGCGGCCCCCCTCGTCACGCCGGAAGAACCGGGCTCGCAACCCGGGGACCGCGATACCGTCGAGCGTCGCGGGCGACCGCGTTCGATGAACGTCAAAATCCGAAATATCCGGAATCACGGCAGTATCTAACCACTTGCGGACCAAGCGGTTAAGAAAATCCCAAGCATCCCGTACGTGTCGGTGATCGATAATTAACGCAGCCGACAACTCTGATGCCGGAGAATGGCCGGATGGTGGCCGAGACCCTGCCGGTCAACGGGATCGACATTTGTGTCGAGTCGTTCGGCGAGCCCTCCGACCCCGCCCTGCTGTTGATCGCGGGCGGTGCCAGCTCGATGGACTGGTGGGAGGACGAGTTCTGCCGACGCCTGGCCGCCGCCGGGCGGCACGTGATCCGTTACGACCATCGCGACACCGGCCGCTCCACGTCGTTCCCGCCCGGCGAACCACCGTATTCCGGTGTGGACCTGGCCCACGACGCCCTCGGTGTGCTGGACGCCCTCGGCATCCACAAGGCACACGTGGTCGGCCTGTCGATGGGCGGCGCCCTGGCTCAGCGGATCGCCGCCGAGCGCCCGCACCGAGTCCTGTCGCTGACCCTGATGTCGACCACCCTCGGCGCGCCGTCGCCCGGCGCGCCGGAGGCCCCCGATTCGCCCGGCTCGCCCGCCGCGGTGGCCCCGGAGGCGGAAAACGCCCCCGACTGGTCCCACCGCAAGACCGCGGTCAACCGGATGATCGAGGCGACCCGGGAGCTGGGCGGCCCGTTCACCGCCGACGACGCGCACCTGCGCCGGCTGGCCGAGCGCGTCTTCGACCGCACCCACGACATGGCCGCCACCCAGCTCAACCACTGGTGCTGCCCGACCGGGCCGGGGTTCCGGCAGCCGCTGTCGAGCATCAGCGCACCCACCCTGGTCCTGCACGGCACCCTGGACCCGCTGTTCCCGCCCGAGCACGCGCATGCTCTGGCCGCCGAGATCCCCGGCGCCCGCCTGGTCTGGCTCGACGGGGTGGGTCACGAGTTCCCCCCGGCGGCAGTCTGGCAGCAGGTGATCAACGAGATCGTCGACCAGTCGGCGCGCGGCCGTCAGCCCGCCTGACCAGCCTTTACCGGTTGCGGAGGCCGGCCAGCAGCACCGCGCCGGCGGCGAGTGATCCGCCCAGCATCGCCAGGTAGAGCAGGACCAGGACGAAATCGTGCGAGTACGGCAGCACGGTCGACACGGCCAGCGCCAGGAAGAAGGCGCCGCCGATCGAGCCCAGGGTGAGGACCCAGCCGGCCGACTTCTGCGCCGGCGTCCAGTGCGGCGACGCCGAGGCCAGCAGCATCCCGGCCACCGGCGCGACCACCGGCAGCACGAACGCGCCGGCCGACAGCATGCCGAGCGCGGTGTATTCCGCCGGTCCCCCGCTGGTGCGCACGGGCGGCATGGGCGGCAGCGGGGGCGGCGGGAGCAGGGCCGGCAGGCGTACGTGCGGGGGCAGCGCCCCTCTTCGCATCGCTGCGACCAGGTCCTCCGGCGGCCCTAACCGCCGCACGATCGCGGCCGCGTCTTCCAGTGGATCGACCGCCGCCACCCGGCGGGCGGCGATGTAGTCGGCCACCGTGGTCATCAGCGAATCGCGCTGGTCGGGTGACAGGTCGTCGCTCTGTGCCCACAGCGCGGCCAGGTAGTCCAGGACGACGATGTCGGTGTGGGCAAGCGGTGCGGTGCTCATCTGTTCCCCCATGCTGGTCCGGCGGGTAGGCACAGCATCGGCGTCAGACGATCAGTGGCACATCCGCCCCCGGGCGGAATCCGCGAACCCGTCTGCAACTTTCGGCCGATTCCCCTCATGACTGCCCGCACCCCGCCGACGTGTTCCGGCCGTAAGGGAAAGAGCGCCGACGGCGATCGCGGTGGGGGCTGCGATCGCCGTCCGGGGCAGGATGGGGACATGCGCCTGGTCTCCCTGCTCCCGTCCGCGACCGAGATCGTCTACGCCCTCGGCCTGGGCGACGACCTGGTCGGGGTGACGTTCGAATGCGACGAGCCGCCGCAGGCCCGCACCGAGAAGACGGTGGTGGTCGGCGGCCGCGACACCCACGACATGGCCCCGGCGGAGATCGACGCCTACGTGAAGGAGCAGATGGCGGCGGGTGGCGACCTCTACACGCTGCACGCGGGCGCCCTGGCCGGCCTCGAGCCCGATCTGATCCTCACGCAGGACCTGTGCCGGGTCTGCGCGCTGCCGTCCGGCCACGTCGATCGGGCTCTCGACCATCTTGGTTGCCGGGCCGACGTGCTGTCGCTCGACCCGTACTCGCTCGACCAGGTCCTCGACACGTTCCTGCAGGTGGGTGCGGCGGCCGGCGTACCTCATCGGGCCGTTGACCTGGTTGCGGCGCTGCGTGGCCGGCTGGCCGCGGTGGCGTCGGCGGTGGCCGGTCGCCGGCGTCCCCGGGTGGCCGTGGTCGAATGGGTCGATCCGCCTTTCACCGCCGGGCACTGGGTGCCCGACCTGGTGAAAGCCGCGGGCGGCGAGCCGGTTGCGGCCCATGCGGGCGAGCGCTCGGTGCAGATTGCGTACGCCGATCTGGCCGCCCCCGACCCCGACGTCGTCGTGGTCACCCCGTGCGGTTTCCACCTCGCCGGCGCCGCCGCTCAGGCCGCCGCCGTGGTGCCGCACTTCCCGCGCGCCCAGGTCTGGGCGATCGACGGCGACTCCCTGGTGGTCCGGCCGGGCCCGCGCCTGATCGCCGGCGTGGAGGCCCTGGCCGCGATCTTCCACCCGGACGCGGTCCCGGCCCCGCCACCGGGCACGATCGCCCGGATCGCCTAGAAACTGAACCGCGCCACCTCGGGCGCCCACGCGGCGAACCGGTGGCGGGGCGCGTTGCCGTAGCGAGGATTGGCCGCCAGCCACAGCCGCACCGCGTCGAGTTCCGGCCGGTTCGGCGCGACGGCCGTGCACAGCGGCCCGGCCGGCTCCCGCCGCAGCGTGTCGAACAGCTGCTTGGCCGCCTCGGCCGGCTGCCCGGTCACGACGGCGAGCAGGAACGCCACCACCTCGTGATCGCCGACCCCCTCGCGCGGGTGGTCGAAGTTGTCGAGGTCGCGCACCCGCGCTTTGAGCAGCCGGTACGTGTTCACAAAGCGTTTGACCGTGCGTGGCGTCGACCCGACCAGAGGCGCCACGTCCGCCATCGCCGCGCCCTCGTCCGGCGTGGTCTCGAGGTGCTCGGCCGGCGGGCGCCCGCGCGCCAGCCGGGGTGTGCGGCCGGCTCGCGGCGCCGTCCGCAGCTCCGCCACGTCGGCGCTCCCACCCTCATCGTGCGCGACGGGCCGGCCGGCCGCGGCGGGCTCCACTTTCGCCGGTGCGGGCGCCGGCTCCGGGCGGTGCCCGGCCACTCCGGTCAGCCCGGCGATCATCCGCCGCACCAGGTCGTCGCCGAGCGGCACGAGCCGCATCGGGACCTGGATGATCTTCTCGAGGTAGTCGGACGGGTGGGCGCTGTCCACGCCGAGCAACTGGGCGTAGCGGATCCGCAGCGACTGCTCCAGCCATCGGGTGTCCACGGCCAGCACGACCACGAACATCTCGAAGTTGAACAGCAGGTGCACCGCCTCGAGGACCTGCACCACCTTCGTGGCCTCGCACCGGTCCAGGTCGTCGATGGCGATCACCACCCGGCGGCCCTGGGCCGCGAACTGCTTGTCCAGGGCCTTGAACCGGTCCCGGGTGCGGGTCACGAGACTGAGCTGGTCGCGGTACTCGGACACCGTCGACAGTTGACCGACGACCGACGCCATCCGGTCGTCCCCGGCCTGCTCGGTGAGCTGCTGCGCCCGGGCGACGAGCCGCTCATGCGCGCTGTGCGCCGCCCGCGCCTGTTCGGCGACCTCCTCATGGTGGGCGACCGCGGCGCGCGCGGCGTCCGCGTCGGCGCGGGTGCTGAACCGGGTCGCCGCCGCGAGCCCGGCCTGCCCCGTCGCCGCGATCTCGGCGGCCTGGCTGCGGGCCGCCTTCACCTGACCGAGCGCGGTGGTGAGGTAGCCGGCCACGACGGTGGCCGCGCTGAGCACGGTCGCCGCCATCGCGGACCCGCCGAGCACGACCGTGACCACCGCGGCCGCCCCGCCCAGCACCACCACGCCGCCGGTGATCCAGGCGTTGCGCCGCCGCTTGACCAGGCGTTCGGTGGCCGTCGTGACCGCCGCCAGCGCCTTGGACTCCTCACCCGCGAGCCGCTCCTGCTCGGTGTCGGCCTCGGCCACCAGCCGCTGCGCCTCCTGCACCTCGGGCAGATCAGCGGCCGGGCGCGGCGCCACCTTGCGAAGCACCGCGTCGACGAGGCTGGCCCACAGGTTGGTCTCGGCGTAATGCCACGCGTTGAACGGCACGTCCACGACGTCGTTGACGAACCCGTCGTCGTGCGAGCCGGCCAGCTCCCGCAGCGTGCCGATGATCCGATCCAGCACGAACGTCTTGCCCGAACCCCACTCGCCGAACAATCCGACGGCCAGCGGCGGCCGCAGCCGGCGCGAGGCGATCAGCGCGGCCAGCGCGACCGCGTCCCGGTCGGCCTCCAGCAGGTCGGTGCCGTGCATGCTGTCCGGGTCGTAGCCGGCCACCGACCGGGACACGACGGTGGCGATCGGCCAGACCTCGACCTGGTCACCGAACGCGACGGCGAGATAGTTGCCGGCCCCGCCGGTGGCGATCGCGTCGACCGGCCGCCCACCGGTGAGGATCTCGGCGATCGGCGGACCACCCGGCTCGGACACGACGATCCGATCGTCCTCGGTCACCTCCGCCACCGCGACGGCGTCACCGAGATCGACCAGCGCATACGGCCCCTCCGGGAACGGGATCCGGGCCAGTGTCACGGCCGGGTCGTTCGTCGGCGGGTCGTTCGTCGGGTGGTCGTTCGTCGGCGGGTCGTTCCTCGCCGGGTCGATCGTCGGCGGGAACCGGAGCCGGTCGGCCGGAAGCGTGCTGACCAGCACCGCGTCCTCGCCCACCCGGAGCAGCCCGCGATGCCCGGTATCGTCGACGGCGAGCACCTCGGTCGCGCCGGGCAGCACCACGTCCTCGGCCGGACCGCCGCGCCCCCACCACCGCGTGACGCCGGACGTCCGGGCGAGCCACGCCGGTGGTCCACCGGCGAGCAGACCCTCAGCCGGCTCGGTGATCCCGCTCGGTGGGTCATTATCAGCCGGATTGCCCTGCTCCGGCCGATGCAGATGGAGACCGGCGCTGTCGTTGCGCAGCACCAGGATGCCGTCGTAGTCCCAGCCCAGCGAGATCGCTTCGGCGTCCGGGCCGCCGACCCGGCCGACCTCACCGTCCCGCTCCGCCCGAAACAGGCCGGCTTCGCCGAGAACCGCAACCCGATCTCCGTACGGCGAGAACGCGATCAGCCGAGTCGGCCCGGGAAAGTGCACCGTGCGTTCGGCCGGCGCACCGAGCGCGGCGGCCAGCAGCGGCTGGTTCTCGGCCCGGGTACGGCCCTCGTCGCTGAGCGCGTCCCAATAGGTCTCGCCGCCGTCGGCCAGCCGGGCCGTCGAGCATTCCTGGATCAGCCCGGTGCGCAGCAGAATCCGTCCGACCACCCCGTCCAGGGCCAGCCCGATCGCGACGGCGGCCACGTCGATCTCGGCCAGCCGTTTCCGGTCCCACTGCTCCTCCACCACGGCGAGCAGGTGCTCCGGGTCGGCCACACTCTTGCCCAGCCCGTCGAGCCCACCCGGCCGCTCGCTCCCGGTGGCCGCAGCGATCGCATCGGCCGCCAAGCCCCCGGCCGACATCTGCGCCGGCTGTCCGCCCGCGCCGGCCTTCGCCGGATCCCGGCCCAGCAACCGGCGGACCGCTTCCGTGCGGGGCCAGGGCGGCTCGGCGGTGGCCTGCTCGCCGGTGGCAGGTGCCTCCGCCTCGGGCGGATGGCGCAGCGAATCCATGAAACCGCGCGCCGCGGCGCTGGGGAGCGGCTCTTCCGGCGCTTTCCCGGCGGTGTCGTCGTGAGTCTCGGCCGGATTCGGTAACTGGGTCATGGTGGCCACCTCCGCAGCTGCGGCCACTCAGTCTGAGTCGGCCGCCTCAGCGAAGCGGTCGGTAACCCGACTACCCCCGGACGCTGCGTAAACCGGCAGCGGATCGCCGATGTGGGGCGACGCGTTTCACGAATACCGGCACGGCCCATCGACGACCTCAGCCATCAGCGCCCACCCGGCCGGCCGGCGGTCGCGCCACGGCCCGGACCCAGCGCGGAAGCCGGCGCATGCGGCAGCGGCGGAGCCGGGGGCTGACTTTCGTGCGGTTGTGGGAGTCGCGTCGCGTACAGCTGGCGGAATGTGGTGGGCGGAAGTGGGTCGGTCGGGGTGACCGGAGGCGGGGGTTGGCCCGGCCTGGGATCGTCAGGCGGCCAGGGCCGGCTGCGGGGTGGGGGCCGCCCAGCGTTCGCGGGCGGCGGCGCGCACCCGGGAAGCTCGGTAGAGCCAGAGGGAATCGCGGCCGAAGGACCAGGTCAGGGTACCGAGGGCGACCACCAGGGCGGCCAGCGCGGCGTAGTGCGGGAGCAGGTTCGCGGTGACCAGGGCCAGGACGATGCCCTGCAGCGCGGCCACGACCTTGCGGGAGAAGCGGGGCGGCAGGGCGGCGTTGAGCCACGGGAGCGCCCATGAAGCGGCCACGAAGGCGTAGCGGTAGGCGCCCAGCGCTACCGTCCACCAGCCGAAGCGGTCGCCGGCGTAGACGCTCAGGACCAGGATCAGGAAGGCGTCGATCTCCATGTCGAAGCGGGCGCCCAGCGCGCTCGTGGTGCCGGTGCGGCGGGCCACCTGGCCGTCGACGCCGTCCAGGGCCAGCGCCACGCCGGCGATCGTGACCAGCGCCGGAATGCTGATCGGGTGCGAGAACGACGTCACCACCAGGGCCGTCACCCCGCCGACCAGGATCGCGCGGCTGAACGTGACCACGTTCGCGGCGCCCATCCGGGTGCGGCCGGCGCGGATCAGGCCCGCGGCCAGCAGCGTGCAGAGCACCAGGCCGTAGATGACGCCGGCCGCGAGACCGGCCGGGGTGAGACCGAGCGTCACGGCGAGGGCGGCCAGCAAGGCGAGCTGGGCGGCCAAGCCGGTCATCGGGCCCTTCGGGGGCGCCGACGGGGTCGCTGCGAGTGTCACCGTGCCTCCAGTGCAAGATCGGCTGCGTATGGTTGCCGCTGTCAGGGGTTAACACGACCAGCGGCGGCTTTCGGTTCACTGGGTTAGGAGACTGCCGATGTCGGGTGACGCACGGGCGTTCTGGCTCGCTGCCCCCGGACGGGGAGAGATCCGCACGTCACGGGTGCCGGCGCCGGCGCGGGACGAAGTTCTGGTCCGCACTCTGCACACCGGAGTGAGCCGCGGCACCGAGACGCTCGTCTTCGGCGGGCGGGTGCCGGAGAGCCAGTGGCCGGAGATGCGCGCCCCCTTCCAGGAGGGCGAATTCCCGGCCCCGGTGAAGTACGGCTACCTGAACGTCGGCGTGGTCGAACACGGCCCCTCCTCGCTCCTGGGTCAGACCGTATTCTCCCTATACCCACATCAGACCCGTTTTGTCGTTCCGGCGTCGGCGGTCACGGTCGTGCCGCCCGCGGTCCCGGCGCACCGGGCGGTGCTCGCCGGCACGATCGAGACCGCGGTCAATGCGCTCTGGGATGCGGCCCCGCTGATCGGCGACAAGATCGCGGTGGTCGGGGGCGGCATGGTCGGCTGTTCGGTCGCGGCCATCGCCGCGACGATCCCGGGTGTACGCGTCGAGCTCGTCGACGTGGATCCCTCGCGCGCCGCCATCGCCTCGGCCCTGGGCGCGTCCTTCGCGCATCCGTCCGACGCCCTCGGCGATTGCGACATCGTCATCCACGCCAGCGCGACGTCCGCCGGCCTGACCCGGTCGCTCGAGCTCCTCGCGCCCGAGGGCACCGTCGTCGAGCTCAGTTGGTACGGCGACAAGCAGGTCAGCGTGCCGCTCGGAGAGTTCTTCCACGCCCGCCGCCTGACGATTCGAAGCAGCCAGGTGGGGAACATCGTTCCCGGGCGGCGCCGCACCTACGCCGACCGGCTGGCTCTTTCGCTTTCGCTGCTCGAGAACCCCGCGTTCGAGACATTGATCACCGGACGATCGCCCTTCGATGATCTTCCGCAGGTGCTGCCGCGCCTTGCGGACGGTAGCCTTCCCGCCCTCTGCCACGTGATCGACTACCCCGAGGAGTAGCTCCCTTGTTCAGCGTCACCGTCCGCGACCACATCATGGTCGCCCACAGCTTCACCGGCGAGGTCTTCGGCCCGGCGCAGAAACTCCACGGCGCCACGTTCGTGGTCGACGCCACCTTCCGCCGCCCCGAGCTGGACGACGACAACATCGTGGTCGACATCGGCCTCGCGCTGGAGGAGCTGCGCGCCATCTGCGGCGGCCTGAGCTATCGCAACCTCGACGACGAGAGCGACTTCGCCGGCATCAACACGTCGACCGAGTTCCTCGCCAAGGTGATCGCCGACCGCCTCGCCGACAAGGTGGCGTCGGGCGGCCTCGGCGCGGGCGCGGCCGGGCTGACCGGCATCTCGGTGACCCTGCACGAGTCGCACGTGGCGTGGGCGAGCTACGAGCGAGCGCTGTGACGAAGCCGCTCTGGGCAGTGCTGCCGTCCGGCATCGACGACCCGGCAGCCCCCAGCGGCGGCAACCTGTACGACCGAAAAGTCCTAACCCTCCTGTCGGGCGCGCCGCCCCTTTCCGCCGATCTTGGAGAGTTCGCGTTCCCTGCGAACACGAACTCACCAAGATCGGCTGACGATGGCGGCGCACCCGCACCCGCGCCCACTCCCGCGCCCGCGCCCGCGCCCGCGCCCGCGCCCGATCTTGGAAAGTTCGCGCTCGCTGCGGACACCAACTCGCCAAGATCGGCTGAAGGTGGCGGCGGGCCCGCGCCCTCTCCCGATCTTGGAAACTTCGCGTTCCCTGCGGACACCAACTCGCCAAGATCGGCTGAAGGTGGCGGCGGGCCCGCGCCCTCCCCCGATCTTGGAAACTTCACGCTCGACGCGGACACCAACTCGCCAAGATCGGCTGAAGGTGGCGGCGGGCCCGCGCCCTTCCCCGATCTTGGAGACTTCACGCTCGACGCGGACACCAACTCGCCAAGATCGGGTAACGGTGGCGGCGCGGCCGGCAGCGGGATCGTTGGGCGCGATGTGCACGAGATTGCCGTCGCCGGGTCGTGGCCGACGCCGGCGGCGGTCGCTCGCGCCGCCCTGAGCAGCGCACTCGGCAACATTCCGGATAAGTCCGATGTGCTCATCGACGGGCTCGTGGCGTGCGGTGTTCCGGAGTTGCTCGAGCCGCACCGGGAGCGCTTGCGGCTGATCGTGCTGGTCCACCTGCCGCTCAGCGACGAGACCGGCCTGAGCGCGAGCGAGGCCGCCCGGCTGCGCGCCCAGGAGCGGGCGACGCTCCACCTGGCATCCGCCGTGATCGCCACGAGCGAGGCCGCCGCTCGCCGCATTTCGGAAATGCACGACTTGCCGCTCGTGGCGGACGGCAGCCTCGCCCTTCGCACCGCCTCGACGGCGCCGGCCAACGCCGGCCCACGCGTCGCGGTGCCCGGAGTTGACACCGGGCCTCGGGTCGCGGTTGCGGCGCCTGGCGTTGGCGCCGGGCCGCCGGTTGCGGCGCCTGGCGTTGGCACCGGGCCGCCGGTTGCGGCGCCTGGCGTTGGCACCGGGCCGCCGGTTGCGGCGCCTGGCGTTGGCACCGGGCCTCGGGTCGCGGTTGCGGTGCCTGGCGTTGGCGCCGGGCCGCCGGTTGCGGTTGCGGTGCCTGGCGTGGACGCTGCTCCCCTAGCTGTGCCGTCGGTGGGTGGGGGGCGGCTGCTCTGCGTGGCGGCGGTTACGCCGCGTAAGGGGCAGGATCTGCTGGTTGCGGCGTTGGAGCGGGACCTTGCCGACCTCGACTGGAGCTGCACGTTTGTCGGGGCAGTGAGGACGCCGGTTTCGCATGCCGGCGGGAACATTCGCTTCACCGGGCCGAAGGCGGGGGCGGAGCTGGATGCTGCCTACGCCGACGCGGATCTTTTCGTGCTTCCGTCGCGCGCCGAGACGTACGGCATGGTGGTGACCGAAGCCCTGGCCCGCGGCCTGCCGGTGCTCGCCACCGACGTCGGCGGCGTCTCCGAGGCCCTCGGCCTCGCCCCCGACGGCACCCGCCCCGGCCTGCTGATCCCCCCGGACGATCCGGCGGCGCTGGCCGCCGCGCTGCGCCGCTGGCTCACGGACCCCCCACTGCGCGAACGATGGCGTGCTTCCGCCGAGGGCCGCCGTGGAGGCCTTCCCACCTGGACCGAAACGGCGCGCCGGATAGCCGCCGTGCTCGACGCGTGACACGCCGCGCCGTGGGCACAGTCAAACATGTATCGCCGATCCGAGAAGGGCATCGCATGACCGGAGAGTTCAGTGAGACCTGGCTGGGGCTTCGTGAGCCGGCCGATGCGGCCGCCCGCGCCGCCGATCTCGTCGGGCTGCTGCCGGGGCCGGTGCGGACCATCCGGGACCTCGGGTGCGGGACCGGGTCGCTCGGCCGGTGGCTCGCGCCGCAACTGCCGGCGCCGCAGCACTGGGTGATGGCCGACCGGGACCCGGCGCTGCTGACCTACGCCGCGGCCAACATGCCGTTCGACGACGTGACTGTGGAGGTGGCGCTCGGCGACGTCACCGATCTGACCGCCGACGATCTCGCCGAGGCCGACCTGGTCACCTGCTCGGCGCTGCTCGACCTGCTCACCGAGGTGGAGGTCGGGAGTCTGGCCGCGGCCTGCGCGGCCTCGAAGACGCCGGCGCTGTTCACGCTGTCGGTCGCGGGCGAGGTCACCCTCGAACCGGCGCAGCCGGCGGACAAATCCGTCGAAGCTGCCTTCAATGCGCATCAGCGCCGGGTCGAGGGCGGCCGCCGGCTGCTGGGGCCGGACGCCCCGGAGGCGGCGAAGGTGGCGTTCGAGAAAGCCGGCGCGACCGTCTTCACCCGGCCGAGCGCTTGGCGCCTTGGACCGGATATGCCGGAACTCACTGCCGAGTGGTTGCGCGGATGGGTGGCCGCGGCCCGGGAACAGAGCCCTGACCTGCAGCTCGATGATTATTTGCGGGGGCGGCTGGCCGATCTGCCGCGCGCCACGGTCGGACATGTGGATCTTTTAGCGATCTTCGACTGAACCCTTTCGGCCCGTCCCGGCGTACTAGGGGAAAGACGGGCAAACGAAGGGGACTGGGACGTGACGCGTTCGATCTGGCCATGGTTGCGCCTGCTCGGCGGTGCGGCGATCCTCGCGGTGCTGTTGTGGCGGCTCGGGACCGGCGCGTTCCTCGACGGGCTGCGGGTCATCGACGCGCCCGCTCTGGTGGCCGCGTTCCTGATCGGGGTCACCACCACGGTGTTCAGCGCCTGGCGCTGGTGCCTGGTCGCCCGCGGGCTCGGCCTCACGCTGTCGATCCGCACCGCGATCGCCGATTACTACAAGGCGCTGTTCCTCAACGCGGCTCTGCCGGGCGGAGTGATCGGCGACGTCGACCGGGCGGTCAAGCACGGCCGCGACGAGGGTGACGTCGCCCGCAGTGTCCGGGCCGTGGTCCTGGAGCGGACGGCGGGCCAGATCGTCCTCATCGGTGTCGGCGTGACGGTGCTGGTCACCGTACCCTCGCCGGTCTTGACCGCTCTTGATGCGCATGGCGCGGTGGCCGCGACGGTCGCCGCCGCCGTCGCCCTGGCCGTCGTTCTCGTGCTGGTCGCCTGCCGCCGGTTGCGGCAGGGCGGATCGCGGGTGGCGAGCGCCGTCCGCACCACGCTCGGCGAGATCCGCACCGGCCTGTTCTCCCGGCGTAACTGGCCGGGCATCACGCTCGCCTCGACGGTGGTGCTCGGCGGTCACCTGGCGACGTTCGTGGTGGCGGCCCGTTCGGCCGGCTCGCAGGCGACGATCGGAAAACTTATCCCGCTGATGCTGCTCGCGCTGCTGGCGATGTCGCTGCCGCTGAACGTCGGCGGCTGGGGCCCGCGTGAGGCGGTTACCGCCTGGGCGTTCGGCGCGGCCGGCCTCAGCGCCTCGCAGGGCCTGACCATCGCCGTCGTCTACGGTGTCTTCGCCTTCGTCGCGGCCCTGCCGGGCGTGGTCGTCGTGCTGGTCCGGGCGGTCACCCGGGTCAAGGTCGTGGCGACCGCCCAGGCTGTCCGGGCGGTGGCGCCGGTCTCGCCCGCCGTCGGTTACGCGCCACCGCGTGAGCTCGCCCGCACCGGCGCGTGATCGCTGGTGTCGTTACACATCACCGAACCGGTCCGAGAGCGCGTAACGCAGGAGCACCACGTCGCCGATCTGCCGCACCTCGGCCAGGGTCGCGCGGTGGGCGGGGCCCCACGGGAAGTCGCCGTCGCTGACGAACCGTGGCGCCCGCGAGTCGCCGACGAAGAACGGGGCCACGACCAGCTGCAACTCGTCGGCAAGCCCGGCCGTGAGGAACTGGGTGTGCATCGAGCCGCCGCCCTCGACCATCAGCCGGCGCACGCCGCGGGCGGCCAGGTCGGCGACGACGAAGGACAGGTCGACCGGGTCGCCGCCGTCGACGATGGTGGCGACCTTGCCGAGCCGCTCGCCGGCCGCGGGGACGGCGCCGGAGGCGCAGTAGACGAGCTTCTCCACGTCACCGAGGCTGAAGAACTTGGCGGCCGGGTCGATGCCGCAGCTGCCGGTCACGGTCACTTTCAGTGGGTGTGGCGGCTCGCCACGCGCCACTCGCGCCTGCTGCCGCGCCGCGGAGCGGACCATCAGCCGCGGATCGTCCTGTCGGATCGTGTTCGATCCGACCAGGATTGCGTCGCAACCGGCCCGCTCCTGGTCAACTCGGTCGAAATCGGCCTCGTTGGACAGCAGCAGGCGCTCCTGCTCGGCGTCGTCGAGGTAGCCGTCGATCGACATTCCGCAGCTCAGAAGCGTATAAGGACGCTCAACCATTGATGACGCCTCCAGTCGAGCGACGATCGTCACCCTGGTCGAACAGTTGCGTCCAAGATAATCCGGGCGACGATTACAGGCACATTCGCGTTCTGTTGCGTTGTGGTCACCTCGACCGGGGGCATAGCGAATCAGCGGGGATTCAACGAGGAGGACCGATACCGATGATGAAGGCAACGGTGCGCCAACAGGTCACTGTTCCGCTGCGTTTTACCGATGGTTACACCACGCCGGCGCGGGTGATGACCTTCGACGGGCTCATCGACGGCAAGGAGCACATCGCTCTCGGCCTGGGTGACTGGCAGCGCGCCCTTACGAAGTCGGCAGCCGGAGGCCGGGCGCCGCTGGTGCGACCGCACAGCGAATGCCTGACCGGGGATGTGTTCGGGTCGCTGCGCTGCGACTGCGGGCCTCAGCTGCGCGAGGCGGTGGAGCGGATCGCCGAGCAGGGCGGCTTCCTGCTCTACCTGCGGCAGGAGGGCCGCGGCATCGGGCTCTACGCGAAGCTGGACGCCTATGCGCTGCAGGACTCGGGCCTGGACACCTACGAGGCGAACGTGGCGCTCGGGCACGGCGAGGACGAGCGGGACTACTCGGCGGCGGCGCAGATGCTGTTCGCCCTGGGTGCCGACCGCCTGCGCCTGCTGTCCAACAACCCGGACAAGGCCAAGCAGCTCGAGGCGTGCGGGATCGACGTGACCCAGCGGATCCCGACCGGCGTGCACATGTCGCCGGCGAACGTGCGTTACCTCGCGACCAAGGCGACGCACACGTCTCACACCATCGAGCTACCCCTCGCCGAGTAGGAGAGTCCGGGTGCCGTCCGGCAACATGTGCTGATGAGCGACGATTCGCGCCGGTTGCTGGCGGCACTCGACCAGGTGCCGTTCATCCTCGTCGTGTGCGAGGGGCCGGAGCTGCTGGTTCGCTGGCTGAGCGGGCCGACGCGGGCCGTCCTGCCCGGGCGGCCGACCGTCGGCGTGCCGATCCGCGACATGATCAGCGATCTGATCGGGCAGCAGTTCGTGGACGCGTACTACGAGGTGTACCGGACCGGGGTGCCGGTGACCGGGCAGGAGTGGCGCGCGCACCTGGACATGCCGGACGGCTCGGTGCACGAGATGTACGCCAATTTCACGATTTCACCATGGTTTTCTGCCATGAACGACACGACGGATAAACCGGATGGCGTCATCGGGGTCGGCTTCGACGTCACCGAGATGGTCCGCCGGCGGCAGGCCGCGGAGCTGCTCGAACAGCGGTACCAGGAGACCCGGCAGGTCATCACCGCCCTCCAGCGGGAGCTGCTGCCGGCCGGGCTCCCGGTTCTGCCGGGGCTGCAGGTGGCGGCCAGCTACCTGCTCGCCGACGCGGACACCGCGGCCGGCGGCGACTGGTTCGACGTGGTTCCGCAGCGCGACGGGCGGGTCGCGCTGATCGCCGGCGACGTGGTCGGCCACGGCGTTGCCGCGTCCGGCGTGATGGGGCAGCTGCGCGCGGTGCTGCGCGACCGGCTCGACGACGGCGCCGGGATCATCGAGGCGCTCAGCGCCGCGGACCGCTTCGCGAGCCGGTCGCTGGGCGCGCACGCGACGACGATCTGCATGGCGGTGCTCGATCCGGTCACCGGGGAGCTGGCCTACTGCACGGCCGGCCATCCGGCCCCGCTGCTGGTCACCCCGGGCGGTCCGACCCGATATTTGCGGAGTACGGGTGGGAAGCCGCTGGCCACCGGCGGGTCGTTCCCGATCGGCACGGACCGGGTGCGGCCCGGGGAGCTGCTGCTGCTCTACACCGACGGCATCCTCGAGCGGCCCGGGCGCGACCACGTCTCCGGGGCCGCCGAGCTGGCCCAGGTCGCGGCGGACAGCGCGGCCGGCCGGGCGCTGCGGGATCCGGCAGCGACCCCGGCCGAGCGGGTCTGCAGCCACACCGTCGAGCTGCTCGTGCGGGCGACCGGGCACAGCGACGACATCACGCTGCTCGCCGCGCAACGGGTGCCGCTGCCGCCGGCTCTCACCCTGGATCTGCCGGCCGACCCCACCGTGCTGCAGGAAACCAGAGCGAAGATCCAGGCTTGGTTGTACGCGGTGGGCGCGACCGCCACCGACACGTTCGCCGTCCAGCACGCACTGGGCGAGTTCCTGGCGAATGCCATGGAGCACGCTTCCACGCCGTACGCCATCGAGGTCCGTGGGGTTCTCGGCGCAGCCGGGCAGGTGGAGATCTCGGTGCGTGACCGGGGCGCCTGGCGTGAGCCGACGCCCCAGCCGAACCGGGGTCGTGGTCTGGCGCTCGCCGCCCAGCTGGTGGAGACGGTGCAGGTGGAGCCGTCGGCGAAGGGCACGATCGCCCGGCTGCGGCACACCCTGGTGCGGCCGGCCCGGCTGCTGTCGGAACGCGGGCCGTCGAGTGAGATGTCGCACTTGTTCACGATCGTGGAGGAGCCCGGCGGGGACGAGACGCGGGTGCGGATCGAGGGCGACATCGACGCGGTGACCGCCGAACGAGTGCGCACCGAGCTGTTGCGGCGCAGCCGGGGCGGGACCGTGCCGCTGCATGTCGATCTCTCCGCGGTCACCCATCTGGCCAGCGCCGGGGTGTCGGCGCTGCATCACGTGGCCGCGCAGCACGCCGAGCAGAAGGCCGCGCTCGAGCTGCACGCGGCGGACGGCACACCCGTGCGGGTGATACTCGACCTGGTCGGCCTGCCGGGGTTATCCACAGGCCGCGACAGAATGTCGGCCGGTCCCTCTACCATCGCGGGGTGACTTCGGCCCTCTCCCCCGCCATGGACGTCCTCAACCGCGTGTTCGGCTACCCGGATTTCCGCGGCAGCCAGCGCGACATCATCGAGCACGTGATCGGCGGCGGCGACGCCCTGGTGCTGATGCCCACCGGCGGCGGCAAGTCGCTGTGTTACCAGATCCCCGCCCTGGTCCGCCCGGGCACCGGCGTGGTGGTCTCCCCGCTGATCGCCCTGATGCAGGACCAGGTCGACGCGTTGCGCACGGCCGGGGTGCGGGCCAACTTCCTCAACTCCACCCAGGATTTCGAGGAGCGCCGCATAGTCGAGGCCGAGTTCGTCAACGGCGATCTCGACCTGCTCTACGTCGCGCCCGAGGGCCTCGGTGTGCCGAGCACGCAGCGGCTGCTGGAGCGGGGCAAGATCTCGCTGTTCGCGATCGACGAGGCGCACTGCGTGTCGCAGTGGGGCCACGACTTCCGCCCCGATTACCTCAACCTGTCGATGCTGCACGAGCGCTGGCCCGACGTTCCGCGCATCGCCCTGACCGCCACCGCCACCAGCGCCACCCGGGAAGAGATCGCGACACGGCTGCAGCTGACCGGCGCGCGCCACTTCACGCAGAGCTTCGACCGGCCCAACATCCAATACCGCATCGCCCCGAAGAACGAGCCGCGCCGGCAACTGCTCTCCCTGCTGCGCAGCGAGCACACCGGCGACTCCGGCATCGTCTACTGCCTGTCCCGGGCCTCGGTGGAGAAGACCGCCGAGTTCCTGTCCGAAAACGGGGTGCCCGCGTTGCCTTATCACGCCGGCCTCGACTCCCGGGTGCGCGCCGCCAACCAGTCCCGCTTCCTGCGCGAGGACGGCCTGGTCATGGTGGCCACGATCGCCTTCGGCATGGGCATCGACAAGCCCGACGTCCGGTTCGTCGCCCACCTCGACCTGCCCAAGTCGGTGGAGGGCTATTACCAGGAGACCGGCCGGGCGGGCCGCGACGGCCAGCCGTCCACCGCCTGGCTGGCGTACGGATTGCAGGACGTCGTGCAGCAACGCAAGATGATCGAAGGCTCGGACGGCGACGCCGCGCACCGCCGCAACGCCTCCCAGCACCTCGACGCGATGCTCGCCCTCTGCGAGACGGTGTCGTGCCGGCGCGCTCAGCTGCTCGCCTATTTCGGCCAGCGCAGCGACGTCGCCTGCGGCAACTGCGACACGTGCCTGGCCCCGCCGGAGTCCTGGGACGGCACGGTGCCGGCCCAGAAACTGCTGTCCACGGTGCTGCGGCTGCAGCGCGAGCGCGGCCAGAAGTTCGGCGCCGGCCAGTCCATCGACATCCTGCTCGGCAAGCAGACCGACAAGGTGCAGCAGTTCCGCCACCACGAGCTGAAGGTCTTCGGCATCGGCGCCGACCTGCGCGACCAGGAGTGGCGCGGGGTCGTGCGGCAACTCCTGGCGGCGGGTTACCTGGCGGTCGAGGGCGAATACGGCACGCTCGTGCTCACCGAGACCAGCACCGAGGTCCTGCGCGGCGGCGTCCAGGTGATGATGCGGCGCGAGGCCCCGCAGCAGAAGCTCAAGGCGCCGCGCACCCGGTCGGCCGCCGCGCCCGCTCCTGACCTGCCGGCTTCGGCGGCGCCCGACTTCGAGCGGCTGCGGGCCTGGCGGGCGGCGACGGCCAAGGAGCAGGGCGTCCCGGCCTACGTCATCTTCCACGACGCCACGCTCAAGGCGATCGCGACGCTGCGCCCGGCGACGCTGGCCCAGCTCGGGCAGGTCAGCGGTGTCGGGCAGAGCAAGCTGACGAAGTTCGGACAGCAGGTCCTCGACCTCTTCGAGGGCGCCGACCCGGCTGCTCTCGCCGCCGCCACGCCCGCCGCCACGCCGCCCGCTGCCGCCCCACCGCCGGCCGCCGCCCCGCCGGCTCGGAGGCCTGCGGCCGCGTCTCGGACCGCCGCGCCCGCCAGGGCCGCCGCCGCGACCGCCGCGCCGGCGAGGCCCGCTCCTGCGCAGCGTCCCGCGGACGAGCCGCTTTTCTTCGGTGACGAGGAACCGCCGGAGGAGGAACCGGCGTATGACCCCTACTACGACGAATAGGCCTTAACCTGGCCACATGCCTGGCAAGATCGGCTCCTCGCTGTCCGAGTTGTACCTCGTGCGGCTCGTGCTGCCGACCGTGTCGGGCTACGCGCTGTGGGGCGGCAACATCGACGGCGAGTTCGACATCTTCCTGGCCGAGGGCGGGCGCATCCTGCTCTACGGCGACGGAGCCACGATCGACCACGGCGAGAGCGACGTGATCGACTTCCGGGCCGCCGCGCAACTGCTCGAGGAGGGTCACGAGCAGTCGAGCGAGGACGGCGGCACGATCCTCGACTGCCTCAACGCCTCCACCGACCTGGCGAAACAGCTCGGCGACGACCGCATGCGCGACCGGCTCACCGGCACGGACGCTCCGCTGAGCATCCTCTACCAGTTCCTCTGGGAAGAGGCGGACGTGCCGCCGTGGCAGGCCGTGAAGGACGAGTTCCGTGTCCTGGGCCGGTGGTTCCAGGAGCGGGTGCGGGTCTGAGCGGCCGCGCTCAGATGAGGGTGGCCGGCTGACAGAGCAGCTCGCCGCTCTCGCGGTCGCGGCACAGGTATTCACCGTTGTCGTGCACCCAGCCCCACAGATCGTCCAGCACCAACTGCTCGGCGCAATGCAGGCAGCGCGGCGTCGCGCGCTCCGCGTGGTCGCCCGCCGCCACCACGCCGGAAGCCGCCGCGTCGCTTGATTTGTCTGCCAGCTCCTGCATTCTGAGCGCCCCCTTGTCCCCGCGTCGAAACCGTCCCTGGCCTCGCACGCTACGTCAGGCGCTAACAAGTACCGGGGTGGTCAACAACCCGCCAACCCCTGAAAGAACATTTCTTTCCGTCCACCGTGGTCCACATTCCCCCGGTCGGGTGTCGTCTCGACGGACAGGCGAGGTGTGCGGAAAGGACGATCGCGAGCGTGACACCACCTCGGCCGACCTCCCTGGACAGCCCCGCTAGGCGGTTCCGCTCACCGTGCGGACGATCAGGCCGGCGCCGAGCAGCACGACTACGACCGCGCTGATCAGGGGCAGCAGGCGGGCCCAGCGGGCTGGGGCGCCGGTCTGGAAACGGCCGGCCAGGAGCGTGCGGGCTCGGACGAGCAGGATGCCGATGCCGATCAGGACGGCGGCCAGGCCGACGCTGAACGAGACGATCAGGAGCATGCCGACCGCGATGTGGCCGAGGCCGACGGCCAGGATCATCACGCCGAGGGCCTCGGGGCACGGCACCAGTCCGCCGGAGATGCCGAGCGCCACCACCGAGCCGAGCCCCACCCGCCGGCCGGCCGGGCCGTGGTCGTGGTCGTGCGGGTGGTCGTGGTCATGGCTGTGGTCGTGGTCGTGGTCGTGGTCGTGGTCGTGGTCGTGAGGGTGGTGGGTGGCGAACCATGGGAGGGCGGTGCGGCGCTGCCACAGCAGGCGCAGGCCCAGGCCGAGGACCAGCAGCCCGGAGATCAGCTCCAGGGCCGGGACCAGCAGGTCCGGTACGGCGAAGTGGCTCGCCAGCAACGCGACCGCCCCGATCGCCAGCACCGACGACGTGTGCGTCACCGTCACCGAGGCGCCCAGGGCGAGGGCGTCGCGGACGCGGCCGCCGCTGCCGACCAGGTAGGCCGCCATCATCGTCTTGCCGTGGCCGGGGGTCAGGGCGTGGAAGGCGCCGAGCACCATCGCCAGCCCGAGTGCGACCACGGTCAGCCAGACCGAGCGGTTCGGGTCCTGCAGCATGGCGAGCAGGCGCTCGATGCCGCCGCCGGACGACGGCTCGGCCGATGCCGCCGGCGCGGTGTCGCCGTGGACGGTGAACACCGCCGCGACCTGCCGCTGCTCGTCGTCGTGCTGCTGGGAGGCGACCGTGATGGTGGACTTCTTCGGGGTCAGCACGACCACCTCGTACACCGGTTTCGCCGGGGTGAAGTCGTTGCGGTAGAACACGTTGTGGTCGCCGGCCGACGGCGCGAGCGGGGCGGTGGCGGTGACGTGCAGAACGCCGTACCCGGCCTGGGTCTGTGGGAAGGTCGGCAGTTCCACACCGCTCAGGGTGAGCGGCATCGGGGTTTCGTCGATCCGCAGGGTCAGCTTCGCGAGCAGCCTCGACGCGTAGGAGCTGCCCTCGGCCGCGCTGAACGCCTGGTCGTGGTCGGTGTCGAGGGCGGCGATGAAGTCGGGCGCGACCAGCACGCCGGCGGCGAGATCGACCTCGACCGTGACCGCGCCTTCGGAGACCGTCACGTAGGTGGTCTGGCGGGAGATGTCCAGCGGGTGCGCCCAGGCGGCGCTCGCCGGCAGCAGGATGAGGGCCATTGCCACGAAGGGCGCCAGGAGCAGGACTGGCGCCCTCCGCGAACGGCCCGAGGCCGTCGTCATCATCCGGTGATCGCTGCCCCGTAGTCGTTCTGCGGGTCGCGGTAGATGCCGTGGATGTGGTTCGCGGCGGTGCCGCCCATCGCCTGCGGCGAGTACTCGATGATCACCCGCGGGCCGGTGAGCCGGAAGTACGCGTTACCGGCGTTCGTGGTCGGCCCGTACCAGGCGAAATAGGTCTGGTCCAGGGTGGACGAGATCTCCGCCAGCCGGGTGGCCGCGTCCTCGGCGTTGACCAGGTTGCCGTACAGGCTGATCAGGTTGAGCAGTTGGGTCTTCTGCGCGGCGGTGAGCGCCGAGCCGGCAATGCCCTGGTAGGACGGCGCCCGGCTGTCCTGACCGGGTCCGTAGAGCAGGTCGATGTAGCTGCTGCCCAGCACCGCCTTGGTCTTCTGCGCCGCGGTGAACGAGCTGAGCAGGGTGTACGCCGCGGTCCAGATGTCGCCGAGCGGCTTCACCGTGCTGGTGCCGCTGGTGTAGCTGGCCGGCTGCGCGCCGATGAAGCTCGGGTAGAGGGCGACCTCGGTGCCCTTGATCGTGGCGTTGACGGTGACGTGGTGGCCGCCCCACTGCCACTGCCAGGGGGTGGTCTCGGACGGGGTGCCGATCAGGGCGATCCAGTAGTACTGCTGGCCGTACTGCAGTCCCCCGCCGCCGGCCAGTTTGTCGTCGGCGGCCCACTCCTGACGGACCCGGGTGTAGCCCGCCGGGCTGAGGGTGACCTGCATGACCGCCAGCCAGGCGTTCTGCTGGGCCGTGGTCAGGTTGCCCCACATCAGGCCGGACCGGGTGTAGAGGCCCTGGGGCAGGTTGGACCACTTCTTCTTCTGGGTGGTGTTGGTCCAGGCGAACTGCACGGACGTCTTCTGGGCGGCGGTGAGCGTGGCGAGGAAGGCGTTCGTGGCGGCGACGATCGCCGGGGTGGTGTCGGCGACCGCCGCCACCGGGGCGGCCCCGGGGGTCGAGCTGGCGGCGAACGCGCTGGTAGTGGCCCCGCCGGCCACCAGCGCGAGGGCCACGCCGGTGGCGACGAGAGTGGATCTCGTTCTCACGTGGGCAGACCTTTCCTGTCGGACATTCATGGAAGTGAATGCGTTTGACAATAGGCGACGAGACCCGAGAACCTGCCATAGCAGGATGTACATATTTTCTGCGCGCCCGGAGCGCTGACCTGCTGTTTTACCGGAACATTCACCAACGGAAAACCATTCTTTCGTACGCCGTGAATTGCGCCCGAAAGGCTCTCGATAATTGCCGTTCACCCATTCACGCCCCGGGCGTGACCTGCGCACACGCTGCTGTGGGCGACAAGATTGTCAATAATCTCGGCGTCAATTTTGGGGCAGCGGTAAACGGCGCAGAAGAAGCAACGCGGCGAGCGCTGAGACGCCCTCGCCGACGGCCAGGCCGACCCAGATGCCGGTGACGCCGGCCCGACTGAACGCCAGCACGAGCGGCGCCTTGATCAGCAGCAGCGTGCCGGCGGAGATCAAGTAGGACGGAGCGGCCCGCCCGACCGACTGGAAGTAGGCGGAGACGAGCGGCGCCACCCCCGCCACCGCGACCCCGGCGGCGATGATGCGCAGGGCGTGCACGGCGGCCGGCCCGACCACCGCGTCGTCGGTGAACACCGCGACGAGCGGCCCGGCGAGCAGGACGAGGGCGAGCGCGGCGAGAGTGCCGTACCCGATGGTGGCCCGCAGCCCGAGCACCCGCACCCGGCGCACCCGGCCGGT
Source organism: Actinoplanes sp. NPDC026619 (assembly GCF_040638295.1). Lineage (NCBI taxonomy): Bacteria > Bacillati > Actinomycetota > Actinomycetes > Micromonosporales > Micromonosporaceae > Actinoplanes > Actinoplanes sp. NPDC026619. Next base: position 53,625 of record NZ_JBEZYA010000002.1, read on the forward strand.
GAGGCCGCGCCCGGCGTTGAAGCCGGCGATCGGTTGCAACCCCTGGCTGATGCCGAGTTGCGGCATGGCCACGAAGGTCCGCAGGCGCGAGCAGACGGCGTAGGCGGCGAGCGTGGCGGCGCCGGCCAGGAGATTATTGACGAGTACGGCGAGCAGAGTCGCCCCGAAGCCGGCCAGGAACGAGGGCGCGCCGACGGCCAGCAGGGCTCGCAGGGTCGGGCCGTGCGGGCGCAGGTCGGCGGCATCAATCCGGTAGGGCCGCGGTCGCGACCTCGGGCGTGACCCGAAGAAGAACCAGAGGCTCATGGCCGCGGAGACGGACTGCCCGCCGACCGTGCCGAGCGCCGCCCCGCGCACGCCGAGATCGAGCCCGAAGATCAGCAGCGGGTCGAGGACGATCTGCACCAGGATCGCGACGACCCAGATCAAGGTGGCGTAGCGCATGCTGCCCTCGGCCCGCACCAGGCTGGAGAAACCGGTGCCGACCAGCGCGCCGGCCAGCAGCACGACCAGGTAGGCCCGGGTGTCGCCGCGGGTGGCCGGATCGGCGCCGAGCACGGTGAGCAGCGGCTCCAGGCCGAGCAGCCCGGCGACGGTGATCACGGCGGCGGTCAGCCAGAACAGGCTGAACGCGTTGCCGGCCGCGCGGGCGGCCCCGGCCGGGTCACCCGCGCCGAGCCGCCGGGACACCAGCGATGCCCCGCCCGCGCCCACGGTGGTGGCCACCGCACCGACCACGAGCAGGACCGGCGCCGCCAGATTGACCGCTGCCATCGCACCGGGCCCGACGCCACGGGCGACGAACCAGGCGTTGGTGAGCGCATAGATGCCGTAGACCCCGACCGACAGCGTGGTCTGCGTGCAGTTGTGCCACAGCAACCGCCCGACCGGCCGGGTGCCGAGTGCCTCGGCGCCGCTCATGACCCTCCACGACTTCCACGACTTCCACGTGGGAGCGCTCTCAGTGGGCCGTAACTGTAGCGAGCCGCGCGTAGACGTCGAGCAGCGCCGGATCGTCGGCCGTGTCGCGGGCCATCGATCTTCCGACACGCGACTCGGCCGGGCGCGTGAACGACGTGATCGACGCCCGCGCGCCGGGATCCGGCCGCCAGATCGGGTCCACCGTCACAGGGAAGCTCCGAGCTTGGCGAGCGCCGGGGCCAGCTCGGCGGTCGACCGGCCGACTGCGTACACGGTGCGATCGGGGCGGATCAGCGCCCAGGAAGCATTTACCTCGTCGAGCCAGGCCCCGAGCGGCGCGCCGGGATCGACGAACACCCGGTTCAGCGGCAGCCGGCCGGCCCGTTCCGGAAGATCGGTCCCGGTGATCGCCAGGAAGGCGAATCCGTGCCCCAGGAGCCGGTCGACCAGGACGCCGCCGGGGCCGATGCGCGCCGGTGGCACCAGGGTGCCGCGGGCCTTGCCGGCCAGCCGCCTGTCCACCAGTGGACCCTCGAGCCGGGGTGAGGTGGCATCGAGGACCTTCGCGGCGACGGCCGGCACGTTGCGGACCACGGCCAGAATCGCGCGCCTGGCCACAGCGGCCACCGCGCCGCCGCCGGTCATCGCCCGCCCGAGAACGACGGCGAGCCTGATCAGGGACTCGGCGTGCGGCCGGCGCTCGGCCTGGTAGCTGTCCAGCAGCGTGGCGGAGGCCTGGCCGTCGACGACGGCGGCGAGTTTCCACGCCAGGTTCACGGCGTCGCGCAGCCCCGCACACATGCCCTGGCCGATGAACGGCGGCGTCAGGTGCGCGGCGTCGCCGGCGATCAGGATGCGGCGGTCCCGCCAGGTGTCGGCGATGCAGGCGCGGAAGGTGTATTCGGTGGCGCGCAGGATCTCCAGCTGGTCGTCGCGGGCGGCGCCGGCCCAGGGGTCGAGGAGCACGCGCAGCCGGGCCAGGCCGGCGAAGTCCTCGGGGCTCTCGTCGTCATGGAGGCGGATCTCGAAGCGGTAGCGGTCGCGCCCGATCCGCATGTACGTCGCCGCGCGTTTCGGATCGCAGACCTGGTGCACGCCGTCCCAGGCGCCGAACTCGACCGGGGAGCGCACGTCGACCACGAGCCACCGCTGCTCGAAGCCGAGCGGGCGCTGGGCGGAGCCGATGATCCGGCGCACCATGCTGTTGGCGCCGTCGCAGCCCACGGCGTACGCCGCAATGATGTGGTCTTCGGAATTTCCGCCGGCCCGGCGGACGACGGCCGTGACCCGATCGGCATCCTGGGTCAGATCGGTGACCTCGTAGCCGCTGAGCAGGGTGACCGCGGGCAGCTCGGCCAGGTTCTTCCGCAGCAGCTCCTCCAGTTCGGGCTGGTCGAAGAGGTTGGCCTCGGGCAGTCCGGTCGCGGTCGCCGAGTCGCGTTCGAACCGGGCGAGCACCCGATGGCGGGCGTCGACCAGCTGGAGCCCGCGGGTGGAGCGGCTGACCTCGGCGAAGGCGTCGCCGACACCGGCGTCGTGCAGGATGCGGAGGACCTCGCCGTCCAGGTGCACCGCTCGCGGCAGCGGGTAGACGTCGGGGTGGCGTTCGACGACGCAGACGCTTCGGCCCCGCTGGGCGAGCAGGGTGGCCAGGGTGAGGCCGGTGGGGCCGGCCCCGACGATGAGGACGTCGACCGCGTTCATCATTTTGCCCGGACGACGTTGGTCTGCCTGCCGAGGTCGAGCCCGCGGCCCGGCAGCGTGATCGATGCCGAGACGACGTCGCCGTCCTGGAGGTAGTTCGGGTTCGTGGCCTGCCGCTTGAAGAAGAGCTCCAGCCGTCTGGCCGGCGAGAGCAGGCCGGCGAGCCGGGTCACCAGTGGCGGCGGCGACTTGAGCGCGGTGCCGCCGGGCGTGCCGGTGAGCAGCAGGTCGCCGGCCTCCATGGTCTGGAAGCGGGCCAGCGCGGTGAGGGCCGCGGCCGGTTTGACGAGCATGTCGGCCAGTGTGCTGTCCTGGCGCGTCGCACCGTTGACCGAGAGCGTCAGGCGAACCTCGTCGAGTGCGGCGAGGTCGTCGGCGTCGACCAGGGTGAGGTAGGGGCCGACCGGGGTGAACGTCGGGTACGACTTCGCCTCGTAGAACTGCGTCTTGGTCAGTTGTACGTCGCGGGCGCTGACATCGTTGGTGACGACCAGCCCGGCGACGTACCGGGCGAGGAGCGCCGGGTCACCGGGCTCGATGACGGTGCCGATCTCGAGCCGCCGGGCGAAGACGAGGCCGAGTTCGACCTCGTAGTCGAGGAACCCGACGTGCCCGGGACGGACGATGTCCTCCCCCGGCGCGCTGACCGAGCCGGACGCCTTGCGGAAGAACGCGGCCGGCACCCGGTCCGGGTCGAACCCGGAGTCCTGTGCGTGCGAGCGGTAGTTGACCATCTGCGCCACGACACGTGCCGGCGTGGTGACCGGCGAGAGCAGCACCTCGGCATCCGCCGACGGGCCGTCCGGGTCCGGGGTCGAGGCGGCCGCTTCGACGGCGGCGCGGTCGGCCAGCAGCTCCCGCGTCGTGCCGGCCGAGGTCGCGACCCGGGTGAGGCGGCCGTTGCTCTCGACCCACCATCCGCCGACCGTACGAGCAACGTTGACGCTCACGAACTCATCGCCTTCATCAGCGCGCGTGCAACGTCGAGATCGAACTCGTTGCCGCTGTCGGCGAGGGCCGTGACCAGGGCTTTGGCCAGGGCGGGGCTGGGCTTGGCGCCGAGGAAGTCCCGGCTCACCGGTGGCCCCCACTGGGACAGGCCGCTGGCGTTCATGGTGGCCCAGCCCGGCTCGGCGGTGCAGTCGAAGACGTCGCCGTCGGCGTAGTGCTCGAACATCATCCGGTCCGGATCGCGCCAGTAGTCGAAGATCTGGCTGCCCTGGATGTGCCGGCCGATGCCCCAGACGCGGTGGTAGCCCCGATCGCGCAGGAACTCCCCGCCCACTGCCACCGCATCCAGATCGGTGACCTGGTAGGCGGAGTGGACGTAGCCGGTGTGCATCCCCAGATGCATGGCCAGGGTGTGGTGGTCCGACGGCACCGAGCCCAGGTCGCACCGCATGAAGGCCATCGTCGGCCCGCGGTCGCGCAGGCCGTCCAGGTAGAGGAAGTCCGACACGATCATGCCGAGGTTCTCCAGGTACCAGTTCAGCGTGGCGCGGAACCGGGTGGTCTCCAGGACGACGTGCCCGAGCTTCTGCACCTGTGCCGGCCCCTCGGGCGTCCGTTGCGTCGCGTTGACCCGCACCGGCTCGACGCCGAAGTTGAACTCGTGCCGGGCCCGTTCCGGCACCGCCGCGAGCGCGGAGACGCCGGCCACGACCTGGACCGGGAACCCGCTGGGATCGCGCAGCCGCACCGCGGCGCCGCCCGGCGTTGCCGTGGTGGTGGCGCCGGTCTTGCGGGCGAGCCGCTCGACGTCGGCGACCGACTCGGCGAGGAAGGCCAGGCCGACGAATCGGGGCCGCGGGCCGCGGCGGATCACCAGGCACGGCGCGGCCGACCAGGTGCCGCGCAGCTTGATCACGTCCGGCGAGCGCTCGGCGACCTGGAAGCCGAAGTCGGTCGCGAACTTCTCCGCCCGGGCCAGGTCGGGTTTGACGAACTCCAGCCAGGCCAGCTCCACCACCTTGATCACCGGGTCCTTGGCACGCCCCGGGTGCTCGTGGTGCAGACCGCCGAGCTCACTGTGGAGCCCTCGATGGGTGTCCACCGTCCGGTCGGTGTCGGAGCGCTCGACCTCGGCGCGAATCGCGGTCATCGGAAGAACCCCTCCAGGGCGGTGACGAACTGCTGCGGCTCGTCCAGGTTGATCACGTGAGTGGCGTCGACCTTCTGGTAGGTGCCGTCGGCCAGGAGCGACATCGCCGTGTCGGCGTCCTCCTCGGACATGGCGCCGTTGAGGATGTCGCCGTCGACCCAGGAGTAGTTCGCCTGCAGGAGAAGTGCGGGACAGGTGATCTTCCGGAGCGCCGTGGCGTGGTCGAAGCCAGCGTTCCACGTGCCGTCATAGAACGCCTTGCCGAATCGGGGATCGCTTTCGTTCAAGCCTCTCAGGAAGAGCCGGACGGTGTCGTCGGTGATCAGCCCGAGGTCGATCGGCTGGCCGGGGTGCAGCAGCCGGTAGGCGATGACGGCCTGAGCGAGGAGAGCGGCCACCCCCGGGCCGACGTTCTCGTCGAAGAAGGCCTTGTTGTCCTGGATCCAGAACAGCAGGAAGTCGCGCACGTTCCCGTCCACCGCGGTGGCGCAGCTCGCGAAGTCGCGGTAGGCAATGGTCTTCTTGATCCGCGGGTATTCCGAGGCGAACAGCGGCGGGTCCTCCAGCAGCACCGAGATCACCTGCTGGGGCTGGTTCGCCGCGAGCCAGGCCGTCAGCAGCCCGCCCGAGGAGTTGCCGGTCACGAACGCCGGTTGCCCGATCCTGGCCTGCATGAAGGCCGCCAGGTCGGCGCCGATCCGGTTCGCCGTCATCGGGTAGCCGGCCGGGGTGATGGTGTTGCCGTGCCCCGGATAGTCGATGTCGAAGACGTGGAACTTCTTCGACAGCTCCGGCAGCACCCGGCTGTAGCCGAACCAGTCCAGCTGCTGGGCGTGCAGGAGAACCAGCGGCGGCCCGTTGTCGGGACCCTCGACATAGCTGAAGTCGACCTGATTGATGCGGGCCGACCTCGTGACGTAACCGGCCGCTCTGACCTTGGCCTGCCACGGGTCGGCGACGATCCCCATCGTCGCGATCAGCTGGCTGCCACCGGCGGTGGGGCGGGGTATCTGTCCCAGATCCGGGCCGGCGACGGCCTTGCCGAATCCGCCGACCGTCCCGACGGTGGCCAGGCCTGCGCCGAGGGCGAGCAGCCGGCGCCGACTCAGTGCAGGTGTTGCCTTCACGTTCGAAACCTCCTCGGGTTGAACCGACCCGAGGTTGACACAGGGCTTGCGGGCGGAGCAACATTTTTTCGAAATTATTTAGAAACATCGAGAAGACAAAGAATTTCGACTATCGGGTACGGTGCACCGGTGACCATCGACGCCAGCACCCGCAGCAACGCGGTGTTCGACCAACTCCGGGCCGACCTGCTCGCCGGCCGGTTCGAGCCCGGCTCCAAGCTCAAGCTCGCCGTCCTCGGCGGGCGTTACACGGCCAGCCTGTCGGTGGTGCGCGAGGCCCTGAGCCGACTCGCCGAGCAGGGGCTGGTCGTCGCCCACCCGCAGCGCGGCTTCAGCGTGGTCGCGCTCAGCGCCGAGGACCTGACCGACCTGACCAACACCCGCATCGACGTCGAGACCCTCGCCGCCCGGCGATCGGTCGAGCGCGGCGACCTCGCGTGGGAGGCCGCGCTGGTGGCCGCCCACCACACCCTGGCCCGCACCCCGCTGGGCGAGGACTGGATCCGGGCCCACCAGGCCTTCCACCAGGCTCTCGTGGCCGGCTGCGGCAGCCCCCGGCTCGAGGCGATCGCCAACGGGCTGCGCGACGCCAGCGAGCTCTACCGGATCTGGTCCCGTTCGCTCGCTCACGACGACGACCGCGACATCGCGGGCGAGCACAGTCGCCTGCTGTCGCTGGCCGTGGCCCGCGACGCCGACGACGTGGCTGCCGCGCTGGCCGCACACATCCAACACACCACCGACGCGCTGCTGCGCTACGCCGCGCTGGCGGAGCTCGACAACGACTGACTTCCGGAGGACAGATGGACCGCAGAAGCGTGCTTCGCAACACCGCGATCGGGCTCCCGGCCGTCGCGCTCTCGCAAACACTCGCGCCCGGCGCCGCAACCGCCGCCGCCGCACCCGCCGCCGCCGCGGCACCCGCCGCTGCGGCCGAGGTCGTGCTGCTCGGCACGGCGGGCGGCCCGCTGCTCGGTCCCGGCCGGACCGGGGTGTCGTCGGCCCTGGTGGTCGACGGCTTCGTCTATCTGGTCGACGTGGGGCACGGCGCCGTCGACCAGTTCGTCCGGGCGGGCCTACCGCTCGCCGGCCTGACCGGGATCTTCGTGACCCACCTGCACTCCGACCACATCACCGATCTGTACAACCTGCTCTGGCTCACCACCGGCGGGATCGGCACGGTCGGACACCCGGTCGACATCTACGGCCCCGGGCGGGCCGGTTACCTGCCCGAACCGTTCCCGGCCGGGCGGACGGTCCCCACGGTCAGCGGCCGGGATCCGACTCCGGGGCTCGCCGATCTGATCCGCCTCCAGATCGAGGCGACCGCCTACGACATCAACATCCGGATGCGGGACGAGGCGTGGCCGGACCCGCGACCGCTGATCCGGCCACATGAGATCAGACTCCCCCGGGTCGGCGCGTCGGCCCGTGGACCCGTCGCCCCGCCGATGCGGCCCTTCCCGGTCATGTCGGACGATCGGGTCCGGGTCACCGCGACGCTGGTCGACCATGCGCCGGTGTTCCCGTCGTTCGCCTATCGCTTCGACACCGCGTACGGCTCGGTCGTCTTCAGTGGCGACACCGCACCGACGAAGAACCTGACCACGCTCGCCCGCGGCGCCGGCATCCTGGTGCACGAGGCGATAGACGCCGATGTCGTACGGGCGTCGGGGCTGGACGAGGCGAAGTTCCGCCACCTGCTGAGCAGCCACACCGACTCCACCGTGGTCGGCTCGATCGCGGCCGAGGCCGGCGTCGGCACCCTGGTCCTCAATCACCTAGCCCCGGGCAATCCGGCCGTGGTCCCGGACGCCACCTGGCTCCGCAAGGCCGCCACCGGTTACGCCGGCACCGTCCTGGTGGGCAACGACCAGCAGCGGGTGCCTCTGGGCGGCGGGCGATGAGCCGCATCGACGTACACGCGCACTTCGTCCCCGACTTCTACCGGGCGGCCGCCTCCGCCGCCGGGCACGACCACCCCGACGGCATGCCGGCGATCCCGGCCTGGAGCGCCGGCACTGCGCTGACCACGATGGACGGGCTGGACATCACGACCGCGCTGCTCTCGATCTCCTCCCCCGGAGTGCACTTCGGCGCCGACGCGGCCGCGCGCGACCTCGCCCGCGCGGTCAACCGCTTCGGGGCCGGCCTGGTGGCCGCCCGTCCGGACCGGTTCGCGGTGCTGGCCTCGCTCCCGCTGCCCGACGTCGCCGGGGCAATCAACGAGATCACCTTCGCCTACGACGAGCTCGGGCTCGACGGCGTGGTCCTGGAGACCAATGCCGGCGGCGTCTACCCGGGTGACCCGGCGTTCGAACCGGTCTGGGACGCGCTCGACGAACGCTCCGCGCTGGTGGTCCTGCACCCGACGTCGCCGCCCGGCTGGGAGCTGGTGGCCCGGGGCCGCCCCCGGCCGATGCTGGAGTTCCCGATCGACACCGCCCGCGCCGTCACCGACCTGCTCCTGACCGGAACACTGCAACGGCATCCCCGGGTCACGATCGTCGTCCCGCACGGCGGTGGCGTCCTGGCCTCGGTCGCCGACCGGATCGCCACGTTCGCCGTCGGCCTGCCGGAGGCCCAGGGCGTCGATGTTATGGCCCAGTTGCGGCGGCTCTACTTCGACCTCGCCGGCATGCCGCTGCCGCATCAGCTGCCCTCGCTGCTCGCCCTGGCCGGCGCCGACCGGCTGCTATACGGCAGCGACTGGCCGTTCACCCCGGAGCCGCTGGTGACGCGCCTGGCCGCCGCCCTCGACGGCACCCCGCTGCTCGACGCCGAAGCCCAGCACGCGATGCGCTCCGGCAACGCCGCCCACCTGCTTCCACGACTCACCCCAGCTGACTGAATTCCGGCATGCCGGCTGTCGAGGCGGCCGAGATGGTGGACGCCCGGCTGGTGAAGAAAGAGTCTTGTAACGGGACGGGTCTTTATCCACCACGACCTCCCGGATCGGGGGAGGCCCACCAGGTGGCCATGGTTGTGGCGGTGAAGCCCAGCGATTCGTACAGGGGCCGGCCCAGCCGGGACGCGGTGAGCGTGACCGGCAGCTGCGCCAGGGCGGCGAGGGAGCCGAGCATGACCGCCCGGCCCACCCCGCGCGACCGGTACGCGGGCGGGGTGGCGACCCAGTAGTGGCTGCCGACATCGCCGGCCACCACGGTGACGCAGGCACCGGCGGGAACCCCGTCGACCAGTGCCAGGAAGACGTCCACCCCCGGCTGGTCGAGCAACGGTGCGGGAAAGAGCTCGCCCGGCCGGTACGGCTCGAACCTGGTCAGGTCGAAGCCGGCGATCACCGTACGTTCGGCGGCGCGCAGGCCGTGCTCGTCGCGTACGCGGATGATCTCGATCGCCGGCGTGGCGACGGCGCCCGGCCGGCGCAGCATCACCGGCATCTGCCAACTGCGCAGGCCGAGGTGGCGCAGATCGGTGGCGCTGAACGGATCCTCCACGTTGACCCGGCCCCGGGCAGCGCGGGTCAGCGCGGCGATCTCGGCGGCCTCCTCCGCGCCGAGGGCCGGCTCCTGGATCAGGATGCGCAGGCCCGCGCGTTCGTCACCGGCGACGGCGAGGAAGCCGGCGCGGCGGATCAGCCGGTGGCCGCGGGTCAGGCCGGTCGCCGCCCAGTAGACGGCCGAGTTGCGGGCCCGACGAAGCGGCGCCTCGCCGGTCCGGGTCAGGACAGTGGCCAGGGGCGGGCGGTGGCGCCGAGCAGGTTCCACGCGTTGATGACGGTGATCGACCAGATGAGCTCGGCCAGCTCCACCTCGGTGAAGTGCCCTGCCGTACGGGCGATCGTGTCGTCGCCGACCGGCGCCTCGCTGAGCCGGGTCATCGCCTCGGTGAGCTCCAGGGCGGCCCGCTCGCGCGGGGTGAAGAACGGCGTCTCGCGCCAGACCGGCAGCGCGTAGAGGCGGCGCGGGTCGTCGCCGCCCTCGACCGCGTCGCGGGTGTGCGTGTCGACGCAGTAGGCACAGCCGTTGATCTGCGAGGCGCGGGCCCGGACGAGATCCAGCAGGCCGGCCTCCAGCCGGGTGTTCCGCGTCGCGGCGTCGAGAGCGTTCAGGGCCTTGCTCATGTGCGGGGCGAGGTCGGTGACGGCGACCCGGACGGGAGTTTCGGTGATCATGTGGGACATAGGACGACCGTAGGGCCGGAATGGAGCCTTGCTAAGGTCCATTATCGTGCCGGAATATTGGGCCAATCTTGGCGTCGACCTTCACCTCGATCTCGGTGCGGCCGGGAGCCGGCGCGCCCGCGTGGAGCTGGCCCTGCGCGACGCCATCCGCTCCGGCCGGCTCGCCCCGGGCACCCGGCTGCCCTCGACCAGGGCGCTGGCCGGCGAGCTGAGCCTCGCCCGCAACACCATCGCCGCCGCCTACGAGCAACTGATCGCCGAGGGCTTCCTCGCCGCGCGCACCGGCTCGGGCACCACCGTGGCCGTCCTGCCGGACCGGCCGGCACCGGCGGCCCGGCCGGTGCGAACGCCCGCGCCCCGCCACGACCTGCGGCCGGGCAGCCCCGACGTGACCACGTTCCCGGTCGAGGCGTGGATCCGGGCCACCCGCCGGGCGCTCACCCGGGCACCCGCCTCGGCGTACGACTACGGGGAGCCGGCCGGTCGAACCGAGCTGCGTGCCGCACTGGCGACCTACCTCGGCCGGACCCGCGGCGTACTGGCCGCCCCGGAGCACATCGTCGTCTGCTCCGGCTACGTCCAGGCCCTGTCGCTGCTGTCCCGCGTCATCGGCGGAACGATCGCGATGGAAGACCCCTGCCTCCCGTTCCACCGGGACGTCGTCCGCCACGCCGGCGCCGGTGTGATGGCCCTGCCGGTGGACGAGGACGGCGCGCGCACCGATCTGCTCACCGGCGCCGTCCGGGCCGCGGTGCTGACCCCGGCACACCAGTACCCGACCGGCGTGACGTTGCAGCCGGGCCGCCGGCATGCCGCCGTCTCCTGGGCGCGGGACGGCGGCGGACTGCTGATCGAGGACGACTACGACGGCGAGTTCCGCTACGACCGGCAGCCGGTCGGCACCCTGCAGGGCATGGCGCCCGGCCAGGTCGCCTATATCGGCACGGCCGCCAAGAGCCTCGGCCCGGCGCTGCGCCTGGCCTGGATGGTGCTGCCCGATCACCTCGTCGAGCCGGTCATCGAGGCCAAACGGCTCACCGACCTGCACACCGAGAGCATCGGCCAGCTCGCGCTGGCCGACATGATCGACAGCCACGCGTACGACCGGCACATCCGCGCCCGCCGCCTGGACTACCGGCGGCGGCGCGATCTGCTCGTCGACCGGATCGGCGGCCGGTACCGGTTGCTCGGCATCGCGGCCGGCCTGCACGCACTGCTCCAGTTGCCGGGCGGCGGGCCGGGCGAGGACGACATCGCCGCCCGCGCCGCCGGCGACGGCCTCGCCCTCACCACGCTCGGCCCGCAGTGGCACGCCCCGGGGACTCCGGGCCTGGAGGGCCTCGTACTGGGGTACGCCACCCCGCGGCCGGCCGGCTATCCCGCCGCGCTCGACGCACTCGCCAGGGCGCTCGCCTGACGCGAGCGCCCGGTCAGCTCAGGCGAGGTCGCGATCCGCTTCGGTGACCAGGTGGGCGGCCAGCGGCCGAATCTTGGCGGCCTCGGCGGCCCGGGCGCCGGCGGCCGCGTCGTCGCCGGCGGCGGTGTGGATGCGGGTCATGGCCTCCAGGGCGAGCAGCTCCACCTCGTGGTCGCCGGCGGCGCGGGCGGCCGCCAGCACCGCGGTCAGCGCCGGCAGGTCGGCGTCGAGGGAGGCGATCTGCTGGGCCGAGAGCAGGTCGCCGCCACCCGCGGTCTCGTAGTAGCCGCGGGCGGTCCGCAGCTCGGCCCGGCATTCGTCGAGGCGGCCGAGTGCGCGCAGCACCCGCGCGCGGCGGGTGTGGGCGAACGCGGCGCCGCGCAGTTCGCCGACCGTGTGGGCGGTGACGGCCGCCCGGTCCAGGGTCTCCAGGGCCGTCTCCAGCAGACCGCCCTGCTGCTGTGCGCGGCCCGGATTGGCCAGGTGCAGCGACTCCGCGGCGGCGAAGCCGAGCCGGTGCGCGCCGTCGGCGGCCCGGGTCAGGTGGGCGACCGCGGGCTACCTCTCGATCGGCGTCGCCGACCCCGAGTCGGGGGTGCCGGCGACCGTGCTCCAGCTGCTGGTTCTCTGACGCTGGACGGGCGGCACCGGCTCACCCCTCGTCCGGGATGAGGTCACGCAGCTGGTGCCGGCCGGCCACGCCGAGTTTCGGGTAGGAGCGATAGAGGTGGGAGGCGACCGTCCGCGGCGAGAGGAACAGGTGGTCGGCGATCTCGGCGTTGGTCAGTCCGCGGCCGGCCAGGATGACGATCTCGCGTTGCTGGGCGGTCAGGGCGGCGAGGGCGTCGGGGGCCGCGGCCGATCCCTGGACGCCGCAGGCCCGTAACTCCGCCTCGGCGCGCCGGGCCCACGGGGCCGACCGCAGCCGGTGGAACGTCTCCAGCGCCTCCACCAGCACCGGTTTCGCGTCGTTGATGCGGCGCCGGCGGCGCAGCCATTCGCCGTGGTCGAGCAGGGTCTGGGCCCGCTCGAACGGCCACTGACCGGGCTCCGCGAGGGCCTGCTCGAAGTGGCCGCCGGCGGCCTCCGGGTCGGCGAGCAGGCCGCGGGTCCGGCACACCAGGTGGCGCAGTCGCGGGCCGCAGTCGCCGGTCAGCCCGGCGAGGACCCGCTCGACCAGGTGGCGGCCCGGTTCCGGCGACTCGAGGCGGGCGACGGCCGCGGCCAGGTCGGCGATGCCCAGGTAGGACACCCGATGGTGAAGCGGCTCGCCGTCGTCCCCGAACAGGCGCCGCAACTGGGCGTAGGCGGCGGGGAAGTCGCCCCGGGCGAAGGCGGACAGGCCGGCCACGTGGCGGGCCTGGGCGGCCGCGGCGCGGTACTCCGTCGTGTCCGCTGCCGCCAGCATTCCGGCCAGCAGCGAAGCCGCCACCTCGTCGTTGCCGCGTAACGCGTGCACCGCCGCGGCGCAGAGGTCGGCCGAGGCGGCCACCGGCTCCATCCGGTACGCGGCGGCCAGGTCCCGTGCCTCCCGGCTCACCGCCAGGGCCTCGTCCCACCGGCCGCTGTCGAAACAGGACCATTGCAGCGCGTTCATCGCCCCGCCGCTGCCACCGCGCAGACCGGGCGCGCGCAGCCGGGCCAGGGCGTCGCGGAGCAGCCGTACGGCCAGGTCGGTCTCGTCCAGCAGCCAGGCCGCCGAGCCCAGGATGGTCGTGCCGGCCGCGATCCGGTGCAGATCGCCGACTGTTGCCGCCCGGCCGGCCGGGGTCTCGGCGCAGGCCCGCACCCAGACCTGCTGCTCCTCGTCGACCGGCTCCGGCATCCGGGCCAGGGTGTCCAGCACCGCGTCGCGATCACGGCGTGTGCCGGTGCGGTGGGCGATCGTGGCGGCGAAGCCGAGGGCGGCCCAGGACGGCGCCTCGGCGGCGACGCCGAGCAGGGTGGTCAGCGCGGCGGCGTGGTCGCCCGACCAGACCAGCGACCATCCGAGGCGCTGCCGGGCGGCGAGCAGCAGGCGCGGATCAGTGGTCAGCGCGAGGACCCGGGTGGCCAGTTCGCGCACCCAGTCGGCCTGCCCGGCGGTCTGCGCGAGCCCGGCCGCGGCCAGCAGCCGGCGGGCCTGATCCGCCTCGGCCGGGCTCAGCGCGGCCGCGCGTTCCAGGACCCGGGCGGCCGCGGCGGCGCCGCCTCGGCGCTGGGCCTGGGTCGCGGTCTGCTCCAACTGCGCGGCCACCTGCTCGTCGGGTTCCAGGGCCGCGGCTGCGAGATGCCAGGAGTGCCGGTCCGGCTGGTCGTGCAGGGCCGCGGCGATCCGCCGGTGCGCGGCGGCGCGCTCGGCGTACGGAACGGCGTGGTAGATCGCGGACCGCACCAGCGGGTGGGTGAACCGCGGACCGGTCTGGTCCACCCGGACCAGACCGGCGTGCTCGGCGGGCGCCAGGGCGGCCGCCTCCAGGCCGGGCACGCGGGCGCTGTCGGCCACCGCCACCAGCAACAACGCAGCCCGCGTCGGCGCCGGCAGGGCGCCGAACTGGGCGGTCATCACCGCGGTGAGCCGGTCGGTCAGCGGCAGCGGCTCGGTGTCGGCGTAGCGGCCGGTCGCCTTGGACAATTCGATCAGGCCCAGCGGATTGCCGGCGGCCTGGCTGAGGACCCGCTCCCGGGCCGGGCCGTGCGGCGGCCGCGGCAAGGTGTCGAGGAGCTGGGCGGCCTCGGGCACGCCGAGCGGGCGCAGGCGCAGCTCCGGGAACCCGTCGAAGCCGGCCGGGGCGGTGACGCCACGCGCGGCGAGCAGCAGCGCGACCGGTTCGGCGTCCAGGCGCCGGGCGGCGAACGCCAGCGCGCCCAGCGACGGCGCGTCCAGCCACTGCGCATCGTCCACCGTGACCAGCACCGGGCCGGCCTCGGCCACCGCGGACAGCAGGGTGAGCACGGCGAGCCCGGTCAGCAGCGCGTCCGGCGGCTCCGGGTCGGTGGCCAGGCCGACCGCGCCGAGCAGCGCTCGCGCCTGCCGGTCGGGCAGGCGCGGCACCCGGTCGAGGACCGGCCGCACGAGCTGATCCAGGCCGGCGAAGTCGAGGTCACGCTCCGACTCGCGGCCGGTCACCCGCAGCACCCGGGCCCGGGCGGTGCGGACGACCTCGTCCAGCAGGGTGGTCTTGCCGAGACCCGGATCACCGAGCAGGAGGCGGACCCCGCTGACCAGCGCACGGAGCTGCGCCAACTCAGTGTCGCGCCCGATCATGTGCAGCTCCCCCGCGGCAGTGCAGTCAACATGCGGATACCTCTGCCGTCCGCGGCACGGCCAGCATGACTCTGCAACACCGCGATCCCCGGACGGAAGGAAGTACGCAGATGAGTGCTCTAGCCAACATCGTGCTCGTGCACGGAGCGTGGGCGGACGGATCCTCGTGGAGCGGGGTCATCGAACGCCTGCAGGCGGACGGCTACCGGGTGACCGCACCGCAGTTCCCGCTCACCTCGCTCGCCGACGACGTGACCCGGCTGCGCCACGTGCTGGAACAGCAGGACGGCCCGACGATCGTCGCCGGGCACTCGTACGGCGGGCAGATCCTCACCGCGCTGGGCGCCGACGCGCCGAACGTCACCGGCCTGGTGTACATCGCCGCGTTCGGGATCGACGAGGGCGAGTCGCTCGGCGCTCTGCTGTCGCAGGGCCCGACGCCGCCCGCCCTGGCCAACCAGGTCACCGACAAGCAGGGCTTCGTCTGGCTGCCCGAGGACGGCTTCGTGACGCACTTCGCCTCGGGCGTCGACCCGGCGAAGGCTCGCGTGCTGCACGCGGTGCAGCAGCCGATCGCCGGCTCCGCGTTCGGTGACGTGATGGGCGTACCGGCCTGGAAATCTCTGCCTTCCTGGTTCTTGGTCGCCCAGAGTGACCAGGCGATCCCGGCGGACGCCGAGCGGCTGTTCGCGAGCCGCATGGGCGCCACCACCGTCGAGGTGCCGGCCGGCCACCTGGCGATGGTCTCGCACCCGGCCGAGGTCGCCGACCTGATCAGGACGGCCGCCGGAGCCGTCTAGGCTTGGATCATGACTTCGAGGCCTGTCCGGATCGGTGTGCAGATCCAGCCGCAGCACGCCGACTACAAGACCATCCGCCGTGCCGCCGCCGAGGCGGAGGAGATCGGCGCGGACATCCTGTTCAACTGGGACCACTTCTATCCGCTGTACGGCGAGCCCGAGGGCCTGCATTTCGAGTGCTGGACGATGCTCGCCGCCTGGGCCGAGCAGACCTCCCAGGTCGAGATCGGCGCCCTGGTCACCTGCAACAGCTACCGCAATCCGGAACTGCTCGCCGACATGGCCCGCACCGTCGACCACATCGGCGACGGCCGGCTCATCCTCGGCATCGGCTCGGGGTGGTTCGAGAAGGACTATCAGGAGTACGGGTACGAGTTCGGCACCGCGGGCGGGCGCCTCGACAAGCTGGCCGAGGACCTGCCCCGGATCGAGTCGCGGCTGGCCAAGCTCAACCCGGCGCCGACCCGCAAGATCCCGGTGCTGATCGGCGGCGGCGGCGAGAAGAAGACGCTGCGGCTGGTCGCCAAGCACGCCGACATCTGGCACAGCTTCGGCGACGCGGAGACGGTCGAACGCAAGACCGGCATCCTGCGCGAGCATTGCGCGCGGGAGGGCCGCGACCCGGCCGAGATCGAGATCTCGGCGGGCGTCGGCGGCAAGCCGGCCGACAAGGGACAAGCCCTGCTGGACCTGGGGGTCACGATGTTCACCGTCGGCACCGGCGGCCCGGACTACGACTTCAGCGAACTTCGTGATTGGGTCGCGTGGCGCGACCAGGTCAACGCCTGACATCAGTGATGCCCCCGGCCCCCGCGGCCGGGGGCATCGATGATTCGACCACTATGATCGTGTCGTGGACGAACTCGACACCACCGTCGCGCACCCCGCCCGCCGTTACAACTACTGGCTGGGCGGCAAGGATCACTTCGCCGCCGACCGCGAGTCCGGCGATCAGCTCGAGGCCCTCTTCCCCAAGGTGCGGCTGGGCGCAATCGCCAACCGGGCCCTGCTGCGGCGCGCGGTGGGCTTCCTGGCCGGCGAGGCCGGTATCCGGCAGTTCCTCGACATCGGCACCGGCCTGCCGACCGCCGACAACACCCACGAGGTCGCGCAGCGCATCGCCCCGGACAGCCGGATCGTCTACGTCGACAACGACCCGATGGTCATGGTGCACGCGCGCGCGTTGCTGACCAGCAGCCCGCAGGGCCGCACGGCGTACATCGAGGCCGACCTGAACGAGCCCGGCAAGATCCTGGCCGACCCGGTGGTGCGCGACACCCTCGATTTCACCCAGCCGATCGGGCTGATGCTGATCGCGGTGCTGCACTTCGTGCGCGGTCACGGCGCGGCGAAACCGATCGTGCGAGAGCTGATGGACGCGCTGCCCCGGGGCAGCTACCTGGTCGCCACCCACGCCACCAGCGACTTCGGCACGCCCGAGCAGCAGCGGCTCTACCAGCAGTTGATCGACGAGGGCAAGTCCGACGTGTGGACCCGGCCCAAGGACGAGTTCGCCGAGCTCTTCGAGGGCCTCGAGCTGGTCGAGCCGGGCATCGCGCCGCCGAGCGAGTGGCGCCCCGAGCCGGGCGCCGACATCCCGGCCCGCTCCGACATCAACGTCTGGACGGCTACCGCCCGCAAGCCCTGAGCACCGTCTCGATCGCCGCGGCCTGGGCGACGGCGTCGGCTCGGCCGAAGGCGGGTTCGGCGCCGCCCTCGATGGCCCGCGAGGCGACCTCGAACTCGAGGCGGTAGGGGTCGAGGGCCTCGACGGTGAGCCGCTCGGCCTTGCCGTCGCGTTCCAGCGTCACGTGGGCCTGCCGGCAGATCCATGGGTCCGGGATGGTGATCTTCCCGGCGGTGCCGACCAGTTCGAGCTCGTCGCGGCGCGGGAAGTCCAGGGCCACGTCGAACTGGGCGATGACGTCGTCCGGCAGCGCGAGCGTGGCGGCCAGCCGCAGGTCGACCCCGCCGTCGCCGTCCGGCACTCCGAAGCCGGTCACCCGCAGCGGCTCGCCGCCGAACAGGCGGATCCCACTGATGCAGTAACAGCCGAGGTCGAACATCGCTCCGCCGCCGAGGCGGCCGGAGCGGCGGATGTCTCCCGGCGGAACATCGACGGTCAGGGCCGCGCGGATGTACGCGAGTTTCCCGATCGCGCCTTCCGCCAGCAGGCGCTGGGCCAGCCGGGTCTGCGGATGATGCCGCCACATGAGACCTTCGATGCACAGCCGCCCGGCCTCGTCGGCCGCGTCGAAACAGGCAGCCGCGTCGGCGGCGGTCATCGCGAACGGCTTCTCGCAGAGCACATGCTTGCCGGCCCGCAGCGCCTTGATGGTCCATTCCGTGTGCATGGCGAGAGGCAGCGGGATGTAGACCGCATCGACATCGTCGTCGGCGAGCACCTCGGCGTAGGAACCGTAGCTGCGCCCGATGCCCAGCGACTCGGCGTAGGCCGCGGCCCGCCCGGCATCACGCCCGCCGACCGCGACGAACGTGGCCTCGGCGGAGTCCCGGACGGCATCGGCCACGACGCGGCCGTGCCCAGCAGTCGAAAGCATTCCCCATCGGACGGTCATGCCCTGATGATGCGGTGAAGCCTTCGCCGGTTCACCCCGCCGGACCCGTCAAAAACACCTCACCCGGCCCGAGGTGCTCCGGGAACTCGGCGACCAGGGTGGCCCCGCCGGTGGAGTCGGCCGCGAACAGCGTGCCGCCATGGCGAACCGCGATGTCGCGGGCGATGGCCAGCCCGAGACCGGCGCCGCCGTGGCCTCGATCGCGGGCCTCGTCGACACGTGCGAACCGTTCGAAGATCCGTTCCCGCTCGGCGGCCTGGATGCCGGGGCCGTCGTCGCGAACCTCCACGCGCACGATGCCCGGCTCGGGTTTCGCGACGGTCACGGTGATCCGGTCGCGGGCGTACCGGGACGCGTTGTCCAGGAGATTGCCCAGCAGCCGGGCCAACTCGTCCTCGCGCCCCAGCACCAGCGCGGGTTCCCCGGCCACCACGACGAACCGCTCGTCCGGTGGCACCCGGTAGCCCCGTTCGCCGACCAGTTCCTCCGCGACCGCGGCCATGTCGATCGCCTTTCCGCTGGCCGGCGCGGTCGGTTCGAGGCGCGCGAGCAGCAGCAGGTCGTCGGTCAGCCGCTGCAACCGCTCGGTCGTGGCATCCAGGGTGTCCAGGTCGACGGCGTCGCCGTGCGCGATGGCGACCTCGACGGTGTTACGCAGGCCGGCGAGCGGGCTGCGCAGCTCGTGCGCGGCGTCGGCAACGAACCGGCGCTGTCGCTCCGCGGCGTCGGCGAGCCGGTCGAGGGTCTCGTTCATCGTGACGGCCAGCCGAGCGATCTCGTCACCGGTGTGCGGCTGGGGCACCCGGCGGCTCATGTCCGCCGCGGTGATCCGGGCGAGCTCGGCACGCATCCGTTCCACCGGGCGCAGCGCGCGTCCGGCCGCCCACCAGGCGACGACGGCGACCAGCAGGACGGCGGCGGGCAGACCCGGGAACAGCCACCGGTCGACCGCGTTCACCGCGTTCTCCGCGGGGAGCGGTGTGGCGAGCACGTAGACGGTCGCTGTTTCGCGGCCGGTATCGCCGATGTTGCGCGCCGCCAGCGTGACCTCGCGGCCGTCGAGCTTGTGCCCGCGTTCGCCGCTGAGCGCGGGCTGCAGGAAAACGCGGATCTGGCCGGTCCAGCCCTCGGTCATCTCCGGCGGTTCGGAAGGGAAGGCAAGACCGCTTTCCCGTACGTAGTAGGCCAAGCGGTCCTGAGCCAGCAGTAACTTGCCGTTGCCGTCGACGACCGCGTACGACTCCGTGTAGTAGGGGAACTGCATTCCCGCGCCCAGCGCACCCCACCCCTGTTCCAGCTGTTTCTTGGCCAGCGCGCCGATGTCCGCGGAGGCCCTCGCCTCGGAGGTGTCATAGGTCGCCGCGATGCCCCGGGCCTGCATCTGGGCGGTCTCCATGGACGCCGCCATGCGGCTGGTATAGATCACATGACGCAGCCACAACGCGCCGCCGCCGAAGCAGAGCGCGGCCGCCAGCGCCGCCGCGAACGCCGCCCGGACACGCACCGAGGCCAGTTTCGGCAGCCGGCCGACTCGCTCATCCTTCACCCTCAGCACCCGCACCGGGTCATCGTGCCAGCAGCGCGGCTCCGGACGCTGAAGCCGATTTCAGCTTGACGGGAAGGGGCCCGCCGGATCGTCCCGGCGGACCCCTCGAAGACCGTCAGCGAGTTACGACGAGAACGACCACAGCTGGCAGTTGTTGTTGACCCACATCCACAGCTGCGCCTTGGTGCCGTTGGCGGTGCCGCAGTTCAGGTTGTCCAGGACCATGCCGCTGTTCTCGACGACCAGCTCGTAGCGGCCGTTGCCGGCCGGGATGACCGCCCACTGCTGGCACAGGTTGCCCAGCGACGACCACAGGTCGACCGCGGTGCCGAGCGCCAGGCCGCAGTTGACCGCATCGAGCACCTTGTTGGCGTTCACATTCGTGATCGTCCACTTGTTCGCGCCAACATTCGTGAACTTCCACTGCTGGCAGGAGTTGCTCAGGTTCTGCCACTGATCGATCGCGGTGCCGTCGGCGGTGCCGCAGTTGACCGCGTCGAGCAGCTTGCCGCTCTGCAGGTTGGTCAGCCGGTAGGTGGAGCCGCTGACCGGGAAGGTCACGCTCTTGGAGTAGCCGACCGACACGATGTTGGACTGCACCGAGTTCTCGGTGGCGTCGGTCGGGTAACCGCTGGTCATCACGCCCTCGAAGAACGAGCCGACCGAGCCGTTGCTGTTGTCGCCGCCGATGCCCAGGATGATCGCGCCCTGCTTGGTCATCGGGTTGTAGCCGGACTGCGTCGGCAACGCCCCGTTGTACCGGGTGGCGAGACTGCCGGACTGTGAGTTGCCGTCCTTGATGGCGTACGCCGAGGTGCCGTTGTTCTTGGTCATTGCCGTGACGAAGGCGCTGTTGCGCCCGGTGTTGGCGGTGTTCGAGCCGTTCCCGCCGGCGAACAGGCCGTTCTCGAGGTCGGCCATGACCTTGGGATTGGAGCCGGAGCAGGGCGTGAACCAGCACAGGGTGCCGAAGTAGATGGCGTCCATGTCACCGTTGCCGGTGTCGTTGTTGCTGGTCTCGGCGTTGCCGTAGTCGAAGCAGCACCGGTCGTTGACGTGCGTGCCCTCGGTGACCATGTACATGCCCTCGGGCGAGCTGCCGGTGGCGATCCCGTTGGTCGCGTTGTTGCGGTAGCCGTTGCCGGCCGAGATGTACACGCCGTACACCTTGTGCCCGCCCGCCGTGATCGGCAGCGCCGCGGCGTTCGAACCCTGGTCGGCGGTGGGGTTGGCGCCGCCGCCGGGCGCGATGGTCAGGTCGTTGTGCCGCGACGTCTGGTCGTAGATCTTGACGATCGTGCAGTAGGTGCCGGAGCAGAACGAGTCCTGCGTGGCCGCGTTGGCGTAGCCGCCGGCGGCGAGCACGCCGATGTTGGTCGTCGCGCTGTCGGACCAGCGTTTGACCTGGTAGAGCGAGCCCGAGTAGGAGCCGAACAGGGCTCGGGTGGTGCTGTGCGCGGCGACGCAGGGGGTGCTGCCGCTGGCGTAGATGTCACAGGGGCCGGTGGTGGCGGCGCTCGCCGTGCCGGTGACGGCGAAGAACGTCGCGGCGGCGATGAGGGCGGTGGCGCCGAGAGCGAGCGCGGTTCGCCAGGGGGATCTCAAACGCATGTGGGTGCCTTTCGCAGGCAGGCGAAACAGCGCCGGATCGGCCGGCACTGCTGGGGAGTCACCCGGATGTGAACGTTAACAAGACATTGCACGGCAGTTTCACGGTTGTCAATAAGGGCCCGCGACGGGTCGATCGGCCCTGGCTGGACATTTCGGCCCGGCCGACGCTGGAAACACCGCTCGCGGAAGAAGGAGGCACGGTCATGCGCTGCCCGAACGACGCGGTGCGTTCTTCAACGCGGTCCGGCGGCGCCGACCGGCTGGGCCGGCCCGGGAGCGACCGGCCAGCCGGTCGGCACCAGCAGCGCCGGGCACGTCGCCGAGCGCAACCCGACCGGGGCCGGCCCGACCGAACCGTAGAGCAGCTCGGCGAACCGGCCGGTCCGGCCGATGCCGGCGACGAGCAGCCGGCTGCGGACCGAGGCCCGCTCGATCGTGTACGGCAGATCCAGATCGGACACCAGCAACTGTTCCACCGGCACGTCCGGGAACTGGCCGGACCAGCCCTCCAGGGCCTCCCCGAGCCGCTCGGTGGCGGCGGCCCGCTCGGTCGCGAAACCACCCGGCCGCACCACCGGCACCGCGCCGTCGTGGCCGCCCGGACGGGCCCACATGTGCACCGCGACCAGGCACGATCCGCGCAGAGCGGCCTCGGTGAACGCGTATCCCATGGTGGCCGAACCGGAGGCCCGCGCCGATGACGCGACCACCACCGGGCCGTCGTGCGCGCTCCCCCGGTTGACCAGAAGCGGACAGGCGCTGTGGTGGGCCAGATAGGCGGCGGTCGAACCCCAGCTGGGCCGGGTGAACGGGTTGTCGCGATGGCCGACCACGAGCAGCTCGGCCTCGTGGGAGCACTGGGTCAACACGTTCGCGGCGCCGCCCTCGAGCAGCTCGGTGGTGATCGGCAGCTCCGGCGCGGCCAGCTCGGCGCGCCGGGCGGTCACCTCGAGCAGGCGGCTCGCGTCGGCCCGGGTCGGCACCACGCTGCGGCCCTTGAAGACTCCGGTGTAACGGCCGGGCCAGACGTGGACGATCCGCAGCGGCGCTCGATGACGAACCGCCTCCGCGACGGCCAGGTCGACCGTGGCGGGAGCGTTGCGGGAACCGTCGACACCGGCCACCACGGGCCGGATTGCTTCTCTGCCCATACCCGAACGCTAGGCGTGATCCGCATCGCCCGGCACCGCCGATGGACCGCCGGGACCGGGCCGTTGGTCCCTACGCGTTCTCCGGCGGCACCGCCATCGGGTGGCGGTCCTCGTCGCGGGCGGCCAGTCCCTCGACCGCACGACGGTACTGCTCGGTGTTGATCTCGCCGGCCACCAGCTGGGCGACCAGCACGCCCTCCAGGCTGAGCGACGGCTTGATCGCCGGCTCGGGCTCCGGCGCCGTCTCCGGCTTCGGACTGGCGGCCGCCGACGCCCGCTCGACCTCCTGCTCGAGGCCGGGCCAGGTCCACGCGGCGAGGGCCAGCACCGTGATGACGATCGCGCAGAACAGGATCAGGAAAAACATCCTCATCGCCTCCCACCGGTCATGTTCGTCAATGGTCACGCCGACGGGCAGGGACTTTCGGCCCGGGCCGCGGGGCCGTGCCGCACTGCCTCGCACGGGCCCACCGGTCGACGATCGAAGTATGACGATCATCGTCCACACGGACGGCACCGGGCAGGGCACGACGGCGGCGCGGCGCCTGCCCGGTTCTGATCAGCCGATCCTGACGGCCGCGACACCGGGCACCGGGCGGGCCAGGACCAGCACTATTCCCTGCTCGGTGTCGTCGGCGAAGGTGCCACTGAGGTGGATGCCGACCACCCGGCCGTCGCGCAGCACCGGCATGCTGCGGACGTCGTGGGCCAGCATCGTCTCGGCCACCTCGGCGACGTCGGCGTCCGGACGGGTGGTGATCGGGTCGGGCGACATCACCTCGACGACGATGCCGGGCCGCTGCGCCGGATCGTTTTCGGGCAGCCGGTGGATGTGCGCGGTCGGGTCGGCCGGCACCCGGTGCCGCAGCAGATCGCCCTCGCTGACGATGCCGACCAGGCGCCCGTCCGGATCGAGGACCGGTAGCGCCGTCACCGCCTTCGTGGTGAGCAGGTGGGCGGCGCTCTCCACTGACGCAGTCTCCACCACCGTGTGCACCGGACTGCTCATCATGTCTCTCGCCCGCACGACCCTCACGCCCACCCCCTTCAAAACCAGAATCTCAATGCGCCGGATCGAGTACGTCGGAGACGGGCCGCCGTGGTGACGAGCCGGGCGCCCGCCGTCCATAGCCGACCCGCAACACCAACTGGGCATACGGGCCGGCCAGCACCTCCCGGACCGCCGGGATCTCGACCGGCTGACTGATCGGCGTGGTGGCCAGGTCGAGCCAGGTGGCCGTGAGCAGCGCCCGCTGGAGAGCCTGACCGGCGCGCACCCAGTCGGCCGGCCGATCGCCGTGGGTGGCCAGCGTGAGCAGGGTCGGGTAGGGCTCGAAGCTCGCGGTGCGGCGCGGCAACGTCGCCCCGAAGTCCCGCACCGGCATCGACTCGAGCGCGTCCCACGGCCCCGCGACCTGGGCCGGCACCCCGTCGTAACGCACCGCGTCACCGGTCCACCGGGCCAGCTCGGCACGGTATCCGGGCAGTTCGTGCAGCCGTCGTTCGGCCTCCTGGGCCAGCCCGAGGATCGCGTTGCGGGCAGTCGGGCCGGCCACCGCCAGCGTTGCGCCCTCCCGCCGGGCGGCGTCGGCGAGATGCTCGAGCGCGTCGGCCGGGACGGCGGTCTGCGCGAACGGCCATCGGTTCGTGTGCCGGTGCGGAATCGCCGCGTAGAGCGCCTCGACCGCCGGGTTGGCGGCGGCCGGGTGCGACACGACCACCCGGGCCACCAGATCGGGCACACCCGGCTCCGGGAACAGCGCCGATTCCGTGCGGTAACCGGCCTGCCGGATCGCCAGCCGCAACGTGAACACGGCGGCGCCGACACTCATCAGCTGCTCGCGGCCGAGCGGGTCGATGACCTGCAGGCGGCGGCCCGGCTCGGCGAACACGTCGATGGCGGGGCCGTCGATGCGGAACCGCCAAGGCTGGCTGTTGTGCAGCGAGGGCGCGGCGGTCGCGGCCCGGACGCAGTCGGCGAGGACTTTCCTGGCCGGCCTCACGACGGTGGTGGTCATCGGTTCCTCCTTCACAAGCGGGCGCTCTTCACGCTTGGGCGCTCTCCACACTTGGGCACTCTCCGCACCTGGGTGTTCTCCGCACCTGGGTGTTCTCCACACTTTGGCGCTCCTCACATCAGGGCGTTCCGTTCGGCTCGTTCCTTGATGCCGAGCAGGGTGCGGCGTTCCGTCGCGAGCCGGACCGGCTCCTGCGCGAGCCGGCGCAGGCCGCCCGGCGCGACCCGGGTGCGGCTGATCAGCCGGGCGTTCAGCCAGTAGGTGCTCAGATGCAGGCTCCAGACCCGGTCGCCGGCGGCCGAGCGCAGCACCAGGGTCTGCCCCGGGTCGCAGCGCTCCACCCGCATCCCCGGCGCCGCCGGGCCGGCCATCTCGACCAGCCACGGCCATACCGACGACAGCGCCGCCGTGATCGTCACCGCCCGGGTCGACACCATGGCCGGCGCCGCAATCAGCTCGTCGCCGGGCAGCGCCCGGCTGTTCTCGTCTGCGGTCGCTCCCAACGTCAGATGCCGCCGGCGGGCCGGTGACGCGGCGACCACCGCAGCCGCCAGCGCGGCGCCGCCCATCGCCTTCCAGGCCGCCGGTGTCATGGTTCGACCTTCATGGCACAGCCCTTCATGGCACAGCCCTTCACGACGCGACCCTCCACGACGCGACGCCTCACGGCACGACCCCTCACAGCGCGACCCCTCACAGCGCGACCCCACACAGCGCGACCCCACACGACGCGACCCTCATTGCTCGATGGAGAGGCGGGCGCGGGACGCGGCGTGGTCGCTCATCCGCATCAGAGGTACGCCTACGCCGTAGGTGACGAAGTGGCCGGCCGGGGTGATCTCGACGACCGCGAACCGGTCGCGCCGCTCCGGCGGGGCGAGGCGGGCCAGCTCCGGCCGGTCGGCGAGCATCGCGCCCGGGTGCACGAGCGCGGTGGCCGGGAAACTGATCGTGGCCGGCGGGATGTGGACCAGCAGCGACATGACGCCGCCGCGGCGGATCGGCACGGTGACGGCCACCGACTCGTTGGCCGTGATCTGCCGGGCCTTCCAGCTGTCCTGGGCGACGACCACGTACATCCGGTTGCCCGACATCACGTAGACGACCCCGCTGGAGCGCGGCTCGCCGCCCGGCGTCACGTGGCTGAGCACCGCGAACGAGGCATGCGACAGCGCGCGCCACACCTCGTCGACGGTCAGTTGCCGCACGACGCCGGGACCGGCCGGATGGGTGCCGGACATCGTCATTCCTGGCTGTCGGCCGGGCGGCGGACGATGTAGACCGGGCATTCGGCGTGGTGCAGCAGCTGCAACCCGGTCGAGCCGAGCAGCGTGCCGGTGACCACCCCGTGCCCGCGGCTGCCCACGACCACCAGCTGGGCGCCGGCCGAGGCGGTGACCAGCACGGAGGCGACGTTCGTCTCGGTGACGAGCATCCC
Organism: Actinoplanes sp. NPDC026619; assembly: GCF_040638295.1. Taxonomy (NCBI): domain Bacteria; kingdom Bacillati; phylum Actinomycetota; class Actinomycetes; order Micromonosporales; family Micromonosporaceae; genus Actinoplanes; species Actinoplanes sp. NPDC026619. Next base: position 79,429 of record NZ_JBEZYA010000002.1, read on the forward strand.
GACCGGCACGTCGGCGAACTTGTTGCGCCACGGGGCCAGCTGCTCCTCGAGCTTGGCGTACGCCTCCAGCTCGGCCATCGGCATCTGCAGGTCGACGCCCGCCATGCCGGCCATCCACAGCGGGACGGGCGGCGGACAGCCACGGATGATCTTGAGGGTGGCGCCCCGGGCCGCGGCCGCCTCGAACGCCGCCTCGAGCACCATGTCGGCGGCCGGCGAGTCGTCGACCCCGGCCACGACCGGCCCCTCGGTGTTGTCGGCGCGCCCGCGGATCACCACCACCGAGCACTTCGCATGCGTCGCCACCCGCTGGCTGACCGAGCCCAGCAGCAGACTGCCGAACCCACCGCGCCCGCGGCTGCCGAGCACCATCAGACGGGCGTCCTCGCTGTCGGCGAGCAGCCGCGGCGCCGGGTTGCCGACCACCGGGTCGCCCTCGACCTCCAGGTCATCGACGGCAATGCGCGCCTCGTAGACCGCGTTGGACGTGATCCCCTCGGCCATCGTGCGGGCGTGGTCGAGGTAGTCGTGGCTCATGTCGTAGCGGGCCTCGCGCCACTCCCAGTCGAAGGCATGCGTGACCCGAAGCGGCAGTCCTAGCCGGTTCGCTTCGCGCGCCGCCCACCGCACCGCAGCCTTGCTGCAGTCGGTGCCGTCGGCGCCGACAATGACGGGATTGACTCTCATGGTCCGCTCCTTTGCGTCTCACCCGAGCCTGCGCCGGGCCCGTCCGTCGCGGCAGAGCGTGAGGTCCCATCAGGACGGTCCGAAGGTCCCGCACCCCACCAAATCCGGCAGATCGCCCGCGGCCCTCGGCGGCGGCCATCTCAGCCGACAGCAGCTCCCCGAGACGGTCCAGATCCGGGCAACGGCCCGGATCGGGCGGGCCCGCACCGTCGAGCACATCGACGACCCCGGATAGCTGCGGCCCTGAACGGACCCTAAGCTGGCCGAATTCCGCCCCCACATTGGAGATCGTCGATGCACTCCAGGACCTTGAGACGGGTCGTCCTGACCACCTCCGCCCTATTTGCCACCATCGCTGCCCCGGGCCTGGCCACGCCGGCCGCGGCGGCCACCGCGACGGCGGTTGACTACGTTGCGCTTGGGGATTCCTACTCGGCGGGCGTCGGCACGCCCGACGAGAGTGGCTCCTGCGGGCGCAGCCCCAGCAGCTATCCGTCACTGTGGGCGGTCAACCACCCGGCCGCGACGCTGCACTTCGTGGCGTGCGGCGGGGCCACCACCGACACCGTGCGTGCCTCGCAGCTGGCCGAGCTGAGCAGTGCCACCACCCTGGTCAGCATCACGGTCGGCGGCAACGACGTCGGCTTCTCGCCCACTCTGTCGGTGTGCACGGCCGGCACCGACGACGCCTGCCGCCGACAGGTCGAGTCGGCTCGCGCCGCGATGGCTGCCACGCTGCCCGCCAAGCTCGATGCGACTTACCAGGCGATCCGGCAGAAGGCTCCGGCAGCGACCGTGGTCGTGCTCGGCTACCCCCGCCTTTTCGACCCGGCGGTGTCCTGCCCGGGCGGCGGGCTGAGCGCCGTCAAGCAGAACCTGCTCAACGCCGCCGCCGACGACCTGAACGCGGTCGTGCGGGACCGGGCGACGGCGGCCGGGGCGGCCTTCGCCGACGTGCGCACCCTGTTCACCGGGCACGAGATCTGCACCGCGGTGACCTGGATCAACAACGTGTCCGCGACCAGGCCGTCCGACTCCTATCACCCGAACAGCGGTGGTTACGCCCAGGTCTATCTGCCGCTGCTGAACGCCGCCGCCGGCATCGGGGTCTGAATCTCGGATGCGCCGCCCGGCCCCGGATGGAATGCTGCGCTTCTTGACGGGGGACGAAAGGGCGCTACAACGTGGATTTCAATACAGCGGTGGACCGGCATCTGGCCGCCGTGACCGGGCGTGACCTGGACGGTTATCTCGCGACCGTGCACGACGACGTCACGCTGGTGATGCTCAACGGGCGGGTCATCGAGGGCCGGGCGGCCATCGGCGAGTTTCACCGCGATTGGTTCGCCGACCCGGACTGGAGCTGGCGCCTGACCCGGCTCAGCAGTGTCGAGACCGGCGGCACCGGCGTGGTGGTCCTCGCCGTCGATTACGACGACCTCGACCAGCACGGCAAGCCCTACTCGATGCATTACCTGCTCGGCCTCACCTTCACCCGGCACGGCGAGGCCTGGCTGCTGGTGCACGACCAGAACACGCCGAAGCCGTGACGAAGGCTGGGCGGCGGTTGCCGCCCAGCCCCGGCCGGGTCAGGAACCGAGGACGTCGACCATCCACTGGATGCCGAACTTGTCCTTGCACTGGCCGAACGTGTCGCCCCACATCTGCTTCTCGAACGGCACGTGCACCTCGCCGCCGTCGGCGAGCTTGTCCCACACGTCTTCGAGACCCTCGCCCGGGTCGCCGCTGAGGCTGACCGTGACGTTGTTGCCCGGGTTGAGCGTCATGCCCGGCGCCGAGTCGGACGCCATCAGGTGATAGCCCTTGGGCGACAGCAGATTCGCGTGCATCACCAGGTCGGCCACCGCGGGATCGGGGTTGCCGAACTCGCCGAACGTATTGATCTTGAGCTCGCCGCCGAAGACGGATTGGTAGAACTCCATGGCTTCGCGAGCGTTGCCACCGAAGGTCAGGTATGGGTTGAGCTGAGACGCCATCGCAGGCTCCCTTGACTGTGACTTGTCCTGTCACCGCTCGACGCTAGACCTCGGGTCCGACAAAAATCAGTGGTCGGCGGACGGTTGCCCCGGTTGAGTGTGAACATGGCGCTTCGGCTCACTGACAACATCGGCAACGGCTTCATGATCGCCGGACGAGCGATCGTGATCGAGATTCCGGTTCGTCCTTTCCCGGCTGCTCCCCCGTTCGGCATCGGAACCCACCCAGCGGGCGAGGCAGCCCACCCGGCGGGCGAGGCAGCCCACCCGGCGGGCGAGGCAGCCCTCCAGCTGGTGGACACGGACCGGCCCGACGACCAGCGGATCTACGTGATCGCCCCCGGCGGCGAGCACGGAGAAGCACGGCAACGGCGGGTTCGGTCGAGGCCCGGCAATCCCCGCCCTTTCGCCCGGCACGGGCGGTTCTCGCGCCGATCCGCACGACACTGGCCGGCCACGGCCGGCCGCCGATCGGTGTCCGGCCTGGCGCTGTATCGACGGCGTCACTGATCTGATAGCGGAAAGGCCAGGCCCGCCTGGGTGGCTCACGCGAACCGCGTGAGGACGCCGGGCGGGCCTGGGATCCGGAAGGGACGGGTCAGCGGTGGTCGGAGCCGGTCGACTCGATCGCGGCGCGACCGGCCTCCAGCCGCGCCACCGGCACGCGGAACGGCGAGCAGGACACGTAGTCGAGGCCGACCTCGTGGAAGAAGTGCACCGACTCGGGGTCGCCGCCGTGTTCGCCGCAGACGCCCAGCTTCAGGCCGGGCCGCGCCGCCCGGCCCTCCTCGGCAGCGATGCGGACCAGCCGGCCGACCCCGTCGCGGTCGATCGACTCGAACGGGCTGATGCCGAAGATGCCGAGCTCCAGGTAGCGCCAGAAGAACGCCCCCTCGACGTCGTCGCGGGAGAAACCCCAGCCCATCTGGGTCAGGTCGTTGGTGCCGAAGGAGAAGAACTGGGCGGCCTCGGCGATCTGCCCGGCGGTCAGCGCCGCGCGCGGCACCTCGATCATGGTGCCGATCAGGATCTCGACGCCGGAGTCACCGACCACTTCGGCGATGATCTTCTCGGCCTCCGCGCGTACCGTCTCCAGCTCCTGGACCGCGCCGACCAGCGGTACCATGATCTCGGGTTTGGGTGAGCCGCCCTCGGCGGCGAGCGCGACGGCGGCCTCGGTGATCGCCCGCACCTGCATCGCGAACAGACCGGGAATGACCAGGCCGAGGCGTACGCCGCGCAGGCCGAGCATCGGGTTCGACTCGTGCATGCGGCGCACCGCGGCGAGCATCCGCTCGTCCTGCTCGGACTCCTCGCCCCGGGCCTTGGCCACCGCGACCTGCACGGCGAGTTCCTCGAGCGAGGGCAGGAACTCGTGCAGCGGCGGGTCGATGAGCCGCACGGTGACCGGCAGCCCGTTCATCTCCCGGAAGATCTCCAGGAAATCGGCCCGCTGCAGCGGCTGCAGGGCGGCGAGAGCGTCGTCGCGTTCGGTCTTGCTGTGCGCCAGGATCAGCCGTTCGACCAGCTCACGCCGGTCGCCGAGGAACATGTGCTCGGTGCGGCAGAGACCGATGCCGTGCGCCCCGAACCGCCGCGCACGCGCGGCGTCCGGGCCGGTGTCGGCATTCGTGCGAACCTTCAGCGAAGCGACGGAGTCGGCATGCGACATGAGCTGGTGTACGGCGGCGACGAGCGGCTCGTTGGCGAGCGCCGGGTCGAGGTCGCCCTCGAAGTACTGCACCACTTCGGACGGCCGGACCGGCACCTCGCCGAGGTAGACCCGGCCGGTGGTGCCGTCGATGGAGATCACGTCGCCCTCGTGCACCACGTGCCCGCCGACGGTGAACTGATCACGCCCGATCTCGAGCTCGTCGGCGCCGCACACGCAGGTCTTGCCCATGCCGCGGGCGACGACGGCCGCGTGCGACGTCTTGCCGCCGCGCGAGGTCAGGATGCCCTGCGCCGCGATCATGCCGGACAGGTCGTCGGGGTTGGTCTCCCGGCGAACGAGGATGACCTGTCGGCCGGCCGCAGCCGCGGCGACGGCGTCGGCCGCCGAGAAGACCACCTCACCGAAGGCGGCGCCGGGTGAGGCGCCCACGCCGCGGGTGATCGGCGAGGGGTCGCCGGCCAGGTCGAAGCGGGGGAACATCAGCTGGGCGAGCTGGGCGCCGTTGACCCGGATGAGCGCCTCGTCGAGGTCGATCATGCCTTCCTCGATGAGCTGCGCCGCGATCGTGAAGGCGGCCGCGGCGGTGCGCTTGCCGACCCGGGTCTGCAGCATCCACAGCTTGCCGCGCTCGATGGTGAACTCGATGTCGCACAGGTCGTGGTAATGCCCTTCGAGCTTGGCCATGATGGCGAGCAGCTCGTCGTACGACTTCTTGTCGATCTTTTCCAGATCGGCCAGGGCCAGGGTGTTCCGGATGCCGGCGACGACGTCCTCGCCCTGCGCGTTCTGCAGGTAGTCGCCGTAGATGCCGGTCTCGCCGGTGGCCGGGTCACGGGTGAAGGCGACGCCGGTGCCGGAGTCGGAGCCGAGGTTGCCGAAGACCATGGCGACGACGTTGACCGCGGTGCCGAGATCGGCCGGGATGCGCTCCTGGCGGCGGTAGAGCACCGCCCGGTCGGCGTTCCACGACCGGAAGACCGCCTCGACGGCGAGGTCGAGCTGCTCCCGCGGCTCTTGCGGGAAGTCATGGCCGGTGTGCTTGGCGAAGACTTTCTTGTACGCCGTGACCAGCACCCGCAGATCGTCGGCGTCGAGCTGGACGTCGTCCTTCACGCCCTTGTCGACCTTGGCCTTGTGCAGCGCGTCCTCGAACTCCTCGCCGGGCACGTCGCAGACGGTCTTGCCGAACATCTGGATGAGCCGCCGGTAGGAGTCCCACGCGAAGCGGTCGTTGCCGCCGGCCTGGCGGGACAGCCCTGCCACGGATTCGTCGTTGAGCCCGACGTTGAGGACGGTCTCCATCATGCCGGGCATGGAGAACTTCGCCCCGGAACGGACCGATACGAGCAGCGGGTCGGCCGGGTCGCCGAGCTTGCGGCCCATGGTGGACTCGAGCGCGGCCAGGTGGGAATCGACCTCGGCGGCGAGACCGTCGGCGTGGTGACCGTCGGCCAGGTAGCGCTGGCAGGCGTCGGTGGTGATGGTGAAACCGCCGGGCACCGGCAGGCCGAGGTTGGTCATCTCGGCGAGATTCGCGCCCTTGCCACCGAGCAGGTCTTTCATGTCCCTGTTGCCCTCGGCGAAGTCGTACACGAACTTACTCATCCCAGCCACCTCCGGTTTCGATTCCGCGGCCAGACTGGTTTCTGCCCCGAGATTCGTAAGGCTAAGCAGACCTTGGCCGAATAGTTAACGCTCCGTGGGGTTTTCCACACGCGTTCGCACCCTCGTGTTCGGGAAGCGCTCTCTCCGCGCAGTTCCGCGCAAACACCCCGGCGGGTAGCCTGGTCGGCAATGAAGGGTCTACGGCAGCGATCCGAGCAGCGCCTGCGCGGCATTCGGGTTCCTGCACCCTTCGACCTCGATGCATTCTGCGGCGAGGTGGCGGCCCGTCGCGGCCGCCCGCTGATCCGCCGGCCGGTCCCGGGGCTCAGCGCCGAGGCGCCCTGCGGCCTGTGGGTCGCCACCGACCGGGCCGACCACGTCTTCTACGACCCGGGCACGTCGCCGCTGCACGCCGAGCACATCGTGCTGCACGAGCTCGCGCACATCCTGAGCGGCCATTCCGGCGTGGACGGCTCGATCGGCCGGCTCTTCCCCGACCTCGATCCGGCCACCGTGCGGCGGGTGCTCGGCCGGGTCAGTTACACCACCGCCCAGGAACGTGAGGCCGAGATGATGGCCTCGCTGATCCGCGGCCGCTCGGCGCCACCCCCGCCCACCGTCCTCGGCCGGGTGGCCGACGCGTTCGGATTCATGGAGACCGAGGGCGAAGCGGGCTGATGGTCCTCCAGGTCGCCCTGCTGGTCCTGCTCTGGGGCGTGGTGGTGGCCCGGCTGCCGACCCTGTGGCGAGATGCCCGACAACGAGCATTCTGGGCGACGATCTTCGTCCTGGCGCTGATCAAGACGAGCCTGCTGTTCCCGGAGACGCCGCCGATCCTGCCGAACCTGCTCGGCGTGCTCACCGCGTACTTCCTCCTGCGGTTTCTGTCCCTGCTGACCGGCCGGGGCGGCCACCGGTGGCACCTGGCCCTGACTGCCGCCGTGCTCGTTGCGCTGGCCGGCCTCGCGGCAAACGGCAGCGTCACCCTCGACCGCGACCCCTTCCCGCTCACGGTCGCCTACTGGCTGGTGCCGGAGGGGTTCATCGGCTGGGCCCTGATCACCGCCGCGGTGCTGTTCTGGCCGGTGGCCCGGGACGTGCCGGCCGGTCTCCCCCGGCTCGGGCTGCGGGCGATCTCGGCCGGCTGCGCCATGGTCGCGGCCTACGGGGCGGCGAAGGCGGTGCTGATCATCCTGCGGGGCGCCGGGCTCACCGACGTCGACTTCGCCGAGTTCGAGCGGGCCGCCCCCTACCTGCAAGGCGGCGGCACGCTGATCGCGGTGGCGGGCGCCAGCGTGCCGGCCGCCCGGCGATCGCGGGCGATCATCGAGGCGTACTGGTCGCTGCTGGTCCTGCGGCCGCTCTGGAAGGCGATGCGGGACGCGTTTCCGGAGGTCATCCTGTTCTCGCCGCGGCGGGCGGTGTTCGAGCTGGCCGGCGTCGACGACGTGCACCTGCGCGTCTACCGGCGGGTGATCGAGATCCGGGACGGGATGCTGGCGCTGCGTCCCTACCTCCCGGCCGAGCCGGTTGCGACGACCGACCCGGCGCAGGCGGAGGCCGAGGCGATCGCGGCGGCGCTGCGGCGCCACGCGGACGGCGCCGGTCCGGCCGACAACGCTGACGGATTCGCCAAGATCGGCCCGGAGATGTCCGACGAGGTGGCCTGGCTGAGCCGGGTGAGCAGCGCTTACCGCGTCAGGACGGCCGCTGCTCGGACTCCCAGACCTTCCGGATCAGCTCGCTGATCGTCTCGCGGCCGCGCGGCGACACGTCGGCCGCGCGCAACGCGATCTCGGTGACCCCGGCGTCGCGGATGGTCTGCAGCAGCGCGAGCTGGGCATCGACCCGCCGGGTCTGCTCGTCGTCGAGGAAATAGGCGACCGGCACCCCGAAGTACGTCGCCAGGGCGGTCAGGTGCGCGACCGTCGGGTTGTCACGCCGGCCGGTGCGCAGCTGCCAGATATACGTGTGTGAGATCGGCACGCCCTGGCTCGCGCGGATCGTCTCGGCAACCGCCATGTAGCTCGGCTCCGCCTGGCCCGTGGCGCGGACCTGGCGGAACAACCGGTCAAGCTTCTCGGCGATGGAGAAGGCGCCCACCACGCCCTCCTCCCCCGTTTTCCTGGCCCCGTATCGGCAGTGTTGCCACATTCTGGCGTCCATGAGCAGGAAGCGCGACCCCGCGCCCATGCACATCCCCCGATGTAGGACGTCATAAACTGTGGTTGATGAGACCGAGCTGAGCCTATGCGAAGGGTCCCCGCCGCTCATCCCCCGAACGGGTAGGGTCGGCCGAGTGGTGGACATTGTGGATGGACCCGAGGTTTCGGCCCTGCTCGGCGAGCTGACCACCATGGTCGGCCGAGACGACCCCTATCCGAGGTATGCGCGATTGCGGGAGATCTCCCCGATGGTGCGCGCCGACGACAACGCACTCGTCGTGACCAGGCACGCGGACTGCGCGGCGGTCACCCGCGACGCCAAGCTGGGCCATATGCCGTCGCACATGCTGGCCTTCGTCGGCCTGAGCGACTGGGCCGAGCATCCGGCGCTGCATCAGTTGTTCACCAGCATTCTCGCGCTCAACCCGCCCGATCACACCCGGCTGCGGCGGCTCGTCAGCTCAGGTTTCACGCCGCGGCGGGTGCAGGCGCTGCGGCCGGCGATCGAGCGGATGGTGGAGGAACTGCTCGACCGGGTTGACGGCCCGGCCGACTTCATCGAGGCGTTCGCGTTCCCGTTGCCGGTCAACGTGATCGGCGAGCTGCTCGGCGTCCCCGAGCCGGACCGCGCCCAGTTCCAGGGCCTGGTCCGCGACTGGTCCCAGCTGCTCGACGTGATCACGCCGGAGGTGATCGCCAAGGCCGATCCGGCCGCGGCGACGATGCGGGCCTACCTGGCCGGCCTGGTCGCGGAGCGCCGCGCCGATCCGCGCGACGATCTGATCAGCGCGCTGGTCGCGGCGGAGGAGGACGGCGACCGGCTCACCGAGGACGAGCTGCTGACGATGGCGGCGCTGCTGTTCGCGGCCGGTTTCGAGACCACCACGAACCTGCTGGCCAACGGCCTGGTGACGCTGCTGGAGCACCCCGATCAGATCCCGGCCCTGCACGCCGACCCGGCGGCCGCGGTCGAGGAGTTGCTGCGGTTCGACTCACCGGTGCAGCTGGTCGGCCGGGTGGCGTGGGACGAGACGACGATCGGCGGGGTGCCGATCGAGCCGGGTGAGCGGGTGGTGGCCTACCTCGGCGCCGGCAACCGCGACCCGGAGCGTTTCGAACGGCCGGACCGGCTCGATCTGTCCAGGAAGGACAACGCGCCGCTGTCGTTCGGCGGCGGGATCCATTACTGCCTCGGTGCGCCGCTGGCGCGGCTCGAGGCCCAGGTGGCCTTCCCGGCGCTGCTGTCGCGCTTCCCTGGCTTACGCCTCGACGGCGCACCCGGACGACGGGACAGCTTGACGATCCGCGGTTACACCAGCCTGCCTGTGAGGCTGGAAAAATAAGGGCGCCGCTGCGAATTCCACGGGGGAAGAACTCGCAACGGCGCATGTCGAACATTAGTGGAAGCGGCGGCGGCTGTCTATCCCACGCGCTGCACGACCGAGCCGACGAGCTTCTTCCAGTCCGCGTCGAACTGCGATCCGGTGCTCGCGTTGCTCAGCTGATAGATCGCGTACGCGTCCACGAGCACCACATTTGTCCGCTGGACGATGGTCACGGCGGTGTCGGCCGTGCCCGGGTGGGCCGGGTCATATTTTTTGTGCCGGATCACCACGAACCCGGACCAGCCGCTCTCGTCGACGGTCTCCTGCTGCACCGTCTCGGTGTAGGCGGGCTCGCTGCGCTCGTCGTTGATGACCGCCGCCACGTTCTGGGTCGCCGGGCAGCCGTCCGCGATCGCCTTGAGGCCGGTCAGCGCCGCGTCGGCGCCGCTCTTGTCGCCGTAGACGAGGGCGATCTGCTCGAGCGTCTGCGCGCCCTTCTCTCCCTCGTCGGCCAGCGGCGCCGCGACGACGCTGCCACCCGGCGGCACCTGAGGCGGCGCGGTGGTGCCGCCACAGATGCTGATCAGCTGGTTGGGGTCGGCGCTCTCGTCGGGCGCCTTCCAGGTCGGCCCGACCTCGGTCGCCTGCAGCAGCGCGCCCCGCATGACGGTCACGGAGATGAGCGAGTTGTCCGGCTTCTCGCCGTCGTCGGAGCTGCAGCCGGCGGCCATCGCGAGGACGCAGAGGGCGGTGACGGCAACTCTCCCGGTCCTGAACATCGGGCCATCCTTGCAGAAGATCACTCTCCTGCCGACTTGCTCTACCCACGGTGACCTGGTGACCGGCGGACCGTCAGCGATTAGGGTCAGGTTGAGGCGAGGAGGGCGAGCGTGATCGACGGACTTGCCGAGCGGCTGCGGCGCGAGCTGGGCCCGGGCCGGGTGATCACCGACCGGCAGGAGCTGCGGACGTACGAGTGTGACGGCCTCGCCCACCACAAGGTCATCCCCGCCCTCGCGGTCCTCGCCCAGAGCACGGCGCAGGTCGCCGCGACGGTCCGGGCGTGCGCCGAGGCCGGGGTTCCGTTCGTGGCGCGCGGCTCGGGCACCGGCCTGTCCGGCGGCGCGCTCCCGCACGCCGACGGGGTGCTGATCGTGATGGCGCAGATGCGCGACATTCTCGACATCTCGCCGGCGGACGAGCGAGCCGTCGTCCAGCCCGGCGTGATCAACCTGCAGCTGACCCGGGCCACCACCCCGTCCGGTTACTACTACGCGCCCGACCCGTCCAGCCAGCAGATCTGCTCGATCGGCGGCAACGTTGCGGAGAACTCGGGCGGCGCGCACTGCCTGAAATACGGCTTCACCGTCAACCACGTGACCGGCCTTCAGGTGGTCACGCCGGACGGCGCGGTGGTCGAGCTCGGCGGCCGCGCGCTCGATCCGCCCGGTTACGACCTGATCGGCGCGTTCGTCGGGTCGGAGGGCACGCTCGGCGTGGCCACCGAGGTCACGGTGAAACTGACCCGGCTGCCGGAGACGGTCCGCACCCTGCTCGCCGCGTTCCACGGCATCGACCAGGCCGGCGCGGCCACCAGCGCGATCATCGCCGCGGGGGTGGTGCCGGCCGCGATCGAGATGATGGACGCGCTGGCCATCGAGGCGGCCGAGGCCGCCGTCGCCTGCGGTTACCCGCCGGGCGCCGGGGCGGTGCTGATCGTCGAGCTGGACGGCCCGGCCGCCGAGGTGGGCGCCCAGTTCGACGAGGTGGTCGTTCTGTGCCGGGAGAACGGCGCCTTCGAGATCCGGATCGCCGCCGACGACGCCGAGCGGGCCCTGTTCTGGAAGGGCCGCAAGTCGGCGTTCGCCGCGGTCGGCCGGATCAGCCCCGATTACATCGTGCAGGACGGCGTGATCCCGCGCACCGCGCTGGGCGAGGTGCTGAGCCGCATCGACGACCTGGCCAGCGCGAACGGCGTGCGCGTCGCCAACGTCTTCCACGCCGGCGACGGCAATCTGCATCCGCTGGTTCTGTTCGACGACGCGGTGCCGGGCGAGGCCGAGCGCGCCGAGACGACCTCCGGCGCGATCATCGACCTGTGCATCGAGTACGGCGGCTCGATCACCGGTGAGCACGGCGTCGGCGCGGACAAGGCGAAATACATGCCCCGCATGTTCGGCCCCGACGACCTCGACACGATGCAGCTGCTGCGCTGCGCGTTCGACCCGGCCGGCCTGGCCAATCCCGGCAAGATCTATCCGACGCCCCGGCTGTGCGGCGAGCGCCCCGGCCGGCACCGCGCGGAAGACCAGCGGCACGACACCGGCGTGGCGGAGATCTTCTGATGACCGCGCTCGACGAGCTGACCCGCCCGGCCGGTGCCGACGACGTGGTCGGCGGCGTGCCGGCCCGCCTGGTCGCGGCGCCGCGGAGCACGGCCGAGGCGGCCGCCCTGCTGGCCGCGACGCAGGATCTCACCGTCGTGGTGCGGGGCGCGGGCACGAAACTCGACTGGGGCCCGCCGCCGCGCTCCCTCGACCTGATCATCGACACCGGCAATCTGTCCGGTGTCGTCGAGCACGCGGCCGGCGACCTGATCACGATCGTCCGGGCCGGCACGCCCCTGCAGGCGCTCGACCTCGGCGATCAGCTGCTGGCGCTGGACGGCCCTGAGGGGGCCACCATCGGCGGGACGGTCGCGACCGCCACCAGCGGGCCCCGGCGCCTGCACTACGGCGGCGTGCGCGACCTGCTGATCGGGATCACCGTGGTGCGGGCGGACGGGAAGGTCGCGAAGTCGGGCGGCAAGGTCGTCAAGAACGTCGCCGGCTACGACCTGGGCAAGCTCTACACCGGCTCCTACGGGACGCTCGGCCTGATCACCGAGTGCGCGTTCCGCCTGCACCCGCGCCCGCAGCGGGCTCTGTTCGTCCGGGCCGTCGCGCCGCCCGCCGACGCGGCCCGGATCCGGGCGGCCGCGGTGGCGCCGGCGGCGATCGAGATCGACTCGGCGTGCGGTGAACTGGCCACGCTGCTTGAGGGGACGCCCGACGGCGTACGGGAAAGGGCTCGGATCTTGGAAAAGCTCCTCGGCGGTGAGATTTCCGATGAAGCTCCCGCCTGGTGGGGTGTGGCGCCGTGGGCGCCGGGTGGGATCGGGGTCAAGCTTTCCGTGCCGCTGTCGGCCGTGCCGGCAATTGCTTCCGGCCCCGATCCGGTACGCGGTTCGGCCGGAACCGGAATTCTCTACGCGGGCGCGGCCGGCATCACCGGGGTGGAACGGTTGCGGGCCGCCTGTGTGCGCCTCGGCGGGCATGCCGTCGTCCTGACCGCCCCGCCCGAGGTGCGCGACATCCTGGACATGTGGGGCCCGACGCCGGGCCTGCCGCTGATGCGCCGGGTGAAGGACCAGTTCGACCCGGGCCACCGCTTCGCACCCGGCCGATTCGTGGGAGGCATCTGATGGTCGACGCCACCTGGGGCACCGGCGAACCACCGCGGGACGTGCTCGGCCCGGTCGCCGGCGGGCCGGCCTTCGATGCCGATCATCCGCCCGCCCCGGAGCTGATCGCCGACTGCGTCCACTGTGGTTTCTGCCTGCCGACCTGCCCGACCTACGTGCTGTGGGGCGCCGAGGCCGACTCACCGCGCGGCCGCATCTACCTGATGAACCAGGGCGTCGGCGGCGAACCGCTCAGCGACTCCATGGTGGAGCACTTCGACAATTGCCTGGGTTGCATGTCGTGCGTGACCGCGTGCCCGTCCGGCGTGAAGTACGACCGCCTGATCGAGGACACCCGCGCCCAGGTAGAGCGCCGGCACACCCGCACCCCGCGCGAGCGGGCCCTGCGGGCGGCCATCTTCGCCCTGTTCCCCTACCCCCGCCGGCTGCGTCTGCTGCGCGGCCCGCTCCGCGCCTACCAGGCCTCCGGCCTGCAGAAACTGGTCGCTCGCAGCGGCCTGCTCCCCCGCCTGGCCCCCACCCTGGCCACCCTGGAATCGCTCGCGCCCCGGCTGCGCAGCGTGCCGCGGCCGCCGCGCCGGGTGCCGGCGCGAGGCGCCCGCCGGGCCGTCGTGGGCATGCTGACCGGTTGCGTGCAGAGCGCGTTCTTCCCCGACGTCAATTCCGCGACGGTACGCGTTCTGGCCGCCGAGGGCTGTGAGGTGCTGATCCCGCCGGCGCAGGGCTGTTGCGGCGCGCTGAGCGTGCACAACGGCCGCCGTTCCGAGGCCCAGCAGTTCGCCCGCCGGCTGATCGACACGTTCGAGTCGACCGGCATGGACTACTTCGTGGTCAACGCGGCCGGCTGCGGTTCGTCCCTGAAGGAATACGACGCCCTGCTGGCCGACGACCCGTCGTATGCCACCCGGGCGGCGACGTTCACGGCCAAGGTCCGCGATCTCGCCGAGCTGCTGCACGAGCTGGGCCCGGTGGCCACCCGCCACCCGCTGGACGTGACCGTGGCCTATCACGACGCGTGCCACCTGGGTCATGCGCAGGGAGTCCGCGCGCAGCCCCGATCACTGCTGCGCGACATCCCGGGCCTGACGCTGCGCGAGATCGCCGACCCGGAGATCTGCTGCGGCTCGGCCGGCATCTGGAACGTCCTCAACCCCGAGCCGGCCGCCGAACTGGGTGCCCGCAAGGCGCGCACCGTCCTGGCCACCGAGGCATCGCTGCTGGTCACGGCCAACCCGGGTTGCCTCATGCAGATCGCCGCGGCCGCTCAGCGGCAAGGCGGCCGGATCGCCCTCGCGCACACCGCCCAGGTCCTGGACGCCTCGATCCGCAACCGGGGCGCCTCCGAACTTCTACGCCCGGCTCATTGAGCTTTCTGGTCCTGCCAGCCGTCGGGTTCCGGGTGATATCCGTAGGCGGCGGCCCGTACCGTTTCCTCGTCCTCGAGCCCGGAGCCGATCGCGCCGCCGACGGTGGCCAGGGAGCTGATGATCCAGGCGAGGGTCAGGTAGTCGGTGGCATGGACCGGTCGTTGCAGGGTCTCTCCCAGCACGGAGGTGTCGATCAGCAGCGCCGCGACGAATGCCGTTCCGACGAGAAGCACGACGTAGGACACCGCCGTGGCCAGGGCGAGGGTGAGGGTGGTGCCCCAGTTGAACATCCGGGCCAGCTCGGGCGGCGTGTCCTGGTCCGGCTTCTGCCACAGGTCATGAGCGATGATCAGCCAGGCCACCAGCGCGGTCAGCCCGAGCAGCATGATCACCGTGAGCCGGAGGGGGCCGAGGGAGTCGCCCATCTTCCAGATCGTCTCGGTGGTGAGCGCGAACGCGGCCGTTCCGAAGGCGCCGACCAACAGCTTGGACAGGCCCAGCAGGGCACGTCCGGGACGGTTCGCCCGGACCATTCCGGTCAGCAGCCGCACCCGGCCGGTCAGCCGCGAGGCGACATAACGCCACTCGCCGGGGTCGCCCCCGCCGTCCACCCGGTGCACGGCGGTGACCCGGCTCGCCAGCTCAGCCGGTTCCCGGCCAACCGGCGGCACCCGCTCATCGGAGGCATCGGCAAGCAGCCGGCCCACGAGGTCCGGGACGACCGCGCGCACGGCCGGCAACTGGCGCAGCCCGAGCGCGGGCAACGATACGAGCGCGGCCCGGCGCTGGGCCGAGGTCTGCGCGACAAGCGGCACCCGGTCGCTGTGCAGCGGCAGATCGGTGAGACAGACCGCGACGTCCCAGCGGTCGTCGGTGCGCCGGCGGGCGAGGTCGTCGAGCAGCGCGCCGGCGCCGCCGTCGCGGTGCGGTGCCACGTCACCCCAGCCTTCCCGGACGGTCCATCGCACATCGGCGTTCACCCGCTCGGCGAGCCGGTCGGCCAGCTCGGCGCATAGCCGAGCGGTGACCCGGGCCGGATGGTCCGGCGGGGTTGCCACCAGTCCGACGACGATCTCCGGACGCTGCGGTTCACCGTGGGTCATCATCGCTCCTGTCCGTCAGCTGGTCATCGTCAGGCAGCGGCGGTCCCGGTCCGGGTGCTCATGCCTCGGTCTACTCGGGGATTTCGCCGCGGTCAACCAGAAGCGTCAAGGCTAAATGCATCCGTTTCGGCGGTATTCCGATGGGTACGCCCTGTTACATCAGACGCGCCCCGGGTCACGGAGCACCGGGACGCCGGCAAGGGTGCGATCGGATACGGAGACTGCCATGACGCAACTGGCAACTCACGAAATAGGGAACCAGCAGGACGAGGTGCAGCGGCGCGGCCGCGGGCTGGGCTGGATGAGTCTGGGACTGGGCGTGGCACAGCTGGCGGCACCGGACGCGGTGCGCCGGATCAGCGGTGTCGACGACTCCCGGACCTCACGGACTGTCGTACCGCTGGTCGGAGCCCGGGAACTGGTTCACGCGGCCGGACTCCTGACGAGCCGGCGCAAAGGAGTCTGGGCCTGGACCCGGGTCGCCGGCGACGCGATGGACCTGACCGCGCTCGCCATGGCCATCGCCCACCGCGGCGGGAACCGTCGGCGACGGCTGGTCGCGGTCACCGGCGCCATCGCCGGAATCACGGCGCTGGACCTGCTGACGGCCGTACAGGCCACCCGGGCGAAGAAGATCAGCTCCGCGCCGACCGTGCGGAGAGCACGCAGGGCAAGCAAAGGAGGATCCATGGAACTGACGGCCACGACAACCATCCGCAGCCCCGCATCGGAGGTGTACGCGTTCTGGCGCAACCTGGAAAACCTTCCGACGTTCATGGCGCACCTCGAGCAGGTCCGCACCACCGGTGACCGCACGAGCCACTGGTCGGCCGCCGCCCCGTTCGGCAAGAACGTCCAGTGGGACGCGGAGATCGTCGAGGAGACGCCGGGCGAGAAGATCGTGTGGCGCTCGACCGGCAACGCCGACGTGCCCAACGCCGGCACGGTCCGGTTCGTGCCCGCCCCGGACGGGGTGAGCACCGAGGTGCACGTCGTGCTGGTGTACGACATCCCGGGCGGCACCATCGGCAAGGCGGTCGCCAAATATTTCGGCGAGGAACCGCACCAGCAGCTCGACGACGACCTGCGCCGGCTCAAGCAGGTGCTGGAGACCGGCGAGGTGGTGCGCTCCGACGGCGCCCCGTGGGGCAAGCGGGCCCGCAAGGAGTTCCCGCAGCGCCCGGCCCAGCCGCTGTCGGACGCCGAGCTCGAGAAGGGAGCAGACGCATGAGGGCGAACACCTGGGCCGGCCGTAACTCGGTCGAGGTCCGCGACGTGCCGGATCCGAGGATCCTGAACAGCCGCGACGCGATCGTACGGATCACGTCCACCGCGATCTGCGGCTCGGACCTGCACCTGGTCGACGGGTACGTGCCGACTATGCAGGACGGCGACATCCTGGGTCACGAGTTCATGGGTGAGGTGATCGAGGTCGGGGCCGGGGTGTCCGCGGACAAGCTGCGGGTCGGCGACCGGGTCGTCGTGCCGTTCCCGATCGCCTGCGGCGCGTGCGCCGCCTGCGCCGCCGAGCTGTACTCCTGCTGCGAGAACACCAACCCCAACGCCGGGATCGCGGAGAAGATGTTCGGCCACCCGGTCGCCGGGATCTTCGGTTATTCGCATCTGACCGGTGGTTTCGCGGGCGGTCAAGCGCAGTACGCGCGGGTCCCGTTCGCCGACGTCGGCCCGCTGAAGATCGAGTCCGACCTGAGTGACGAGCAGGTGCTGTTCCTGTCCGACATCCTGCCCACCGGTTACATGGGCGCCGAGATGTGCGACATCCAGCCGTCCGACGTGGTGGCGGTGTGGGGCGCCGGTCCGGTCGGCCAGTTCGCCATGGACAGTGCCCGGGTCCTGGGCGCGGCGAAGGTCATCGCCATCGACAAGGAGCCGTACCGGCTGCAGATGGCCGAACGAGCCGGCCACATCCCGGTGAACTTCGACGAGGTCGACGTCCGCTCGACGCTGCTGGAACTGACCGGCGGCCGCGGCCCGGACAAGTGCATCGACGCGGTCGGCCTGGAAGCCACCCACGGGAGCGCGCACATCGCCGCGTACGACCGGGTAAAGCAGGCCGTCCGCTCCGAGACCGAACGCCCGCACGCCCTGCGCCAGGCGATCATGTCGTGCCGCAGCGGCGGCGTGGTCTCGGTGATCGGCGTGTACGGCGGCCTGCTCGACAAGTTCCCGGCCGGCGCCTGGATGAACCGGGCGCTGACCCTGCGCACCGGGCAGTGCCACGTGCAGCGCTACATGAAGCC
Organism: Actinoplanes sp. NPDC026619; assembly: GCF_040638295.1. Taxonomy (NCBI): domain Bacteria; kingdom Bacillati; phylum Actinomycetota; class Actinomycetes; order Micromonosporales; family Micromonosporaceae; genus Actinoplanes; species Actinoplanes sp. NPDC026619. Next base: position 97,077 of record NZ_JBEZYA010000002.1, read on the forward strand.
CTTGCTGCAGCGCATCGAACGCGGCGAGATCGACCCGACCCGGATCATCACCCACAGGCTGCCGCTCGACCAGGCCGAACACGGCTTCGACATCTTCAAGAACAAGCAGGACAACTGCGAGAAGATCGTCCTCAAGCCCTGACCGACCCAGCCGCATCCGGCCACCGCGAGCTCTCCGGTGGCCGGATGCTGGCCCGGGCCCGGCGGCCTACCGGATCGCGAAGCTCGGGTGCGGTGGCTGGTTGTAGGCGGTGTTCTGCCAGGCGATCGCCTCGCGGTACTGGACGTCGTGCAGCAGCGTCACCACGCGGCGGTCGGTCGGTGTCGGGGTCGAGTAGATCCGCAGGGCGTTATTCGCGGTCGTCGGCCAGATCACCTCCTCGCGCCAGTCGCCCAGCAGGTCGCCGGACAACGAAGGGGTCGACTTGGTGCTGTTGTTCGAGTGCACGTCGGCCGCGGTGAGCAGGCGAGTGTCGGACGACGTGCCGTACTTGTCGATGTGGGTGCCGTCGAGCAGTTCGCGGGTGGCGTCGCCGTCCCACCAGACCAGGAAGTTCGTCGAGCCCGGTTTGCGGGCGGCCACCACCGCGCCGGACGGGCTGCGCACCCCGTCGACCGCCGACGACCAGGACTCGGCGCCGGGGCTGCCGGCCCAGATGTCGTCCGAGACGCCACGTCCGTTGTCGCCGTTCGCCGGGGTCGACCAGATGATCTGGCCGGTCTTGGCGTCGGCGAACCAGGACGACGGCTTGGTGCCGTCCTCGTCGACCTTGAACTCCTCCAGGCCCGGCCGGGACGGGTCGAGGTCACCGACGTGCATGGTGTCGCCGTGGCCGTTGCCGGTGTTCCACAGTTTCGCGCCGTTGTCGTCGATTGCCATCGACCCGTACACGATCTCGTCCTTGCCGTCCTGATCGACATCGGCCACCGAGAGCTGGTGGTTGCCCTGGCCGGCGTAGCCGCTGTTGCCACTGGTGTTCGAGTCGAACGTCCAGCGGCGGGTCAGCGCGCCGTTGCGGAAGTCCCACGCCACGATCACGCTTCGCGTGTAGTAGCCGCGGGCCATGATCAGGCTGGGGCGGCTGCCGTCCAGGTAGGCGGTGCCGGCCAGGAAGCGGTCGACCCGGTTGCCGTAGGAGTCGCCCCAGCTGGAGACGGTGCCGCGGGCCGGCTCGTAGTTGACGGTGGAGACGGCGGCGCCGGTCCGGCCGTCGAACATGGTCAGGTATTCCGGACCGGTCAGGATGTAGCCGGACGAGTTGCGGTAATCAGCGTTCGCGTCGCCGATCACCCGGCCGGCGCCGTCGGTGGTCGCGTCGGCGGTCTTCATGGCTACTTCGGCATCTCCGTCGCCGTCGTAGTCGTACACCTGGAACTGGGTGTAATGGGCGCCGGCCCGGATGTTACGGCCGAGGTTGATCCGCCACAGCCGGGTGCCGTCGAGCTTGTAGCCGTCGACGTAGACCGGGTCGGTGACGCCGGACTGCGAGTTGTCCTTCGAGGTGGTCGGGTCCCATTTGAGGACGATGTCGAGTTTGCCGTCGCCGTCGAGGTCACCGGTGCTGGCATCGTTCGCGACGTAGAGCGCGCTGTTCGGGTTCTGGATCGGCACGTCCAGATAGCCGTTCGCGAAATTCAGGGCGGGCCCTTCGGCCGCCTGCTCGACCCCACCGACAACAGCTTTGACGGTGTACGCCTGACCGGCCGCCGCCGCCGGGTCGAGATAGTTGGTCGACGCGGTGATCGGGGCGGCGTTCAGTTTCGCCGTCCCGCGGTAGACGTTGAACGCGACGCCGCTCGGGTCGGTGCCGAGCAGCCGCCAGCTGACCAGGTTCCCGCTGGTGGAGTGGACGCTGACCACCCCGCGATCGAGCTTCTCGACCTGCTTGCCGTTGACGGTCGAGGTGCCGCCCGCGGGTGCCGGGGTGGTCGTCGGCGGAGTGGCCGGGGTCGTCGGAGTGGCCGGCGTGGCCGTCGGTGACGAAGTGGGCGTGGTCGTCCCGCCGGTGCACGCGGTTCCGTTGAGACTGAACGACGCCGGGGTGCCGGCCGTCCCGCTGCCGTTGAACCCGAAGCTGGTTCTCGCGTTGGTGGCGAGCGCCGCGTTGTAGCCGGCGTCCTTCACCGAGACGTTCGCCCCGGACTGGGTGACCACGCCGTTCCACAGCTGGGACATCGTCTGGTCGCCCGGGAAGGCGAACGTCAGCGTCCATCCGCTGATCGCGTCGCCGAGGTTGGTGACGTCCACGGCGACGCCGAAGCCGCCCGACCACGTATTGGTCACGGCGTATTTCACCGAGCAGCCGGCGGCCGCGTCGGCCCGGGCCGCCAGCGCCAGCCCCGCGCCGGCGGTGGCGACGGCGAGAGCGGCGACGGCAATCTTCTTCGATCTGGCCACGTACGGCCCCTTAGATTTACAGTCATGGATTGGGAGCGCTCCCAAGACTGCGACGTGCCATCGCGTTCGTCAAGCTCCTGACACCGTTCCGCACCCACGTCCCGCGTCCTCCGGGAGGAACCCCATGCACCGACGAAGAATGGCCTTACTCGCCACCGCGGCCACCGTCCTGGCCTCCGCCGCCGTGGTCACCGCGAGCCGTGCCGACGCCGCGGCCGGCTGCACGGTGAAGTACACGATCTCCAACCAATGGCAGGGCGGGTTCGGCGCCGCCGTCGACGTCACCAACCTCGGCGACGCGATAAACGGCTGGTCGCTCGCCTTCACGTTCGCCGCCGGACAGACCGTCACGCAGCTGTGGAACGGCTCGGTGACCCAGTCCGGCACCGCGGTCACCGTGCGTAACGCCGCCTGGAACTCGGCGATCGCCGCCGGGGGAACCGCGTCGTTCGGCTTCAACGGCTCGTGGACCAGCAGCAACCCGGTGCCGTCGGCGTTCACCCTCAACGGCGTGGCCTGCACCGGCGCGGTGGCCACCACGCCGCCGACGACCACCCCGACCACCAGCGTGCCGACCTCGTCCCCCACGACCTCGCCGACCACCACACCGCCCGCCGGCACCCCGGTCAAAGTGATGGCGCTGGGCGACTCGATCACCGGCTCTCCCGGCTGCTGGCGGGCCCTGCTCTGGCAGAAACTGCCCGCCGCCCAGGTCGACTTCGTCGGCACACTGCCCGCCCAGGGCTGCGGCTTCACCTACGACGGCGAGAACGAGGGACACGGCGGCTACCTGGCCGTCAATGTCGCCAACCAGGACCTGCTCGTCGGCTGGCTGGCCGCCACCGACCCGGACGTCGTGATGATGCACTTCGGCACCAACGACGTCTGGTCGAGCCTGCCGACGGACACCATCCTCGCCGCGTACACCCGGATGGTGTCGCAGATGCGCGCCTCGAACCCGAGCATGAAGATCCTGGTCGCGCAGATCATCCCGATGAACCCGAGCACCTGCGCCACGTGCGCGGCCGGGGTGGTCGCCCTCAACGCCGCGATTCCGGCCTGGGCGGCCGGCCTGACCTCGGCGGCCTCACCGATCACGGTCGTCGACCAGTGGACCGGCTTCGACACGGCCACCGACACCGGCGACGGCGTCCACCCGAACGACGCGGGCAACGTCAAGATCGCCAACCGCTGGTATCCGTACGTCTCGGCCGCCATCTCCTGATCTTCGAGGTTGCCCGGCCCGCACTGCGGCCGGGCAACCTCACCCGGGCCGAACTCTCAGGTCCGGGCCCGTGACGCCGATCTCCACCAAGTCCCGAGCTTCCGGTTCAGCCGCCGGTCGGACTGGAGATCCTCATGCCCGCAACATCAGGTGACCTCGTCACCGTGCCACGCCCCAGCCGGGCGTGGTTGTGGTTCCTGCTGGCCGGATCAGTCGTCGCGGTCGCCTACATCCTGCTGCCCGACGACCAGTTCACCAATTGGATCTTCCCGCTGGTCAACACCAGCGGCGCGGTGGCGGCGATCATCGGCGTGCACCGCAACCGGCCGCGCAACCGGTCGGCCTGGCGGATGCTCGCGGTCGCGCTGTCGCTGTCGGCGGCCGGCGACATCATCTTCGCCGGCTACGACCTGTTCCACGCGGATCCGCCGTTCCCGTCGGTCGCCGACATCCTCTACATCGCCGCGCACCTGCTCGCGGCGGCCGCGGTCGTGCGGTTGAGCCACCATGCCGGCCGGGACAGCATGCTCGAGGCCGGGGTGCTGACCGTCCCGCTCGCCCTGCAGTACTGGATTCACATCATCAGCCCCACCCTGCGCGACCAGGACGGCAGCAACGCTCTCGCCGTACTCGTCGCGGTCGTCACCCCGATCGGCACGCTGATCGTGCTGTTCGGCGCGTTGCGCGCCGGCCTGTCCATGGAGATGCGCAAGTGGCCGGCCCGGCTGCTGGTCGCCGGCATGGTCGCCTGGTTCGTCCCGGACGCCTACTACGCCACCGCCAGCCTCAACGGCACCTACAACGCCGGCGGCTGGATGGACCTGGGCTGGATGCTGATGCCGCTGCTGCTCGGCGCGGCCGCGCTGCACCCGCAGATGCCGCAGCTCAACGTGCCGCTGCACGTCTCCACGAACATCCTCAGCGTCCGCCGCTACCTGATGGTCATCGCCGGGGTGCTCGTCCTCGACGGCTACGCCGCGTTCACCACCCACGGGCCGCACCGGCTGGTCTCCTTCGCCGTGCTGGTCTCCGGCATCCTGGCCGCCGTCCGCATCCGCCGCCCGCTGAGCGACATGGGCCGGCGCGCCACCCGCGACGGGCTGACCGGCCTGCCGAACCGCACCGAGCTGATCCGCCGGCTCACCTTCGCCCTGGCCGAGCTGCCCGCCGACGGCAGCAGCAAGGTCGCCCTGCTCTTCTGCGACCTCGACCGCTTCAAGGACGTCAATGACAGCCTCGGCCACGAGGCCGGCGACCAGATGCTCATCACGATCGCCCAGCGCATCGTCGCCTCGGTCCGCGACGACCGGGACGTGGTGGCCCGCCTCGGCGGCGACGAGTTCGTCATCCTCATGCCGGACGCCACCGACGAGGCCACCGACCTGGTCGCCGAGCGGCTGGTCACGACGTTCACCGACCCGATCATGATCGACGGCACCGAGGTGTTCCCGTCGGTCTCGGTCGGCGTGCGCACCACCGACGACTACCGGGCCGAACCGGCCGCCCTGCTGCGCGAGGCGGACGCCGCGATGTACCGGGCGAAGAGCGGCGGCCGCGGCCGCGCCGAACGCTACGACGACCGGTACGCGGCGGAGGCGAGCGCCCGGCTGAAGCTGGACGCCGAGCTACGCCACGCCCTCGCCAACGACCAGCTGATCTGCGTCTACCACCCGGAGATCGACCTGGCCGGCGGCGGCCTCTACGCCCTCGAGGCGCTGGTCCGCTGGCAGCACCCGTCGCGCGGCCTGCTCTCCCCGGACGACTTCGTGCCGCACGCCGAAGCCGTCGGCCTGATCGGCCTCCTCTTCGAGCAGGTACTCGACCAGGTGCTGACCGCGCAGGACGGCTGGCTGGCCGAATTCGGCTGGCGGCCCACGGTCGCGGTCAACGTCTCACCGCGCCAGCTCACCGACGCCCGCCTGGTGCAGATCGTGCTGACCGCCCTGGAGAAGCACGACGCCCCGGCCTCGGCCCTGATCCTCGAGGTCACCGAGACCGCCCTGGTCGACGACACGGTGATGACCGGCACCCTGGCCGAACTGCGCCGGCACGGGGTGGCGGTGGCCGTCGACGACTTCGGCACCGGCTATTCGTCGGTGTCGCGCCTCGCCGACCGGCACTGGGACGCCCTGAAGATCGACCGCAGCTTCGTCTCCGGCATCAACGACGACCAGGCCCGCGAGGGCGTCGTGCACGCCATGATCGCCCTGGCCCACGCCCTGCAACTGCGGGCGATCGCCGAGGGCGTCGAGGACGAGCCCACCCTGTCGAAGCTGCGCGAACTGGGCTGCGACGCCGCCCAGGGCTACCTGTTCACCCGCCCGGTCGACGCCGCCGAGATCACCAAGATGATCGCCAGGTCCCCGGAGTGGCACGCCGGCTCGGTCCCGTCGGCGGCCTAGGCCTAGCCTTCATCCCGCTCAGCTATCCCGTTCAGCAGGACAGTCAGGTAGCGGCGGGCGTTCGCCGCGCGGTCCCCCGGGTGCACGCTCGCCGCGAACATCACCCCGCACATCAGCGGAACCATGTCCTCCCGGCTCACCGCCGGATCGACCGCGCCGGCCGCGTGCGCCCGGTCGAGGAGCTCCCCGAACATGTGAGCTGGATCGGCGTGCCCTCGTCCACCAGCCGGCGGCCGACGTCGACGATGCGCTGCCAGTCACCTGCACCGTGGTGAACGAGGGCCGGGACGACCTGGTGCTGATCTTCCACGGGTCGAAGCAGACCGGGCGCAAGCACCGGGACTTCACCGGCCGGATCTTCGACGCGCTTCCGGCCACCGTCGTCTACCTCGACGGCTACCGCACCAACTGGAACGACGCGCGCGCCGCGAGCTCGTTCCCGGCCCGCCGGGAGAACATCGACGACGTCGGCTTCGCGCGGGCGGTGATCGAGAAACTGCGCCCTGCGGGCCGCGTCTTCGTGATCGGCTACTCCAACGGCGGCCAGATGGCGATGCGTCTGGCCCACGAGACACCCGAGCTGCTCGCCGGGGCCGCGGTGATCGCCGCGACGATGCCCGCGCCGGAAAACTTCCTCCTGGCCGCCGCCGATCCGGCACCGATGCCGATGCTGCTGATCCACGGAACCAAAGATCCGATCATCGCGTACGGCGGTGGCGAGCTGAGCTGGTGGGCGCGCAAGATGTTCAAGGTCGGCGGCCGCTCGCTGTCGATGCCGGAGGCCGCGGCCTATTTCGCGGCCCGCAACGGCATCGACACCGCCCCGGTCGCCACGAGGGTGTCGGCGCAGGTCGAGCGCACCGACTATCGGCAGGCCGACCACCCACCGGTGGCCCTGTTCACGGTCCACGGCGGCGGCCACACCATCCCGGGCCCACGCCGGGCCCCGTTCATCCTGGGCCGAACCGCCCAGGACGTGAACACCGCATCGCTGGTCAGCGAGTTCTTCGGCCTGGCCCGATAGACCGCGGCCGGGGTCAGCCGAGGTCGGTCAGGTCGACGGTGGCCGCCAGGGCGGCTACCAGCTCCCGGAGCTGCGGGAGGGCGGCCGGCTCGTGGCTGGGGTTCCAGGCCATCACCGTCTCGGCCTGGTCGCCCTCGAGCGGCACGAAGGCGACGCCGGTGCGCCGGATGCTCTGCGCCGACCGCGCCAGCCGGGTGACCCCCACGCCGGCGGCGACCAGGCCCAGGAGGCTCGGCACGCCGGCCGCCCGCTGCACCACCCGCGGCTCGAAGCCGGCGGCGGCGAATTCCTGGTCGTACCGTTCGTGCCAGGGCGGCCAGGAGTCGCGCGGAGTCAGCACCCAGCCCTCGCCGGCGAGCTCGGCCAGACGCACCGAGGCCCGGCCGGCGAGCGGGTGCCCGGCCGGCAGCACGGCGCAGACCGGCTCGGTGGCGATCGCCGCGGTGGCCAGGCCGGGCACGAGCGGCGGCCGGGTGAAGGCCACGTCCAGCCGGCCGTCGCGCAGGCCCGCGACGAGGTCGCCGATCGCCAGGTCGTGGGTGGTGAGGGTCAGCTCCGGCAGCCGTTCGCGGATGGCCCGCACGATCGCCGGCAGCATGTAGTTCGCGGTGGACGAGAGAAACCCCAGGTCGAGGTGGCCGTGCCCGGCCCGGCGCGCGACCGCGACGGCCGCCTCGGCTCGTTCCAGCACCGCGCGGGCCTCGGGCAGGAACGCGGCGCCGGCCGGGGCCAGCCGGGTGCCGCGGGTGTCCCGGTCGAACAGCCGCACCCCGAGCTGCCGTTCCAGGGCGCCGATCTGCTGGGACAGCGACTGCTGGGCGAGGTGCAGGTCGCGGGCGGCGCGGGTGAAGCTGAGGTGCTCCGCCACGGCGACGAAGTATCGCAACTGGCGCAGCTCGACGGTCACAGTCCCTGACTGTAACCGCCACCGGAAGCCGGTGTTGGCCACGGTGCCCCGGCCCCGGCAGGCTGGAGCCATGACAAAGGTTTGGCTGATCACGGGTTGTTCCGCGGGCTTCGGCCGGGAGTTGGCGACGGCGGCGCTGGCGGCCGGTGACCAGGTGATGGCTACGGCGCGCGATCCCCGGCGGATCGATCTGCCGACGAGCACGGCGGCGCTGGACGTGACCGACGAACGGCAGGTGGAGGCGGCGGTGGCCGCGACGATCGCGGAGTTCGGCCGGATCGACGTGGTGGTCAACAACGCCGGCCACGGCAGCGTCGGGGCGGTCGAGGAGCTCGACCTCGGCGATCTGCGTTCCTTGATGGACGTGATGTTCTTCGGCGCGGTCGCGGTCACCAAGGCCGTCCTGCCGCACCTGCGCGCGCAGGGCAGCGGCACGATCGTGCAGATGAGCTCGATGGGCGGCCAGCTGAGCATGCCCGGGTTCGGCGCCTACTGCGCCGCCAAGTTCGCGCTGGAGGGAGTGTCCGAGGCGCTCGCCGCCGAGGTCGCGCCGTTCGGGGTCCGGGTGCTGATCGTCGAGCCGGGCGCGTTCCGCACCGAGTTCGGCGGCACCCGGATGCACCGTTCGCCGGTCATCGACGCCTACGCCGGATCGGTAGGCCCGACCCGGGCCGCCGTCGACGCGATGGACGCCTCGCAGCCCGGCGATCCACGCAAGGCGGCCCGCGCGATCCTGGAGACGATCGACAGCCCGGAACCGCCACTGCGCCTGGCCCTCGGCAACGACGCGGTCGACGCCATCGCCGCCCACCACGAACAACTGCGCACCGACCTGGCCGCCGGGGAGAAGCTCAGCCGCTCGACGGACCACGACTGATCTGCCGGTGCAGGCCGCGTGCGAGGTCGTCGACGCGCGCGCCGAGCGCGTACGCCTTCTCCTCGGGAAGATGAACCACGTACCCGCCGGTGACCAAAGTGGTCAGCAGGTGGTAAGTGGTAGGGAGGGTGAGGCCGAGCGACCGGGCCACGTCCCGGGCCGCGACCGGGCCGGGCGAGGCGGCGATGTGGTCGAGCACGCGCATCGCCCGCTCGACCGACTGCAACAGACCAGCGCCCTTGCCGCTCATGACCCCAGCCTCGTCCGGGCCGGGCGTGAGGGAAGGGCGATGACTGATCGCGCGAAAGGCGGAGACTGATGATCTTCATTACCGCGAAGTTCCTGATCAAGCCGGAGCACGCCGAGTCATGGCCGGAGATCGCCGGCCCGTTCACCCGGGCCACCCTCGCCGAGCCGGGCTGCCTCTGGTTCGAGTGGTCCCGGAGCCTGGCCAACCCGCAGGAGTACGTCCTGGTCGAGGCCTTCCGGGACGGCGAGGCGGGCGCGGCCCACGTCGGCTCGGCGCACTTCAAGCAGGCCCAGCTGGACCTGCCGCCGTACCTGGTGGCCACCCCGAAGATCGTGAGCCAGGCGGTCGACCAGGACGACTGGTCCGAGCTGGGCGAGCTTGCCGTCAAGTAACCGGTGCCTTCCGCTCGAACACGGCCCGCAAGGAGGCCAGCTCGGCGTCGGCCTGCTCACCGTCGAACGATGCGGCGAAATCGGATACCGCCGCCACTCCCGCATTGATCTCGTCGGCGGCGAAATGGTCGAGCAGGACCACCGAGGCCCCGGCGAATGCCAGTGCGTCCCGCGCGTCGGCCACGCGAAATTGGGGGCGCAGAAATACTGGACCAGCACGTCGAGCGGCCCGGTCTCCCGTGGTTCGGGCACCTCGTCGACGGTCGGTCGCTTTCCGTAGGAATGAACCCGGACGGCTTTCATACGGCCTCGCTTCCTCGCAGGATCGGTTGTCCCCGACAACCGACCCTGCGAGGAGGAGACGTCAGTGCGTAAGTTCGGGTTCAGATGCTGACAACGGGGTTTCTTCCTCCTGCGTCTCGTCCGGCACGTGGGTCAGCTTGCTCGGCCACCACATCCACCGGCCGATGTCCAGGTTGAGCGAGGTGACCAGCACCGACCGGACGATCAGCGTGTCGAGCAGCACGCCGAACGCGACCGTGAACCCGATCTCGGCGAACGCGACCAGCGGCAGGCTGGCGAGCGCCGCGAACGTGCCGGCGAGCACGATGCCGGCCGAGGTGATCACGCCGCCGGTGGCGCCGAGCCCGATCAGCGCGCCGCGGCGGGTGCCGTGCTGGGCGGCTTCCTCCCGCACCCGGGTCATCAGGAAGATGTTGTAGTCGATGCCGAGCGCGACCAGGAACACGAACACGAACAGCGGGAACGACGTGTCCTCGCCGGGCCAGCCGAAGACGTGCCGGAACACCAGCGCGCTGACCCCGAGCGCGGCCCCGAAGGACAGCACCACGGTGGCGATGAGGATCACCGGCGCGACGATCGCCCGCAGCAGCAGCCCCAGGATGACCAGCACGACCAGCAGGACGAGCGGAATGATCAGCCGGTTGTCGTGCCGGTTGGCGGCGTTGATGTCGACCAGCATCGCGGTCGCGCCGCCGACCTTGGCGTCCGCGCCGGGCACCTGATGCACCGCGGCACGCACCCGCTCCACGGTGTCCTGGGCGGTTTTGCTGTCCGGCGCCGCGGTGAGCGTGCCGTCCAGCTGGACCAGGCCGTCCTTCTCGACCGGATCGGCCACCGCGCTGATGCCCCGGACTCCGGCGAACACCTGTTTCACCTGGCCGGCCTGGGCCGCCTTGGCGATGACCGTGACCGGCTGGCCACCACCGGCCGGGAAGTGCCGCGCGAGCGCTTCCTCACCGGTGACCGACGGCTGTTTCGTGGTGAAGCTGTCGGCCGTGGACAGCCCGTTGGCGTTGAGTTGCAGCAGGCCGAGCGCCATCGCGCCGAGCACCACCGCGGTGCCGATCCAGACCGAGCGGGGCCGCTTGGAGATGCGGCCGCCGAGCCGGGCCCAGAAGCCGGTCGCGGTCGGCTCCGCGGTGCCGTATTTCGGCCGGACCGGCCAGAACAACCACCGGCCGAAGATCACCAGCAGCGCCGGGAGCAACGTCACCATGGCGGCCAGGCCGACCACGATGCCGAGCGCGGCGACCGGGCCGAGGCCGCTGGTCGAGTTGAGGTCGGCGAGGGTGAGGCAGGACATGCCGATCGCGACGGTCGCGGAACTGGCGATGATCGCCGGCCCGGACCGGTGCAGGGCGAACGACATCGCCTCGTGCCGGTCCTGATGCCGGCGCAGCTCCTCCCGGTAACGCGCGACCAGCAGCAGCGCGTAGTCGGTGCCGGCGCCGAAGACCAGCACGGTGAGGATGCCGGCGCTCTGCGCGTTGACCACCAGACCGGCGTGTTTGGCGAGAAGGTAGATCACCGCCTGCGCGCCGAACAGCGCCACGCCCGCCGTGACGATCGGGAAGAGCCAGAGCACCGGGCTCCGGTACGTGATGAGCAGGATGATCGCCACCACGATCAGGGTCGTGTAGAGAAGCGTCCCGTCGATGCCCTCGAACGCGCCCGCGGAGTCGGCCGCATTGCCGGCCGGCCCGGTCAGGTAGACCCCCAGACCGTCCGCCCCCGGACCGGCGATCGCCTTGAGGTTGTCCACGATCGTGGCGATCTGCTCCCAGCCGTCCGCGTCGATCTTGATCGGCACGATCGTCGACAGCGCCGCCTTGTCCTGCGCCGGAATCGGGCCGGTGATCTGCCCCGACACGCCCTGAACCTTGGCGAACGCGGCCGCGTCGGAGGTGGCCTTGGCCAGGTCCGCGCTGGTGATCGCGCCGGAGCGCTCGTAGACGATGATGGCCGGCGCGATGTCGTCCGGCTGGAACTGTTTTTGCAGGTCGACGACCTGCGTCGCCTCAGCGCCCGAGGGCAGCCAGGCGGAGTTGTCGTTCTTCTCGACGCCGCTCAGCTTCCCCGCAAGGGGAGCGGCCAGCGCCACCACGACGATCCAGAGCGCGAGCACGATCCACTTGGACCATCGCCCGCACACCAGTCGCGCTATTCCACCCGTAGCCATCCCGTCTCCCCCCGAAGACCCCGAAGTCTGACCGGCGAAGGGTAAGCCGCGGGTGTTTCCGAACCCAACCCTGATTTCCGTCTCCTCAGGGTTATCTCAGGGTCCGACTGGCTGGATGCCGATCAACGCTCTCGGAAGGGCTTGGCGACGTTGCGCGGCTCGCCGGGTCTGGGATTGTCGTACCCCCGGTCGATACTGCGTTCGTTCGGCGGGCCGCGGAACGCTCCTACGACATCGCCGACGATCTCCTGACGCCTGTTCAGGGTTGGTCGTTGGCGGCGCTTCGCAAGGTGTGGAACGTCGCGAAAAGTGAGGTTGCGCCGTGGTGGCCGCAGGTGTCCAAGGAAGCGTTCAACACCGGTCTCGACGCGTTGGCGCGCGGATTGAAGAACTGGTCGGATTCCCGCAGCGGCAAGCGTGTCCTGTCGGCGACGGTCCGACGGGACCGCCCTACCGCAAGGCAGGGCAGCTGAATGAGGGCTATTGAGCGCTCGACGGCGACGGTCCACAGTCATCTGCCGGTACCGGACAGCAGTTCCTTGCGGGTGACGGCATAATCGAACGGGTGACCAATTGGGAATTTGCGCGGCTGGAGTACCGCGCGGCGGGCACGCTCGGCGCGGACCGATTCATGGACTGGACAGCCACCTTCCACCACCCCGGCGGGGTCTTGCGGTGGGGCACCGATGAGCGGTTCGACGATCTCCGCCATCTCAACCGGGCCGGCGCCGCGGGCTGGCAGGCGTACGACCGGGCCGCCATCCACGTGCACAACGAGCCGCACCGGCTCTCCAGCGTCACGTACTCGATGCGCAGGCCCGTCCCGTAACCTCGGAACCGTGGCGAAAGAGACCGGCCGGAAGCTGATCGCGTCGAGCAAGAAGGCGCGGCACGACTACGAGATCCTCAAGACGTACGAGGCCGGTCTCGTCCTCGCCGGCACCGAGGTCAAGTCGCTGCGCGAGGGCCGGGCGTCGCTGGTCGACGCGTTCGCGCAGGAGCATGAGGGCGAGATCATGCTGTACGGGCTGCACATCGCCCAGTACGGCTACGGCAGCTGGACGAATCACGTCCCACGGCGTACCCGCAAGCTTCTTTTGCATCGTGTGGAAATTGCCAAGATCCTCAGCCAGCTCCGCGACGGCAACGGCCTGACGCTGGTGCCGCTGTCGATGTACTTCAGTGATGGCTGGGCCAAGGTCGAGATCGGCATGGCGCGCGGCCTCAAGTCGTACGACAAGAGGCAGGTCCTCGCCGCCCGCGACGCGCAGAAGGAGATCCAGCGCGAGATGGGCAGGCGGCTGAAGGGCCGCAGGCCCTGACCCGGTCGCCGGTAAGGTGATCATGTGATTTTCGGTCTGGACACCTTCGGTGACGTAACCACCGGCAGCGACGGCAAGCGACTCCCCTACGCCCAAGTGATCCGCAACGTGGTCGACCAGGCCGTGCTGGCCGAGCGCTCGGGCGTGGACGCCTTCAGCGTCGGCGAGCACCACCGCGACGACTTCGCCGTGTCCGCCCCCGAGATCGTGCTGGCCGCGATCGCCGCCCGCACGTCACGCATCACGCTCGGCACCGCGGTCACGGTGCTGAGCTCGGACGACCCGGTGCGCGTCTTCGAACGCTTCGCCACGCTCGACGCCGTCTCGGCCGGCCGGGCCGAGATCACCCTGGGCCGGGGCTCGTTCACCGAGTCGTTCCCGCTGTTCGGCTACGAGCTGACCGACTACGACCGCCTCTTCGAGGAGAAGGCCGGCCTGATGGCCGAGCTGCTCACCGAAGGCCCGGTGACCTGGGAAGGAACGGTCCGGGCGGCGCTGAAGGACCAGCAGGTCTACCCGAAGACCGAAAACGGTCACATCCCCACCTGGATCGGCGTGGGCGGCAGCCCCGAGTCGGTGATCCGCGCCGCGTCGTACGGCTTCCCCCTGGTCCTGGCCATCATCGGCGGCGCACCGGCCCGCTTCGCCCCGTATGTCGACCTGTACCGCCGCGCCCTGAAGGAGATGGACCGCCCCGGCGACCTGCCGGTCGCCGCGCACTGCCCCGGCTTCGTCGCCGACACCGACGAGGAGGCCATCGAGATCCTGTGGCCGCACGTCCGCGTGATGATGAACCGCATCGGCCGCGAACGCGGCTGGCCACCGCTGACCCGCGACCGCTTCGAGGCCGACATCCACGAGGGCGCCTGGCACGCCGGCTCCCCCGAAACGGTCGCCCAGAAGATCGCCCAGACGATCAGGGACCTGGGCATCCAGCGCTTCGACATGAAGTACTCGGCCGGCACCCTCCCGCACGACGCCATGATGAAGGCCATCGAGCTGTACGGCACCCAGGTCATCCCCCGCGTGAAGGAGCTCCTGGCGTAGGTGCGACCTGTTCACGTCAACATCAAGGCCGTCGATCACTCGGCGGTGGGCCGGTTCTGGGCAGAGGCGCTCGGCTGGGTTGCCTATCCCACCAGCTCCGGCGCGACCACCTACGTCGGACCGGCCGGCGGACTGATCTGGCCGAACCCGGCCGCCGTCGGCATCGACGTCGTCGGCGTCCCGGCGGCCAAGACGGCAATGAAGAACCGGACGCACCTCGACCTCGCCACCACCTCGGTGGCGCATCAGGCGGAGCTGGTCGCTCGCCTGCGGGAGGCCGGCGCTACGCCTACCGACGTGGTTCCGGTCCGTTCCTCGAGTTCATCCGCACGCCGGGCACGAAGACCGCACCGGACCGCGTCCACCTCGACCTGCTGCCCGAACCCGGCGACGGCCAGGTGGCGGAGGTCGCTCGGTTGCGTGGCCTCGGCGCGACCGACCTGGACCTCGGCCAGGGCAACGCCCCATGGACTTGCCTGACCGACCCGGACGGCCACGAGTTCTGCGTCCTGGCCCTGGGCTGACGCGTCTGGGCTAATGCGTCCAGCGGATGAACCTCTCGAAGAGCTCGGAGGCCGGCCCCTGCGGAATGTCTCCGCAGGCCTCCTCCAGGTTGGCCCACATGTAGACGGCAAGCTGTGTGCGGTCCATTTCGCCGCGTAAACGTTCGCGTGCAGGCTCGCAGGGCCAGCTCTTGCGGCAGGATCGGCAGTCCCACGAGGGTCGCTCGGCGATGTGATCTTCGGCTTCAACCACGGCGGTCACGGATATGAGCCCCTTCGAGCAACACATCCCTGGGAGTCAGGCCCCTTCATCGCTGGAAGCATGTGGCCAGCGAAGCACGCTTGCAGCAACTTGTAAATGACTTGTAGAAACTTGCACTAGGATGTGGACGCAGGGTTCCGACACTCCTACGTGCTTCGTGATGGCACTGCTTTCGTGTAGAACGATCGACAAGTGGCCGACACGCGCACTCACGGTTGGCGGGACCAGCAGATCGGGCCATCCCCGGCCCGGCTCGCGCAGAAGGGACACTCCATGCTCTTCGACCGGATCCAGTTCCTATGGAAGTCCAGTTCGTCCGGCAACGGCGACTGCCCCAGCATCATGCAGGTCGACGGCGGCTACGTCCTCGTCGGCAAAGTTCTCGACGGCGAGGCTCTCGCGCAGGTGCACGCGATCGGGCAGGCCAACAACTCCGGGATCGGCGCCGACGAGACCGCGGTCTTCCTGCCGGCCGACGTCATCGACCGAATCCGCGAGACCGCCTGACCATGCGCCGCATGCTCACCAACGCCGAGTTCGCCGAACAGTTGCGCGACTACCAGCAGACCGCGTATCGCTTCGAAGTGCAGCCGTTCTACACGGTTGACGGTGAGCAGGAATCGTTCCAGCGATTCCTTGAGGGACGCCCGGTCTCACCTCTCGACGTGGAGGAGGACCGGGCGTGGCTCGAACGAGTGCGACGGCAAACCGCCGAAGGCAGACGGATGGCCCGGGTCCGTGTCCACAAGGACCCACCCACCGACTATCAGCGGTGGATGCGCTGGCGCGGGGACTTCAACACCGCCGCCGGGGAAGCCATCCATTATCTGACGGTCGAGCGGGCTACCGAAGCCGGCTTGTTGTCCGCTGTCGCGATCCGCGACTGGTGGTTCTTCGACGACAGCAGGCTCATGGTCCTCACGCATGATCCGGGAGGCCGCCGGATCCACACCGAACTGATCACCGATGAGACGGAGCTCGACCGGGCTCGCGCGCTGTGGGACCTCGCACTCTGCACGGCGCGGGGAGAGAACCCGTGACCGCCTTCCACACCGACGACCCACAGCCCAAGCCATTCCGGGTTGCCGACCGTCTCCGCGAGGCCCGCGAAGCAGCGGGGCAGCAGCAGAAGGCACTGGCAGCCCTACTCGCGTGGGATCCGGCAAAGTTGTCGAAGACCGAGAGCGGCACCCGGACCGCCATCACCGAGGCCGATGTCCGCGCCTGGGCCGACGCCACCGGGATGAGCGACGAGGATCGCGACGAGACACTGGAAATTCTGGCTCACTTCAAGGTCAACGAGAAGTCGTGGCGCGATCGGATGCGACACGGACGCCGGTCGGTACAGCTGCAGTACAACGAGCTCTACCGGAAATCGGTCCGGTTCCGGATCTTCCAGACGGTGTGGGTCCCCGGCATTCTGCAGACGCCCGGCTACGCCCGTCAGGTCTTCACCGACCTCAACGAGCTCGACCCGGACACGCCGAGGGACGTCGAGGCGGACATACGGACCCGGATGGCGCGCCGGGACCACCTCTATGACTCGAACAAGTCGTTCGAGGTCATTCTCACCGAAGCGGTGATCCGGACCCTGCTCGTCGAGCCACCGACGATGCTCGCTCAGCTGGTACGCCTGGAAGACCTGCTCGACCTGCCGAACGTCCGGTTGGGAATCATTCCGCAGGGCAGGCGGGTGCGTACGGCGCCGCAGAGCAGCTTCGTCATGTACGACGACCTGGCAATCGTCGAGGGCTTCGTCATCGACAATCCCTACCAGGGTGCGCAGGCCGAACGGTTCGCGGCACTCATGGAGCGCTTCTGGGCCGACGCGGTGGAGGGGCCGGAGGCACGTCAGTTATTGAGGCAGGCGATAACCGACCTGCCGAAGTAACCGAGCACCCCCGGCACCCCGGAGAAGGTTGCCCTGGCGTCCTAACTGTCCAGGTCGGACATGTCCAGCACGAAGCGGTAGCGGACGTCGCCCTTCTCCAGGCGGCCCAGTGCCTCCTGGACCTGGGCCGACGGGAGGACCTCGACGTCGGCGGCGATGTTGTGCTCGGCGGCGAAGGTCAGCAGTTCGGCGGTGTGTTTTGTGCCGCCGGTGCCGGAGGAGCTCAGGTTCTTGCGGCCGAAGGTCAGGTCCATCAGTCGCACCTTCGTTTCGAGGGGCGCGCCTAGGACGCTGAGCGTGCCCTCCATGGCGAGCAGTCGCAGCAGCGGGGACAGGTCGTGCACGGCGGCGATCGTGTCGAGGATCAGGTCGAACCGGCCGAACGCCTCCTTCATCTGCGCCTCGTCGGTGGTGACCAGCAGGGCCGCGGCGCCGAGTTTGCGGGCGTCCTCGGCCTTGTCGGGGGTGCGGCTGAGCACCGTGACCTCGGCGCCGAGGGCGGCGGCGAGCTTCACGCCGAGGTGGCCGAGGCCGCCCAGGCCGGCCACCGCGACCTGGCTGCCGGCGCCGATGCCGGCCGCGCGCAGCGGCTCCCACATGGTGATGCCGGCGCACATCAGCGGGGCGGCGGCGGCCGGGTCCAGGCCTTCGGGCAGCAAGTAGGCGAACTTCGCGCGCAGCACGTACTCGCGGCTGTAGGCGCCGAGGGTGGTAGTGCCGTCGATCCGGTCGGCGCCGCCGTACGTGACGGTGGCGCCCTGGTAGCAGAAGTTCTCCTGGCCGATGCGGCACATCGCGCACTCGCCGCACGAGTCGACGATGGTGCCGGCCGCGACGCGGTCGCCGGGGGTGAAGCCGGTCACCGCCGGGCCGACCGCGGTGACCGTGCCGGTGAACTCGTGGCCGGGCACCATCCCGGCGGTGGGCTTGCCGGTCATGCCGTGCAGTGCGTGCAGGTCGCTGTGACAGACGCCGCAGTAGTCGATCCGCACCGCGATGTCGTCGTCGCGCAGGTCGCGGCGCTCGATCGAGGCGCGCTGCAACGTGGTGGATTGGCCGGTGCCCTGCCAGGCGGTGGTGGTGCGCATGTGAGCCCCCAGAATACAGACAGACTATTCGGTCTGCAGATACGGTAGCGCGGTCCGGAGCAAAAAACTAAAGTCGGCCCATGCCCGAGCTTCCGACCAGTGCCCGCGGCGCCGCGACCAGCCGGCGCATTCTCGACGCGGCCCTGGAGGAATTCGCTGACCGCGGCATCGCCGGCGCCCGGGTCGACCGCATCATCGCCGCGGCCCGCACCAACAAGGCCCAGCTGTACGGCTATTTCGGCAGCAAGGACGGCCTGTTCGACGCGGTCATGGCCGATCGGCTGGCGATCGGGATGAACCACGTGCCGTTCGACGCGGACGATCTGGCCGACTGGGCGGTCGGCATGTATGACGCGAACCTCAGCAGCCCCGACCTGGTCCGCCTGCTCGGCTGGATCCGCCTGGAGCGGCGCCCGGTCGGCTTCATTCTCGGCAACCTCGACGCCGAGCCGAAGGTTAAGGCCGTCGCCCAGGCCCAGGCGGCCGGGCGGCTGCGGCCGGGCGACCCGATGGACCTGCTGGCCCTGGTGGTCTCGATGGCGTCCGCGTGGTCACCGGCCACCGGTGTCTACGCGGCGAGCAACGAAGAGCCCGCCACCGATCACGATCGGCGACGGGCTCTCCTGCGAGATTGTGTCGAGCGGGCGGTGGCCCGGTAAGCGCTAGTTGCCGTCGGCGCCGGCGCTCGGCGACACGCCCACCCCGAACTGGGTGCACAGCGCCGCGTACTTGCCGGTGCAGACTTCCTTCTTGGTGACGAAGCCGTACGACACCACGTCCTTGACGTGGGCCTGGTCGATCGACTCCGGCGTCAGCTTCACGAACGGGACGTAACCGCCCGACTCCGGGTCCTTGATCTGGTCGGTGGTCGTCGGCTTCTCGCCCTTGAACAGCTTCACGGCGAGACCGGCCGCGGTGTCCGCCTCCGGCTTGATCTTCTTGAAGATCGTCACGCATTGGTCGCCGGAGAGCAGGTTCTGCAGACCCTGCACGGTGGCGTCCTGGCCGGTGACCGGCACCTTGCCGTTCAGGCCCTTCTTGCGCAGCACGTCGATGACCGCGTTGGCGAGGCCGTCGTTGGCGGCGAGCACACCACCGATCTTCGGCTGCTGCTCGAGCATCTGCGCGAAGATCTTGCCGCCCTCCTCGTTGTCCCAGTCGGGGACGAACTGGTCGGGGCCCTTGGTGTAGACGGCGTTGTCGTACTTCTGGTCGAGCTGCCCGTCGTAGCCGTCCTTGAACAGGGTGGCGTTGTTGTCGGTCGGTGAACCGTTGAGCTCCGCGACGATCGGGTTCTTCGCTTCGAGTTTGTCGAGGCATTTGGCCAGGCCGTACGCCTGGAGGGTGCCGACCTGCTCGTTGTCGAAGCTGACGTAATAGTCGGCGCCGCCGTTGAGGGTGAGCCGGTCGTAGTCGATCACCGGGATCTTCTTGGCGTGCGCCTTGTCGATGACGGCCTTGCCCGAGTCGGAGTCGAGGTTCGCGATGAGGAGAACCTTGACCCCGCTGGCGATCATCTGGTCGCCGATCTGCTCGAACTTGGCCCGGTCGCCCTCGGCGTTCTGGATCTCGTACTGCACGCCGGCGGCCTCGAACGCGGCCTTCATGTATTTCGGGTCGTCGACCTTCCACCGCTGCGAGCTCTTGGTGTCCGGGAAGATCACGCCGATCCGGTCCTTGCCCGACCCGCCACCGGTGGTGCCACTGCCACTACTGGCATCACTCGATTGATCCGAGTCGTCACACGCTGTCATGGTGGCTGTCGCCAGCAGCCCGACCGCCGCGAGTGCCAGCAGCTTCTTGCGCATTTCCGAGAATTCCTCTCAGGTGGATCCCGACCTGTGGGTTGGCCGAACGTCAACCCAGTATCGAGGAGTCTTAACAACACCCGACAGGGGGTACGGCGCTCGGGAGAAAAATAGTTCATCTCCCGAGCGTTAACATCCGCGACTACCCACAGTGCCATCGCACGCTACGCCACCCGGCGCCTGATCCACCAGAAGCAGAAGATCGCCAGGAGCGACGAAGCTACCAGCAAGAGGCCGGTTTCCCGCCACTGCAGCGTCCAGAACTTCTCGTTCCCGATGTAAATGACCTTTTGTTGCAGATTCTGCGAAGCAATCCACGCCCGGCAGACGTCCGGGCCACCGGCGGCATTCATGCCGCACTTCGCCGGGTCGTACGGCCCGTGGTACTTCGCGCCGGTGGAGGTGCGGATCGTGTTGCTGAGGACCCAGGTGGCGACGGTCGGCGGGTCCACCTCGATCCGGATGTCCCGGTTCGGGTCGTCCGGGCTGAGGCTGATGCCGCCGTCCCAGTCGGCCGGCAGAGTCGCCTGGTAGGTGCTCTGCGCCACCAGATGCTCGCGGAGGAAGAGGCCGCCGACCATCGCGGCGATCACCACCACCAGAGTCACCGCCATCGCGGCCACCGTGCGACGCAGCAACATGCCGATGGTCACGCCGACGACGAAGCCCAGGACGGCGTAGCCGATCGGCACGATGCCGCGGGCTGCGTAGGTCAGCGGAACCACCCAGCCCTCGGCCTTGTCGAGCGGGCTGGCCCACGCGGTGATCGCCCAGCTGGCCAGGCCGGTGAAGGCGGCGGTGGCCAGCCCGATGGCGCCGAGCTTCATGCCCAGCCAGCGGTTGCGGCTGATCGACTGGCTCCAGGCCAGGCGATGGGTGTTCGCCTCCAGCTCACGGGCCACCAGCGGCGCGCCCCAGAACAGCCCGACCAGGGCCGGCAACAGCAGCAGGAAGAGGGCGCCGATCTGGTAGAGGTGACCGAGGTAGCCGCTTCGCGCCGTCTTGACGAACTGACTCGCCACGCGCTCGCAGTTGTCGGTGCAGCCGGTGTAACCGGACTCCCGGGCGATGTCGATCAGGGTCGATCGGGTGGTCAGGTAAGCCACCCCGACCGCGAGCACCAGGACCAGGCCGACCACGGCCTGGGTGCGGAACTGACGCCAGGTGAGCCAGATCATCTCTGCTTCTCCAGTACGCGATTGCGGCCGGACTCGGCGGCCTCGGACATGTATGCCAGGACCAGGTCTTCCAGGTCGATCGGATCGACGGTGAAGGCCGGGTCGTCGATCGGGGCGGTGCTGCGCACCACGAGACTCGACTGGACGTCGGTGTGCCGGGCATGCACCACAGCTCGACCCGGACCGAGCTTCTCCGGATCGATGCGCGCCCCCGTGACGCGGTGATGCGTGGCCAGCAACTCCTCGACGTCCCCGGTGACCCGGACCTTCGACTTGACCAGCACGATCAGGTAGTCGCAGACGCGTTCCAGGTCGGCGACCAGGTGCGAGGACATCACCACGGTGGCGCCGGACTCGGCGACGTACTCCATCAGGCCCTGCAGGAACTCCCGGCGGGCCAGCGGGTCGAGCGCGGCCACCGGCTCGTCGAGAAGAAGCAACTCGGGCCGCTTCGCAATGGCGACGGTCAGGGCGAGCTGGGCCCGCTGACCGCCGGAGAGCTTGCCGGCCTTCTGCTTCGGATCGAGTTCGAGCCGCTCGATCCGCTCCCGCGCCAGATCGTCGTCCCAGGTCTGGTTGAGGTGTTTGCCGAAGCGCAGGTGGTCGGCGACGGTGAGACCGCCGTAGACCGGGGTGTCCTGCGCGACGAAACCGATGCGCGGCAGGCCGCTGGCGGGCAGGGCGCCCAGCACCGAGAGGCTCCCGGCGGTCGGGGCGAGCAGGCCGCAGATGAGCTGGAGCAGGGTGGACTTGCCGGCGCCGTTGGGGCCGACCAGACCGATCACGTGCCCGGCCGGGACGTCCAGCGTGCAGTCCAGGAGAGCGGTCTTCCGTCCGTACTTCTTAGTCAGGTTTTGTGTTGTTACCGCGCTGGCCATCGTCATCCTCTCCGTGCTGCCCGTTTCGCCGAAAAGTTGCGAAATGTGCTGACTAGCAACGCCTCGATGCTCTCCTCGGCGAGGCCGGCGTCATCGGCCTTGGCGAGCCAGCCCTCGAGATCGCGGCGCAGCGGCCCGTGCGCGGCAACGTCTTCGTCGCTGCCGAGCGTGCGGGTGACGAACGTGCCGAGGCCGGGCCGGGGCTGGACCAGTCCTTCGTACTCAAGCTCTCGGTAGGCCTTGAGCACCGTGTTCGGGTTGATCGCGACCCGGGCCACCACGTCCTTGACGGTGGGCAGCTTGTCGCCTTCCTTGAGCAGGCCGAGCCGCATCGCGTGCCGGACCTGCTGGATGAGCTGCATGTAGGGCGCGACGCCCGATCGCGACTCCAGGTGGAACTCGATCATCCGCACCACCATTCCTCTAGGTTGCTAGCACAATAGCAGTAAAAGAAAGACCGGAGGCAATGCCTCCGGCCTGACTCTCAGCTACTTACCAGTTGACGGCGATGTACTTCGACTCCAGGTACTCGAGCAGCCCCTCGTGGCCGCCCTCGCGCCCGATGCCCGACTGCTTGACCCCGCCGAACGGCGCCGCCGGGTCACTGACCAGGCCCCGGTTGAGGCCGACCATGCCGGCCTCGATCGCCTCACTCACCCGCAGACCACGGGCAAGATCCTTGGTGAAGACGTACGCCACCAGGCCGAACTCGGTGTCGTTCGCGTACCGGATCGCCTCCGCCTCGTCCTCGAACGTCACGATCGGCGCGACCGGCCCGAAGATCTCCTCCTTCAGGATCGGCGCGTCGCCGGGGATGCCGGTGAGCACGGTCGGCGGGTAATAGAAGCCGGGACCGCTCGGCCTCGCACCGCCGGTGACCGCGGTCGCGCCGCCGTCCAGGGCACCCTTGACCAGACTGTCCACCTTGGCCACCGTGTCCTCGTTGACCAGCGGGCCGACCTGCGTCTTCTCGTCGGTGCCGGGCCCGACCACGAGGCCGGCCATCCGCTCGGCCAGCCGCCGGGAGAACTCCTCGGCCACCGGCGCCTCGACGTAGAAGCGGTTCGCCGCCGTGCACGCCTCGCCACCGTTGCGCATCTTCGCGATCATCGCGCCGTCCAGCGCGGCGTCCAGGTCGGCGTCCGCGAACACCAGGAACGGGGCGTTGCCACCCAGTTCCATCGACGTGTTGATCACGTTTTCCGCGGCCTGCGCCAGCAGGATCCGGCCCACCTCGGTCGAACCGGTGAAGGACACCTTGCGCACCCGCGGGTCGGCCAGCATCTTCGAGACGACCTTGCCGGAACTGCGCGACGGCAGCACGTTGACCACGCCGGCCGGCACCCCCGCCTCGGCCAGGATGCCGGCCATGGCCAGGGCGGTCAGCGGCGTGTCACTGGCCGGCTTCAGGATCACGGTGCACCCGGCGGCGAGCGCCGGGCCGATCTTGCGGGTCGCCATCGCGGCCGGGAAATTCCACGGCGTGACAAGAACACAGACCCCGACCGGCTGCCGTACGACGAGGATCCGGTTCGCCCCGCTCGGCGCGGTGCTGACGATGCCCTCGCCACGAACCGCTTCCTCGGCGAACCAGCGGAAGAACTCGGCGGCGTACGTCACCTCGCCCTTCGCGTCGGTGAACGCCTTGCCGTTCTCCAGGCTGATCAGCTTGGCCAGCTCGTCGGCGCGCGCCGACATCAACTCGAACGCCCGGCGCAGATGCTCACCGCGAACCCGCGGAGGCGTGGCCGCCCAGGCCGCGGCCGCTTCCGCCGCCGCCTCCACCGCGGCGACCGCGTCCGCCTCACCGCCGTTGGCAACCGTGGCGATGACATCGCCGGTCGCCGGGTCGAGCACATCGAAACGTTCCCCGGAGGACGCCGGGACCCACTTGCCACCGATGAAGAGTTCAGTTTCCACCACCCCAGCATGGTCCTGCCCGGGTGCGACCGCCACGCTTCTACGGCAGCGGGCGGACCGTCAGGATCTGTTCGGCCGTGCCGACCGGGCCATTGAGGTCGTGCAGGACGGTGCTGGTCAGGCCCTGGCCGGCGGGGCCGAACGTGACCGTGGTGTCCAGGCCGGTCCAGCGGCCCTCGGGCTGGCGGTGCAGGTGGATGGTCAGGTCGACGTTGGGGAACATCCACTCGGCCGGGTTCTGCCGCACCGCGATGCCGTTGGCGGTGTCGACCATCGCGACGAACGACGCGACCGGGCTGCTCGGCTCGCCCGCGACCAGGTCGAGCGCGGTGGTGAGCCAGGCCGTGGTGCGGCCGGGCGGTGAGTCGGCCGGGCGCCGCACGTCGATCGACGCGATGTAACCGCCGGTCCACAGGTCGGCCATCGGCCACGGCTCGACGGACTCGGGCGGGGCGAGCGGCTCGATCGAGGTGCCCGCGACCGCGGTGGTGTCCAGCGCGGCCAGCAGCCAGGCCCGGGCCCGGACGACGGCGCGGCCGCCGATGGTGACGGTCGCCTCGAGCAGCTCGATCGTGCGGCCGGGACGGACGCTCGCCACGGTGATCTCGCACTCGTCGAGGTCGATCTTCCCGAGGATGTCGTAGCTGATCCGGGCGAGGACCAGGCCGTTGCCGGGCCCGGCCGCTCGGTGCCGGTCGATCGCGTGCACGATGAGCCCGCCGAGGGGGCTGAAGTGCTGCTCGTCGGGCCGCCAGGCGCCGCCGACATGAGCCGTCGGCTGGTAGCTCGACTCGCCGACCCGCTCGAAATAGCTCTCCGCCATCCCTCCGACCTTAATTGCCGTTCTCGCAGCGGAATCCGGGGTTTCCCTGATGTGACGCACAGCGCGGCGAGGCAGATTTGACGGTGCGACATCGCACCTCGAGGAGCAGCAATGCACATCACCGGGATCATCACCGCGATCATCACCGGCCTGATCATCGGCGCGCTGGGGCGCCTGGTGGTCCCGGGCAAGCAGAGCATCTCGATCTGGCTGACCATGCTGATCGGCATCGTGGCCGCCATCATCGGCACGTTCATCGCCGCCGGCCTCGGCGTCGCCGACACCCGCGGCGTCGACTGGATCGAGCTGGCCATCCAGGTCGTCCTGGCCGCCGTCGGCGTCAGCCTCGTCGCCGGGTCCCGCAGCCGCCGCTGACCGGCCCGCGGATTCGGCGTGATCCGGGCGCACAATCACGACGGTCGGGCGGCCGGACGGGATCTACCGTGAAGGCCATGGTGCTGGGATTTCTCGGGCTCGGCGTGATGGGCCGGCCGATGGCGTCGAACCTGGTCGCGGCCGGGAACGAGCTGGTGGTGTGGACCCGGTCCGGCGCGGAGCTGCCCGGGGCCAGCGGCGCGGCCGGGCCGGCCGAGGTGTTCGCGCGGGCCGAGGTCGTCTTTCTGATGCTGGCCCACGCTGAGGCGATCGACGCGGTGGTCGGGCCGCACGTTGCCGGTCGCACGGTGGTGCACATGGGCACGACCTCGCCGGAATACTCCGCCGGGCTCGGCGAACGGATCCGGGCGTACGGCGGGCGGTATGTCGAGGCGCCGGTCTCCGGGTCGCGCGGGCCGGCCGAGGCCGGTCAGCTGGTCGCGATGCTGGCCGGCGACGAGGCGGACCGCGACCGGGTTCGGCCGCTTCTTGCGCCGATGTGCCGGCAGGTCGTCGACTGCGGGCCGGTGCCGCAGGGGCTGCTCATGAAGCTGGCCGTCAACACGTTCCTGATCAGCATGGTCACCGGGCTGGCCGAGGCGTTCCACTTCGCGCAGGGCGTCGGGCTCGACCCGGCCCTGCTACGGGACGTGCTGGACGCCGGGCCGATGGCCTCCTTCGTCTCCCGGGGCAAGGCCGGCAAGCTCGTCGAGCAGGATTTCACGGTGCAGGCGTCGATCCGGGACGTGCACTACAACAACCGGCTCATCGTCGAGGCTGCGCGGGCCCACGGGCTGGCCGCTCCCCTGCTCGACGTCTGCCGCGAGCTCTACGCCGAGACCGAGGAGCAGGGGCGCGGCGACGCCGACATGGCCGCCGTCATCCACGCGGTGACGGCGCGAAGCGCGACCGGTACTGCGACGGCGAGCAGCCGAAACGGCGCTGGAAATGCTGCCGGAGCAGCGCCGCCGAACTGAAACCGACTCGGCCTGCGGCCTCCTCCACCCCCAGCTGCGTCTGCAGCAACTGCTGGGCGAGACTCACCCGTTGTTCCAGCACCCAGGCGTACGGCGTGGTGCCGGTCGCCGCCCGGAAGCGTCTCGCTAGCGAGCGCGTCGAGAGCAGCGCGTGCCGGGCCAGGACCTCGATGGACAGGTCCTCGTGCAGGTTGCCGGCCGCCCAGTCGAGCAGGGCGGCGATGTCGTCGTCGGGGCGGCGCGTCATCGGCAGCGGCCGGGCGGGGCCGAACACCATGTCCCGGGCCACCGCGTCGGCCGCCGCGGCGCCGTGGTCCCGGCGGATCAGGTGCAGGCAGAGGTCGACGCCCACGGCCGTGAAGATCGGGTCGTCGTCGACGTAGCGGGCCGCCGGATCGACGCGTACGCGCGGGAACCACTCGGTCAGCTGCCGTGCGTACCGCTCGCCGGTGGCGATCGTCCGGTCGTCGAGAAGCCCGGCCGACGCCAGGGTGAAGGCCGCGGAGGAGACCGCGACCAGTCGCGTGCCCCGGGCGGCGGCAGCCCGCAGCGCCTCGGCGACCGCCGGGTCCGCCTCGCGCGACGGCGTGTCCGGCGGGGCGATCGCCACCAGGTCGGCCGCCGTCAGCCGGGAGAGGCCGGCAGCGGGCGTGATGGTCAGCCCGCCGAAGGTGGGCACCGGCACGCCGGGACGGTGCGAGACGATCGCGAAGTCGACGGCGGGCACGCCGGCGGCCGTCCGGTCGGTGCCGAAGAGCTCGCAGTAGGCGGCCAGCTCGAACGGGCGGACGGTGGACGACATCAGGACTGCTACGTTCCGCACGCTGTCGAGCCTGCCAGCGCGACCGGAGTGGGGGGATGGCCAGTTGGGAGACGGTGGCCCGGTCTAGGCTGGCGGGAGTGGCGAAGTATTTCGACGTGCATCCGGACAACCCGCAACCGCGCTCGATCCGGCAGGTCGTGGACATCTTGCGGGCGGATGGTCTGATCGCCTACCCGACCGACTCGTGCTTCGCGCTGGGCTGCCGGATGGGCAACAAGGACGGCCTCGACCGGATGCGTGAGGTCCGGCATCTCGACGATCGCCACCACTTCACGCTGATGTGCCGCGACTTCGCCCAGATCGGCCAGTTCGTACAGCTCAACAACGCGTCGTTCCGCCTGGTCAAGGCGTCGACGCCGGGCCCGTACACGTTCATCCTGCCGGCCACCAGGGAGGTGCCGCGCCGCCTGCTGCACCCCAAGAAGAAGACCGTCGGGGTCCGCATTCCCGAGCACACGGTGACCCAGGCGCTGCTGGCCGAGCTGGGTGAGCCGCTGGTCTCCAGCACGCTGCTGCTGCCCGGCGAGGAAGAGCCGATGACCATGGGCTGGGAGATCAAGGAAGCCCTCGACCACCAGGTCGACGCGGTCGTGGACTCGGGCGAGGAGTGCGGCGTCGAACCGACCACGGTGATCGACCTCTCCGACGGCGAGCCGGAGATCCTCCGCGTCGGCGCCGGCGACACCTCCCGCTTCGAGTAGGCCGAGGCTTTGCTCTGCTTACATATACGCGCCGATGGCGCGTATCGGTAAGCAGAGCAGCGCGTATCGGTAAGCAGGGCAAAGCCTCGCTGACGCCCTATGCCGTCAGCCAACTCAGCGGGATCGTGGCGGTCAGGGCGCTGTAGCCGGTGGGGTTGAAGTGCAGGTGGTCACCGCCGTCGTAGGCCGGGTTCAGCTGTCTCGGGAGCGCGGGATCACGGGCCGCGACGTCGAAATCGGCGAACTCGTCGAAGATCCGGCCGCGGCGGATCGCGGCGTTGATCGTCTGGCGGGCGGCCTCGCGCAGGCCCGCCGGGTCGTCGTAACCGGTGTTGCCGCCGAACGGGGTGATCGTCGCGCCGTAGACGGCGAGGTCGCGGGCGTGCGCCCGGGTCACCACCTGCTCGAAGGCGAACAGCAGGTCGTCGGCGACCTGCTTCTGGCCGGCGACGGTGGCGGGGGCGGTGCCGATGTCGTTGACGCCCTCGAAGATCAGCATGCGGTCCACGCCGCCGGTGGCCAGCACGTCGCGGTCGAGGCGGGCCAGCACGTTCGGGCCGAGGCCGTCGTCGAGGACCCGGTTGCCGCCGGCTGCCTGATTGAGCACGGCCACCCGCTGCCGCCGGGCGAAGAGCTGGTCCGGCCACCGGTCGTTGCCGTTGGTCGTCGACCCCCGCCCGTCGGTGAGCGAGTCACCGACGATGGCCAGCGCCGGCGCCGAGGCCAGCACCTCGACCCCGCTGATCAGGTACCAGTGGTCGACCCCGACCGCGCCGGCCAGCGTGGGCGAGGCATGAAAATCACCCTTGATCAGGTACGACGTGGTGCGCGAACCCGGGTGCGAGGTGAGGTTGCGGCTCGCCTGGCCGGCCGCCGAATACACCGTGACGGACAGGTTCTCGCCGGCCTGGATAGGGAGAGTGACCGGGTCGGAGACGACCTGCGCGCCCACCGGCACGGCCACGCCCGGCCGGCCGCCGAAGGTGAGCGGACGGAGGCTGCCGGGGGCCACCCCAGGAACCCCGGCTCGCCCGTCCGCCGGGCGGCCGATCGCGGCCGCCGTCAGTGGCAGGGTCGCCCCGCCGAACGCGTTGGAGAAGCGGACCCGGACCTGCGGCCCGCCGATCGTCACGTGCACCGTCTGCCGGAGCGTGGTGTCGGCGAACACCACCGACTCCCCGGTGAACGGCGCCGGCGGCATGTTGCCCGGCTCGGTGAGCTGCGGCATCGCCACCCAGGTGTGCACCCAGCGCCGGGCCCGGTGGGCGGACGCCGGCGAGCCGGCCAGCAGGGCGGCCGGGAGCGCCGCCCCGCCGGCCCCGAGAAGCGCACGTCGGCGCATGTCAGGACCTCCGGCTCTCGGGCGGGCCGAGATAGCTGTACTTGACGCCGCCGGTGTCGACGACGAGCCGCTGGACGATGACGGTCGGGTCGACCGCCCAGAACGTCAGCGTGTGCCGGCCGGGCGCGGCGATCGTGTGCGTCGTCGTGGTCCGGTTGATGTTGTCGGACGTGTTGCGCGCCCACTGCCGGTTCATCGTGGTGTCGTTGGCGCCGGTCGCGATGGTCACGTTGACCACCTGCGGCGCCGCCCCGTCGACCGAGATCGCGTATTTGAGGCCGTCGGTGGGCCGCACGTTGTTGCGCGGCGACAGGTAGGCGGTGATCGTGACCGGCCCGCTGCTGGTCAGCGTCATCGGGTAGTCGAGCCGCCCGGTTCCGTCCACCGAGACCAGGCCGTTGCCGGTCTTGCCGATGCCGGGCAGCAGCAGCCAGTTCCCGGTCCGGCGGCCGTAGTGGTCGGCCTCGATCGCGACGTAGCCGTTGGCCTCGAGGAACCCGGCCGGCTTCAGCGACGGGTGGGAGACGGGCGCCTGCACCACGGTCGTCGTGCCGGCCCCGGTGATGGTGATCGGCACCGACCGCACCCCACGCGGCGCCCTGCGCCAGTCCACCGTCACCAGCGCCCGCACCTGGTCGGTGACGGTCCCGGACGACGGCGTCACGCGCAGCCACGGCGCGCCGCTACTGATCGTGTAGCGGAACGGCGTGGTCCCGCGGTTGTAGACGTCGATGTACTGCGCCGGCTGGCTCTGCCAGGGGCTGAAGGTCGGCAGGTCGGGCCCGCCCCCGTCGGCGAAGACCCCCATCGCCGATTCGGGTGGCAGGGTGATCCGCTGCACGTACGGGAAGATCTCGTCCGGCAGCGCCACGTTGTTGAGTTCCGGCTGCTGCCAGGACGCGTTCGGCCCGTACCGGGCCACGTTCCCGTACCCGATCTTGGGTTGCAGTTGCCAGTTGTGCCACTTCCCGCCGGCCAGGGTGTTGTTGTAGTAGTCGCTCATCGCCTGGTCCTCGGCGAACAGCGCCTCGGCCCGATCGGCGAGCGCATTGGTGCCGGCCCTGCCTTCCGCGGCATAGCGGATGTTGGTGAACTCGGCCCGGCGCAGGTCGTAGATGATCGCCGTGTCCTTCAGGGCGTAATAGACGAGCTGGTAATAGGCGTCCTGCCAGACGGCCGGGATTCTTGCTCGCAACCGGGACGCTCGCGCGGCGAGTGCGAGCCATTCCTCGGTGACCCGATCCATCTCGCCGTAATCGGTGAGGCTGAACGGCGTGGCCTGGTCGTGGTAGACCACCGCGGTCGGATCGGTGGCGATGTTCTTCGCCGGATCCACCGTGATCCGCCGGTTGAGCAGCTCCGGTTTGCGGCGGGACTGCAACCGGCCGTACTCCTCGAGCAGCCCGGCAATCGCCGGCGCGAGCGATCCGCCGAAGTTCGCAGCGGCGTACTGCCGGGTCCACTCCCCCAGTGCCGTCACCGGCCACGCCGACGGATCCCAGGCGTAATCGAGGAAGAACTGGATGGGCAGTTCCTCGTTCTTCAGGTCACCGACGTTGGCCACCCAGAGGCGATCAACCCCGCTGGTGTACGCGAGATGCAACTGCTCCCAGGTGTTCGTCAGATTGGCCGTGTCCGCCCATTTGTAGTTGCGGCCGTCCCCGACGTAGTCGAAGTGGTAGTACATGCCGTAGCCACCGCTGCGGGCCGGCAGTGAGGGGTCCGGCAGCTTGCGCAGGTTGCCCCAGTTGTCGTCGCAGAACACGACGGTCACGTCGTCCGGCGGCCGATAGCCCGAGTCCCAGTAGCGCTGCACCTCCTTGTAGAGGGTCTGCACCTGGGGCCGGCCGATCAGCCCGGTGTCCTGCAGGATCGCCCGCTGGCTGTCGATGATCGAGCTCATCAGGTCGATGCCGTCGCCGTCCGGCAACGACACGTCGCCGTTGCCGCGCATGCCGAGCGTGATGACGCCTTCGATGTCCTGATCACGCATGCGTTCCGCGCCGGCGCGCCAATACGACTTGATGGCGTCGGGGTTGCGGCGGAAGCTCCATTCACCGGTCCCGGCCGGATGCCGGTTCCATTCCTCGATGCCGCGCATCATCGGCGCCTCGTGCGAGGTGCCCATGACGACGCCGTAGCGGGTGGCGGTCGCGTGGTTGAGCGGGTCGTCCTCGGCGAACGCCCGCCCCCACACGGCCGGCCACAGATAGTTGGCCTTGAGCCGCAGCATCGTCTCGAAGACCTTGGCGAAATAGTCGGCGTTGAGCCCGCCCGGATAGCCGGGCGCCTTTCCGGGGCCGAAGTATCCGGGCGCCCAGGTGCCGGTGGCCGGGTTCTCGTCGTTGATGAAGAAGCCGCGGTACCGCACCGCCGGGGTGCCCTGGGTGTGCCGGCCCGGCAGCACGAAAAGGTCGTCGTGGTGGGCGGCCGGAACGTCGTCCCAGAAATGCCAGGGCGAGATCCCGATGTTCCGCGACAGGTCGTAGGCGCCGTAGATGCTTCCGCGCTGATCGCTGCCGGCAATGACGAATGCGCGCCGGATGCCGGGCAGCGGGTGGTCGACGATCTGCTCGATCGTCGTCTCCCACCTTCCGCGAATGCCGGCGACGTCGAGCTTGCCCCGGGCGACGATCTGGTCGATCAGCGGGCTGCGGCCGATCGTGCCGAGGATGATCGGGTCCTGCTGATCGACCGGGTCGGCGCCGGTGACCCGGTGGAGGTCGCTCCGCAGATCGGCGGCGACCCGGACGACGCCCGGGAAGTCCGACTCGGACACCAGAACCGGCGCGCCGGCCAGCGCGAACCGGCCGGGGCCGGTGCGGGTGCGGACGTAGCCGGCGGTCTGGTCG
Source organism: Actinoplanes sp. NPDC026619 (assembly GCF_040638295.1). NCBI lineage: Bacteria > Bacillati > Actinomycetota > Actinomycetes > Micromonosporales > Micromonosporaceae > Actinoplanes > Actinoplanes sp. NPDC026619. The sequence continues at coordinate 128,824 of NZ_JBEZYA010000002.1, forward strand.
GGCGCGGCGGCGGTGGCGTGCGCCGCCGCGGGCGCCCCGAGCAGGGGCGCGGCCAGCGCCCCGCCCAGCAGGGTTCGCCTGGTCACTCGCGGCGCCGTCACCGGAACAGCCGCAACGGCACGGCGGCGGCCATCACCGCCATGCCGGCGTCGTTCGGGTGCAGGTGGTCGCCGGAGTCGTAGGCCGGGTTGAGGGCGATCGGGTCGGCCGGGTCGCCCATCGCCCGGTCGAAGTCGATCACCCCGTCGTACTCGCCGCCGGTCCGGATCCAGGTGTTGAGCAACTGCCGCTTGGCCTCGTTCTCGAGTGTGTAGAACCCGAGCGTGTCGTTCTTGAACGGCAGGATCGTCCCGGCGTACGCGGCGAGCCCGCCCTCGTGGGCCCGGGCGATCAACTGCCGGTGCCCGGCGATCAGGTCGTCCGCGCTGACCACCTCGGACGGCGGTGCGACCGTGCCCGGGTGCCCGAGGTCGTTGACGCCGAGCAGCACGATCAGGAAGCGGCGGCCCGGCTGGGCGAGCACGTCCCGGTCGAAGCGGCGCAGCCCGCTGACGCCGAAGTAGTTGGCGAACGTCTCGGCGTCGCTGCCGGCCGGCGGGTTCGGGTCGTGCAGGAGCCGGTTGCCCGAGACGCCCAGATTGGCGACTCCGAGGTCGAGGTGCGCCGAGCGCAGGCGGGCGGCGAGCAGGTCGGGCCAGCGGTGATTGAGGTTCGCGACGGTGTTGGCGCCATTGGTGATCGAGTCTCCGAGGGTGACGATCGCGGCGCCGCCGCGCTTACGCACGGCTACCGCGGAGAGGAACAGGTCCTGTTGCAGGGTGGCGGCCGCGGTGACGGTCCGCGCGGCGGTGACGTCACCGTTCGCGATGACGTTGTCCTGGTACGCGAACGCGGCGAGCGTCGTCACCGTCGTACGCTCCGGGAAATAGACGCTGATCGCCAGGTCTCCCCCGGCGGGCAGGCGAAGCCGGACCGGGTCGCTGACCAACGGCGCGCCCGCCGGGATGGTGGCGTCCGTGTGGCCGGAGAAGGTGACCCGGCGGTCGGTGCCGGGCACGATCGCCGTCGAAGCGCCCGTGCCGTCGCGCAGAGCGACGTGCACGCCCCCGATCCGCAGCGGCGTCTCGCCGAACTCGTTGGTGAGCCGGATGCGAATCTCGTCGCCGCCGGCCGAGGCGTGCACGACGTGCCGCACGGTCTGCCGTTCGAGGACGGTCGGCGTGCCCCGGCTCGGGATGGTGGTGGGCACGGCCGCCCAAGTGGCGACCCAGTCGCCCGCGCTGGACGCCGGGGTGGCGGCCCCGGCGCCGGATCCGGCGGCAAAGGCCGGGGCGGCGCCGACACCGGCGGCGGCGACCGCGGCGCCGGCAGCGGTCCCGGCCGCCAGGGTGAGCAGCTCGCGCCGCGTGGCGGAGGCAGCGGGGGCGGCGGCCTCGCGGCCGGCGGCGTGGGGTTCGCGGTGGGTGGTGGGCATCGTGTTCTCCGCAATCAGCCGCGGCGCAGCGGCAGGGTCAGGCGCCAGCCCTCGGCGCGCAGCTCGGGAATGATCTGGGCGACTGCCTCGACGGTCTGGCTGCGGTCGCCGCCGCCGTCGTGCATGAGGATCACCGCGCCGGGCGTGAGGCGGTCGCGGATCCGCTGGGCCAGCACGTCGGCGCCGGGCGGGACCCAGTCCTCGATGTCGAAGCGCCACCCGAGCGGCTGCATGCCGAGGTCCGCGGCGACCTGCGGGGACTGCCCCCACGCGCCGTACGGAGCGCGGAAGTAGGCGATGTGCGCCCACGGGACCGCCTGGTGGATCAGCGCGCTCGTGGCGGCGAGGTCGGCCTCGATCTGCGCGGGCGTCCACGTGCTCAGGTCGTCGTGGTGCATCGAGTGGTTGCAGAGGGTGTGGCCCTCGGCCGCGATCCGCCGGACCACCTCGGGGTGGGCCTTGACCTGGTCGCCGACGAGGCAGAAGACCGCCTTCACGTGGTTCTTCCGGAGCACCGCGAGCAGGTGCAGGGTGTCCGGCGGATTGGGGCCGTCGTCGAACGTGAAGCTGACGACGTTGCCATGGCCGCGGGCGGTGTCGACCACGACCGGGGTGGGGCCGCCGTGAGCGAGGGCGGCGGAGGGCGTGACGGTCAGGGCGCCGGCCACCGTGACGGCAGCGGCCAGGCAGCGAAAAAGGGAGCGGGACACGTGGAACCCCCGGGAGGACGGGCGGAAGTTTCGGAAACATGTCAGCCGAACATTCGTAACGTAGAGGGGTCGATCTATGTCGTCAAGGCCCTCAGCCGGTTGATCTTCGAGAGAAATCCGCCATTGACGTGCGCGCACGTGGGCACGAAGCTTTCCGCAAGTTACCGGAACTTTCGGATCCACCACCGGAGGGAACGCCAAATGATTCCGAAAAGGACAGCGTTCGGGGCGGCCGCTCTCGCCGCCCTGACCGCGTTGAGCGTGGCCGTGCTGCCGACCGGCGCGGCCACCGCCGGCGATACCGGATTGCGGGCGGCCGCCCGCGGCACCGGCACCCGGATCGGCACCGCGGTCGACATGTCGGCACTGGCCACCGATGCCCCGTACGCGGCCGCGGTCGCGGCCGAGTTCGACACCGTCACACCGGAGAACGTGATGAAGTGGGCGGAGGTCGAACCCACCCAGGGCACGTACAACTGGGGGCCGGCCGACGACCTGATCAAGTTCGCCCGGCGCAACGGCCAGGCCGTGCGCGGGCACACCCTGGTCTGGCACAGCCAGAACCCGTCCTGGCTGACCGAGGCCAACTTCACGCCGGCGCAGCTGAAAGCGTTGCTGCGGAAGCACATCTTCGATGAGGTGGGGCATTTCAAGGGCAAGGTGTGGGCGTGGGACGTGGCGAACGAGGTGCTGAACGAGGACGGCACCCTGCGCGACACGATCTGGCTGCGGGCGCTCGGCCCCGGCTACATCGCCGACGCGTTCCGCTGGGCGCACCAGGCCGACCCGAACGCGCTGCTGTTCCTCAACGACTACAACGTCGAGTGGATCAGCGCGAAGAGCGACGCCTACTACACCCTGATCAAGTCGCTGCGGGCGCAGGGCGTGCCGGTGCAGGGCTTCGGCATGCAGGGGCACCTCGGCATCCAGTACGGCCTGCCGGGCGACGTCCTGCAGAACGTGCGCCGTTTCGACGCCCTCGGCATCAAGACCGCCTTCACCGAGGTCGACGTGCGGATGATCCTGCCGTCCGACTCGACCAAGGTGCAGGCCCAGGCCGAGGGCTTCGGCCTGATGCTGCGCGCCTGCCTGCTGGTTCGCCACTGCGTGTCGTACACGGTGTGGGGTTTCACGGACAAGTACAACTGGGTGCCGGGCGTCTTCGACGGTGAGGGTTCGGCCACCCCGATGGACGAGAACCTGCAACCGAAGCCGGCCTACGACACCTTGAGCGAGACGTTCGAGCTGGCCAAGTAGTGCACCGGGCGGCGGCGCTCACACGCCGCCGCCCGGTTTTTTCGGGTTACGCCGTACTGCAGGTCAGGTTGTTGACCGTCGGTGGCGCGGTCCCTGACCCCAGGAACCCGAAGGTGGTGTAGCTGCCGGCCGCGACCGTCCCGTTCCAGCTCGCGTTCTTGACCGTCACCAGCGAACCGCTGGTGGTGGCCGTCCCGCTCCAGAGTTGAGTCACGGTCTGCGACCCGGGGAACGTCCAGTTCACGGTCCACTTGCCGATCGGCGCACTGAGCGCGTGCACCATCACCTCGGCCTGGAATCCGCCCGTCCACGCGCCGGTGATGTTGTACATCGCGGCGCAGCCGGTCTCGCTCGGAGTGCTGGTGGGCGAGGTGGTCGGCGTCGAGGTGGTGGGCGACGTCGTCGGCGAGGTCGTCGGCGTCGTGGTGGGTGTGGTGGTGGGCGGCGTCGTCGTGGTGGTGCCGCCGACCCCGGTGACCTCACCGTTGCCGCCGTCGAAGACCACGTCGGAGCAGCCGTAGAACGTCTCGGTGCTGTCCGACCGGGACCACACCGAGTAGATCAGGTGGTTGCCGGTCTTGCCGGACGGCAGGGTGGCGTTCCAGTAGTAGTGCCCGGTGTCGGTGCCCGGCCCGCCGTCGGCGGGCGGGTTGGTCGACTGGTTGAACGGCGTCGGCTCGAGATCGCTCCAGGCCATCGGCTTGGTCGGGTCGTAACCGTCCTTGGTGATGTAGAGCGAGAACGTGCCCGGGTGCTTGGCCCAGTCGTTGTAGTCGATCTCGATCGTCTTGCCGGCCGTCAGGTGGGTCTTGGGCCAGTCGGTCCGGGCCAGGTTGAAACCGGTGAAGTCGTACGGCCCACCGGTCCCGCCGCTGCACAGCGTGCCGTCCGGCAGGAACCCGTCCACCCGGCCGGCCCCGTCGGAACGGAGCACGGCGAACCAGTTGTACATCGCGGTGACGCCGCTCTTGGCGATCGCGGCCGCACAGGCCGCGTTCTTCGGCACGATCTCACCGGTGGCGGTCTTACCGTCCTGGTAGCACAGCCAGGTCCGGCTGCCCGGCGTCATCATGGTGCCGTGCGCACTCGCCGAGGACGGCATCGTCACCGCCCCGAGGCCGGCGGCCAGCATCGCTGCCGCGGCGTACACCAGCAATCTCTTGATTTTCATGGTTCTCCTCTCAGCCGTTCGGGAACAGCCGGGCGAAGTCGGCGTAGCCGGTGGCGACGTCGACCTGGGCCCAGAAACGGTGGTAGTTGAACGTCGGCGCCGCGCCGCCGTTCAGGTAGGCCTGGACCTTCGGCCAGTCCGGGTCGTTCTTGTACCAGGAGCGGATGTCCAGGAAGGACTTGCCGGGGGCGATCGCGTCGCCGTTCGGCATGGTGCCGCTCCAGCCCGGCGGGATGTAGAGGCCCTGGCCGGTCGAGGCGTTGTAGACGTCGTCGAACCGGTTGTAGTCGGCGCGGGTCTCGGTCACCGAGACGCCCTTGGCGTCCTTGTGCGTCCAGATCGCGTCGAGCAGGTTCTTCGCGGCCGTCTTCGCCGCCGTGTTGCCGGACTTGGCGGCGTAGTAGGTCAGCAGCTTCGCGAACGACCCGGCCACACCGAGGTCGGTGCCCTTGGTCTTGACCGTGACGTGCAGGTTGGTGTTCGCGGCCGGGCTGGACGCGTTCCAGGTGGCCGGCGAGCCCGACCAGGTCAGGTCGGACGGGATCTCGAAGCTGGTGGCGCTGATGGTGGAGTTGGCCAGGGCCCAGGTGACCCACTTGTCGAGCACCGTCTTGGCCTTGGCGTCACCGGTCGTGTAGTAGTACTCGGCCAGCCGCTCCAGCGACCAGGTCTGCATGCCGAACCACTGGTTGGACGGCGGGTCGGCGTAGACCGGCGCCTCGACGTAGGACAGGCCGTAGAACGTCGGCGTGCCGGACGGCGGCGCCGAGTAGTTGCCGTTCCAGCTGTTGGTCGCGCCACCGGCGATGGCGCCCTCGGAGGACTGCAGCCACTGGTAGAACTCGAGCTGCCGGCTCAGGCTGGCCGTCCAGTCCGACTTGGCGGTCGAACCCTTGGGGGCGAACGCGGTGACGTTGGACAGGATGTAGGCGGCCATCGGGTTCTGGTAGCCGAAGTGGCTGGTGCTCGAGCCGATCCGCCACGCCCAGCCGGCGCTCGTGTCGGTCGCGCCGCCCCAGGCGTAGTACCAGGACATCAGGTTGCTGGAGGCGTTCTTGCCGGTGCCCGCCGCGCAACCGGTCGACGTGCAGCCGGGCTGCTTGAAGTACTTGTCGTAGAACGAGTAGCGCAGGTAGTCACCCATCTTCGCGGCGTTGGTCACGGCCGTGGAGATCTGCGAGCCCTTGCCCTGCGCGGTCGCCCAGGTGTACGCCCAGTACGCCGCCTGCACCGCGCGCGAGTCCGCGTCCGGGGCGTCGGTGTACTTCCACTGCTTGGCGTAGCTGGCGTCCTTGGTGAACAGGTCCAGGTAGCCGTTCGGCCCACCGGCGGTGAACGTGTCGCAGGACGGCTGCGGGACGGTCTCCCACGTCGACTCCTGCGGCCCGCGCTGGAAGGTGTTGATGTAGGCGACCCGGGTGGTCTTGTCACCGCAGTGGCCGAAGCCGTAGGTGTTGTCGACGTCCAGCAGCCAGTGCATGGCGTAGATGTCGTCGGTGCCGTACGCGCTCTTCAGCTCCGACGCCAGCGGGTCGGTGCCGACCGACACGCTCGAGTCCAGCGCCGACGGGTACTGCGACGGCAGCGGGTATTCGGCCGCGTAGGTGGCCGGCTTCGCCGCGTTGTAGTTGGCGTTGGTGGGCTGGTCGGCGTGCGACGGGATGATGTACTTCTCCATCGTCGACCAGGCCGCGTTGAACGGCGCCCAGTCCTGCGTCGTGGCGCCGTGCTCGGCTTCCAGCCACAGCCAGTAGCTGAACGCCTCGGACGTGGTCTCGTGACCCTGGTCCGGCGCCTCGTCGATCAGCGTCTCGATCGAGTGGTAGGGCACGCCCTCCGGGCTGAAGTAGCCGTTGGCCGAGCTCTTGATGTCGTTGTACATCTGGGTGAACCGGTCGTCGACGGTGCCGGCCGTCACCACGTTCGCGGTCACCGTCGCTGTGGTGTAACCGGTGGCGGTGGCCGAGAGGGTGGCGTTCGTGCCGGCCGTGGCCGCGGCGGTCGCCGCGACGGTGACGGTCTGCCCGGTGCTCCAGTTCGACGGCGTGAAGGTCAGCGACGCCGGCGTGGCCGACACCGTGGTGACCCCGGCGGTGCGGGCGAGCGCCACCGTCACGTTCGCGGTCGGCGCGGACGAGAGCGCCAGCTTGAACGTCGAGCTCGCGCCGGGCGCCACCGACACACTGGCGGCGTCGGCGACGATCGCCGGCGAGGTGCTGGCGTCGACGAAGACCGGCACGTCGGCGGTGCTGCTCTTGGCGCCGGCGCCGTCGTACGCGACGGCCTGCAGGTGGTAGGCCGCGGTCTGGGCCGGAACCCCGGTCCAGGTGTACGCGTACGGCGCGGCCGTGTCGGTGTTGACCAGCAGTCCGTCGTGGTAGAACTCGACCTTGCTGATCGTCTGCCCGGTCGCCGCGGTGGCGGTGGCCGCGATCGGGATGCTGGCCGGCGCGGTGAACCGCGTGTTGGCGGCCGGCGAGGAGATGGCGACGGTCGGTGCGGCGGCCGCGCCGTTGCAGGCGGTCCCGTTGAGGCTGAACGCGGTCGGCACCGGGTTGGCGGACGTGAAGGTGCCGTTGAAGCCGGTGCCCACCGTCGCGTTGGTGCCGATGCTGCCGTTCCAGCTCGCGTTGTTGACCGTGACGTGCGCGCCGGACTGCGAGTAGACGCCGTTCCAGCCCTGCGCCACCTTCTGCGAGGCGTCCGGGAAGTCGTACTCGAGCTTCCAGCTGCTCACCGGGTCACCGGCGTTGGTGATCTGGATGTCGCCGGTGAAGCCGCCGGACCACGCGCTCTGGACCTTGTAGACGACGGTGCAGCCGGCCGCGGCGTGCGCCGGCACGCCTGCGACCAGGGCAACGCCGGCACCGAGGACGACGGTGCCGCCGACTGCCAGTCCTCGGCGCAAGCGCCTCAGACGTCTCTCTCGTGGGAGCACGGGAGTTCCTTTCGTGGGGGTTGGGGAGAGGCTCAGCTGGTCGCCGAGCAGGTGATCGGGGACGGAACCGGGTTGGTGGTGCCGGCCGAGCTCGCCAGGAAGCCGAACGTGGTGGACGCGTTCGCAGCGAGCGTGCCGTTGTAACCGGCGTTGGCGACCTTGACCGCGGTGCCGGTCTGGCTGCCGGCGCCGTTCCAGACCTGCGAGACGGTCTGGCCGCCGGTGAAGGTCCAGCCCACGGTCCAGCTCTTGGTGGCCGCGCTGCCCGTGTTCAGGACGCTGACCTCACCCTGGAAGCCACCGCTCCACTGGCCGGTGACCTTGTACGTCGCCGTGCAGCCCCCGGTGGCCGGGGATGCGGTCGGGGACGTGGTGACGGTCGGTGAGACGGTCGGTGAAACGGTCGGTGAAACCGTGGTGGTCGGGCCCACGGTCGGCGAGGTGGTCGGCGCCGTCGTGGCCGTGGTGGTGCGGTCGGCGTAGAAGATGCCGCGGCCGTTGGTGCCCAGGTAGACGCGCCCGAAGATGTTCGGGTCACCGGCCAGGGCGTCGCCCGCGTTGCCGTACTGGTGGGCGTCGTCGTTGATCCGGACCCAGGAGGTGCCGGCGTCGTCGGAGCGGAACACGCCGGTGACGGAGTCGACCGTGCCGACCAGGAAGATCGCCTTGTGCGCCTGGCCCGGGGCGGCCTTGCCGAAGGCGACGTTGATGCCGGAGGTCACCGAGGCGACCTTGGTGAAGGTGGCGCCGGAGTCGGTGGACTTGAGCAGACCGCTCTCCCCCGCGACCCAGACCTCGCCGGCGGTGCCGGGGACGGCCTTGAGGTGCAACCGGCCGGTGGTGGGCAGCGTCGCGGACGACGCGGTGAACGTCGCGCCGCCATCGGTGCTGGTGTAGAACTTCCCCGCGGCGTACGCGTAGAAGGTCTTGGGGTTGACCCGATCGGATTCGACGACCGCGCCGGCCGGGATGCCGGTCGACGCCGTCCACGAGCTGCCGCGCGTGGTCGAGTAGTAGACCCCGGTGCCCTGGGGCGACCAGACCATGGAGCCGGCGTCGGCGCCGACCGCGATCGTGCCGCCGCCGGTCACCCCGGACGGCTCCTGGCCCTGGTACCAGTTCTGGCCGCCGTCGGAGCTGATCCCGATGTGCGGGGCCGCGTCGGCGTTCCCGACTCGCGCGAACACTGTGGGCGTGAGTTCGGCGAAGTCGAGGGACGTGTTGCTGCCCAGCGAGGGGGTGTCGTGGAAGCTGGCCGGCACCGTGTCGAGCGATGCGTGGTAGAAACCGCCGATGTCGCCGAGTGCGCTGACCAGCGGCGCGCCGGACGGCGGGGCGGCGAGGTCGAGGACGGCCGTTTCCTCGATGCCCTTGGCCACCGGCTTGATCGTGATGGTGGAGCCGGCGTCCCAGTTGGTGAGGTTCGTGGTGCCGTAGAGCGTGGCGCCGGTGCCGTACATCATCCGGCTGGAGTTGAACGGGTCGATCGCGAGCGTCTCGTTCATCCAGCCGAGCTTCGGGGTGGACTCCGGCGGCGTCGGGTTCTGGTTGAAGTCGAGCCACGGGTTGGCCGAGATGTCGATCGTGTAGCGCTTGGACATGCTGGGGTAGCTCGTCCAGTCCCAGGCCCGGGTCCAGGTGGCGCCGTAGTCGGTGCTGCGGAAGAAGATGGCGTCCGGCCACCAGGAGATCTGGGTGGCGACCATCAGCGTGCCGGGTTTTTGTTGATCAACAGTGAGCCCGCTGTAGCCGTAATAGGCGTCGGCGGCCGGCGTCGGGGTGATGTCGGTCCACGTGCCCGTCGAAATCTGATATTTCCAGACTTGTCCGGCAGCCCCGTCGTACGGTCCGCCGGTGTCGCTCGTGGAAATGTAGAGGTAGTCGCCCTGGACGACGCCCTTGTGCGCGAGATAGCCGGTCGGGGCGCCGGCGATCGCGGTCCAGGTCGAGCCGCCGTCGTTCGATCGGTAGACCGGGTTGGACTTGTCGGCCACACCCACGAAGACCTGGTTGGCGGCGCCGAACGAGACCCAGCTCAGACCCTGGTTCTGGTTCAGGTAGTTGTTGGTGTCCGCCGCGTCCTGCACGTAGTTGCCGGCGTTCGGGAAGCTGGTGACCTTGCTGAACGTCACGCCGTAGTCGGTGGATCGATACAGGCCGTTGCCACCCTCGGCGGCGAAGTAGACGTTCTTGTTGTTGTTCGGGTCGACCGCGAGCCGCTCGCCGACGCCCCGGCCGGGCATGTTGCCGCCGTTCTTGAACGGCAGCGTGGTGATCTGCCAGGTGTTGCCCTTGTCGGTCGAGCGGAGGATCGCGCCGTTGTTCGGATCCCAGTCATTGGTGTACATGCCGACGGCCGCGTAGACCCGGTTGGTGTCGACCGGGTCGGGCGCGATGGCCAGCACGCCGTTGTAACCCCAGTTGTTCTGGCCGACCCAGTCGAGCAGCGGGGTCCAGCTCTGGCCGGTCTCGTTCCATCGGTAGGCGCCGCCGATGTCCGTGCGGGCGTAGATCAGGTTCTTCTCGCCCGGGTTGAAGACGACGGCTGGGACGAAGCCGCCTCCGTCGATCCGGACGTTCTTCCAGTTGTACGGGTCAGCCGCGGCGGCCGAAGCCGTGTTGGGCTGGGCCAGGGCGACCGCCACCGCCCCGGCTAACAGGGCGGCGATGCTCGCCCCGATGGCCAGTCTTCTCATCCGGCACCTTCCATAGACGTACGTGCACATGGGAGCGCTCCCAGAAGCGTCGGTCCCGGACACACGGCTGTCAAGCCCTGGAAACCTTAAGTTGACAATCGTGGAGATAAAGACCTGCCGCGGGGGCTCGCACCGCTTTTGCCGGACGCCATTCCTGAACTAACCGAAGTCAATTGACTCCAGTTAATTGCTTAAAACGTTCAGCAACGCCCCGAAATGGGGCGACCACTTTCCGTCAACCAAGTGGACGTTTTGGCGTTTACCAGGCTGTGTATCATCTGGCGTTGATTGCGTGGAGGAGCGTTACATGAAGGTTTGCGTTGTCGGTACCGGCTATGTCGGCCTCACCACCGGGGTCAGCCTCGCCTTCCTCGGACATGAGGTGACCTGCGTCGATCTGGATCAGCAGAAGATCGACATGCTCACCGGGGGCAGTTGCCCCATCTACGAGCCCGGCATGGAGGACCTGCTCGCCGAGGCCACCGCCAACCTGACCTTCACCACCAGTTACGCCGAGGCGGTGCCCGGCGCCGATGTGGTGTTCGTCGCGGTGCAGACCCCGTCGGCCGACGACGGCAGCCCCGACCTGCGTTACCTGCGCTCGGCCGCGGAGAGCGTGGCGCAGAATCTCGACCACGACTTCACCGTCGTGGTGAACAAGTCGACCGTGCCGATCGGCAGCGGCAACTGGGTGGACGCGATTCTGCGTGAGTCGTTCGCCCAGCGCGCGGACCGCCCGGCCGGCTGCGAATTCTCGGTGGCCTCCAACCCCGAGTTCCTGCGCGAGGGCAATGCGATCCACGACACCCTCTTCCCCGACCGGATCGTGATCGGGTCGGACAATCCGCGCAGCCTCGAGGTGCTCAACCAGCTCTACCGGCCGATCATCAACCAGACGTTCACCGCCCCGAGCTTCTCGCCTCGGCCGGACGACATCGGCGCGGTCCCGCTGGTCTCCACCGACCTGGCCTCGGCCGAGCTCATCAAGTACGCGGCGAACGCGTTCCTGGCCCTGAAGATCAGCTACGCGAACGAGATCGGCCAGCTGGCCGCCAAGGTCGGCGCGGACATCTCCGAGGTCACCCGGGGCATGGGCCTCGACCAGCGGATCGGCTCGCGTTTCCTGCAGGCCGGCGTCGGCTGGGGCGGCTCCTGTTTCGGCAAGGACACCAAGGCCCTGATCGCCACCGCGGCGGAGTACAACTACTCGATGCCGATCGTGCAGGCGGCCCGCGAGGTGAATGAACGGCAGCGCCTTATCGCGGTCGAGCGTCTCCAGGACGAGTTGCGCATTCTGAAAGGCCGCAAGATCGGCCTGCTCGGTATCGCATTCAAGCCCAACACTGACGACTTGCGTGATTCGCCCGCGCTGGACATCGCGAATCTGCTGCTGGCCCGGGGCGCCCGGGTGCGACTGCACGACCCGATCGCGGGCGAGCGCTTCCGCCGGGAGCAGCCGTCGCTGGCGCCGTACCTGAGCGACTCGCTGGACGCCCTGTTCGATGACTGCGACGCGGTTGTGCTGGTCACCGAGTGGGCGCAGTACCTCGAGCTCGACTGGGGCAAGTTCGTCGGCCTCATGCGCACACCGATCCTGCTCGATGGCCGGCACGTGCTGGACGCCGAGCGGATGGCCCGGCTCGGATACAAATATTTGGCAATCGCCGGGTAAGCCCGATTTCGGCGAGACACACCGGCCGTCCCACCGGATATCCCAGATATCCAGCGGGGCGGCCGCTTTGCGACTAGGGTCTCTTCAAGGGCTTTGAGGGTGTGACCAGGAGTTCTCCCTTAACCGGTTAAGGCGCCGGATGACCGCTGCCGTATCGTTACCGAGTCGATCGAGCGGAAATCATTGCGCAACGTCCCGGTTACCTCTTGACTGTGAGCCAAGTAGCGCTTCGGACGGCGACGTCTTCGGACGTCGGAGGCGCGATTTGACATAGGGAGCGGTATGTTCGGTCAACCAAGGAGCCCGCGTTTTCGCGCCGCGCTTGCCGGCACGCTGAGCGCTGGGCTGGTTTTCAGCGTCGCGGCGTGCGGCGGGAGCGATGACTCCGACAGCGACAGCTCGTCGAACGCCTCGGCGTCGGCGATCGACTGTTCGCCATACACGAAGTTCGGCGACATCAAGGGCAAGACGATCTCGATCTACACGGGCATCGTCACCCCCGAGGACACGCCGCACATCAACTCGTACAAGCCGTTCGAGCAGTGCACCGGCGCCACGGTCAAGTACGAGGGCGACAAGTCCTTCGAGACCCAGATCCTGGTTCGCGCCCGCGCCGGCAACCCGCCGGACCTCGCGATCGTGCCGCAGCCCGGTCTGCTCAAGCAGCTCGTCGCCACCGGCAAGGCGGTCGCCGCCCCCGACGAGGTCGCGGCCAATGTCGACAAGTTCTGGGGCAAGGACTGGAAGGCCTACGGCACCGTAGACAGCAAGTTCTACGCCGCGCCGCTGGGCGCCAGCGTGAAGTCCCTGGTGTGGTACTCGCCGGGCGACTTCAAGGACGCGGGTTACACCGTGCCCACCACGCTCGACCAGCTGAAGGCCCTCAGCGACCAGATGGTCAAGGACGGCAAGAAGCCGTGGTGCGCGGGCATTGCGTCCGGTGACGCCACGGGCTGGCCGGTCACGGACTGGATGGAAGACTTCATGCTCCGCACCGCCGGTGTGGACGAGTACGACAAGTGGGTCAACCACACGATCGCGTTCAACAGCCCCGAGCCCACCGCGGCTCTCGACGCGGTCGGCGCGTACCTGAAGAACCCGGCCTACGTCAACGGTGGCCTGGGCGACGTCAAGAGCATCGCGACCACGACGTTCCAGGACGCCGGCCTGCCGATCGTGGACGGCCAGTGCATGATGCACCGCCAGGCCAGCTTCTACGCGGCCAACTGGGCCAAGGGCACCAAGGTGGCCGAGGACGGCGACGTCTTCGCGTTCTACCTGCCCGGCAAGGACGCGACCACCAAGCCGGTTCTCGGCGGCGGCGAGTTCGTCCTGTCCTTCGCGGACCGCCCGGAGGTCAAGGCGTTCCAGACCTACCTGTCCTCGGACACCTGGGCCAACACCAAGGCCAAGCTGTCCAGCGGCTGGGTCTCGGCGAACAAGGGTCTCGACCCGAACAACCTGACCAGCCCGATCGACCAGCTCGCGGCCAAGATCCTGCTCGACCCGGCCACCCAGTTCCGCTTCGACGGCTCGGACCAGATGCCCGCCGCGGTCGGTTCGGACGCGTTCTGGAAGCAGGCGACCAACTGGATCACCGGCCAGGACACCAAGACGACGGTGGACAACATCGAAAAGGCCTGGCCGAAGTAAACAACTGAACTGATAGATCTACCCAAGGCCGGTCGGGAGGCGTAACAATCTCCCGGCCGGCCTCACCCTCTCTCACCACCTCTCACCACCACACATAGGCAATAAGGAGGTTCGGGTCGCGTGTTCCACACCGCCTCCACCACCCCAGGCAAGCTCTTGCAGATGGTCGCTGCGCTCCTTCTCTTCGCAGCGATCATGGGCATCATCCTGTTCCTCGCCGGACGGCTCGGCCGCGGCAAGGGCGGCGACAAGTGGGTCGCATACCTTTACCTCACCCCCGCCGTGCTTCTGCTTCTGGTCGGCCTCGTCTATCCCGGCCTGCGCACCATCTACGAATCCTTCTTCGACGCGGCCGGCAAGGCCTTCATCGGATTCGACAACTACAAGACGATCTTCACCGACAAGGACCAGCTCACGGTCCTGCGCAACACGGTGTTCTGGGTCGTGCTCACGCCGTTCGTGGCGACCGGCATCGGCCTCGTCTACGCCATCCTGGTGGACAAGTCGCGCTTCGAGTCCGTCGCCAAGGCGCTGATCTTCCTGCCGATGTCGATCTCCTTCGTGGCGGCGTCGGTCATCTGGAAGTTCGTCTACGAGTACCGCCCCGACCAGGTCGGGGTGAAGCAGATCGGCCTGCTCAACCAGATCATCGTCTGGTTCGGCGGCAAACCGGTCCAGCTGCTGATCGAGTCGCCGCTCAACACATTCCTGCTGATCGTCGTGATGATCTGGATCCAGGCCGGCTTCGCGATGACCGTCCTCTCGGCGGCCATCAAGGCGATCCCGGACGACATCATCGAGGCCGCGCGGCTCGACGGCGTCAACCCGTGGACCATGTTCAAGAACATCACGCTTCCCAGCGTGCGCCCGACCGTCGTGGTCGTGCTCACCACCATCGGCATCGGCACGCTGAAGGTCTTCGACATCGTCCGCACCATGACCGGCGGCCAGTTCAAGACCAGCGTCGTGGCGAACGAGTTCTACAGCCAGACGTTCCGGGCCGACAACCAGGGGCTGGGCGCGGCACTCGCCGTGCTGCTGTTCATCCTGGTCATCCCGATCGTCGCGTACAACGTCCGCCAGGTTCGTCAGGGGGCACGATGAGCACCGTCACTCCGTTGACGACCGGCCCGGAGATCACGCCGAAGCAGTTGTCCGCATCGACCGTCGCCAAGAAGAAGCTCAGTTCGCCGTGGGCGTCGCTCGCCGTGATCATCATCGCGGTGCTCTGGACCGTACCCACGTTCGGCCTGCTGGTTTCGTCGTTCCGGCCGGAGCGCGCGATCAAGCGCACGGGCTGGTGGACGTTCTTCTCCGACCCGCAGGTCACGATGGACAATTACAAGGCGGTCTTCGGTCAGGACGGCGGCATCAACCTCGCCGACTTCTTCGTCAACTCGCTGGTGATCTGCATCCCCTCGGTGCTGATCCCCCTCGCGCTGGCGGCGGTCTCCGCGTACGCGTTCGCCTGGATCGAGTTCAAGGGCAAGAACTTCCTGTTCCTGGCCATCTTCGCGCTCCAGATCGTCCCGCTGCAGGTCACCCTGATCCCGGTCCTCGAGATCTTCGTGAAGATCCACCTCACCGGCACGTTCTGGACGCTGTGGCTGGCCCACTCGACGTTCGCCCTGCCGCTCGCCATCTACCTGCTGCACAACTTCATGCAGGAGATCCCGGCCACCCTGATCGAGGCCGCCCGGATCGACGGCGCCGGCCACGTGTCGATCTTCTTCAAAGTGATGCTGCCGCTGCTCACCCCCGCGCTGGCCGCGTTCGGCATCTTCCAGTTCCTGTGGACCTGGAACGACCTGCTGGTCGCGCTGGTCTTCGCCGGCGGCGGCAACGAGGTAGCACCGATCACCTTGCAACTGGCCAACCTGAGCGGCACGCGAGGCACCGCCTGGCAACTGCTCTCGGCGGGCGCCTTCGTCTCGATCCTCGTCCCGGTGACGGTGTTCCTGCTGCTGCAGCGTTACTTCGTCCGCGGCCTGCTGGCCGGCAGTGTCAAGGGCTAAGTCTCTCCTTCCTTAGCCGAGGGGCCGCATCCGTGCTGGATGCGGCCCCTCGCATGGTCACGGCCACCACAACACCGAAGACCATCAAGACCAACACGATGATGTACGCGCGTCACACTGCCAGTGCCATCTCTGGCCGTCGCCCGGCTCTGAGCATCGGGTCGTACCCGAGCATCGCCGCCACCCCGCCGCCGCCCGTCACTCCCGGCACCAGCCGCGTCGTCGCAGCGGCCACGAGCGCCACCCCGATGGCCGCGGCACGTTGGTAGGGCAGCAGGCGGGCGCCGAGCAGGGCCGCCGTCAGTCCGAGCGGGACGTTGTTCAGCAAGATCCAGCGCCACGAGGCGGCATCCACCAGCCAGCCGGTCAGCGGCGGGCCGAGCACCGGCCCGATGATCAGGCCGCCGAGCGCCAGCCGCAGGCCGGTCCGCATCACCGGGCGTAGGGGCGGTCGCGGCGGGCGGTGCGCAACGTCTCCGTCCACCACGCCAGCTCGCCGAGAGCCAGATCGAAGCCCTTGGTCACGCTGTCCGGCGGCGCGTAGCCATCCGGGCCCAGGTCGTACCACGGCGTGGTCAGGCCGACGACCCGGCGGGTGGTGACCATGTGCAGCTCGGCGAGGACGCCACGCAGATGCTCGGCGGCGAGCAGACCACCCTGCACGCCGTACGAGAGGATGGTGGCCGGTTTGAACATCCACTCCCGGTAATGCCAGTCGATCGCGCGCTTCAGACCGGCCGGGTAGCTGTGGTTGTATTCCGGCGTGACCAGCACGAACGCGTCGGCCCGCGCGAGCCGGTCGGTCAATTCGGTGGCCTGCCCGCCGCCGGGCTGGAGCAGGTTGTCATCCGGGAGCGTGGTCTCGGCCAGATCGATCAACTCGGCCGGCGCCGGGGTGCGGGTCGCGGCCCAGTCGGCCAGGACCCGGCCCATCCGCTCGCCGCGCAGGCTGGCGGCGATCACCACATAGTTCGGTTCGCTCATGAACCCCAGCGTCAAGGTTCAACCAATGTTGAAGTCAAGCCCGCCACGGCGCAGGATGGGCCGCATGACCATCACGGCCTACACGAAGACGGTGGGTGAGGTGGCCGCCGACAGCGGCGTGGCCGCCTCCGCGGTCCGCTTCTACGAGCAACACGGCGTGATCAGCGCCGTCCGCACCCAGGGTGACCAGCGCCGTTTCGACGAGAGCGCAGCGTGCCGCATCCGGGTGGCAAAGGTCGCCCAGCGTGTCGGCCTGACCGTCCGCGAGATCGCCGAGATCCTCGCGAACCTGCCGCCGGAGCCGCAGCCCCGCGACTGGGGCCGGGTGGCGGACACACTGGTGGCCGAGGCCGAAGCGCGCACGGCGGCGTTACGCGAACACCTCGCCGCGATGCGCTCCGGCGCCCGCCTGTGTGACCTGGCTTAGACGCGCTCGAGGACGACGACCGGGATCTCCCGCGAGGTCTTCGTCTGGTACTGGTCGTAATCGGGCCAGGCCTCGACCATCGTCGCCCACATGTCCGGCTTCTCGGCCGGGGTGGCGACGCGGGCGGTCGCCTTGAACCGGTCGCCCTTGATCTGAACCTCGACGTTCGGGTCCGCGGAAAGGTTGACGAACCAGGCCGGCGGCTCCGGCGCACCGCCCTTGGACGCGACGACCAGGTAAGACCCGGCGTACTCCCGGAAGATCAGCGCGTGCGAGCGCTGCTCCCCCGACTTGCGCCCGGTGGTGAACAGGATCAGGATCGTGGTCCCGTTCCGCCAGTGATAGCCCTCTTCACCGTTGGTCTCGAGGTAGCGCTCCACGTGCGGAGCCCCGTGCAGATCGACAGCAGATGTCATGAATCGACCCTACGCCCCTGGCTGCCGTGGAGCAGGCGAGCTCCGGCGGCCGCGTGGCTCCCATCGCTTGCCCATCGGTTGCCCATCGAGGTCTGACAGCGTCCCGCCGACGGGAAGCTCACCACGATCGGGGACGCGCATGAACCTCAGGGATAAACGGATACATACAGCTTGGGTGGCGGGCGCGCTCGCAGCCCTCCTCCTGGCAACACCGGCCGCCGCCGACCCGGACCCGGGCAAGGGGCCACCGGACCCGCCACCGGCGCCGGTCGCGTCCTGCGCGGTCGTGCCGTCCGGCAACTCCGAGTTCGCCACCTGCCTGGGCGTCACCGCGAAGCTCGACCGGGTGCCGTCGGTGGGCGAGACAGCCACCCTGACCGCGACGCTGCGGTCCACTCTGCCGCTCGGCGCCCGGCTGACGGTGACGCTGCCCGAGCAACTGGCCTGGGCACAGAAGCCGGCCGCCTCCGCCGTGACGCTGACCGCCGATCGGCCGGTGACCGTGACCGGCGTCGTCAAGTCGGTCAAGGAAGGCTTCGGCCAGATCGTCGTGCGAGCCACCGCGCCCGATGCCGGCGGTCCGCAGACCGGCCAGGACGTGGTGTTCCTGACCGTGGGGGCGGCCGGCCAGGTGTCCCGGTTCGGTGCGCTCACCACGAGCGGGAGTCAGCCGGCCGTCCCGGTGACACCGGCGAAGGTGTTCCAACGGCCGGGCGGGGAGAAGCTGCGAAGCGCAACCGCGTCGGGCAACACCGCGTCCGCCCTTACCTGCGACACCATCGTCAAGGGCAACTGGGGCTACTTCGGCACGGACAACCTCTTCCACAACGAGATGAACGTCAACGTCGTCATCAACGACACGGTGAACGGCCGGGTCGGGGGTCAGCTGACCGACTTCAACGGCAACTTCAACATCTGCGTCGACTCCTCGAGGGCCACCCATATCGTCGCGGACATCTACCTCGCGAACGACGAGTGGCAGGTGCAGCACCAGAACGGCAACCAGTTCCACTGGACCACCGAAGTTCACGCGGTCACCCCGGGAGTCACCGTCAACATCGGGTCCCGCACCAGCGACGCGGCCAACTCCCGCGCCTTGCACGCCTTCGACGAGGCCGACGACGCATGGCAGTTCATCCCGAAGACCAGCGGCAGCTCGTGCTGGGACCAGAAGGAGACCGCCTGCCGGCAATTGAAGATCAACTGGGAGCCGGCCTCCACCGACGGCACGTTCTATCAGTTGAACGTGACCAACGACATCCACCTCGTCGCCGCCGATCCGGACGCCCCGATCGTGGTGGCGCACGAGATCGGACATTTCATCATGGACGACGTCTACAACGACGCCTTCCCGGCCGCACCGGGCTGCTCCCCGCACGTGATCGACTCGTCGACCAACGCCGGCTGCGCCTGGGTCGAAGGCTTCGCCGACTGGTTCGCGCTCGCCGTCAACCACGACAGTTCCTTCCGCTGGCCGGGCGGAATCTCCTTCAGCCTGGAGACCCCAAGCTGGTCCGACCGCGGGGCGCGGGGCGACACCGTGGAGAGCCGGGTGGCGGGCGCGATGCTCGACGTCCAGGACTCGACCAACGAGCTCTTCTGGGACCGGGCCGCCGAGGGTTTCGCCAACCTGTGGTTCACCTTCAACCACCACATCAACGGAACCTTCAATTCCTTCTGGGCCAGCCGGATCGGCGACGGGTTCAACAACAGTGACACCGGTGCGCTTGCGTCGGTCTACCACAACACCATCGACTACGGCTTTCGGGACCCGCTGCCGGACAACACGGCTGTCAGTCGCACCGTCGCAACCCCGCACAACTACTCGATGAACACCTCCACGAACTTCTGGTCGGCGATCGCCATCGGGCCCTCGGTGGGATCGGACGTCGACATGACCGTGTACGACGACCGCGGCCAGACGCTTCCGCTGGCGAGCAGCACCGGGGGTGTCAACGTCATCGACTTCGTGGCGGTGGACTCCAACCGCCGGGCACTCGGCGACTACTACCCCCGGGTCAACGAGTTCTCCGGCGGGACCGGGTACGCGATCGAGGTATACCAGGCCCGCAACATCCTGGGAGCGGGATCGACCACTGTCCACATGCCCAACGACCTGGTGTACGTGACGGACACCTTCCTCACCGCGGGCGTGCCGGTGGCTCTGTCGGTGACCCCGTCGACCACCGAGCAGAACCCGAGCATCCTGCTGATGGGCGACGATCCCGCCAACGCGGCCACGTTCGTGCAGGGGCGCTTCCAGGCGAAGGCGACGGGCGCCGCCTTCGGCCCGGGAATCGCCGAGTCGCTGACCTACACGCCGACGCTCAGCGGCTGGTACGGGGTGGTGATCACCAGCCAGCACGGGGTGGGCGACTACACCCTGACCCGTAGCTGAATCGACGATGCCCGGCCGCCGATCATCCCCGGCGGCCGAGCATCGCCTCCATCTCGTCGACCCCGAGCCGGTGTCCGCAGGCCCGGTAGATGCCGAGGGCGTTCCGGGCATGCCGCCGGGCGGCCTCGGCATCGCCGACGGTCGTCGCCACCGACGCCAGCGCGGCCCGGGCATGCGCCTCGAACGCCCGGTAGCCGCCCGCCCGGGCCTGGTCGAGCGCCTGCCCGGCGCAGTCGCGGGCCCGGGCCGGGTCGGTCGCGGCGATCCCCAGCAGGGCGCTGAGCTCCGCGTGCCGGGTGCCGGTGGCGCGGGCCGACCGGAGCGCCTCCTCGAACAACGCGATCGCCGACGCGGTCTCGCCGCGCCTCTGGTGCACGCCGGCGAGCACGTTGAGGACGTTCGCGGCGATCTGGTGTTCGCCGGCCTCCCGGGCCAGGTCGACGGCCGCCCGCGCCAGCCGGAACGCCTCGTCGAGGTGCCCGGCGTCGCGTTCCACCGCCGCCAGCACGGCCCGGGTCTCCGCCTCCGCGCCGCGATCGCCGACCTCCTCGTGGATGGTCAGCGCCTCGACCAGGTGGTCACGGGCGAGGTCGAGATGGCCGAGGGCGTGCTGGCATTCGCCGAGGTTGGCCAGGTCGATGCCTTCGTTGCCGCGCTCGCCGAGGGCCCGGTTCAGCGCGAGCGCCTGGGCCTGGTGGTCGGCCGCCTCGGCGAACCGGCCGAGCGACCAGTAGACCAGGCCGAGGTTCCCGAGCCGGACCGCCTGCGCGCCGAGCCGGCCTTCCGCGCGGGCGAGCTGCAACGCCCGGCGGTAATGCTCGGCTGCGGTCGGCAGGTCGCCGAGCCAGAAGTGCGCCGTGCCGAGGTTGCCCAGCGCCACCGCCTGCCCGCGCGACCAGCCGCCCCGCTCGGCCAGCGCGACCGCCTCGGTGTAATGGGCGATCGCCTCCGGGAAGTGGCCCTGGCAGCGGACCAGGTCGGCCATGCTCAGGTGGGCCGCGGCCTGCCCGGGGAGGTCGCCGGCCGCGGACGCGGCGGCGAGTCCGGCGGTGGCGACCAGCTCCCAGTCCACGGTGAACATCCGCAGCCACAGGAAACCGCGCAGTCCGTCGGCGAGCACCCAGGCCTTGTCGTGCGGGCCGTTCGCGGCCGCGAACAGGGTGGCGGCCACCAGGTTGGCGCGCTCGGCGTCCAGCCAGGCCGCCGCTCGAGCGGGGGTGTCGAAGGTGGTCGCCGGCGCCGGCCGGGGCAACCGCAGCTTGGCGGGGTAGAGCGTCTGGGCGGCCGCATCACAGCCGGCGACGTACCAGTCGTACAGGCGGGCGGTTGCGGCCCGGTCGGCCACGTCGGCCTGTTCCCGGGCGTACAGCCGCAAAAGATCGTGCAGCGCGTAGCGCTCCGGTCCGGCCGCCTGGATCAGGTTGGCCCTGGTCAGGCGGTCGAGCGCCGCCTCGACCGGCAGTTCGCCGCCGAGCGCGGCGGCGGCGTCCCGGCTGACGTTCGGCCCGGGCACCAGACCGAGGCGGCGGAAGAGCATCCGCTCGTCCGGGTCGAGGGCGAGATAGGACCGGTCGAAGGCGGCCCGGACCGCGTTGTGCCGGTCACCGCCGACCTCCAGCGCGTTCAGCCGGTCGTCCGCCGACAGGGCGACGACCTCGTCGGCGACCCGGCGATCGGGCTGACAGGCCAGGTTGGCGGCGGCGATCCGGAGGGCGAGCGGCAGGTATCCGCACAGCCGGGCCAGCTCGGCGATCTGCTCCGGCTCGGCGGCGGCCCGGTCCGGGCCCAGGACCCGGCCGAGCAGGATCGTCGCGTCACCGTGCGCCAGCGGGTCCAGGGTGATCGGCCAGGCGCCGTCCCGGGCGACCAGGCCACCGAGCCGGTCACGGCTGGTCACCAGCACCAGACAGCCCGATCCGCCGGGCAGCAGCGGCCGCACCTGGTCGGCGCTGTCCGCGTTGTCCAGCACGATCAGCACCCGCCGCCCCGCCACCACCGACCGGTAACGAGCGGTCGCCCGCTGCTCGTCGGCCGGGATCTGGTCGGTGGGCGTGCCGAACGCCTGCAGGAAGCCGGCCAGGGCGTCGATCGGCCGCTGGCCCTGGAGGTTGACGTAGAGCTGACCGTCCGGGAACTGGTCGCGGACGCGGTGTCCCCAGTGCACGGCGAGGGCCGTCTTGCCGATCCCGGCGGTGCCGGAGATGAGGCCGACGACGGCGGTCTCCGCGGTGCCGGCCACCAATTTGCCGAGGACGCTCAGGTGCTCGTCGCGGCCGGTGAAGGCGGTCACCGCGGGTGGCAGCTGCGCCGGTTTCGGCCCCTCGTCCGCGGCCCGGCGGTACGGCGCCAGCGCGTCCCCGCCGTCCAGGATCGTCTTCTGGAGTGCACGCAGACTCGGGCCCGGCTCGACGCCGAGGTGGTCGATCAGGGTCGTCCGCAGTCGCTGGAACGTCGCCAGGGCGTCGGCCTGGCGGTCGGCCCCGTACTGCGCCAGCATCAGCATCGCCCAGAAGCGCTCGCGCAGCGGGTGCGCCCGGACGTGTCCGTCCAGCTCGGTGATGAGCTCCGGGAAGCGGCCCAGCCGCAGGCCGGCCTCGACCCGCTGTTCCAGCACGGCCAGCCGCTGCTCCTCGAGGTGGGCGGCGTCGGCCCGGGCGGCCTCGCCCTCCACGCCGTCCAGCGCCGGCCCCCGCCACAACGCCAGGGCCTCGCCGAGAATCTCGGCCGCCCGGTCCGGCGGCGCCCCGGTCGCGCTCGCCACCAGCGCCTCGAACCGGTCCAGGTCCAGCTCGCCGGGCGCGACCTCGAACACGTACCCGGGCGGGCGGGTCACCAGCCGCTCCCGCCCCGGATCGGCCGCCCGGCAGATCCGGCGCAACTGGGCGACGCAGCCCTGCAACAGGTTGCGCGCGGCCGGCGGCGGGCGGTCTCCCCACAGATAGGTGATGAGTCGCTCGACCGACACCACTCGGTTGGCGTTGACCAGCAGCGCGGTCAGCAACGCTCGCTGCTGTGGGCCACCGGCCGAAATCGGGCGTTCGTCCTGCCACAGCTCCGGCGGCCCGAGGATACCGAATCGCATGCCGCAGGTCCCCGTCCTGGCGTTTGCGCGAACGCTACCAACGCGGGCCATACATCTTCACGAATACGACGGCCAACCGACACGAGCCCGGTCAGCGGCGCTCCGTGTCGCCGCGACCGACCAGGCCGAGGGCCGCCGTCGCCGCCGCGGTCGCCAGGATCCAGCCGGCCACCTGCAGGATGTCGGCGACGACCTGCAGGCCCTCGTTGCGGTAGTACCACGACGACTTCTGGCCGAGGTCCACCACCGGCACGAGCAGGTCCAGGGAGTACAGGCCCGGGTTGAAGCGGCCGCAATAGCCGGGCTGGTCGGCGACCGGGTCGGCGTCCGGGCGCACCACGCATTCGTGGGTGTAACCGGACTCGACCACCGCGACCGGCTCCGGCCGCGCGGCGGGGGCCAGGAAGCCGAACACCAGGAAGCCGGCCAGCCACAGGCCGAGCAGCCAGTACAGCGCCAGCTGCAACCGGTATCCGTAACCGACGGTGATGCGGTAGAGGAAGCCGGCCACGACCAGTGACCAGCGGCGGATGCGCGACGAGCCCGGTTGTGGGGCCGTGCGCTGGGTCCACTCGCGGCGGCGCATCTCATACAGGATGCGGCGGGCGACCGAGTCGGCTCCGGTGGCCCGGTAGATGGCCGCCAGCTGCAGGTACGGCTGGGCGAGTTGCCCGGTTGGCAGGGCCACGTCGGTGCGCAGGGTGGACGGTGGGGGCAGGATCTTGGTCGACTCGAAGCGGCGGATCTGGGTGTGCCAGTCGGCGGTGCCGGGGCGGGCGTCCAGGTCGATGTGCACCTGGTATTCGAGGCCGTGCAGGTCCAGGTGGGTGGCCCGCCACAGGTGGCCGTTGTCAGTGAAGGAGATGGCCACGGCTCGGGACATGTCGACGTTGCCGCGCAGCGGCTGGCCGGGCGCCACCACCAGGTCGGGGGTCTGCAGGCCGGCCAGGTCGAGCACGAGCAGGCCCGGGTCGGGCGGCGGCTCGGTGGAGCGGCGCCGGCGGCGGCGCTGTTGCGGCGGCGGGCCCGGGTTGCGGGCGTCCTCGATCGCCTCGGGCGAGGCATCACGGCGGGCCTGTTCGGCGACGGCGCCGGCGGTTTCCACGGCGCGGCGGGCGGCGGCCCCGGCGGCCCCGGCGGCCCCGGCGGCCCCGGCGGCCCCGGCGGCCCCGGAAGAAAAGGCGGCTCCGGAAGACGCGGCGGGTTCGATGGTGGCGGCTTGTAGCGCGGACTCGGCGGCCTCGGCCCAGGCCGCGGCGATCTCCAGGGCCCGGGCGCGGGTGGCGGCGACGTCGGCGGGCGCGTCGGCCGAGACGTACACGGCCAGGGCGCCGAGCACGATGTCCTTGAGACCGACCGATCGGCGCACCACGGCTCGCCGGAGACGGACCATGCCTTCGGCCCGTGCGCCGTCGAACCAGGCGTCGCCGCCGATCTGCGCGGCGCCGCCGTCGACCGAGGGGTCGGGGCGGCCGCCGGTGCGCAGGGTTTCCACGGCGGCCGGGTTCCAGCGCAGGTAGCAGCGGGTCAGGTCGGCGTCACCGGTGATCCGGGAGTCGGCGAAGCGGACGCCGCCGATCGCGTCGAGCTCGGCGAGGTAGAGATCGGAGCAGCTCATCGCGGAGGCGTCCAGCGCGACGCCCTCGTCGGTGGTGATCCGGGCCTGGATGAACTGCACCGAGCGGGAGATCCGCGCGCCGCGCAGCGCCACCACGCCGTGGGCCCGGAACGGGCGGCCGGCCGGGTTGCCGCGGACGGTGCCGGTGATCTCGGCGCCGATCAGGTTGAGCAGCGGGTCGTGGCCGCGTGAGCCGGGGCGGTAGATGTGCTGGTCGGTGCGGCAGGGCTCGCTGAGTTCGGCGCCGGAGACGTAGACCGAGCCGGCCGTGACGTCGGCCAGCCGCAACGAGCCCTGGGCGGTGACCTCGCCGCAGTCGATGGTGCCGCCGACCGTGGCGCGGTGCAGGTTGAGCGCGTTGCCGCCGGGGGTGTGCACCCGGGCCCGTTGCAGGCGCACGTTGTGCTGGATGCGGGCGTCCTGCAGGCAGATCTCGCCGGTGACGGTCGCGTCGGTGGCGCTGACGTGGCCGCGGACCACCGTGCCGTTGGCGACCACCGCGTACGCCTCGCCGGTGCGCCCGAGTGTCGATCGGTCGAAGCGCAGGTCGCCGCCGATCTCCGCGCCGGACAGGCGCACGCTGCCGCGGGCGGTGAACCCGGCGTCGAGCTCCACGTTGCCGCGCACCTCGGCCCGGTCGAGCACGACCACGGCGGCCGGGTCGAACTCGGCGTCGCCGCTCGAGCCGGTTGCCCGGCGGTCCTCGCGGCCGGGCTCCACCGCTTCGAGCCGGGCGGCGCTCAGGTCGACCATGCCGCCGATCACCACGCCCGGGAGGTAGAGCCGGCCGGTGACGTCGAGCAGGTGGTCGGTGGTGCGGTCGGAGCCGACCTCGCGCGCGTTGACCTCGGCGTGCACGATCGAGCGGCGGGCCCGCTCGTGCCGCCGGTCGGCGCTGAGCGACCCGCCGACGCGCAGCTCGGGGCCGTTGAGCGCGGTGCCGGGCACCGGGCCGTCCGCCCCGGGCGCGGTCAGCCGGGAGCTGTCCAGCTCCAGGTCGCCGCCGAT
The DNA here is from genome assembly GCF_040638295.1 of Actinoplanes sp. NPDC026619. Classification (NCBI taxonomy): domain Bacteria; kingdom Bacillati; phylum Actinomycetota; class Actinomycetes; order Micromonosporales; family Micromonosporaceae; genus Actinoplanes; species Actinoplanes sp. NPDC026619. The sequence goes on from NZ_JBEZYA010000002.1 coordinate 154,343, forward strand.
CCGCGAGTTGGCCAGGTCGAACGTGCCCTGGCAGTCGATCCGGGGCGCGCTGAGCATGCCGCCGATGGTGAGCCGCCGCATCCGCACCGGGGTGCCCGACGGCACAACGGAGATGGCGTCGGTGCGGTTGTCCGGGCCGAAGGTCGATCCGTCGAGGTGCATCGAGCCGCCGACCCGGGCGTCGGTGAAGTCGATGCCCGACCGGAACGACGACTCCTTGAGCCAGACCTCGAGGGTGATGACGGCGTTGGCGGCGTCGACCCAGGCCGCGGTGGTGCGGTCGAGCTGGAGGCCGGGCAGCGAGGCCTCGAGCAGGTTGAGCCCGCCCTGCACCTCGCACTCGATGAGGGTGAGCTGCACGCCCAGGGTCGAGCCGCGCAGGTCGAGGTCGCCGTCGACGGTGACGCCCTGCAGGTGGAGCTGGCCGGTCGGATGATCTTCCGGCCCGGGTGGGTGCAGCAGGGCCCGCCGCAGTGTCGCGGCGTCGACCACCCGGGGCCCGTCGATGACGCTCCCGTTGCGGCTGGCCGCAACGAGGTCCCGGAATAGCCGGTCCTCCCCCGCCGTCATGCGGGCCAATGTAACGGATCACAGCCAACCGCTGACATTACGTGGCGGCCGATTTGGCGAAACGTCTGATGCCGTACGGGCAAAAAGCGAAGAATCGTCGCGTGAGCGCGCATCGGCTCACGCCCGCCCGTTTCGTGACTTTTGCGGTCGCCGCGGTGATGGCCGTGACGCTAGTCCTGTGGCCGGTGGCGGCGCCCGCCGCGGCCGGCACCATGACGACCACCGCGCTCGGCGCACGCGTGTACATCGGCCTGCTCGGCGGTGCGCTCCCGATCGACCTGACGCTGCCGACCCCCCGGCAGAGCTGGACGACCGGCGGCAGCACGGCCACCCTGGGCACGGCCGTGGTCGACCTGCTCCCCCCGCTGATCCCGAACCTGGTCTACGTCGGGGCGATCACCGCCACCGCCGCCCCGACGGCCGGCGGCGGCAATGCCGAGGCCAAGGTCGCCGGCCTCAAGCTGCTCAACAGCGCGGTCGCCGTCGACGCGCTCACCGCCACCTGCCAGATGACGTCGACCGGGATCACCAGCAACGTCGACGTGGCCAACCTCAAAATCGGCGGCCAGAGCATCCTCAACCCGGCCCTCAACCTCGCGGTCGGCATCCCCGGCCTGCTCACGGCGGCCGTCAACAAACGCGTCGCCACCTGGGATCCGGTCACCGGGCGCCTCGACCTGACCGTCCGGGCCCTCGACATCGACCTGCTCAGCGGCCTGGCGGTGGTGGCCAGCGGCTCGGTGGTGGCGGCCGAGGCGACCTGCTCCGGCATCCTCAAGCTGGGCGCCGCCACCACGACGCCGGCTTCAGTCGCCCCCGGCCAGTCCGGCACGCCCGTCGTCACGGTGACGAACACCGGCGACATCGCGGCGCCCGGCACCACCATCAAAATTCCGCGCCCGCCCTCGGCGTACACCCTCGATCCGGCGCCGAGCGTGACTGGCGGCGGCACCTGCAGCACGACGGACCCCGTCTTCGTGATCTGCTCCGGCGTGACCGTGCCGGGCGGCGGAAGCGTCCAGGTCTCGCTGCCGGTGAAGCTCCCGGCCACCGCCGGCGCCACCCCGAACTGGGTCGCTGCGGCCGGCGAGATCGGCGTGACCAGCACGCCGATCTCCGGCACCGCCGCGAGCACGACCATCTCCGGCTCCGGCACCCTGGTCAACGCGCAGCCGCGGACCAGCACGGGCGGCACGATCACGATCAACCCCACGATGGTGTACGCCGGGAAAAGCGCGACAACCAACGTGACCGTCAGCAACCAGGGGCCGTCGGACGCGTCCGCCACGGTGACCATCCCGCTCGGCGCCAAACCGGCCGACCTCACCGTCGAGGCGTCGGCCGGGGGCACGCCGTGCACGGTCGGCGCCACCGACATCGTCTGCACCGGCGTGACCGTGCCGGCCGGCGGCTCGGCCCCGGTGGCCGTGAAGACGACCGCCCCGATCACCGCGACCGTGGGCGCCACCTGGGATCTGACCGGCGTCACCGCGAACCTCAACGGCACCGTCGTGTCCGGCAGCGGCCGGCTCGTCACGATCGGCGACCCGGACGTCTATCTGAAGACCGTCACCCTCGACCCGGCCACCGCCACGCCCGGCGGCGCCCCGGTGACGCCGGCGATCCGCGTCGCCAACACCGGCGTCACCGCGGCGAACCCGACCACGATCACGATCCCGGCCGCGCCGGCCGGTTACACCGTCGGCGCGGTGACCACCTCCGGCGGCGGCACCTGCACGGCGTTGCTGTGCACCGGGGTGTCGGTGCCGGCGAACGGGTCGGTGACGGTGTCCGTGCCGGTCACCCTCGCCGCCGGGGTCACCGCGAACTGGACCGGCCAGGCCACCGCGACCTCGGGCGCCTCGACCGGATCGGCGACCGGCACGCTGGTCACCGCCGCGCCGTCGTACGCGCTGCGTCTCTCCGCGACCGGGCCGTCGGCCGGCACGGTGCTGCCCGGCCAGTCCACGACCATGGCGATCGATGTCGACAATCTGGGTCCGTCGAACGCCGTGCAGGCGAAGTTCGACGTCGTCGCGCCGGCCCACTCGACCTGGGGGTCACTCACCGGCAACCCGTGCTCGACCCTCTCCGCGACCACCGCGCGCTGCACCGTGGATCTGACGGCCGGTGGACCCGCCGCACCCCTGTCGTTTCCGCTGTTGATCTCGCCGTTGGCCGATCCGGCCGTCCCGCTCGCCGGCGGCTGCGCCGACCTGAACTTCGACACCACGTGCGAGACGCCGCTGCCCGCGATCGCCCTGCGCACCCCGCTCGGCACCCTGCTCAGCACGGTCGCCAGCCCGGCGACGATCACGCCCGGCCAGTCCGGCACCGCGAAGCTCACGCTGACCTCGCTCGCCGCCCGCAGCGGCGTGCAGGCCACGATCCCGAAGACCGCGCTGCCCGCCGGATTCACCGTCAGCGCCGCCTCGGTTCCCGGCGGCACCTGCACCAACACCGCCGCCGCGGTGACCTGCTCCGGCTTCGCCCTGGCCGCGGCCACGCCGAAGGACGTCTCGCTGCAGATCGCCGTCGCCTCGAACGTCACCCCGCCGCGCGTCTGGACCGTCCCGGACCTGGCCGTCACCGCGAGTGGCGAGAGCGTGGCCGCCACCGGGACGCTCGCGTCTGCCGGCCCGGTGTCGACCGGCCTCGGCGCGACGGCCGACGTGCCGGCGGACCGCACGATCGAGCCCGGCGGTGTCATCGATCTGGGCCTCGACCTGCGCAACACCGGCCCGTCCGACGCGCCCGGCGCGACCTTCACGGTGGCCGCGCCGATCGGCACCAGCTTCGGCCCGGTCGCGGCCCCGTGCACGGCCACCGCGGCCCTGCTCACCTGCACGACGTCGCTGGCCGCGGGCGCCTCGACCGGCCGCTTCACCGTTCCGCTTCAGGTGCTCGCGAACGCCGACCCGGACGTGCCGATCCCCGCCACCTGCGTCGACCTGGACGGCACGCCCGGCTGCGGAGCCGGCGACGTCGTCGTTCCGGCGGTCGCTCTCAAGGTGCCCGTTCGCGGCCCGGGCTGCCATCTCGGTCACCGCCCCCGACGTCACGCCGGGCGGCACCGCCGTCGCCCACGTACGGGTCGCCGCCCTGCGTAACGCCCTGACCGGGCTGAGCATCACGGTCCCGCTCGGCGCCCTGCCCGGCGCGCTGACCGTCACCGGCGTCACCGGGCCGGCCGGCGCCACCTGCGGCATCACCGGCGGCAACGCCGTCTGCTCCGGGTTCACGCTCGCCGGTGGCGGCACCGCCGACGCCGCCCTGACCGTCGCCGCCCCGCCCGCCGCCACCGGCACCGCGACCTGGGCGGTGACCGGGATCCGCGCGGCCTCCGGAGGCGAGTCGCTCGCCGTCGACCGGGACCTGGCCCGCCTTGGCACACCGCACTCGACACTGACCGCCACCGCGGTCTCGCCCGCTTCCGAGATCCTGCCGGGCGGGCCGGGCACCGTGACGATCACCGTCGACAACACCGGGCCGTCCGATGCGGACGACGCGGTGGTCAGCGCGGTCGCCCCGATCGGCGCCTCCTTCGGCCCGGCGCCTGCCGGCTGCACCAACACCGACGCCACCCACGTCACCTGCACGCTCGACCTGACCGTCGCGGCCGCACCGGTGACCTACCCGATGCCGGTGGTCGTCGACCCGACGGCCGCGCCCGGCTCCAGCCTGACCGGCGGATGCGTCCAGATCGCCGCGGTCTGCGCCACCGCGATTCCGACGATCCACGTCGGCACGCCGCTGCGGCGCCGCCTCACCGTCGCCCTCGACCCGGCCACCGTCGTGCCCGGCACCACCGGCACGGCCGGGATCGACCTCGCGTCGACGACCGCCGAACACGACCTGACCGTCACGGTCCCGACCGCGTTGCCGGCCGGCCTGTCGATCACCAGCGCCACCGTCCCGGGCGGCGCCTGCACCACCGCCGTCCCGATCGTCTGCACCCACGTCGACCTGCCCACCACCGGCATCACGCTGGGGCTCACCGCGCTGCCGTCCGCTCCGGCGGCCACCTGGGTCGTCGCCGTCGACGTCGCGGACGGTGCCGACACCGCCGCCGACACCGGCGCCCTGGCCGTCGTGGACACGCCGCACAGCACCCTCACCGTGGTCTCCGCGACCGGTCCCGCCGACGGCGTCACCCCGGCCGGCGGCACCGCCGCCGTCGGCGTGGTGGTCCGCAACGACGGCCCGTCCGACGCGACCGCCCGCACCGTGACCGCGACCGCCCCGGCCGGGACGACCTTCCTCCCCAGCGCCTGCTCGGCGACGCCGGCCATCGTCGTCAGCTGCCCGGTCACCCTCGCCCTCGGCGCCTCCACCACGCTGAGCCTGCCGGTGCAGATCCCGGCGAGCGCCGACCCGCTGATCACCCTCACCGGCGGCTGCGTCACCGCCGCCGGAACACCCGGGTGTACGCCGATCCCCGACATCAAGCTCGAAGTGCCGCTCGACCGGCGCGCCACGATCACCGCCACCCCGGCGTCGATCACCCCCGGCACCACCGAGGACGTGGTCGTCACCGTCGCCGGTTCGGCTCTGACCGGAGTCACGCTCGCCGTTCCGCTGCCGCCGGCCGGGTTCACGCTCGGCGCGGTGACCGCCTCCGCCGGCGGCACGTGCCAGACCACCGCCATCGCGGTGGAGTGCGCCTGGGCCAGCACCTCTCTCGGTCGCATCACGCTACCGATCTCCGTGCCGGCCGGTGCCACACCCGGTGCCGCCTGGGCGGCGACCGCCATCCGGGCCGCCGACAGCACCGGCGACCTGCTCGTCAACCGGACACTCGCGACCGTCGACGCGGCCGTCACCGCCCTCGGCGCGGTCGTCGCCGCGCCCGCGCCGATCCTGCCCGGCGGCACCGGGACCGTGACGTTCACGCTGTCCAACCCTGGGCCGTCCGATGCCATCGCTGCCCCGGTCGGGGTGATCCTGCCGGTCGGCGCCACCTTCGGCACCCGGCCGGGCGGCTGTTCCACCGGCGCCACCGGCCGGACCTCCTGTCCGGTCACGGTGCCGGCCGGGGCGACCGCGGCGGCCGGGCCGAGCCTGCCGATCGACGTCGACGCGACGGCCGACCCCACCGCCCCGCTGACCGGCGGCTGCATCGATCTCGACGACAACGGGGCCTGTGGGGCCGGGGACGTCGCCCTCGCCGTACCCCTGGAAATGCCTTTTGATCGTCGCGTCAGCGTGCAGACCGCGCCGGTGACCGCCACCGGCGACGCCACCATCGTGATCACCCCGGTGCCGTCCGTCGACGACATGCGGGTGGTGATTCCGCTCGGCGGGCTGCCGGCCGGCATCTCGGCGCTCCCCGGACCCGGCTGCACCGCCGACGCCACCGCCATCACCTGCGATGACGTGGACGGGGCGGCGGTGCGCGCGGTGCCGGTCACGATCGCCCCGAACGCCACCGCCGGCGCCGTCTGGGCGCCTCTCATCACGGTGAGCGGGATGGGCGGGGCGAGCATCGCGGTCAGCGGCGTCCTTGCCCGGGTGGGCGCACCCGCGTACGCCATCGGGGTGGTCGTGCCCGTCCCCGCGGCCGGTGTCGCGCTCCGCGGCGACACCGTCGACCTGGTCGCGACCGTTGCCAACTCCGGCGGCGCGGTGCCCGGCCTCGACGTGCCGGTGGCGGTGCGCGCGCCCGCCGGCACCACGTTCGGCACGCTCGACGCCGCCACCGACGCCGATTGCGACCGGACCTCGGCCACCACCCTCGCCTGCACGGTCGGGGTCGGCGGCACCGGACCGATCGCCACCTGGAAGCTGCCGGTCGTCATCCCGGCCGCGCCCGCCTCGGCGACCGTCACCGGCGGATGCTTCGACCTTGACGGCGACGCTGCCTGCGAAACGCCGATCAGCGACTTCGTCCTCGGCGACGCGCTCGCCGGCGTGATCACGTCGGTTGTCCACGGTGCGGTGGTGACGCCGGGCGGCACCGGCCAGGCCACGCTGACGCTGCACACCACCGATGCTCGCGATCGGACGACCGTCACCCTCGACACAAGCGGTCTGCCGACCGGGGTGACGGTCACCGCGGCCGACCTCGGCGGCGCGCCCTGCACGCTCGGCGTCTCGGCCATCACTTGCGGTTTTTCTGCCGGCGCCCTTGCCTTGACCGTGGCTGCCGCGGCCGACGCGACCGAGGGGGACACCTGGACGCCGGCGATCACCGTCGACCGTCTCGGTGACACTGTGCGGCTCACCCCGCTGCTTGCCACGGTCGGCGCTCCGAGCACCGCCCTCCTGGTCAGCGTGGGCCAGCCCGCTGACGACACCTTGTTGCCCGGGTCCTTCGTCGACATTCCGGTCACGTTGCGCAACACCGGCATCTCGCTGTTCCGCGCCGCGCCGATGGCGATCACCGCGCCACCCGGCACCGCGATCACCGGCACCACCTGCGCCCGCGACTCGGCCGTCAAGGTCACCTGCGTCGCCGACGTGGCCGCCGCCGGGAGCGTGTCGTTCACCGTCCGGCTGACCGTCGGCGCGACAGCCACGCCGGGGGCGCGGATCTCCGGCGGATGCGTCGATCCCGGTAACACCGGCTCGTGCGCCGAGACGATCGCGTTCACCCTGGCCACGGTCCTCGCCCAGCAGGCGGTGCTGAGCCTGGATCCGGCCTTGGTCGTGCCCGGGGACGCGGCCACGGCGTACGTCGATGTGCTTGCCGACCGTCCGCTGACCGGTCTGGCCGTCAGTGTCCCGCTCGATGCTCTTCCGACCGGGATCCAGGTCGTCGGCGCTTCCGGGCCGGGCGGGTCGACCTGCGACCTGACCGGGCCGATCGTCTGCACCGGGGTCGACATCACGGCCGGCGCCGGTCACCTGATCGCCCTGCAGGTGCAGGCCGGCGCGGACCTGCCCGCGGGGCTCACCTGGGCGCCCACCGTCACGCTGGCCTCCGGCGGCGACACCAGCCAGGTGTCCGCGACGCTGGCCCGCACCCTCGCCCCGCGGCCCGACGTGCAATGGGACCTGCCGGACCCGGCCGGCACGGTCGCGCCCGGCGGCACCGCCACCCTTGCGCTGACCGTCCACAATGCCGGGATCTCCGACGCCGCCCACTTCGCCGTGCGGCTCCTGGCCCCGCCCGGCGCCTCCTTCGGCCCGCTCTGCGGTGGCGCGGGCGGCGGCCAGCTCGACTGCGTGCTCGACCTGCCCGCCGGCGGCGCACCCGTCACGCTGGCCGTTCCGGTACGAATCCCGGCCGCCGCCGCCCCCGGCAGCGCCATCACCGGCGGCTGCCTCGACATGGAAGCCGACGGCGTGTGCGAGGAGAGTCTGCCTACCGTTCACGTCACGCCGGCGCTGCTGCGGGCGGTCACCGCCGACACCGCCACCATCACACCGGGCTCGTCCGGCACCGTCACCCTGCAGATCGACACCACCGCCGCCGCACCGACCGTTACGATCCCGATCTCCGCGCTGCCCGCGGGCATGACAGTGACTCCACCCGGCGCCTGCACGACAGCCAACTCCTCGATCACCTGCGTCGGTGTGGTGGTCCAGCTCGACGTGGCCGTCTCGGCCGGCGCCTCCCCCGCGACCTGGACACCCACCGTGACAGTTGCCGATGCCGGGCGGTCCGCACAGGCGAGTGTGGCCGTGGCCGAGATCGGCGCGGCCCAGAGCGCCACCACGGTCGGCGTCACGGTGCCGGCGGCGGCCACGATCCGGCCGGGCGGCACCGGCACGCTCGTCGTCACCATCTCCAACGCCGGGCCCTCGCGGGCTTCGGCCTGGGCGTACTCGGTCGTCGCGCCGGCCGGGATGACGTTCGCGCCGGCGGCCGGCTGCACTTCGCAGGGCGGCGGCACGCGCCTCGACTGCGCGATCGACATCGATGCCGGTGACCAGGCCCGGGTCTCGCCGGCCTTCGCCGTCTCACCCACCGCCGACCCGGCGGATCCGCTCACCGGCGGCTGCGTTCTGGTCGGCTCGGCCTGCACCGACATTCCAGACCTCTCTTGCTGGGTACGCCGATCGCCGTCATTGTCACGCCGGCCGGCACCGCACCCGGCGGCGCTGCCACCGCTTCACTGCGGATCACCGGATCCGCGCACGGCACGACCGTCGTCGTCCCGCTCGCCGACCTGCCGTCCGGTTTCACCGTCACGGCCGCCACCTGCGCCGTCACCGCCGTCGACGCCGGTGCACCGGCGTCGACCTGCCCGCCACCGTGCCGATCACCGCCCGCACCGGAGCCGGCGTCGCTCCGGGTCAGACGTGGCGGGCGGGCGTCACGGTCAGTTCCGCGGACGAGACCGCCACCGCGACGGCCGATCTGATCACCACCACCGACCGTGTCGCCGCCGTCAGCTACCAGGTCGCCAACGCCACCGGCACGGTCACCGCCGGCGATGCCACGGCCGTTACCGTGACCGCCACCAACGCCGGCCCGTCCAACGCCGTACGCAAAATTGCTCGTTTCACCGCGCCGGCGGGCGCCCGTTTCGGCGATTTCACCGACCCGGACTGCACCGCCGCCTTCACCTGCACCTTCGACCTGGACGCGGACGCCTCCCGGTCCTGGACGGTGCCGCTGATCGTCTCCCCCGACACCGCCGACCGGCTGACCGGCGCCTGCGTCGTCGCCGACGGCGACACCACCTGCGCCGGTGGGGTCAGCGTCGGCCAGTCGATCGCCCGCACCGGCACGATCACCGTCCCCGGCGCGGTCATCGCGGCCGGCACGACCGGCACCGCGGTGATCCGCATGTCGGCGACCGTCGCCCACCCGAACCTGACCCTGACCGTCCCCCTCGAGGCGCTCCCCGACGGGATCACCGTCACCGCCGCCGAGCTCGGCGCCACCACGTGCCCGGTCGGCGCCACCGTCACCTGCACCGGCCTCGCCCTGGCCGCCGCCACCCCACGCGAGCTGCGGCTGGCCGTCATGGTCACCTCGGACGTGGCCGCCGACACGACGTGGCCGGCCACCGGCATCGTCCTGGCGAACGGCGACGACCGCCTGACCGCGGCCGGCGTGCCGGTGTCCACCTCGAAGGTCGCCGCCGTCACCCGCACCGTCACCGTCGGCACCCCCACCACGGCCGATCCCGCAGCCGGCCAGACCACCGTCCTGCCGATCAGGCTCGCCGGCGCCGGCACCGTCGACGCGACCATCGTGCTGCCGGCCGACACCACCCCCGGCACCCTGCCCGACGGCTGCCGGGCCGGCACGACGTCCGGGGTGGTGGTCTGCACGCTCGACCTGCCGGCCGACCTCGACCTGCCGGTGGTGGTCCCGCCCGGCTCCGACATCGGCAAGAAGCTCACCGGCGGCTGCGTCGACGCCGGGCTGGGCGACGAGACCCCCGACGGCGACTGCGACGACGACGCCGACGTGCCGATCCCGCCCCTGGTCGTCGGCCGGCACCTGGTCAACCTGGTCATCGGCAACACGACACCGGCGGCATTGATCGACCGGAAGCCCTTGCTCGTACGCATCCCCTACGCCAACGAGGGCACGCACACCGCCGATGACGTCCGCTTCACCCTGACCCCACCGGCCGGCGTCACGGTGAGTTCGGCGGCCACTCTGCTCAATTCGGCCGCCGTCCTCAGCGCGGCCGCTCTCCCCCACGCGGCCGCCCTTCCCAACGCGACATTCACGGCCAGCGCGATCGCCGCCAAGGCCGTCGCGGCGTCGTGCACGACGACCGGCAACGTTGTGACGTGCGACGCCCCGGACGCGGCCGCCCTGATGAAGAGCGAACTATGGTTGACGCTGACCGCAACCGCCCAGGCCCGGGCCGGCACCCACCCGATGACGATCGCCGTGACCACGAGCAGCGCCGACGGCAACGCCACCGAGATCACCCTCAACCTGACCGCCGACGCCACCACCGACGTCACCGCTCCGTCGGGGGATCAAAAGCTCGCCGTGACCGGGACCCAGATCACCGGCCTGGCCGTGCTGGCGGCCCTGCTCGTGGGCATGGGCACCATCCTGGTGGTCGCCACCCCGGCACGGCCCGGACGGCACCGCCTGCGCCGTCACCGGGATACCTTCAAGATCTAGACATACGGAGGCATCACATGCGGATCGCGGTCACTGGTGGCACCGGGAAGCTCGGCCGGGCGGTGGTCGCCGGCCTGCGCAAAAGCGGCGACCAGGTCTTCAACCTGGACACGGCAGCCCAGCGCCCGGACATCAGGGTCGACCTCACCGACTACGGCCAGACCCTGTCGGCACTGACTGCAGTCGACGACAAATACTCCAAGATCGACGCCGTGGTGCACCTGGCCGCCGTGCCCGCTCCCGGCGTAACCACCAACGCCGCCACGTTCCACAACAACATCACCGCGACCTACAACGTCTTCGCCGCTGCGGCCGCCGCCGGCATCACGAATGTGGTGTGGGCGTCGAGCGAGACGCTGCTGGGCATCCCGTTCGAGACCCCACCGCCGTACATCCCGCTGGACGAGGAGTATCCGGCCCGCCCGGAGTGGCACTACGCCCTGGCCAAGCACCTGGAGGAGACGATGGCGGCGCAGTTCTGCCGCTGGAACCCGGCCCTGAAGATGATCGGCCTACGCTTCTCCAACGTGATGGAGCCCGCGGACTACGCCGAGTTCCCGTCCTTCGACGCCGACCCCCAGCTGCGCAAGTGGAACCTGTGGGGCTACATCGACGCGCGGGACGGCGCGCAGGCGGTGCGAAAGGCCCTGGACCACAACGGCACCGGCGTGGAGATCTTCATCATCGCCAACGCCGACACGGTAATGAGCCGCTCATCGGCGTCCCTGGCCGCCGAGGTCTACCCGGACGTGCCGGTCACCCGCTCCTTGGGCGAGCACGAGACGTTGCTGTCGATCGATAAGGCCCGGCGAATCCTGGGCTACGAGCCCGAGCACAGCTGGCGCCAACAGCACTGACCCCTCCATCGCACCACGCCGGGACTCGCAGCGCGGATTCACGCATTTTGTAGTCAAGATCGTCCAGTCTCCTCGCAGTGATGACTGCAGGGGCGCACCGAGCGGACGCCAGGGCTCCGTTCTGTCGATCCGCACTTCGCCACCGCCGACTCCTCCTACACGGTCGTGGATGGTGACGTGACGGCACGGTCGTCGGCATGCTGTACACATGGACCACGCTCGACTGCTGAGAGACGTCGCCGAACTCGAAGATCCGGTTCGGATATCGGAGCTGCTGGTCGAGGCCCTCGTCCGCGAGAAGTTGTCCAGTGAGGACAGACCCGACGGTGAGCTGCTTCGTCGGCTTGGGCAGGCTCAGATTCGCTTAGGGCACGACGCGCGAGGGATCAGTTTACTAAACGCGGCGGTCAACGCTCATCCAGAGGAGTTGGGACTCGCGGCGCTCAGGGCCGCGCTACAACAGGCCGGCGAAGATCTACGCGCGGTCAAGCAGATCCGCAAGTCGCTGGCGGCGGCGCCACGTGCCGCCGCCGGCCAGCTGTATTACCTCTACCTGGACCTAGGTTATCCGGCACTTGCCGTGCAAGCGTCCCGTCGCGCTCACGTCAGCTCGATCAACGGCCACGTACGCCGGTGGCGCTTTTGGTGGTCGACCGGCGGACCATTCTGGTTCCTCCGGACTGCGATGCGCCGCCGCGAGGCAGCAGAGCTCGACGACCGGCTCGGCGCCGATGACGAGATGCAGGTGTCCGTTGATTCCCTGTTGGGGTCCGTCAGAGCAGACCTTGATACAGACCGAACTGCCTGGACCTTGGTCGACGACGTGACCAAGCTTGTCGAGGAAGGCGATCTGCTCGGCGCTGCTCGAGTCTTGGCTGAGCCTATTTCGTCCGACTGCCGGCACCCGGCGGTCCTCGAGGCGGCCATAGATCTCGCGGTGCGGGTCGACGACTCTCGACTGGCGCTCCAGCTATGCGCGGCCGCCAGCTCGCAGACAGGCCGCCTCGCCTTACGCCGAGCCCGGTCGCTTTTCTGGCTGGACCGCCTCAAAGACGCCTGGGCGGCGATCGACAACGACGCCGCCGAGGAGGTTTACCGGGACCTGCGGGCGCAGATCTTGCTCGACGCCGGGCTCACCTACTTGGCCGTCTCTGTGCGCGGTGGTGTCACCTGGGAGCGGCGGCAGTGGTACGAACGCTGGTGGCGTACCGGCGGTCCGCTCTGGTTTGTTCGAGCTCGGGGCGAGCGGCACGACAGAGGCAACTTTGCGGACCGAATTGGCCGAAGGCAGCCCACGATTGAAGCATTGGAGCCCTCGGCGCTGGCGGAGGCGCTCACCCTCGCGGTCAAGGTTGACGAGGTTTTGACCCAGAGCACTTCCTTGCCAGCACTGGACACCATCAAGGATTTGTCCGCGCTGAACGACCGCGATCGCCCGAGTCTCCGTCTCCTCGACCAGCTCGCTTGGGCGTACTACCGTGACGACCAAGATGATCTCGCACTGCTGCCCATTCGGGAAGCACGTGCCCTTGAGCCGGCAGACGCCGGGATTCTTTATACGGAATCGTTGATCCTGATGGCCTTAGATCGCTACGCCGAGGCGTTGGACATTGCGAAGCGATACGCGGCAGAGTTCGGCCAGCCGGGGCTCGCCCGGCTGAGTTCCGGCAATTTGTACGACAATCTCGGCTTCTACACGTTGTCGCTGGATCGATTGGGCCCACGTGAGGGACTCAGTGTCTGGGCGCAGAACTTGCGACGCAAGCAGTGGTGGCGCACCGGCGGTCCGATCGATCGCTGGCGTGCACGGATCCGCCGCACCGACGAGTCGAATATGGCGTCATGGCAGGAGCGTGCGGCGCGTCTGAACGCTGCGTTGACGTCGGTCGTAGGACCCGCGGAGGCGGTCAGCCTCCGGGTGTATGCGGACCACTTCATTTTCCGGGAATCTTCGCGGCGATCGAAATGGAATCGGGTTAAGTTTGTTGGCCAATTGTTCGTGGGTTTCGCCGGCTCGCTAGTCGGTGGCGTAGTACTGGCGCGAATATTCGGGAAACAAGATTTATGGTTCGTGATCAATGCGGTGGTGGGCGGCTTGATCATCCTTGGCCTTCTGAGGCCGACATACCGGCTAACCCGGGGCGAGTCAGGTGATCGCATTCTCACTCGGGCGTTCCCGGCCGTAGGTATCGTCGGCGTGGCTGGTTATCTGACGACCCGCGCCGATGGCCTGGGACTTTTACTCCTCGGCGTCGCCGTTGTCGCAGTCGCCGCAGTGGCTGCGCTGAGGCTACTCGTCGCTGTGGGCGCCCGAATCGCCGAGGCGCTGGCGCTGCGCCAGCTGCGGCGAGATGAACCGCGGGGCTTCGCCATCGTCAGCCTCCTGGACGTGCTCGCCGAGTTCAGCCGTCCGACGAAGCGCAACGACCTGACCTGGCGTCGTCAGCAGCTACAAACTCTCGAGCAAGTCGCCGTCACGATCGAGTCCTCCCTTCCCGCAATCTTTGCGGTCGATCCGAGCTTCAGTGAGCTGCTGCGGCGGCGCGGCCAATCGGCGGCGACAGCGATTCGCGAACTGAAGTATCTGCTGGTTGCGATGCCGCCCGGCGCCGGGCGCAGAATAGAGCAGCTGCTGCGGCAGGATGTCGCTGCGCTGGCCACCGGTTCACTGAGCCGCCTGCGCGCGGTCGAACCCCCCGCACCACAGATCCGTCGCCGCTCACGCATCGAGCTGAGCCTGCATGTGGCCAAGACCATGTTCTTCGCCGGCCTGCCACTCGCTGTCGTCGTCTCCGCGCAGCCGTGGCTACGTTTCAACGAGACCATCCTCAACTGGGCCCGGCTGCTGACGCTGGGCTGGGCCGTGCTTTACGTGCTGATGACAGCGGACTCGACCTTCCGCGAGAAACTCCGGGTCGCGTTCGCCCTCATCAACCTCAGCCGCGGGGCCGGCGAGTCAGCTCCGGAAAATCCGCCCGTGCCTGAGAGACGTGACCGTCGCTAACGGCGTGGAGATCTTCATCATCGCCAACGCCGACACGGTGATGAGCCGCTCATCGGCGTCCCTGGCCGCCGAGGTCTACCCGAACGTGCCGATCACCCGCCCCCTGGGCGAGCACGAGACGCTGCCGTCGATCGACAAGGCCCGGCGAGTCCTAGGCTACGAGCCCCAGCACAGGTGGTTCCGACACAACTCGCCAACCGCGTCGGCGAGCTATCTTGCCTACCAGATACGGGACGCGTGCGCGGTGACGGTGGTCGGCTGACGATGACTCTGATTGACCTTGGTGACGCGCGGGCTGCCGCCGAGCCGGCCTCCGTGCCGTTCAACCTGCCGCGGCTGCGCCGGCTGGCGCTGGCCGTCCTGACCGCGGTGGGTCTGGCAGCGATGACCGCCTCGACGCCGCCGGCGCCGTCCCGGGTGCGGCCGCTCTGGACCACGGCGTTCCGGCCGAGCGACACCGTGGCCATGGACAGCCGGACGGTTTACCTGAATCGGAGCAGTCCCTCCGGGCCGGCCGAGGTTGTCGCATATGACCTGCGCACCGGCCGCCAGCGATGGAGCACACCGACCGGCGACGCGTACGGTATCCGGCCCGTCGGCGATGTCGTGCTGGTGACTACCGGCCCGTTGTCGATCGGCGTGACCTCCGCTTCGCCGGGACCCCGCACGATCGCGCTCGACGCGGCAACCGGCACGCGACTCTGGGAGTCCGCCGGTGCGTCCTCGCCGTCGGCGGCGGGTGACGAGGTGCTGCTCGCCGTGGCCGGCCAGTCCGGTGCGATCACTGGCCTGCGCCTGGTCGGGCTGCGCGACGGCCGCCAGGTGTGGCTGCAGTCGATCACTCCGGCCGAGGAGTGGACAACCCTCACGGAGGGTGGCCGGCACACCGCGGTCGTCACGGTGACCGGCACCGGCGACGTCACCGATTACGGCTACCACGACGGTGCCGTACGCCACCGCGGCCGCATCCCCTGGAACGGGGTGTACTCCGCGACGTTCTTCCCGGCCGGCGCCCAGTTGGTGGTGATCCGCACGGCGTCCGCCCAGACCGTTGCCTCCATCTACCGCGCCGCTGACCTGCGCCTGCTGTGGCGCTCCGACGAGCTGATCGGCTACGTCACCGGCTGCGGCCCGCTGATCTGCACGGCCGGCGTGCGCGGAGTGGCCGGCCGCGATCCCGCCACCGGCCGCCAGGCGTGGCGGCGCGACGACATGAACTTCGTGTGGGACGTCGGCGCCGGCCGCCTGCTGCTCTCCGCCGCCGCCAACCTGGCCTCGGCCACGACGGTGCTGGTCGACGCCGCCACCGGCCGCACGATCGGCGGTCCGCTCGGCGGCCAGGAGGCGTTCGTGGCCGGCCCGGCCAGCTCGCTGACTCTGCTGCGCGCCACGGGAAGGCCCGATGACCGCACCGCGGTGAGCCGCCTCGACCTGGCCGACGGCCGGCTGACCATCCTCGGCACGGTTGACCGGCTCGCCGAGCAGGGCTGCCAGGGCGCGTCCGGCTATCTGCTCTGCCCGCGCGGGGACACCCTGACCGTCACCGCGGTTGGCTGATCCCCGGAACGTCGCCGGTGGCCGGGCGGGTACGGGGCTCAGTGGTCTGGTCGCCGGTTGGTGGTGTCCGGGTCGGTTTTCGGGACCACCGCCTTCTCCCAGAAGCTGCGGACGGCCGGTACGACCTCCGAGACCGCCGGGATGCCCGGGCCCGTTTCCCGGGCACCGACGGTGAGTGCCGGCGCTGACCGCTCCAGCGATCCCGCCATCCGGTCGATGTCGGTGATGATCGAGCCGGTGAGGACCAGCACCCCGGTGTCGTCGATCTGGGTGCGCACCTTGTGCAGCGTCTGCCGTCGCACCTCGCGCAGGTCGTCGAGCAGGCCTTCGAGACTGTCGGCGTCCTGTGTGGGGTCGGCGTCCGGGTCCGTCTCCAGGGAGGCGTGGGCGGCGAACGCCTCCGAGGCGGCCGCGAGCAGCGGGCCGATCTCGTCCGGTACGCCGGGGTGGTTCGGTGTCGCGGCGGCATCGAACATCGACCGTGCCACCGAGTTGACCTGGTGCACCCCATGTTCGAGGACGCGGAACGTGTGGTGCACCGGGGCCACCTCCGCGACGGGGGTGGTGAGTGACCAGCGGGCCTGCCGGTCAAGATCCTCCACGGCGTCGACCGCCTCGCCGAGGGTCTCGCCGAGCGCCCGGGACCGCGCCAACCACTGTGTGGCCTGGTCCCGGCCGTACCCGCGGGCCGCGCCGGCCCCGAGGTCGCCGAGCAGGCGTGCGATCTCGGTGGACAGGTACGCCAGCTTGTCATGAGCCCGTTCCAGCGGCGTGATCCCGCCGACCAGTGGTGAAAGAATGATGCCGACCACGATGCCCAGCCCCGTCGCCCCGGCCCGTTCCCAGACGAAGGTCTCGGTGACGGCGCTGCCGGCGACCAGCACGCCCAGCGAGGTCGCCGGCACGGTGACCGCACCGTCGCCCAGGCGCAACAGCCGGCCGACGACGAGCCCGCACCCGGCGATCATGGCGATCGACAGCGGGCTCGGGCCGAACACGCCCCACACGCTCACCGCGAAGCCGACTCCGGCGAGCGTGCCGACCATGCGCCGCGTGCCCTCCCGCACCGAGGCATGCGAGCTGAGGTGCACCGACAGGATGGCCGAGATCGATGCGGTCACCGCGCCGACCAGATGCAGGGTTTCGGCCGCGAACCAGGCGACGCCGGCGGCGATCGCCGCCACCAGAACGGAGCGAACGGTGGAGGGGTCGCTCCGCTCGTACCACCGGCGTGCCACCCGGCGCAGACCGGCCGGTAGTCGCGGTCCCACCTGGTCGAGCACGACGCGGCCCGCGGACTCGACGACCGGCTTGACCTTGCGACGCAGTAACGCCGCGACCACCGCGCAGAGCGTGAGGCTCGCGGCGACGATCGTGATCGGGTTCGCGGACTCGACGAGCGACTGGGGCAACGCTGCTTCCTCTTCACGGCGGCTGATCCGGACGCGAAAAGTATCCTCGACTGCCCAACACCAAATGTCGCAAATACAGTAATTGTGACAGCCGTCGCCAGTGTGCACTTTGGGAGAAATGGTGGTGCCACCGAGGCTCAGTCGGCCCGCACGCCGCCCGATCAGCCGCCTCCGAACGGGTCCGGGACGGTCTGGTCGCGTCGGTGCAGGCGTGGATCGACGGTCCGGACGCCGTGCCGGTGGCACTCGCCAGCGTGCACGCCCAACCGCGCAGCCAGGCCGCGCGCAACGAGCGCCGCAACTCCGATCAAGACTGACCTAGCGGTCCCCGATCACCGAGCGGGCGCGGTCCGCTGACCTCGGTCACGCTCCAGCTGCGGGCGCCGTCGTGGGGTCGGTCGTCGGAGCGGTGGTCGGCGTCTGCGTGGTCGGCGCGGTCGTCGGCTTGGTCGTCGTCGGCTTGGTGGCCGGGGTCGTCGTCGGCTTGGTGGCCGGAGTCGTCGTCGGTTTCGTGGTCGGCTTGGTGGTCGGGGCGGTCGTGGTGGCCGTCGCGAAGGTCCGCCACCGGGCCCGGCTGTCGCCGAGCGCGCGGATGCACCGCAGGCTCAGCCCGGTCGACGTCTTGCCGGTCGCGCCGATCGGCGAGCAGAAGGCTCCGGCGGTGACGCCCTGCTGGGCGGGCGTCGTCGTGGCGCCGGGAACGGCCACCTGCTCAGTGGCGGCCGCGCCCGCCGTCGCCCCGGGTCCGGCCGCTTCCTGCGTGAACACCTGAGAGTCGTCCTCGGTGGCATCGGCGGTCGCGGCGGCCGTCTGCTCCGGGGTGTCCGGCCCGGTGAAGTAGTAGACGATCGCGCCGAGACCGAGGATCCCGGCGACGGCCGCGGCGACGGTGCCCACAATCAGCTTGGCCACCGGCTCGCGGTGACTCGCCACCGGGATCGACTGATCGGCGGGCTCGTGCGCGGGTCTCATTCCGATGATCTTGTGCCGCGGAACGTGTCCGCGGATCGGCGATTCGGGCGGTCTCACCGGTAAAACGGCGGACTGACCGGGGCGCACTCCGCCCGATGTGTCGGACTGGTCCGTGGAAACTCCACAAAAGCCGAAGCGGAGCGCCAGGCGTCAGAGCCCGGCAGGGCGGGGCGATGCTCCCTCCCGCACGTCATTCGCCAGCAATGTCGGTAGGCGGCGAAGCCGAGTAACGCCACCACAGCGGCGGGAGCGGCCAGCACCCGTTTCCGGGGCGGCTTCGCGGGGTGCAGCCCGCCGTCGGCCGTCGGTCATCGCGAATTAACGCCGCGGAACCCGGCCGAAACGCTGTGGAACCGCGTCCGGAACACCTGGACTTCAACCTCAGGTCCATTACCTGTCGGACGACAGATAAGACCCGCCGGAGGTGGAGTCGTGAGCGCAACGGACGTCGACCCTGGTCACATCGGCTATAAACAAGAACTGCACCGAGGCGTGGGGACGTTCGCGTCCTTCGCTGCGGGCTTCTCCTTCGTCTCCATCCTGACCACCGTGTTCCAGCTGTTCGGGCTGGGATTCCTGCTCGGCGGGGCCTCGTTCTTCTGGTCCTGGCCGGTGGTGTTCGCCGGGCAGCTGTGTGTCGCGCTGTGCTTCTCCGAGCTGGCCGGGCGCTGGCCGGTGTCCGGGGCGATCTTCCAGTGGTCCAGCCGGCTGGCCGGCGTGAGTTGGGGCTTCTTCACCGGCTGGATCATGGTGATCGGGCAGATCCTGACCGTCGCCGTGGCGGCGATTGCCATGCAGGCCGTGCTGCCGGCGATCTGGTCGGGCTTCCAGCTGGTCGGCGGGTCGGGCGCCGACTCGTCGATTCTCTCCGCGACCGGGGCGCAGAACGCGATCATCCTCGGCGTCATCCTGCTGGCGATCACGACGCTGGTGAACGTGCTGGGCATTCGGCAGATGGCGGCGGCCACCAGCGCCGGCGTCGCGATCGAGATCGTCGGCGTGGTGGTGCTCATCGGCGTGCTGTTCGCGCTGTCCGAGCGCGGTCCCGGGGTGGTGCTGCACCACACCGGCTGGACCGGCGAGGGCCACTACTTCTTCGCCTGGCTGGCGTCGGGGCTGATGGCCGCGTACGTCATGGTCGGCTTTGATTCGGCCGGTGAATTGGCAGAAGAGACGCACGCGCCACGGAAGACCACGCCGAAGACGATCATCCGGGCGCTGACCACCTCGGGTGTGGGTGGCGGCCTGCTGATCCTGGCTGCGCTGATGTCCGCGCCCAGCCTCACCGACGGCAACCTCTCCACCGCCGGCCTGTCCTGGGTGCTCACCGAGCGGCTCGGCAACGTGCCCGGCCGGCTGCTGCTGTGCTGCGTCGCCATCGCGGTCTTCGCCTGCACGCTGGCCTGCCAGACCTCCGGGGCGCGGATGATGTACTCGATGTCGCGCGAGGGCGCCTTCCCGTTCGCCAAGGCGCTCGGCAAGGTCTCGCCGCGCACCGGGACGCCGATCCTCACCTCGATCGTGGTGGGGGCCGGCGCGGCGATCGCGCTGCTGGTGAACATCAACTCCACGACGATCTTCACCGCGCTCTCCAGCATCTGCATCGCGATGCTCTACATCGGCTATCTCGGGGTCACGCTCCCGCTGCTGGTGGTGCGGATCCGGCACCGCAACACCGACCGGTTCCCGGCCGGGGTGGACGAGGACGGCAAGCCGCTGTTCTCGATGGGCCGGTTCGGGCTCGCCGTCAACGTCGTGGCGGTGATCTACCAGGTGATCATGGTGGTCAACCTGATGTGGCCGCGTACCGAGATCTACGACCTCTCGCCGGACGGGAACTGGGCGCTGCAGTACAGCGCGCTGCTGCTGGTCGCGGTGGTCGTCGCGGTCGGTGCCGGCTACTTCGGCTACAAGCGGCTGCACCGCAACATCGAGCTGGTCCACGTGCCGCACAGTCACGTCCCGGCCGAGGTGCAGGCGTGAGCGTCCGCGCCGAGCATGTCACCGACAGCGTCCTGAGCGCGCGGGACGACGCCCGCGCGCAAACAGGGTTGAACAGCGAGTGGATGCCCTACCTGCCCGCGTCGAGCAGCCCCTTCGTTCCCGACGGGGTCGATCCGGCCGGGCTCACCTGGGCCGAGACGGTGGCGCCGGGCGGGTACACGCACAAGGTGCTCGCCCGGGGCACGCGGCTGCGCCTGGACGACCCGACCGGACAAGCGTGCGCGCACCTGATCGTCTACAACGCGCTCGAGCCGGTGGAGCGGCTGAACGTGGCCGACACCCTGAAGATCCCGTGGCAGGCGTACCTGCAATCCGGGACGCCGCTGCTCTCCGGCGACGGGCGGGTCCTGGCCAGCGTGGTCGAGGATTCCTCGGGGCAGCACGACGCGTTCTGCGGCACCACCACCGAGGCGTGGAACGCGCAGAAGTACGGCGATGCCCGGCCGGAGGGGCCCTCACCGGCCGGGCGCAGCCTGTTCGTCAAGGCGGCCGCCAAGCACGGCCTCACCCGGCGCGACCTGCCGCCCAGCGTCAGCTTCTTCCAGGGCGTCCGGGTCGCGGCCGACGGGGCGCTGGACTGGCTCGGCTCGGCCGGTCCGGGCACGCACGTGACGCTGGTGGCCGAGCTGCCGCTGCTGGTGCTGCTGGCCAATGTCGCCCATCCGCGCGATCCCCGGCCCGACTACGCGGTCGGGCCGCTGCGGGTGCACGCCTGGCGCGGAGAGCCCACCGATCCGCAGTCCGGCGTCACTCCGGAGCTGCATCGCGCCTACCTGAACACCATCGACTATGTGGAGGCACGCGGGTTATGACGGAGTCTCTTGTCGCCGGTGACGTGACCCGTGACGAACGGGTGGCGCCGAACGCGTCCTGGTCGGGCGTGGTCGCAAAGGGGGAGGTGCTCACGATCGTCGACGTCGGCGGCAACCAGTCGGCGGACTGCCTGATCTACAACGCGCACGATCCGGACGAGCGGTACAGCGTGCCCGACACCCTCGCGTGGCAGGGCAACGCGTACGTCCGTACCGGAACGATTTTGCGCAGTAACGAGGGGCGTCCGCTGATGACGGTCGTCGCCAACGAGATCGACCGGCAGGACACCATCGGCGGGGCATGCGGCAAGGAATCGAACACCCTGCGCTACGGCCACCACGTGATGTTCCATCACGGCTGCCGGGAGAACTTCCTCTCCGAGGGAGCCAAGCACGGATTAGGCGTACGGGATCTGGTCTCGAACTTGAATTGGTTCATGAATGTCCCGGTCGAACCCGACGGTGCGCTCGGCATCGTGGACGGGATGTCGGGGCCGGGCAAGCGGGTGGCGGTGCGGGCCGAGATGGACGTGCTGGTGGTGGTCTCCAACTGCCCGCAGATGAACAACCCGTGCAACGACTTCAATCCCACGCCGCTGCGGATGATCGTGGTGCGGCCGTGAGCGCGAGGAGTGAGCCGGTTTTGCGAGCCCCGCAGTCGCGAACGAAAGGAGGCTCGGCCGTGAGCGCGAGGAGTGAGCCGGTTTTGCGAGCCCCGCAGTCGCGAACGAAAGGAGGCTCGGCCGTGAGCACCGTGCTGATCGCGAACCGGGGCGAGATCGCCCGGCGGATCATCCGGACCGCCTCTCGTCTGGGCCTCCGGACGGTCGCGGTCTTCTCCGATGCCGACCGGGCCGCGCCGCACGTGCGCGAGGCGGACGCCGCAGTCCGGCTCGGCCCCGCCCCGGCCCGCGACTCCTACCTTCGCCGCGACCTGATCCTGGCCGCCGCGCTGGACAGTGGCGCCGGGATCGTCCACCCCGGCTACGGATTCCTCTCCGAGAGCGCCGATTTCGCCCGCGAGGTCGAGGCGGCCGGGCTGACGTTCGCCGGCCCGACGCCCGAGCAGATCGTCGCGTTCGGCGCCAAGCACACCGCCCGGGCCCTCGCCGAGCAGGCGGGGGTTCCGCTGCTGGCCGGCACGGGACTGCTCGGTTCGGCCGACGAGGCGGTGGCCGCGGCCGAGGCGATCGGCCTGCCGGTGATGCTGAAGGCGACCGGCGGCGGAGGCGGTATCGGCATGCAGGCCTGTGCCACGGCCGGCGAGGTGCGCACCGCCTTCGAGCGGGTCCAGGCGCTGGCCCGGGCCAACTTCGACTCCGCCGGCGTCTTCCTGGAGCGGCTGGTCCGGCCCGCCCGCCACGTCGAGGTGCAGGTCTTCGGCGACGGCGCGGGGCGGATCGCGGTGCTCGGCGACCGGGACTGTTCGCTGCAGCGGCGCAACCAGAAGGTGATCGAGGAGGCGCCCGCCCCGGGTCTGCCCGCACCGATCAGAGAGCGGCTGCACGCGAGCGCCCGGGCCCTGCTGGCCACGGTGGACTACCGGGGCGCCGGCACGGTCGAGTTCGTCTACGACCCGGTCCGGCAGGAGGCCGCCTTCCTGGAGGTCAACACCCGGCTGCAGGTCGAGCACCCGGTCACCGAGGAGGTCTTCGGGGTCGACCTGGTCGCGCTGCAGCTGCAGCTGGCCGGTGCCGGGACGGTGGATCCCGCCGTGTTCGAGCGGGACTGGCAGTCGTCGGGGTTCGCGGTGGAGGCACGGGTCTACGCCGAGGACCCGGCGAAGGATTCGCTGCCGTCCGCCGGCCTGGTCACCCGGGCGGAGTTCCCGCCGGACGTCCGGGTGGACGGCTACGTCGAGACCGGCCTGGAGGTGTCGCCCTACTACGACCCGATGCTCGCCAAGATCATCGCCACCGGTGACACCCGCGACGAGGCCCTCGATCGGCTCGGCGCGGCGCTGGACGCGACCCGGATCGACGGCATCGTCACCAACCTGGGGCTGCTGCGCTCGCTCACCGATCACACCGACCTGCGCGCCGCCGTCCACTCGACCACGACTCTGCAGTCCACCACCGACCCCCGGCCGCGGATCGACGTGCTCGCGCCGGGGCCGATGACCACCGTCCAGGAACTCCCGGGACGGCTCGGCTACTGGCACGTCGGGGTGCCGCCGAGCGGGCCGTACGACGCCGTCTCGTTCGCCGAGGCGAACCTCGCGGTCGGCAACCCGGCCGGGAAACCGGCCCTCGAGGTCACCGCGGGCGGCCTGTCGGTCCGGTTCTCCACGCCGTCGACGGTCGCGGTGACGGGCGCTCCGGTGCCGCTCGCCCTCGACGACGAGCCGGTGGAGCTCTGGACCGCGATCGACGTGCCCGCCGGTGGAGTACTCACCCTCGGCGCCTCGACCGGCCCCGGGTTGCGCACCTACCTGGCCGTGCGCGGCGGCCTGGACGTGCCGTCCTATCTGGGCAGCGCGGCCACGTTCACGCTGGGTGGGTTCGGTGGCCACGGCGGCCGGGCGCTGCTCGCCGGTGACGTGCTGCGCCCCTTTCCGGCCACCGGATCTGCACCAGAAGACACTCCCCCGGAGCGCCGCCCCCACCTGACCGACAGCTGGCAGATCGGGGTCACCGAAGGACCGCACGCCGCGCCGGAGTTCTTCACCCGCGCGGACATCGACACGCTCTACGCCACCGACTACCAGGTGCACCACAACTCCGCGCGGACCGGCATCCGGCTGATCGGCCCGAAGCCCACCTGGGCGCGGCCCGACGGCGGTGAGGCCGGCCTGCACCCGTCCAACATCCATGACACCCCGTACGCGGTCGGTGCCCTGGACTTCACCGGCGACACCCCGATCATTCTCGGACCCGACGGGCCGTCCCTGGGCGGCTTCGTCTGCCCGGCCGTGGTGGCCAGCGGAGAGCTGTGGAAGCTCGGCCAGCTCCGGCCGGGCGACACCGTCCGGTTCGTGCCGGTCCGGGAGGTCGATGCGGCCGCCCTCGCCGACCGGCGCAGCGCCCCGGCCGTCATCACCGGAGGCGGCGACGGTGACGACGGCCTACTCGGCCGGATCGAGGCGGACGCGGACCGCCCGGCCGTGACCTACCGGCGCGACGGCGACGACAACCTGCTCGTCGAGTACGGGCCGATGGAGCTCGATCTGGCGCTGCGCATGCGGATTCACGCGTTGCAGGAGACCCTCGCCCGGCACACGCCCGCGGGGATCCTCGACGTCACACCCGGGATCCGGTCGCTGCAGGTGCACACCGACGCGAGCGTGCTGAAGGCCCGCGACGCCGCCGCCCTGCTGCGCGAACTGGAGGCCGAGGTGCCGCCCACGCACGAGCTGGTCGTCCCCTCGCGCACCGTCCGGCTGCCGCTGAGCTGGGACGATCCGGCCACCCGGCTGGCCATCGAGCGGTACATGGCCGGCGTTCGCGACGACGCGCCCTGGTGCCCGTGGAACATCGAGTTCATCCGCCGGATCAACGGCCTGGACACCCCCGACGACGTCTACCGCACCGTGTTCGACGCCAGCTATCTGGTGCTCGGGCTCGGCGACGTCTACCTGGGCGCGCCGGTCGCCACCCCGCTGGACCCGCGGCACCGCCTGGTCACCACGAAGTACAACCCGGCCCGCACGTGGACGGCGGAGAACTCGGTCGGGATCGGCGGGGCGTACCTGTGCATCTACGGCATGGAGGGGCCCGGCGGCTACCAGTTCGTCGGCCGTACGGTGCAGATCTGGAACCGTTTCCGCTACCGCGACCAGCCCTGGGCGCTGCGGTTCTTCGACCGCATCGAATGGTACCCGGTCACCGCCGACGAGCTGCTCGAACTGCGCGCCGAGAGCGACGCCGGGCGACTCGCCTCGGACACCGCCGAGGGATCGTTCTCGCTGGCGGAATATGACGCGTTCCTCGCCGCGAACGCGGAGTCGATCGCGTCGTTCCGGACCCAGCAGTCGGCGGCGTTCGAGGCGGAGAAGGAACGCTGGCGGGTGGCCGGCGAGTTCGACCGGCGGGACCCGGAACCGGCGGCCTCGGCCGAAGAGGTGGCGTTGCCGGCCGGGGCCACGGCGGTGACCGCGCCGTTCACCGCCACGGTCTGGCAGCTGAACGCCGCGCCCGGTGACGTGCTGGCCGCCGATGATCCCGTGCTGTCCCTGGAAGCGATGAAGATGGAGGCGAAGGTGACCACACCGGTACGCGGCACCCTGGTGGAGCTGTACGTGAAGGCCGGCGAGCAGGTCGCGCCCGGCCAGATCCTCGCGGCGGTCCGGCCGTGACCGCGGGCGCGGTGGCCCGGGTCGAGGCCGCCTTCGATCGGATCGAGGCGGCCGACCGGCCGGAGATCTGGATCTCGCTGCGCGACCGGGCTTCGGCGATTGCCGAGGCGTCCCCGGTGGATCCGGCCTTGCCGCTGGCCGGCCTGGTCTTCGCGGTCAAGGACAACATTGATGTGTACGACCTGCCGACCACCGCAGGCGCCCCCTCCTACGCCTACCGCCCGGATGCCGACGCCACCGCGGTGGCCCGGTTGCGGGCGGCGGGCGCGATCGTGATCGGCAAGACGAACCTCGACCAGTTCGCCACCGGCCTGGTCGGCACGCGCAGCCCCTACGGCGCCGTCCGCAACGCCTGGGACCCGGCGCGCATCTCCGGCGGCTCGTCGTCCGGTTCGGCGGTGGCGGTCGCGCTCGGCCTCGTCGACTTCGCGCTCGGCACCGACACGGCCGGCTCCGGCCGGGTGCCGGCCGCGCTGAACGGGATCGTCGGGGTGAAGCCGACCAAGGGCCTGGTCCCGGTCACCGGGGTGGTGCCGGCCTGCTACTCGCTCGACTGCGTGACCGTCTTCGCCCGGGACCTGACCCTCGGCCGTACCGTCGCCGAATTGATGGAAGGTGTTGACCCGGCCGATCCGCTCTCCCGGTCCGCTCCCCTTTCGGTAGCCGCACCGGCCCGGCCCCGCCTTGCCGTCCCCACCGCCGCGCACCTGGAAGGTCTCGCGCCCGGCTGGCGGGAGGCGTTCGAAGCGGCCGTCCGCCGGTTCGCCGACACCGGCGCCGAGATCGTCGAGGTCGACGTCGCACCCCTGCTCGAGGCGGCGTCCCTGCTGTACGGCGGGGCGTTCGTGGCCGAGCGGTACAGCGCCGTCGGCGCCCACCTGGAGAAGCACGCCGACCTGATCGGCACCGACCTGGACCCGGCCGTCGCCGGCATCATCCTCGCCGGCAAGGAGAAGACCGCCGCCGACTGGGCCACCGACACCGGCCGGCTCGCCGCGCTGAGCGCCGCCGGGCGGGCCGCGCTGGCCGGCTGCGACGCGCTGCTCACCCCGACCACCACCTGGCACCCGACCCTGGCCGAGGTGGCCGCCGACCCGATCGGGGCCAACGCGCGGATGGGCCGCTTCACCAACTTCGCGAACCTGCTCGACTACGCCTCCCTCGCCGTACCGGCCGGGTTCGTGGGTGGCCTGCCGTTCGGGGTCATGCTGACCGGGGCCGCGTTCACCGACCGCGCGCTGGCCGACCTGGCCCGCCGGTTCGCCAACCCGGGCATCGAGCTGTTCGTGGTCGGCGCCCACCTCACCGGCCAGCCGCTGAACGTCCAGCTGACCGCGGCCGGCGGCACGCTCGTCGCGGCCACCGAAACCGCGCCGAACTACGCCCTGCACGTGCTCGACACCGATCCGCCCAAGCCGGGACTGGTCCGGGTCGGCGACGGCGGGTGCAGCATCAAGGGCGAGCTGTGGCGGCTCCCGGCGGACGGTTTCGGGGCCTTCGTCGGCGCCCTGCCCTCACCGATGGCCATCGGCCGGGTGACCCTGATCGACGCCACGTCGGTCAGCGGCTTCCTGGTCGAACCGGCGGCGCTGGAGAACGCGCCCGACATCAGCCACCTCGGCGGCTGGCGCGCCTACCTCGCCGAACCCGCCGTGCACGGGTGACCGCGGTGGCGTACCACCGGCCGGACAGGCGCCGGAACGGCGTGTGGAAGGCTGAGGACATGACGCAGCAGGCTCGACCGGGGCGGCCGCGGCACGCTCCCGCCTCGGGCCCGGCCGGCGCCACCGCCCGCGAGCAGATCCTGGACGCGGCGGCCGCGCTGTTCGCCGAGCACGGCTTCGCCGCGACCACCACCCGCATGATCGCCGAGCGGGTCGGCATCCGGCAGGCGTCGCTCTATTACCACTTCGCCGGCAAGGACGACCTGCTCATCGAGCTGCTGACCACCTCGGTGCGGCCCAGCCTGGACGCCGTGCGCCGGATCGAGGCTCTCGTCCCGGGAAACGCCAGCGCCGCCGCGGCGCTCTACCTGCTCGCCTTGATCGACGTGGAGACCCTGAGCCGCACGCCGCACAACATCGGCACGCTCTATCTGCTCCCCGAGGTGCAGCACGAGCGTTACGACTCGTTCCGCGCCGAGCGCCAGGAGCTGCAGGACGCCTACGGCCGCCTGGGCGCCCGGACGGCCGGCCCCGAGGTGCTGGCCGGCACCAGCGCACAGCGCCTCGGCGAGCTGCTCATCCAGGTCACCGAGGTGGTGATCCAGCTCCGCCGCACCCGCGAGCCGGACAGCGCCGACGCCCAGACGATCGCCGACTCCTGCCTGCGCTTGTGCGGCTGCCCGCAGCCCACGATCGACCGGGCCCGCGCCGAGGCCGCCGAACTCCGCCTCGCGTAGCCGCTATCCGGGTTCATCCGGGAAACCCTCGCCCGGCCGCGCCACATCGGACAGTCAGTGGCGTACAGGAAAGTAAACGAGGGGGGAAACGATGAACATCAGGAAGCGGGTGATCGGCGCGGGGGCGGCCGTCGCCTTCGTGGCCGGCACCGCCGGTGTGGTCACCGCCGTGGCGGCGAGTCCGGCCGCGGCCATCCCGGCGTCGCAGTCGATCTGCTCGATGCCCGGCTTCGAGTTCTTCTCGGACGCCGGCTGGATCACCATGCTGCCGGCGAGGTCGGTCGTGACGACCGGTGCGACCACGCTCAAGGTATCGGCGACCGCGGACGTCGGCGTCGACAACGCCAACAACGCGGAGGTACGGCTCGGCTGGGCGATCAACGGCGGGCAGCCGAGCGAGGGCGTCTTCGGGCCGGCGAACTTCGCCAGTCACGCCAACACGTGGGAGACCCGGACGACCTGGGGGCTCATCAGCGTCGGGGCCGGCACCACCACGGTGCAGCCGTACATCCGGCTCAGCGCGCCGCTGCTGTCGCCGAGCGCGCACATCCTCCACCGGTGCTTCACCATCGAAGCCACCACCGCCTGACTCGAGGGTCAGGCGGCTCCGGACCGGTCCTCGTCGAGTGCGGCGAGGTCGGTCCGGATCCGGTCCGCCTCCGGCACGCCCAGCTCGGCGTAGAGCGTCACGGCGTGCCGGAGATGCCGGCGGGCGAGCGCCCGCTGGTCGAGGGCGCGGTGCGCGGCGCCCAGGCCGGCGTGGGCGCGGGCCTGCTGGTCCAGGTCGCCGATGTCCGCCGCGAGGGTGTGCGCGGCCTCGTGGTGGGCGAGCGCCTCGGCCGGGCGGCCGCCGAGGTGCGCGGCCTCGCCGAGCCCGTTGAGCGCCCACACCTCGCCGTCACGCTGCCCGATGGCGGTGACGATGGCCAGCGACCGGCGGTGGAAGTCGGCGGCCAGGGCGGGCTGAGCGAGCCGGGCGTGCAGGGTGCCCAGCTCGTCCAGCACGCAGGCCTCGCCGGCCCGGTTGCCGAGCCGCTGGTACGCCGACAGCGCCTGCCGGAGATGGCGGGCGGCAAGCCGGTGGCGGCCCAGCCGGGTGTTGGCGGCGCCCAGGTTGGTCTGCGCCCCGGCCGCGGCGATGACGTCGCCGGCGGCGCGGTTCAGCGCCAGGGCCTGGGCCTGCCGCTCGGCGGCCCGCTCGTGGTCGCCCAGCCGCGATTCGAGAAAGCCGAGATTGCTCAGGGCAGCTGATTCCGCGCTGCGGTCGCCGGACCGCCGGCTCAGCTCGAGCGCTCGTTCGTAGTGGTCGGCGGCCGGGCGGAGGCGGCCGCGCCGTTCCTCGACGCCGCCGAGGTTGGTCAGCGCCCGCGCCTCGCCGTCCGAGTCGCCGATCTGCCGGAACAGGGCCTGGGCCCGCTGGAGAAGCTCGGCGGCCTGGTCGTAGTGGCCGAGCCGGCGGTAGGTGACACCGAGGCTGCCCAGGGCCAGCGCTGCGCCGCCGGTGTCGCCGGCGGCCCGGGCGGCCCGGTGGGCGTGGCCGTGCACGGTCAGCGCGTCGGCCGAGTGGCCGCCGCCCTGCAGGTAGCGGAACAGGATCGGGGACAGTCGCGTGGCGTGGGCGGGCCAGCCCTGGGTCGCGGCGTGCGCGGCCATCGCGACCAGCGTGGGCCGCTCGGCGTCCAGCCAGGCACGCGCCGCGAGGGGATCGGCCATCGGCGGCAGCGGCGTGCCGGGCGCGGGCACCGGCGGCCGCCGGTGCGCCTCGCCCGGGTGCTGGATGTCGGCCGCGGCGGCGGCGCCGGCCAGGTAGAGGTCGAACACCCGGGTCAGCGCGGCCCGGCGCTCCGCCGGCGGGTCCTCGTCCCGGGACCGTTCGGCGGCGAACGCGCGGACCAGGTCGTGGAACGTGTAGCGACCGGCCGCGGCCCGCAGCAGCAGATGGTCCGCGCCGAGGTCGCGCAGGCCCGCTCCGGCCGTGTCCGGATCGATGCCGGTGAGGGCGGCCGCGGCGTACGCGTCGAGGTCCGGTCCTGGATGTGCGGCAGCCAGGCGAAGCAGCCGGCGCCGGTCGGCGTCCAGCCGCCGGTAGGACAGGTCGAGGGCGAGCTGCACGCCGGCGTCCAGGCGCCGCTGCCGGTGCCGTTGGTCGAGCCGGTCGGCGTGGTCGGTCAGGGTCCACCCGGTGGCGCCGCGGATGTGGCCGGCGACCAGACCGACGGCAAGTGGCAGGTGACCGCAGCGCTCGGCGATCCGGGTGGCCGCCGCCGGGTCGGCGCCCACCGGCACGCCGGTCGCGGCCCGGGTCAGCAGACTGACCGCCTCGGCCGCGGTGAACACCTCCACTGCCAGGTGCGCAGCGTCCGGCAGGCCGGCGAGCGTGCGCCGGCTGGTCACCAGCACCGGGCAGCCCGGCGTGGCCGGGAGCAGCGGCCGGACCGTCTCCTCGTCCGCCGCGTTGTCGAGCACGACCAGCGTCCGGCTGCCGGCGAGCCGCTCCCGGAAGGCGGCGGTCCGCGCGTCCAGCTCGTGCGGCACCTGATGGCCGGGGACGCCCAGCAGGCGCAGGAATCCGTCGAGGACGGCGGCCGGTTGCGCCGGCGGCTGGGCCGGGTCGGGATGGAATCCGCGCAGATTGACGAACAGCACCCGATCGGCGAGGC
This sequence comes from Actinoplanes sp. NPDC026619, assembly GCF_040638295.1. NCBI lineage: Bacteria > Bacillati > Actinomycetota > Actinomycetes > Micromonosporales > Micromonosporaceae > Actinoplanes > Actinoplanes sp. NPDC026619. The sequence continues at coordinate 184,931 of NZ_JBEZYA010000002.1, forward strand.
CCTCCTCGCGGAAGCGGCCGGCGGCGTGCACGGCGAGCTGGGTCTTGCCCACCCCGGCCATCCCGGAGAGGACCACCGGTACGCCGTTGCCCAGCGCCACGCGCAGCCGGCCCAGCTCGGCGGCGCGGCCGGTGAACGAGTCCAGCTCCTCCGGCAGCGCGTCCTGGACCCGGACCTGGGTCGCCGCCCGGGCCTGGCCCTCGACCACCTGGAGCGCCTGCCGCCACTGCGACACATACCCCGGGTCGGGGTGCAGCGCCTGGACCACCGCGGCCACCAGGTCGGCGTTGACCCGCCGCCGGCCGGCCCGGAAGCAGTCCGCGACGGTGCTCTTGCCGGCCAGCTCGCCGCGCGGGCGCCCGGCCTCGGCCCACGCCGCGTTGATCCGGCCGGTGATCGTCTCGTACGACGGGTCGCCGGCCCAGACCTTCAGCGCGCGAAGCCGCTCGGCGAGATCGTCGAGGGTGCCGGCCTGCCCCGGGTCGGGCAGCGCCGCGAAGGGTGGGAGCGCCATGCGAGCCTCCTGTGTGGACGCTCCGACACTAAGGCTCGAACGGGCGGCGGGCAGTCAGCGGCAGGACAGCGGGTCAGGATTGGCCGCGGTCGCGGGGCGGGACGTGGTCGTCGTACGCGCCGATTCTTCCGCGGTGGCGTTCGCCGTTCAGCAGTGGCCACGGGTCGGGTTTGCATCCGTGCAGGCCGAGGGTCTGCTGCTGCATGACCGGGGCGGCCTCACCCTGGCCGGGGCAGAGTTCGTGGGCCTGGCCGAGGCGGTGGCCGACCTCGTGGTTGATGACGTATTGGCGATAGACGTCGAGGCTCGCGCCGTAGCCCGGCACGCCCTTGGCCCAGCGGGCCACGTTGATCACGACCTCGTCGTGGGTGCGGCAGGAGGTGTAGCCGTCGGCTGCTCCCTCGCAGAGGCTGTCGCGGGTCTTCGGAGTCACCAGGTGGATCGTGAAGTCCGCCCGGTCGGCCGGGCCGACGCGCTTCAGTCGCCAGTCGCCGGCCCCGGTCCAGCTGCGGGGGTCGCGCAGGATGGCGGTGACCGTGGCGGCGAACGCGGCGGCGGTGATGCCGTGGATGTCGCGTTCCACCGCGACGTGGTATCGCAGCAGGGTGCCCTTCGTGCCGGCCGGGGCGGCGGTCTCCCCCGCCGCGACCGCGTAGCTCCGGCTGCCGGACGCGGGGTAGGTGATCCGGACCGGCGGCGCCGGAGACGGCGGCGCCGGAGATGCCGCGACCGTGGCGGCCGCCGTCGCGGACGGGGCGGCCCGTGGCTGCGCGCGGACCGCCGTGCCGCAGCCGGCCAGCAGAAAGCAGCCGGCCAGCAGAAACAGCATCGCGGCGACGGCCGTTAGTCGAGTTGATCTCACATTCCCCTGACGTGCGCGAGCCGATCGCGGTTGCATCCCGGGACTTGTCGTACCCGCCACGTAAGTTGTCGGCATGACGGACGACACCGCCCTCACCGAAGCCGGCTTCGCCGCCGCCGTCGACCAGGCGCAGGCCGCCGCGAAGTCGTATTACGACACCGGCGACGTGCTGATGACCGACGCCGACTACGACGCGTTGCTCGACCGCATCGCCGAGGCGAAGACGGCGCATCCGGGGTGGGACGACCGCGGTGTCACGACGCGGGTCGCGGCGGGTGTGTCCGGTGGCGGCGACGTGCGGCACCCGGTGCCGATGATGTCGCTCGGCAAGGTCACCGGCGAGGATGAGGTGCGCGCGTTCGTCGCCAGTCTCGGCGGCGACCCCTGCCTGGTCGAGGTCAAGCTCGACGGGCTCGCGATCCGGGTGGAATACGCGTCGGGCCGGCTCGCCCTGGCGGCGCTGCGGGGCGACGGCAGCACCGGGGAAAATGTCACCGCCCAGGTGCTGCGGGGTGTTGCCGGGCTGCCCGCCCGGCTCGGCACGGCGTGGACGGGTGAGGTCCGCGGCGAGATCTACATGACCGTCGCCGACTTCGAGGCGGCCAGTGCCAACCGGGTCGCGGCCGGCGCCAAGGCGTTCATCAACTCGCGCGGCGCGGTCGCCGGGTCGATCCGGAGCGCCGACCGCACCTACGAGACGCCGATGACCTTCGCGGCGTACGACGTGTCCGGTCAGTTCGGCTCCCACCAGGAGCGCATGACCCAGGCGGTGGAGCTCGGCTTCCCGGTGGCCGGGCGGCTCGCCACCGGCGATTTCCAGGTCGCCGCCGATGCCGAGACCGCGCTCGCCGCCGTCGCGCACATCGGCGAGCTGCGCCGCGGCCTGGAGTTCCCGATCGACGGCGCGGTGCTCACCGCCGACCTCGAGTCGACCCGCCGTCGGCTCGGCTCCGGCAGCCGCACGCCGCACTGGGCGGCCGCGTTCAAATACCCGGCCGACACCGGCTCGACGGTTCTGCGCGACATCGAGGTCCGGGTCGGACGCACCGGCCGCATCACGTTGCGGGCCGTGCTCGACCCGGTCTTCGTCGACGGCACCACGATCACCTACGCGACGCTGCACAACCCGAAGTTCGTCGAGGAGCAGGGCCTCGCGATCGGTCAGACCGTCGCCGTGTGGCGGGCCGGCGACGTCATCCCGCGGGTCACCGCGCCCATCGGCGAGCAGCCGCACGGCCTCACCCCGTGGGTGGCGCCGGAGACCTGCCCGCAGTGCGGCGAGCCATGGGACAAATCCAGCCTGCTCTGGCGCTGCCACACGGCCTCGTGCAGCGCCACCAACGCACTGGAATATTGGTGCAGCCGCGAGGCGATGGACGTCGAGGGGGCGGGCGAGGCGCTCTGCGTCGCCCTGGTCAACACCGGCCTGGCGAACGACGTGGCCGACCTCTATGTGCTGACCGCCGAGCAACTGGCCGAGCTGCCGGTCGGCAACACCAAGGCCGGCGGTGTCGTGCTGCTCGGCAAGCTCAACGCGGCCAAGGTCGTCGCGTCGCTCGAACACAGCAAGACCCAGCCGTTCAACCGGGTCATCACCGGCCTCGGCATCCGGATGACCGGCCGCAGCGTCGGCCGCTGGCTCGCTGCCCGGTTCAAGACCATGGACGCGCTGCGCGCCGCCACCGTCGAGGAGATCGCCGAGATCGACAAGATGGGCCTGATCAAGGCCCAGCACGTCGTCGACGGCCTCGCCGCCATGGCCGGCGTCATCGACCGGCTCGCCGCCGCCGGCGTGACCATGAGCGTCCCCGAGACCGAGGGCGACAAGCCGCTGGAGGGTAAGACGTACGTGGTCAGTGGCAGCGTCCCCGGGTACACCCGCACCACGGTGAGCGAGCGCATCGAGCAGCTGGGCGGCCGGGCCAGCGGCAGCGTCTCGGCGAGCACCACGGCGCTGGTCACCTCCGAGACGGCCACGGCCAAGGCGACCAGGGCCGCCAAGCTCGGCATTCCGATCATCGACCCGGCCGAGTTCGCGGAGTTGCTCGGAGACTGATAACCAAATGGGGGAATTACGTAGAATGCGGGAATGGACGGGAGCAGCGTCGACCACCGATTGTTGTTCGCCGCCTTGCCGACGCCCGTTCTGGTGATGGATCCGGACCTGGTGATCGTGGACGCGAACGAGGCGTACCTGGCGGCCACCATGACGAGCCGCGAGTCGATCGTGGGCCGGCCGGTGTTCGACGTGTTCCCGGACAAGGGGGAGGACGAGCCGAGGGCCCGGCTGAGGGAGTCGCTGCGGCGCGTCGTGCGGGAGCGGGTGGTGGACACGGCGCCGATCCAGAAATATGCCGTCGCCCGGCCGGAGTCCGCCGGCGGCGGGATGGAGACGCGGTACTGGGCGCCGGTCAACGCGCCCGTGCTCGGTCCGGGTGGTGAGCTGCTCTGGGTCATCAATCGGGTGGAGGACGTCACCGCCTACATGCAGGCCCGCGAGCTTGCCGGGGAACTGCAGGCCCGTACCGAGCGGATGGCTTCCGAGGTCTTCGCCCGGCAGGAACTGCAGGAACAGAACCAGTCGATGCACGCTCTGCTCGACAGTCTGGACACCGCGGTGGTCGGCTGCGACGCCGCGGGCCTGCCGGTGCTGCACAACGAGGCCGCGCGCAGCCTGTTCGGCGACCTCGCCGACGGAACGCCGGTCCAGGAATGGGCGCAACACCGCTACACCTTCCACCCGGACGGGCGCAGCGTGCCCGGCAACGACGTGCCGCTGATGCGCGCGCTGCGCGGCGAGCGGGTCCGCGACGCCGAGGTCGTGTTCCGCCGGCCGGGTCAACCGCGGCAGTTCTTCCGTGTCAACGGCCGGCCGGTCGTCGGCCAGACGGGGTTGGCCGCGGTAGTGGCGTTGCATGAAGTGACCGGACACCGGCGCGCCACCAAATACAAGGAATGCGAGCTGGAGATCGCCCAGCGGACCTCGAAACCCGACCCGGTCGACGTCGTGCTGGCCGACATCGTGCAGGTGATCGGCGGCATGCTCGAGTGGTCGGCGGTGGAGTTCTGGACCGTCGACGACGTCACCCAGGTGCTGCGCCGCGCCACCTGCTGGGCCGAACCCGGTCACGACCGGCTCGGCCGGACGCCCTACCCGCTGCGCTGCGGGCAGGACCTGCCCGGTCACGCCTGGCAGACCGCCAACCCGGTCTGGGCGCAAGATCTGCCGATTGATGACCTGGGTGCGTCGCGCTCCGCCCTGGCCATCCCGATCACCAGCGGCTCCGCCGTCCTCGGCGTGCTGGTCTGCTACAGCGACACCAGCGAGGTCCCCGACGACACCCGCACCGCGATCATGACCGGTATCGGAGCGCACATCGGCGAGTTCCTCGCCCGCCGCCGCGCCGAACGCCTCACCACCGAGCTCGACCGGACCCGCGACGAATTCATCGCCCTGGTCGGCCACGAACTGCGCACACCGCTGACCAGCGTCCAGGCCTACACCGACACGTTGCTCGAGGAGGCGCACCTGCCGGACGAGCACCGCGTCATGCTGCAGGTCATGCAGCGGAACACCGCCGCCCTGCACGCCATCGTGATGAAGCTGCTCGACGTCGCCGGGTTGCGTGCCGGGCACATCGACCTGCATCCGCAATTCATCGACCTGACCGTGGTCGTGCGGGCCGCCGTCGACAACGCCCGGACGAGCGCCGCGACCCGGGTCACGATCGAGACGAACCTCCCGCCGGTGGCTCCTCTGCACGGTGATCCCGCCCGGCTGCGCCAGGTCGTCGACGAGCTGCTCTCCAATGCGCTGACCTGGGCCCGCGACGACAGCACCATCGTGCTCAACCTGCACACCGACCCACTCACGGTCACTCTCGCGGTGTCGAACGCCGGGGAGCGGATCCCGGCCGACGAGCGCGACCGGCTGTTCGACCTGTTCTTCCGCAGCGATGCCGTCCGCCACAGCGGCATACCGGGCAGCGGCCTGGGCCTGACCATCGTCCGGGCCATCGTCGAACAGCACGGCGGCACCATCCGGGTTGGCGAGACCGACGAGGCCGCCACCACCTTCACCGTACGGCTACCCACACAGATGGATCCGCCACCCACCCCGCCTATGCGGGCTAGGCTTCCAGAGCGCCCGGGATGACTGAATTGCCCGATTCGAGCTTTCGGGCCCTCTTCGAATCCGCGCCCGGCCTCTTCCTGGTTCTCGATCCGGATCTGCGCATCGTCGCCGTCACCGACGCGTACCTCAGCGCCACGCTGACCGTCCGCGAGCAGATGGTGGGCCGCTACCTCTTCGACGTCTTTCCGGACAACCCCGGCGACCCCGACGCCACCGGCACCTCGAACCTGCGCGCCTCCCTGCACCGAGTTCGTCGCGACGCGGGAACAGGGCGAGCAGGAGACCGATGAGCTACGCGCCCGCACCCGGCCGATGCAGGCCGAGATCCTCCGCCGCTCGCAGGAGCTGCAGGCGGCCAACCGGGCGCTCCGGGCCGCCGACGACGCCAAGAACGACTTCCTGTCACGGGTGAGCCACGAGCTCCGAACCCCGCTCAACGCGATCCTGGGCTTCAGCGAGCTGCTCACCCTCAGCGAGATCGACGAGGGCCACCGGGAACGGGCCGGCCTCATCCACACCGCCGGCCGGCACCTGCTCGCCCTGCTCGACGACGTCCTGGACATCACCCGGATCGAGGGCGGCAATCTGGCCCTGAACCTGGTGCCGGTGCCGGTCGGCGCCCTGGTCACCGAGGTCCTCGACCTGGTGCGCCCGATCGCGGACGCCGAGGTGGTGGGCCTGACGCCGGCCCCGGAGCTGCCGGCCGACTGGTGTGTGCTCGCCGATCGGCAACGCCTGCGCCAGGTGCTGATGAACCTGCTCTCCAACGCGATCAAGTTCAACCACCCCACCGGCACGGTCACCGTGACCGCACGAATGGAACCGGGCGAACGCCTCCGGATCGACCTGCCGTCCGGCGCCTGCGCCACAACCGGCCCGGAGCACTCCCCCGGCCCGGCATCGCACTGCCGTCCGGCCACGCCCACCCGGCCCGGGTGCTCTACGTCGAGGACGTGGCGGACAACATCCGGCTGGTCGAGAGCATCCTGGTGCACCGGCCGACGGTGACGCTGATCCCGGTCACGCTCGCGGCGACAGCCCTCGACCTCGCCAACGAGCATCGACCCGACCTGATCCTGCTGGACCTGCACCTGCCGCCCGGGTCTGAGTTACCAGCCGAGGTTGTCCGAGGCGAGCACACCGGAGTGCAGGTTGGCCCCCAGCTGGATGGAGCGCCAGCGGGTGCCGGTGACCGTCATGCCGCTGCCGGTCGCCACGTCCACCGCGTACCGGGCTGAGCCGTAGACGACCGTATCCCGGACGACCACGCGGTTCGAGGTGGTGACCGAGACGCCGTCGTAGACCTTGTCGGCGGCGTTCGTCCAGCCGTAACCCGGGTCCTGCACGATGTTGCCGGCGATCTGGGCGATGTCGGCGCCCTCCAGCCGGATGCCGTGCTGGTGCGACCGGTAGACGTGGTTGCCGGTGATCCGGGTGACCTCGGCGCCGACCACCCGGATGCCGAAGTTGCCGGGGGCGTCGCTCTGCAGATCGATCCGGTTGTCCGCGATGATCGTGCCGTTGACCTCGGCGGTCCCGCCCTTCTCCACCAGGATCCCGGTGATGCTGGGCTGGATCACCACGTTGCCGGAGACGACCGTGCCGGTCACCGACTTGTTGAGCGGCGCCTGGGCGATGATGCGGACGCCGCGCTGCGGGCGCTGGAACACGTTGCCGGTGACCGTGTTGCCCACGCTGACCTCGTCGCCGATGAAGACGCCGTCCTTGCCGCCCTCGGTGGTGTTGCCGACGATGGTCGTGCCGACGCAGCCGTAGCAGTCGATGCTGTTGTCGACGAAGCCGGAGATCGTGTTGTTCTCGATCCGGCCGCTCCGGCCGCGGCCGTTGGAGATGCCCTGGGAGCTGGTCGTGGCGTCCGCGCCGGCGATGATCAGGTTGCCGCTGCACTCGTAGTAGCTGATCTCGGGCTCGCCCCGGAAGTAGACGCCCCAGTCGCAGTCGAGCAGGTGGCTGTCGATCAGCGCGGTGTAGTCGCCGGCGATCCGCAGCGTGGCCACGAAGGACCTGTCCACGGCGCCTTGGGTGTCGAGCGGCGGGCGGTGCCCGCAGTGCTGGAACAGGCAGCCCACGATGCGGGTGCGGACGGCGCCCGGGTTGACCAGGATCGCGCTCTCGGCGAGCTCGGTGAACCGGCAGTTGTCGATCAGCGACCCGGCCGCGTCGTCCTCGATGATGATCGCCTTGCCGCCCAGCTGAGGCCCGAGTGCCGGATCGATGCCATCGAACGCCAGGCCGGAGACCTGATGCCCGGCCGCCCTCAGGCGCAGCGGACCGTGTTTGGCGCCGCTGAACCGGATGATCGCGCCGGTGCCGACCAGGAACTGCGGCGTCGCCTGCCCGGCGACCAGGTCGCCGGTCACCCGGTAGATCTTCTCCGGGCCGCCGAAGTCGAGCACCCGGGCCTGCGCGAGGGCCCGGTTGAGCGCCGCGGTGTCGTCGGCCACCCCGTCGCCGACCGCCTGGAAGTCGGCCGGTGTGGCGGCCGTCCCGGCCGGTGCGGCCAGGGCCGGCCGGGCGGGTGCGCCGACCGCTGCCGTGACGCCGACGACCGGTGCCCCGGCCAGCAGCACTCGCCGGCTGATTCCTCGCGTGGTCACAGATTCGTCCCCTCGTAACCGATCCGTGTCGGGCCGGATCATATCGATGGACGGGACTCCCCCGCTGTCCCGGATCGGGGGGCCACACGGACCGTCCACGCCGTCGTAGGCTGCACGCGCACGAAACGCTACGGGGGCGGAGATCCACAGTGGACATGATCGGTGACGGGGTCACGGACGACACCGAGGCGTTGCGGGAGGCGCTGGCGACGCACCGGGTGGTCGACCTCGGCGGCCCGGCGAAGACCTACCTGATCACCGGAGTGCTGACCCTGGACCAGGCCGCCGCCCGGCTGGTCACCGGCCGGGGCGCGACGATCCGGGCCGGAGCCGCCGGGCTGACCGTGCTCGACCTGGTCACCAGCGGCCACACGATCGAGGGGCTGGTCGTGCAGGGCGGCACCGGCATCGTCGTACGCGGAGCCGGTGTTCGCATTCGATCCTGTGCCTTTGATGGTCTGGAAAGCACGGGAGTGCGGGTGGAGGCGGGCGGCGAACGCGTCGTCGTGTCCCGCTGCGCGTTCCGGAGCTGCGGGGAGTTCGCGGTGGCCGTCCAGGGTGCGAGATTCGCGACGGTGGCCGGCAACGAGATCCGGGACGGCGGCGCGCTCCGATTCGGCCCGGGGTCGACCGCCCTCAGCTGCCGGGACAACACGATCATCAATGCGTCCGGCATCGTAGTCAGCGGCGGCCGGCGCGGATCGATCACCGGCAACACCATCACCGGCGGCTCCGGCGACGCGATCGTCAGCGAGGCGAGCGAGGCACTGGTGATCGCCGGCAACACGGTCAGCGGCGGCAGCGGAGTGACCGTCACCGGCGCCTCGGCCGGCCTCACCATCCGGGGCAACACCTTCCGGGACGTCCGGCACGGGGTGCGGCTCGCCGACACCGGCGGATCGGTCCGCGGGGTCCTGATCACCGGCAACACGATCGTCCAGCCGACCGTCGCGGGCATCGCGGGCGCCGTGTCCACCGGCCAGATCGCCGGCCTGCTGATCGCGGGCAACAGCATCGACGTCCTGGCCAAGGGCACGAACGGCGTGGCGCTCACCGGCGTCGACAGCTCCCAGATCCGGGACAACCGGGTGTACCGCCCGGCGGGCGACGCGATCCGCCTCGACGCCGGGACGATGATCCAGGTGGCCGGCAACACCGTGCGGGACGCCGGCTACCCGGGCGCGATCGCCGACGGCGTGTCGGTGAACAGCTCCGACCGGGTGTTCCTGCGCGACAACCTCGCCTACGGCGGCCGGCACGCCGTCGCACTGGCCGCGGCCACCAACGCCACCGTGGCCGGCACCCGCTGGCGGTCGGCCGACCCGTCCGGCATCCAGGACCAGGCCGAGCAGGCGGTGCTGCTGGACAACGCGGTGCTGACCGGCTGCCGGATCATGGCGCTGGGCGACTCGATCACCGACGGCATGGACCGGACCAGGCCCGGCGCCTACCGCAAGGTTCTCCGGCAGTTGCTGGTCGGCGCGAACTACTCGGTCGACTTCGTCGGCACCCGCTACAACCGGGCGGGCGATCTCCCCGATCCCGATCACCAGGGCTACGAAGGCAAGAAGATCACCGACTTGGACGTACGGGTGGAAGCCGCGCTCCGGGCCACCGTGCCGCACGTGGTCCTGCTGCACATCGGCACCAACGACGTCTCCGACCTGACGCTCCCGGTCGCCACCCTGGAGCAGCAGCTGGGCGTTCTGCTCGACCGCATCCACGGCATCGACGCGGCCATCGACCTGTTCGTCGCGAAGATCATCGATCGCCCGGTGAACGCGACGATCATCGCGAAGATCAAGGACTACAACGCGGCCGTGCAACGAGTGGCCGACGCGCGCGCAGCGAAGGGCCGGCGAATCCACGTGGTCGACATGTACCCGGTGGTCACCGTCGCCGCCGGCGACTACGACGACGGCACGCACCCCAACGACCAGGGCTACGCCAAGATGGCCCAGAAATGGTTCGACGCCCTGGTCGCGGTCCCGGGCGCCCTCTCTGCCCGCTGACCTGGTTAAGGTCGTCGCGTGACAACGGAGCTGACCCGGTGGCCCGAGGCCGAGATCGGCCCGGAGCTGCACCGCTCACTGCAAAGCCTGCTGGGCGCCTGCTTCCCCGGTTATCCGGAGCGCAGCTACTTCAAGATCCCACCCCATTTCCGGTACGTCGTGACAGCCGCCGAAACCGTGCAGGCGCAACTCGGCGTCGAGCTACGCGTGATCCGCGTCGGCGACCAGATCCTGCGCACGTTCGGCGTGGTCGACCTCTGCGTCCGCGACGACCAGCGCGGCCAGGGCGTGGCCGGCCGGCTGCTGACCGAGCTGACCGGCTACGCCACCACCTGCGGCATGGACTTCGTCATCCTGTTCGCCGACGACGACACCCTCTACCGCCGGCACGGCTTCACCCGCGTCGACAACCCACTGACCTGGGTCAAGATCAACGACCACCACACGATCGGCCTGGCCGAGTCAGTGACCCCGCACGAGCTGATGGTCCGCCCGGTGGGCGACAAGACGTGGCCGCCCGGCGAGACCGACCTGCTCGGCCACGTGTTCTGACGGTGGACGCCCCGTTCGCAGCGTCCACGAACGCGCTCATCGGCACCGCCCCGTGGCGCTTCATTCGGACTTACTCCACCGGCTGACCACCTGGAGATCGATTGATTCCCCCATTCGAGTCCGCCCCTTGTCGGCGCATCCAGGCTCGGGCACGATTGCGCTCTTCGAGAGGGCAGCCATCGGGCCGGTGAGATCATCAAAACGCGAATCGCATTCGTCCACGGAATTGGTCCACCCCGTCAGGTGGATGACGAGATCAGGAATTGGACAGCGGCGCTGGCCTCTGGCGCTCGTGCGGCCGGCCACGCGCTCTTCGCATCGCGGATAGAAAGCGGCGAGGTGGCGACGGACTTCGTCCACTACGCCGATCTCTTCGTCGAGGACCAGGCGCAGGGACAGGGACTCGATCTGACCGAAGACGAGGCTGAATTCCTGGTTCGTCTGATCACCGGCTTCGTCGACGAGCAACTGGAGGAATGCACAGAACCCGCGGAACAGGAGCTCCTGCAGCATGCGCGCGCCACCCTCACGCCGACCGGTCAGGAGCAGGGCATCTTGGCACCGGTGCGCTGGGCGATCAATGCAACCACGTCGTTGCTGGCGCTGCCCGGGCTGCAGCGAGCCGGGCAGTGGGCCGGAAGCAAGCTGCTTGTCCGCGACTTTGCCCAGGTCGCGAGATACCTCGGCCGCAGCGACGAGCTGGACACGAGGATCCGCCGCAGACTGCACGACGCCCTCGACCGGGAACCCGACGTGGTGATCGCCCATTCGTTAGGTTCGGTAGTGGCGTGGGAGGCGTTGCACGAACACCCGGGCCGTCTCCCGCTGCTGGTCACGCTCGGCTCACCGCTCGCGATGCGCACCGTCGTGTGGCCTCATCTCGTGCCACGTCCTCCCGCCACGCCGCCCGGGGTGCAGCAGTGGCTGAACTGCTGGGATCGCGACGACATCATCGTCGCCCGCCCGAGGCTCGAGAACGAGATCAGGGCGAACGCCGATAACGTACGGCTGCGTAGCGTGCGGATCGATTCCGACGGATTCTGGACGCATACCGCGACCAAGTACCTGTGCCAGGCACAATTGGCCGGCCCCGTGGCTGAGGTCGCCGCCCGGGAAACGCCCGGATGAGTGCACGGCGACATCTGCTCGTTGTTGCGACCCAGTGCGCCCAGATGGGCGAGCTCAAGAAGCTCGGGCCGGCTGCCAAGGAACTGTGCCAAGTCCTGCTCGATCCGGAGCGTGGTGGCTGCGTGCCCGGACTTCCCGACGACGTCGCGCTGCTGAATGGCTACTGCACTGTGGCGGAGGTCGAGTCGGCCGTCCGGCTCGCCGTCGACACTGCCGCGAAGAACGCGGCCACGCTCGTCCTCGCGCTGCTCGGTCACGGGTTCGTGCCCGGCGACGACCCGACCCTCCATTTCATGGCGGCAGAATCGAAGGAAGGGGTGGCCACCAGCGCGTTCAACGTTCCGGCGCTGCTGGCCGCCGCAGCCGACCGGGCCGGCGTCGATGGGGTGATCGCGATCGTCGACACCTGCAGCGCGGCCGGCGCTGTCGTCCCCGCGTCCGCGCTGACCAGCGGTAGCCGCCAGGGCCGCATTCGTCTGGACCTGCTGATGGCCTCCGGGGTGGGCCGTTCCGCCATCGACCTGCGCATGACCCGGGAACTGACCTCGCTGCTGCGGCGGGGTGCGGACGACGCAGCCGTCCTCGATGTCGGCATGCTGGCTGACCGGCTGCAGAAGAAGCCCGGCCTGCTCGACGTCACGTTCAGCCGCTACCAAGGCTCAGCCGGCGGCCTTTGGCTCAGCCGCAACGCACGGGTGAACAATGCGGCACGCAAGCTCGGGTCGCGTGGGTACGACCGATATCGATTGCTCATGCGGGAGGCGTTTCCCGACCTCGTCCCACTGCCGGCGCCGGCGGAGGGAATCCGGATGCTGGAGAGGGACGCCGACGAACTTCGCATGATCCTGCGCACTGTCGACCTGCTACGCCGTCGCCCGCTGCGCGACTGCCTCACCGAACAATCGCTGCGTCGCGCTGCCCGCACGAACCTCCCTCCGGACCTGTTCGCGCCGGGACTGGCCGCAGAAGCAGAGGTGGTCTCCTACCTTGTGCTGAATCCCCGCGTCGGTCAGGACGGCCGGTCCGAGATCCTGCGCTTCGTGCTCACGCTGGCGTACGACGCCGACCATGATCTCGACAGCGACGCCTTGCAGCTGTGGATTGCCGATGTCGACCTGATCACGCTGGCCAACGAGGTGCGTAAGGACCTGCTAGACCGGCGCGCGAGTTGGCGGCTTCGGTTGATCATCAGCCTGCACGGCAATCTGGTCGGTGATTGGCCAGAATCGATTTCCACATGGCTGATGCTCGGTGAGGACGAACTCAGCCAGGCGCTGATCTCGTGCGCGCCGACTCTGGATGGTGTGACCAAGGCCGTCTTCGAGGCTGTGGATGAGGCGCACGACGTCACCGATCGGCACGGTCTGCAACTGATCCGGATCGAGGTGGCTGCGCCCGCCGGCCTACTGCTGCGCTGGCGCCCGGAGGAAATCGGTTCCGACATTCGCCTGGGTCTCGACCACGACGTCGTCCTGCATTGGAGTGATCGGCTCAAGCAATCCGCTCATCTACGACGACTCACCCGTTCCCTGCGCGACTGGCTGCGCACCGAAAAGGCATCGGACACGCCATTCAGCTGGCTGAACGCCGTCGATCTGCACGATTCCACCATCCTCCACGAACAACTACGCAACCGGGCGCTGCGAACGGCGGTCGCCCTGGGATGCCACCCAGCCGATGCGGAGACAGTGCTCACACTCCTGCTCGCGTACACCCCCATCGTCATCTGGCCGGCCGACGTCGACCCGAGCCGGGATCCGCGAGCCCGGTTGACGGAGGCCTGGCACGGCCTGCCCGCCGGGTTCACGGAGGCCTACCGCAGCCGGTGGCGTGACCCTGGCCACGGCGACGACATCGCACATCTGCGAGCCGTGTGGGATGACGCGAGCTGGCTCGACTTCTGCCATCGGATGCAGTGGCGCCCCGATCGAGAGGGAGCGGCATGACTTGGGAGTCCATGTATCGAGGTGACGGTGTTCCACGGGAGGTGGAGCTGCCGCCCGCGCCGCCTTGGCGAGTCTTCTCGCAGCAGACCGACGGCCCTGTTTTCGTGCCACCGGACGGACTTGCCGATGCGGTCAACGTAGCGCTGGCATTGCGTCGCCCCCTATTGGTCACCGGAGCACCCGGATCGGGAAAGTCTTCCCTGGTGGACTCGGTCGCTGTAGAGCTCACGCTCGGCGCACCGCTGCGTTGGCACATCACCTCTCGAAGCGCGTTGTCCGAGGCTCTTTACCGGTATGACGTCCTCGGCCGCATCCACGCTCAGCAACTCGCGGGAACCGGCTCCGAGGTCGCCGACATCGCGCCCTTCATTCAACTCGGACCGCTCGGCACGGCTCTCGCGCCGGCCAACCGCCCACGAGCGTTGCTCATCGACGAGATCGATAAGAGCGACCTCGACCTGCCCAGTGACCTGCTCGACGTCCTCGAGCGCGGCGAGTTCGAGATCCCGGAACTCGCTCGCCACGCCGAGGAGGCGGTGGCGATCCAAGAATGGGGCAGCGATCGTCGGCAGACTGTCGTCAACGGGCGGATCGCATGTACGGAGTTCCCGTTCATCGTGATGACCAGCAACGGCGAACGCGACTTCCCGGCGCCGTTCCTGCGGCGGTGTATCCGATTCGTGATGCCGGAGCCGAACGCCGGCACACTCGCCGAGATCGTCGCCGCGCACCTCGGGTCGCAAGCGCCGATCGACCCGCCAGTGGCTGCGCTGATCGACTCGTTCGTCAGCCGTGTCTCGTCCGGCGAGAGCCTCGCGGTCGACCAACTGCTCAACGCGATACATCTGCTGGCCGGCGAGCGGGCGCCTCAGGGCGCGGCCCGCGAGCAGGTACGGCGGCTGGTTCTCCGCGAGCTGTCCCGTGCTTGACCTGACGCCACTGACCCGGGCCGTGCTCAAACTCGACCCTTTCGCCGACGAAATCAGCGTCGCGGAAGCCGTCTGGCTCGCTACCCACCAGCGATCACGGGCCGGCCCCGGCCGTGCGCCGCGAGCGACCGACCAGCCCGCGGTGGCACCGAACACCGCGACCGAGCGATCTCCGGAACGGGCGAAGGCCGAACCGATCCAGATGTCTGTGCCACTGTATGCGCCGGTATCCGACGCTCGCACCGGCCGCCCCGCACGAGCTGTGACGATCAAACCGCCCCCGGCACTGCCTCACTCACTCCGGCTCGCGCACAGCCTGCGGCCGTTCGTCCGGCCGTGGCCGGGCGGTCCTCGCACTCGACTCGACGTGGACGCCACCGTGCGTCAGTACGCCCGAACCGGTCAGGTCGTTCCCCACTTCCAGCCCCGGCCGGAACACTGGTTCGAGGCATTCGTCCTGGTCGACGACGCGCCGGGAATGGCCGTATGGGAAGCCGTGATCGGACAGTTCATCCGCGTACTCCGGGTCGCCGGGGCCTTCCGCGTGGTGAAACGGATGAGCTTCGATCCGGGCGGCAAGGTCATTCCCGAACTGACCGGCGGCCCCCGCCGGATGGTATTCGTGGTCAGCGACTGTTCAGCCGGCCCCTGGCAGGCTTCAGCGCCGTGGCGCGCCTTGCGGTTGTCCGCGGAAAGCCAGCCGACGGTGCTTATCAACTTACTGCCGGCGCGGATGTGGGACCACGCCGGCCTCGACCTTCCCGCGGTACGCGTATTCGCCGAGCAGACTGGACCTTCCAACCGCGCGCTGCGCTTCCGCCTGCCGCTGCTCTGCAGCCCGCCCGGCTCCGAGTCCGAGGACTGGATTCCGATTCCGGTCGCGGGACTGACGCCGCACTCACTCGGCCGACTCGCAGCGGCGTTGATGCGCAAC
Source organism: Actinoplanes sp. NPDC026619 (assembly GCF_040638295.1). Taxonomy (NCBI): domain Bacteria; kingdom Bacillati; phylum Actinomycetota; class Actinomycetes; order Micromonosporales; family Micromonosporaceae; genus Actinoplanes; species Actinoplanes sp. NPDC026619. The sequence goes on from NZ_JBEZYA010000002.1 coordinate 200,561, forward strand.
GATCCATCGGGCTGCGAAGCGGTCCTCACCACTGCCACCGGGCGCTCTGCCGCTGACCTGGACGCGGTCGCCCAACCTGACGTGGAGGCGCTGGTAACCGCGTTTCGGCGGATGGCATCGCCTGGCGCCCTACGCCTGGCTGTGCTCGTGGCGATGTGGGAGCGGCTGCCTCTGCGCCTCCTGAGTGTGGTGGCAGCGCGGGCCGTGCCTGAGGCCACGGCGAGCGACCTGGGCGAGGTCATGGCGAGCGGACTGTTCCTCGTAGACGGCGATGCGAGCTCGCCGATGCTGACCTTCCGCCGTGACGCCCGCGAGACGATACAGCGAGACCTGCGGGTCGACGACGTGCTGCGGGTGTACCAGTTGGTCTCCGAGAACGACCCGGCAGATCGCGGTTTCCGTGCGTTGGTCGCCGAGGCTGCCGGCTCCGCGACCCTGTCGTCCGACGCGATGGCATTCGGCGTCCTCTCGCCGGAGGCGATCGACATCCTCGGCCTGCATCCGCCGGATCGCCGCGTCGCGCCGCCAGATCCGCCACCTTCGCTGATGCGACCTGCGCCGGGCCGGCGCTCATCACCCGGCTCACCAACCCCGCCGAGTCTGCACGCCGTCGAAGAGCCGCCCGCACCGCCGAGCCGGGCTGCGCCGCAAGACTGGCCTGTTCGTCGCCACCCGTCCGGCACGCCGGACGCAGTTCCGGACATTTCGTGGCCGACCATCGCCGACATCGAGCTGGAGGGTTGGGACGGGTACGATCCGTCTGCCCTGTCACGAGAGCGCTATGACCGGATCCGCAGCATCGATGAGCAGGTCATCCGGATCGTCGCTGACCACTTCGTCCGGGTCGCCCCGCAGAGATGGCGGGAGAGGGCGGTTTCGATCGGTGACGGCGTGAACCTTTACCCGGCGCTCCTGATGCTGCCGTTCGCCGGCTCGGTCGCGCTGGTGGAGCGATCGTTCGTCAACCGGGAGTGGCTGGTCAACCAGTTGGCTAGACCATCCGATTCCTGGGGTTTGTTCTGGCGGGCGATCAGCGAGGGCCGCACCGAATACGCGCGAATACGCCAGCCCTTCGATCAACTCGAATCACGGTCAGAGGTCTGGAAGGGCAACGTATTCACCATGCAGCCGATGACCTACGACATCGGCACCATGTTCTTCGTGGCCGAGCAGGCGACGACGCGAAGCGACGAGTTCGAGCGTGCCACCCGGCTGTTCATCGGGTCGCTCCGTTACCGGGCTCCGTTCGCGGCCACCTTCCACCGGAATTCTCCGGCCTACATGATGGGCGGACGAAGGCTCTTTGCCTGTTCGGTGGACGTGGACGACGTGCGCCACGCGCTACGTGATTCCTTCATCGAGGACATCACGGTGGTACGCGACCCGGACGCCGAGCCGGGCGAGAACGAAGTCATCGTTGCGATCGGCCGCGGCCGCTGACAATCATCGACGGCGGGTGGGCGGCCGCGGGTGGCTCGACTACCCCGCCATTGCGGATCGACCGGTGGGCAACCCGTCAGACCGGCTTTCCGGCGGTGCGGTGCGACGCCAGAAACTCGGCCAGGGCGGGGCCGAGCATCGGGCGGCCGGCGGGGAAGCCGGCCTCGGCCAGGATGTCGCGGATCGTCTCGACCAGCGTGGTCTGGCTGGGCGTACACCTGCCGGGCGATCACCAGTGCGGTGAGCGCGACCGTTCCGATGATCATCCCGCCGGGCGGGAAGAGTGACTGCTCACGGGCGGCGTAGGCCAGCAGGCCGGAGGCGAGCGCGAGCGCCCCGTACGGCAGCCGGCTGAGCGGGCTGCGCTCCGAGCGTTCGCGCTGCTCCGAGCCGTCGTGGCGAAGCCGGCGGTGGTCTGCAGGAGAGGGCCGATCTCCAGGTACCACAGCGCCATGCAGGCGACGGCCACGACGGTCAGGGAGTCGATCAGCCCGATCCCCACACCGACGCGGTGAGCAGCCGGGCCGGACGCACTCGCAGTTGTGCCCCCATGACCTGCTTGATCGGTGGGTGACCGGCCGGCTTGCGGCGGTCGCCCGTTGCGAGCCGGGAGCAGATGAGGTGTAGGGCTATCTTCTTCAGGAGTGGAACGCTTTGTCGCGCTGCCGGACCCGGGCGAGGCCGGTTCTCTCGATGACCTCGTGACCCGGTTGCGGTCGCTGAAGGTCTGGGCCGGCGATCCGTCGTACGAGACGATCAAGATCCGGGTGAACGCGGCCTGGAGCGCCGCCGGGCGCCCGGCGAGCGAGCTGACGATCCGGTCCACCGTGGCGAACTGCTTCCGGCCCGGGCGGCGCCGGCTGAACAACGAGCTCGTCCTCGCGGTGGTCGAGGCCCTGCACCCGGACGCCGGCTACGTGGCGCAGTGGCGGCAGGCGCTGCGTGTGGTGGCCGGCGAGTCCGAGGCCTTCGCCCAGGTGCGGGTGGAGGACAAGCTGCCGCCCGACCTGGCCGAGTTCACCGGCCGGCTCGGCGAGCTGGCCGAGTTGCGCCGCGCCGCCGCGGCCGGGCGGGCGGTGGTGATCTCGGCGATCGAGGGCATGGCCGGGGTGGGCAAGACCCAGCTCGCCGTGCACGCCGGGCACCAGCTGGCGCACGAGTTCGACCGGGTGCTGTTCGTCAACCTGCGCGGCTTCCACCCGGACCCGGCGCAGCCACCGGCCGACCCGGCGGCCGTCCTGGACGGTTTCCTGCGCCGGCTCGGCGTGCCAGGGCATCAGATTCCGCACGGCCTGGACGCCCGGTCCACGGCCTACCGGGCCCGGCTCGCCGGCGTCCGCGCCCTGGTCGTGCTGGACAACGCGGCCACCGCCGAGCAGGTCCGGCCGCTGCTGCCCGGCACGCCCGGCTCGCTCGCCCTGGTGACCAGCCGGCGCAGCCTCACCGATCTCGGCGCGGCCCGCCTCACCGTCGACGTCTTCACGCCGGCCGAGGCGGTGGCTTTCCTGACCGGCGCCGTGCCGGACGTGCCGGCCGGCCCGTCGCCGGACGCGCCGGCCCGGATCGCCGCGCGCTGCGGCTACCTTCCGCTGGCGCTGACCCTGATCGCCGGGCACATCCGCAACACACCGGGCTGGACCCTGACTGACCACGCCGACCGCCTCGACGAACGTCACCACAGCCTGCGCCTGGACACCGGCGTCGAACTCGCCCTCACCCTCTCCTACCGGCATCTTCCGGCCGGCCACCAGCGCATTCTGCGCCTGCTGGCACTACACCCCGGACAAGACTTCGAGGTGTACGCTGCGGCCGCGCTCGCCGGCGTCGAGGTGGAGACCGCACGGTCCTGGCTGAACCAGCTCCGCAGCGATCATCTGCTTCAGCCGGCCGGCACCGGGCGCTACACCTTCCACGACCTGGTCCGCGCCTACGCCACCACCCGGGCCCACGACGAGGACCGCCCGTCCGAGCGGCGCGCCGCGCTGACCCGCCTGTTCGACCACTACCTGGCCACCAGCGCGACCGCCGTGGACATCCAGTTCCCGGCCAACGCGCACTGGCGCCCGCAGATCCCGCCGCCGGGCACCGCGGCGCCCGACCTGACCGGGCCGGACGCGGCCGTGACCTGGCTGGACGACGAACGGCACACCCTGATCGCGGTCGCCGCCCACACCGCGACGGCCGGCTGGCCGGGGCACACCACCCGGCTGGCCCGCATCCTGTCCCACTACCTCGAGGGCGGTTACTACCCCGACGCGCTGGCCGTGCACGGCCACGCCTACGACGCCGCCCGGGCCGCCGGCGACCTCGACGGTCAGGCGTACGCGCTGCGGGATCTCGGCTACGTCCGGGTGCACATCGGCCCGCTGGAGACGGCCACCGCGAACTTCCGGCAGGCCCACGACCTGTTCCGGCAGACCGGCAACCGCGCCGGGCAGGCCCGCGCCCGGCACAACCTGGGGATTGTCGCCGACCGGACCGGCCGTTATCCCGAGGCCATCGACCACACCCGGGCGGCGCTGGCGCTCTACCGGGCGGCCGGCGACCGGACCGGCGAGGCCAGCGTGCTGCTCTCGCTCGGCATCCTGCTGCGGCGCGAGGGCCACTACCCGGAGGCCATCGGCCACCTCGAGGACTCCCTCGCCCTGGCCCGGGCGGACGGCAACCGGCGGGGTGAGGCGTACGCCCTGAACGGCCTGGGCGAGATCGAGGTGCAGGCCGGCCTCTACGAGTCGGCCCAGGACCACCTGCAGCAGTCGATGACACTGCTCGGGCAGCTCGCCAACCGCAACGCCGAGGCCAGCGTGCTGGACAGTCTCGGCGCGCTCGTCCACCGGATGGGCGAGCCGGAACGTGCCACCGCGTATTACCGGCGGGCGCTGGTCATCTTCCGCGAGTCCGAGGACCACGTCAGCGAGGCCTGGGTGCTCAACGGCCTCGGTGAGGCCGCACCCGCCGCCGAGGCCCTCGTGCACCACACCGCCGCCCTCGAGCTGGCCGCCGAGATCGGCGTCCGGGACGCCCAGGCGCGCGCGCAGGCCGGCCTCGGCCGCGCCCACCACGAGCTCGGCGATCTGGCCCGGGCGCAGAAGCATTACCAGGAGGCCCTGACCCTATACATCGAGCTGGGCGGCCCCGAGGCCGATGAGGTGCGCGCCGCCCTCCGGCGGATCTCGCCGGAGGCGGCCTGAGCAGGTGCGGATCAGAAGGGAGGTGCGTCCTCGCCCATCAGCGCGAACACGACGCCGCCCTTGCCGCTCTTGAGGCTCTGGACCACGACCTTACCGGTGCTGCCGTCGGGCAGCTCCAGCGTGAAGGTCTTGCCCACTGCGTTCTTGGGGCCGTTGCCGGCGCTGTTGGCGGGCCGGAAGTCACCGGCCCACGGCGCGGGCCCACCCTTGCGGGCAGGCTCGGCGAAGAGCGCGGCGGTGCCGGGGGTCCGGGTGCCGTCCGAGGAAAGGAGGACTGAGGCGCTGCGAAAGGTAGCCATATGCGGCAAGGTTATCGCGTCCGCGCTCCCACGGCGCGCTACCGCACGGTCACCTTTGCTGTTGCGCCGCCGTGCGAGGTGGCCGGCCGGTTGCCGCGGGGAGGGTGACGGTGATGCGGGTTCCGCCGCCGGGGTTGTCCGCCGCGGTGATGGTGCCGCCATGGCGCTGGGCGATGCGCTGGCAGATCGACAGGCCGAGGCCGGTTCCGGCGTAGTGCCCGCTCGGGGCGGCCCGGAAGAAACCTGCGAAGACCGCCCCGTGCTGACCTGGTGGGATGCCGATGCCACGGTCGGCGACCACGAGGCGCAGCTCGCCGGTCCCGGACGTCTCCGCGGCGATGTCGAGCCGGGCCGCCTGCCCCGGCAACACGTATTTCAGGCTGTTGCCGATCAGGTTGTCGAGCAGCTGTCGCATCATCGTCGCGTCGGCCCGGATCGTCGGCAGCGGGCCGACGAAGACGTGCGGGGCGGGAGCGCCGGGCTGCACGGCGTATTCGATCAGCCGGTCGGCGACGACCTGGTCCACCAGGGCGCGGAGGTCGATGTCGGCCCATTCCAGGTGGGCGTCACGAGCGGCCGCGTACCGCAGCAGTTCCTCGATGAGGCGATCCATTCGCTGCGTCGCACGGAGCACCTCGCGCAGGTGGGCCGTGGGCGTTTCCGGCGATGCGCCGGCGGTGAGCGCGGACACGGCGAGATGGGTGAATCCGGTTACCGCGGTCAGGGGCGCCTTGAGATCGTGTGCCACCACGCCCGCGAAAGCGGTCAGCTCAGCCTGATGCTCGCGCAGAGCGGTGATGTCGTACGACGACGCCACCGCCCCGATGGTGCGGCCGCTCGGGTCGTGCAGCGGGCGGCTGTGCACCTGCAGGATTCGCCGGTCGCCGTCCGGCAGGACGACGGTAATCTCCAGGCCGTCGACGATCTCACCGTTCAGCGAGCGCTGAAGCGGCAGCTCCGATGCCGCCAGGGCTCGGCCATCGGGAGTGCTGGCCCGCAGGCATCCGCTGTGCTCGGCGATCGTCGAGCTGCCCGCCACGACGGCCAGATGGTCGCGTGCGGTCCGGTTCAGGTGGGTGATCGTTCCCTCGCGGTCGCAGGTGAGGACGCTGACTTCGAGGGCGTCGAGGACCTGTGCCAGGCGGGTGCGCTCCGCGGCGAGGTCGTCGTGCGTGGTCCGCAGCAGCGCCTCGGCGGCGTACCGTGCGCTGAGCTCGGTGTTCAGATGCGCGGCGCTGCGCAGCAGTTCCGAGGTGGCGGCCCGGACCCGGTGGTCGGCCCGGGCTCGTCCGGTGAGGAGAACGGCGGCCAGCAGGGCGATCAGCACGCCGACGATCCCGGTGGTCATCGGCAGAGCGCTGTGCGCCCCGGGAAGCCGCGCCGCCGAGGCATCGATCTGGATCGTCCAGCGCGCCTGCGCAACCGTGAGGTCGAGGGTGCGGTGCAGATCGCGCCGGTTCGTGTCGGCATCGCGGAGGGCGGCCACCGTCACCGCGCGCCGGTCGGCGGTGCGCACCCACAACGTCACGTCGACGAGGTCCTGCGCGAACTTCTGCAGGGTGGCCGTGATGAAATCCTGGCCCCGGAGGCTGATCACCACCCAGCCCTGGAACCGCAGGTCGCGACCACCGTCGACCGGCGCCGCGAGGACGACGGAGAGCTGACGCCGAAGTGGCGGCAGCACCTGGTCGCGCAACAGCTGGTACGGGTCCGACACGGTGGTCCGGCCGGAGGCTCTGGCCTGGCGCATCGCCTCCGCGGCGACCGGTGCGCGGGTCGAGTCGGTTCCGACCCGGGGCGCGGCCGACCCGTCGATCGTCCGGTTCAGCACGGCGAAGAGGTGGTGGGTCACGTCGCGATTCGGCGCGAGGCTCAGCTCGCTCGATCCGCGTGACCGCCACAGCGCCTGGGTGGCGGCGATCTGGTCGTCGCTAGCCGGCACGACGAAAGCGATCGACGGGACGCCGCTCAGCCCCAGTCCCCGCAGCGGCGCCGTGATCCGGGTGAAAGCGTCGGCGGTCAACGGCTGGGCTGCCGCGACACCGCCCGCGACCAGCTCCAGGGCATCGACGTAGCGGTCCAGCTGCCTTTCCGCGGCCGCGCCGACCAATGCGGCCCGGTTGTCGAGCTGCCGCCGGGCGGCCCTGGCCTGGGCCGCGTGAGCGACGCCGGCGACAGTTGAGGCAGCGACGCCGACAACCGCCGCGACGACGCCCGCCAGCACCAGAGCCGACCGCATCCGCAGCGGATTCAGCACCGGCGCGCAGATTCCATGACCGAAACGCTACGCACGAAAAGGAGTTAAATGTAGAATATACGCAAATCGGGAGGCCGGCATGGCGATGGTTCTGATCGTGGATGACGATGAGGCCGTCCTCGGCCTGATCGCCGCGACGCTCGCGGTGGCCGGCATCGACAGCCGCACCGCGACCAGCGGCACGGAAGCGCTGAACTCGATCGCCACGGTTCTGCCCGACTGCGTCGTGCTGGACATCATGATGCCCGGCCCGTCCGGGCTCGACCTGTGTTCGATGCTGCGCGCCGACGACCTTACCGACGGCATCCCGGTGATCCTGCTGACTGCTCGCGGCCAGCATGCCGACCGGGCCTCCGGCTTCGACTGCGGCGCCGACGACTACATCATCAAGCCGTTCGACCCGGCCGACCTGAACCGCCGGGTCATCGCGTTGCTCAGTCCGGTGCGCCAGCAGCGCTGGCGGCGGCAGGACAGCGTCCCACTGCCGGCAGCGTCGCTCACCCCGACCCTCACGCTGGGCTGCGGGCCCGCCCCCCGGTGAGGTCACGGTCCGATATGGACATACGGCGACCAGATCACCGGCTGCCGCGGGAACCGCTCCCGCAGGCCGCGCACGGCCTCGTGCAGGGCCTGCGCCGTGTCCGTGGTCCCGATTCCGCCGGACGGCGTGCGGAGGCTCGCGTACACGTCGCGGGCCAGGGTCGGGGCCTCGCTGTCGGCGATCGCCCACAGCGTGCCGATCACGTGCCGAAAGCCGGCGAGCTGCAGGGCGGCCGCGACGGTCAGCCCCTCGTCGGGGACGCTCAGCCCGCCGCGCGAGGTGTGGCACGCGGAGGCGAAGGCGAGCTCGGCCCCGGGCAGGCGCAACGCGCTCAGGTCGCGCAGCCGCAGGTTGCCGTCGTGCAGCAGGATCCGCCCCTCGGTCGGTGACGTCAGGTCCTGGGCGCCGTGGCAGGCGAGGTGCAGCCACGGCGCGCCGGGCAGGGCATCGAGCACGGCGGCCCGGGTCGCCTCGGCGCCGCGGAACCGCCGGACCTGCGGAAACATTTCGGTGAGTACGGCGATCTCACGGTCCACGCCGGCCAGTCCGGTCGCGCCCGGCGTCTCCGGCATGGCGATCAGGACGGGTGCGGTCAGACTGCTCGCCGGGGGCCGGCGGCGCGACGCGAGCAGGGCTCCCAGGCTCGGCGCGTACGACGAGACGACCCGGTCGAGGACGGTGTCCGCGCGGTGGCCGGGCCGGCCCGCGGCGTGCAGCGGCAGGAACGACAGCCATCGGGTGGGGCACCACCACACCCGGGGCCACGGCTCGCCCGGAGCCGGCGGGGCGGTGTGGCCGAGCGCGTCGAGGACCGGCTCGGCCACGGCGGTCCAGAGCCAGGCCAGGGTGTCGTCGAGGGCCGGCCCGTCACGCACCGGCTCCAGGTCGCGCCACCCGCCGTCCCGGCCGCCCGCCGACGGCACGTGCAGGGCATTGACGTGGTCCATCAGGGCGGCGATGGTCAGGTCCGGCAGCGGTACGGATTCGACGCCGCCTTCGGCCACCAGCAGCGCGTCGCAGCGGTCGCTGTCCACGTTGACCACCACGACGGCGCCGCCGGCCGCGGCCGTGCGCAGCTCCGACGCCGGTTGCGGGCGCAGGAACCCGGCCAGGCCGGGCAGCGACCGCACCGCCTCCACCGCTTCGTCCCACTGGTGCGCGAGCCGGATCCGGTCGGCCGGATCGGCGGCGGTGACGATCGACCCGTACGCGATGATCTCGGTGTCGTTGTCGGCGCTTCGATCCAGCGTGTCGCTGAGCTCGGCCAGCCGGGCCGCCTCCGCGGGGTGTCCGGCGGCCAGCGCCGAGATGTCGGCGCGCAGTTCCCGGCGCTGGCCCCAGAGCACCGCGCGGCCCTGTTCCAGCAGCTCCAGAGCCCGGTCCGGCCGGCCGGCGGCGATCGCGCAGGCGGCCGCCCCGCTCGAGAGGCCGCCCAGGTTGGCGACGATCGCCGTCCGGTCGGCCGCGTCCAGGCCGCGCCACACCAGCTGGGGCACGAGGCCGACCGCGAGCTCGTAACCGCGTAGCCCCGCGGCGGGGTCGCCGGCGAGGTGGGCGAGGCCACCGAACCGGCCGGCCACCCCGAGGCGGAGGAACACCGACAGCACCGGCGAGTCCATCAGCTCGCCGAAGATCGTCACGGCGGCGATCAGATCAGCCGGCCGGCGCTCGGCGTAGTAGCGGGTGGCGAGAGTGTCGCCGAGGGAGAGCCGGGCGGTGGCCTGTCGCATCTCGTCCGGCGCGGCTCGCAGCGCCTCCTCCCCGGCGCGGACCGCCTCGCCCAGGGATTCGGTGTCGCCGGTGATCTGGAATCGGTTGCGCAACAGCCGGTTCTGCTGGGTGAGTCGCAGGCTGCGCTCGATGAGGTCGTCCACCGCGGTCCGGTCCAGCGCCTGGCCGATCGCCGCGATCGCCTGGGCCAGGAAGTCCGGGCGGCCGTGCCCGCCCCGGGAGACCCCGAAGTGCAGACACTGCCCCAGCCCGCCGTCGGCGTCGAACAACTCCTGCCACAGGTCGGCGGCGCGGCCGTAGTAGTCGGCGAGGTCCGGCTCCGCCTGGTCCTCGACCTCCTGGGCGAGCACGGCGGACATCTCCTCGACGAGGCCGGCATCCCGCGTCTTCCCGTACTGATCGAGGAGGAGCCGGAACAGCAACCGCCGGGCGTTGCGGCCGTCCCGGGAGTCGGCGTCGGAGAGTTCGACCGCTTCCCGGGCCACGCCGTTGGCCGCGGCCAGATCGGCCCGCCCGTCGCGCATCCGCAGGGCGTTGCCGAGATTGACGAGCAGGCCCACCCGGTACGGCGCGTCCGGAGCGATCCGCTGCTCGGCGCCGCGGAGCAGGTCGATCGCCTCGTCCAGCGCGGCCCGGGCGGCGCCCCGCACTTGATACGTCTGGATCAGTACCTCGGCCAGGTTGTTCGCGAACCCGGCGAGGTGCGGGTGGTCGTCGCCGGCCTCGCGGACGGCGTCGCGGAGAACGTCGGCGATCTCGGTCAGGAGCTCGATCGGCTGGGGCCGGCCGGGTTCCCGGAGTGCCGCGCCGATGTTGAGCAGGACCTCGGCCCGGTCCGGACCGGGCGGCAGCACGGCCGCGAGCTGACGGCGGGCGTCGACGAGCTGCGCCGTGATCGACTCGCCGGCTGCCTCGCGGAGAACAAGGACGTGGTCCAACTCGCGCAGGGCGAGGCGGTGCCGGTCGCTGCCGGCATCCGTGCCGGTCACCACGCCTCGGACAAGAGCCTCGGCCTCGACCAGGTTGCCCTGGTCCCGCAGCATCTCCGCCATCACCAGAGCCATCGAGTCGCGACCGATGTCGTCGAAACCGGACATTCCTTCCCGGAGCGCCGTGATGGCCTCGTCCAGCCGGCCGGCATCACGGATCGCCCGCACGGTCATCAGCAATTCCAGTGCCGCATTCGGCTCGATGAACACGCCGTCAAGATCGAGCGCCGCGCGGACCTCGGCCGGCACCCGCTCGGGGAGCCGTCGGGCGAGGGCGCCGAGGAACTGCCGGGCCGCCTCATAGTCGTCGGCGCCGCCGGCCGCCTGGTAACGCTGCCAGTAGAAGATCCCGAGCGGGAAACCCTCCTCGATCCGGCTCACCTGCACGCCGACGGTGACGAACTCGAGAGTGCCCCGCAACCGGTCGGCGATCTCGGTCGTCGCGCGGTCGAACAGCACCGCCGGATCGAGGTCGCGCTGGAATTCGTCCAGGCGTTCGTTCAGCGCCGCCACCAGCCGTTCGCGGGTCTCCCCGATCGAGCCGAGGCCGAGCGTCTCGCGGATCGCGACGACGCCGCCGGGCGGTCCGAGCCGCAGCAGCGCGGGCGCGCAGCCGATCACGTCGACGAGGAGATCGGCCCGGTCGGCGTGCCGGCGAGCCAGCAGCCGGGTGACCACCGCCGCCCGGTCCGCGGCGGGCAGCTCGGTCCAGCGGTGTGCCACCGAGGCCCAGAGCCGCGCGCGGTCCGAAAGGGAGTGCAGGCCGGCCTCGGCGAACCATCGCGGCAACCGGGACGCCGGCACGGCGGCCCCGATCCGTTGCAGGGCGTCGAGGCGGGCCGGGTCGTAGCCGATCTCGTCGACGTAGCGGTAGGCCGCGTCGTCGTCGCCGGCCACCGCGTAGCCCTCGGCCAGGCCCGCCCGCACCTGGTTGCGGATCGTCCCCGAGTAGAGCTCGCCGGTCTTCGCCGCCAGCGCGGCCAGTTGCTCCCGGTCGAGGGCGAACGCGATGCCGGCCGCCTGCTCGGCCCAGAGGTCGAGCCGGTCGTCGTGCCCCCCGGTGATCCCGGCGGACCAGTCCGGACCGAGAAGAGCACGGACCGCATCCGGGCGTACGGCCTGGTCAAGGTTCCGCAGCAGCTGCTGGACCACCGGTCCCAGGTCGTGCCAGTGCACCTGGCCGGCCGCCCGGGCCAGCACCTCGGGGCCGGCCGTGCCGGTCGTGGCGGCCAGCACCGCCGCGGCCACCAGATCGTCCGCCGAGTGGGCGGCGACCTCGCGCAGGTATCGCCGGTTCTCCTCGCCGGGCACCCCGGCCAGGCCGCCGGCCACGCCGACGGCCTTCAGCGGATTCGCCGCCAGCTCGGCCGGATCCTCGTCCTGGCGCACCGCGCCCGCCCCGTGCAGCGCCACCCGCCGCCGGTAGAGGGCGGCCGCCACCACGTGCGGACGGCCCTGGCCGACGGAGGAGAGCAACTCCGCCATGAGGTCGACCACGCCTTTCGCCGTCGACCGGCCGGGCAGCAGCGGCACGACGGCGCACAGGTACTCGCTGAGCATCCACCTGTCGTCGAAGCTGGTGACCGCGGCGGCGAGCTCGCTGGTGGTCTCCGGTCGCAGCGCCGCCGCACCGACCACGGCGGCCAGGCGCAGTCCGTCGTCGGTCACCCGGCCGAGGCCCACGTCCGGCGCCGGGGTCGCCAACGGCGGCTCGGGGCGGTCGATGTCGTCGGAGAGCACGATCTGCGCGGCGGCGCGCAGTTCCGGTGTGACCGGGTCGCGCCGCAGGAGGGCGAGCGCCCGGTCCGGGTCGAGGTCCGCGAGCCGGGCCAGCGGGCCCCGCCGGGCCAGGGCGACGGCGGCATCGGTCTCGCCGAGGTCGGCGACCTCCAGGGCACGTTCGGCCTGAGCCACCGACATGCCCGGGGCGAGCCCGGTCAGCCACCGGTCCCGGTCCTCGACGCCGGGCCGGCCGATGAGATCGAGCCCGTCGTCGATCAGGCCGGCATCGCGGTACCCCGGAGCGAGGAAGTCCTGGGCGCCCCAGCCCTGCAAGCCGCGGATCTCGCCGGCCCGGTCGCGCATCTCGGTGAGCACCGATTCGCGGTACGGGCCGTCGAGCACCGGCAGCAGCTGGGCCAGGCAGTACAGCCGGGCCGGGCCCCTCATGTGCTTCCGCACCAGGGCGAGCAACGGGATCGCATGCTGCTTCGCCGTCGCGCCGACCACGGCGGGCAGGTGCTCCTCGCGGCCGTACACCTCGGACGGATCGTCCAGGTAGTACTGCGTCCACGCCCAGCGGTTGTCGTCACCGAACCAGGGCGCCGCCGCGGCCATCACGTGCGCGTGCAGGTCGGGGTACCGGCTCAGGTCGTCACTCGGATCGATGGCCGCCAGCAGCTCGCCGTCGGGTATTCCGCGGTCCTCGGCGGTGAGCAGCCGGGCGGCCAGCTCCCGGGACACCACGGTGGTGAGATGCCGCGCCACGGCAGTGCCGTCCGTCATGCCGGGCGACTTCAGCAGCCGTAACGTCTCGAGCAGGGCCGCGGCCGCCGACGGTTCCGGCAGCTCGGGCACCAGGGTGGCCAGCGCGTACGCCCGTACATAAGCATGTCGTTGATGGTCTTCGGGCAGCCAGCCCGCCTCGGCCACCGCTTCGAGGGTCCGCCCGTGGCGGTGCAGCAGCCGGCACCAGCCCGCGGTGGCCTCGGCCAGCTCGGGCACGTAGGCCGTGGTGAGGTCGCGCAGGATGCGCCGGGCCGCGCCGATCTCCGCCACGCCCAGCTCGGGTGCGATCACCCCGACGGCGGCGGCCCGGCCGTCCACGAGCGAGGCGCGCTGCTCCAGGAAGGCGAGGGCCCGGGCCCCGGACCAGCGGCCCCGGCGCACCAGGGCGGCCGCCAGTTGCGCGGTGAGCCCGTCGCGGCCGGCGTCCGCGTCCGCCTCGCTCACCGAGCAGTGCACCTGCTCGGCGAGGTACGGCGCGGGGCGGCCGGCTTCGACCGCGGCGACGTTGATCGCGCCGATGGCCTCGGCGGCCCGCCGGACGTCATGGCCGAAGCCGTCGCGCGAGTCCGTCACCGCTTCCCAGGCCTCGCGCCACGCGGGGTGCACGAGGCGGTAGAGACCGGGCAGCGCCTGCCCGGCCGGAGCTGCCGCCAGCAGGTCACCGAGGTGCCGGACCAGGACGGCCGGGGTGTCGGCGGGCGCGCGCACGCCCGCCCGCAGATCGGCGAGCACGTCCAGACCCCATTCCCGCACCCGCTCGCGGAGAACCTCATGGCTGGTCCGACGACCGGCGGGCGTCACCGAACCCGACATGCCACCCCGGCGGAGCACCGGCGCCAGCTCCGCGAACGCCCGGTCGAAGTCGTCATCCGGGCCGGCGATGCCGATCCCGGCGGCCAGCGTGCGCAGCTCGGCCGGGGTGACCGGGCCAGGAAGGAGCGCCAGCAGGTCGAGCAGTTCCGCCGCGAGCTCGCTGCGGGGACCGGCCGGCTGCGCCGGGACGGCATGAGCCGGCGGATCGAGCCCGACGACTACGGCGGGCCGGCCCAGGTCTGCCGGTGACGGCATGGACAACAGCAGCCGGACGCCGTCGCCGAATCGCTCCGGCAGGTGGCGGGCGCCGAGCGCGAAGCCGGCCCGCGGGTCGTTGTCGACCACCACCAGCAACCGGCCGCCGGCCGGTGCGGGCGTCGACAGTGTCTTGATCAGCTCGAACCGCCGTGCGGCCTCGGTCCGCTCGGCCGGGCGGGTGTCCCGGCCACGCAGGCGCTCGATACGTCGCAGCAGCGCCGTCATCGCCGGCTGCTCGGCGCCGAGGCCGTAGGCCGGGTCGCACGGCACGAACGCCACCCCACCCTGCCGGGCGCGCTCGCCGGCCCAGTGGGCGAGCAGGGTGCTCGCTCCGGAACCGGGCGATCCGGTCACGATCGCGACCGGTGGCGCGTCCGGGTCGTCCCACCAGCGGGACAGGGCGGCCGGCTCGGCTTCGCGGCCGGTGAACGGGCCGCGCGTGTGCTCCGCGACGAACTCGGCAATCGCCGCCGCGTCGGGCTCGGCCGGATCCCCCGCCAGCGGATGCCACGGCGGCAGCAGCAGGTCGGCGAGCAGCGGCCACCGTTGCACCACCCGGTCGATCGGGGTGACCCGCAGGCTCCGGCCGAAGCTCCCGGCGGCGAGCACGATCCCGGCCGCGGCCGGACCGTCGGGCGTGTCGACCAGTGCCGGTGCACCCGCGTACGCCCGGCTCGGCAGGCGCCGGACCGCCGGGCCGGCCAGTTCGCCGCTCGCGGTGGGCGTCGCAACTCGCGACCATTCACCGATCTTCGGCCACCAGCCAGAGACAGTGACCTCGCGACCGGCGTCGAGCGGAACGCGGGTCAGCGGGATGGTCGCCTCGTCGGCCGGCGCCCGGGTGGTCACCCGATAGAGCGCCACGCCGAGCCCAGCGTCGTGATCGACGTGCTCGGCGTCGGTGCTGTGGAAGCCGTCGAAGACGACCGCCACCCGCCACTCGGCTGACCCGTACCGGCCGAGCTCGTCCCAGGAGGTGAGGAGAAAGTCGGGGGTGATCTGGAAGGCGCTGCACGCCGGCCGGCTGAGGTCGTCGCAATGGACCGCGCCGACCGGCCCGGCCGGATCCAGCTCGAGGAACTCGTACACCGGTGGCTCCTGTCGATGGATGCCGGTGGCGCCGCGCCGTGAGGCCCGGCGCCACCGGGGGGAATCAGCTCGCGTTGGTGTGCGTGACCCGCACCGCGGTCACCGCCGCGGCCCGGCTGTACGACCGCGGCAGCCCGATCTGGGCCAGCGCGTCGTTGACCGCATCGACGAACCCGGTCAGCGCCGGAGTGCTGCTGTAGAAGTTGTTCGTAGCGGTCTGGGTCGAGGCGCAGCTCGGGTCGAAGACCGCACAGCCCATGGCGTAGTTGGTCCCGCTCGGGAACGCCCCCGCGCTGGTCTCGATCCAGAGCTGGGCGTTGGCCCGGCAGGCGGCGAACCAGTACGGGCTGGTGACGGTCGTGCTGATCACGGCCTGGTCGTTGCCCGGGAAGTATTCGGCGTGCGTGGTCGCGACACAACCACCGTTCCAGGTGTCGTCCGGGCCGTTGTCGGTCACCCACTTGCTGGGCGGGGTGGCCGCGAGGGCGGCGCCCCGGGCCCGGAACCGGGCGACTTCCTTGGCCACGTCCGCCTTGCTGACCTGGCCGGCCGCCACCGGACCGGGGCCGGGGTCGGGCGTCGCGGCGAAGGCGACCGAGCCGGAGCCGGCTGCGGTGACCGCCAGCGCGGCGCTTGCGACGAGCCCGACCATCACCCGGCGAACAGCGGTGCGAAACATGAGGTTCTCCCTCCACAGTGCGCTGGCGTCTCCAGCGACACGACCGAGCGTGCCGGATCGCCGACGGATGGCATATCGGGAGTAATCACTATCCGGGTGGTGCCGCACCCCTTAGATCGAGCACCATTCGGCCCTTAGAACACCGCGTCGAGGACGCACTCAATCAAGCTTGCCCTGCCGCGTATGAAAACTGAACCGCGCAAGCTTGCCGCACCACGCCTGCCATTCGTCGATGCTGGGCATCTCTTCCTCGGGGATGGTGGCCAGGAGAACGCCGTCCAGCACGTCGGCCGGCTTCGCCGAAGGGTCGGCTCGCAGAAGCTTCTCGAAAACGGCACTTGACTCGGCAGGAGACGCGACCATGACGATCAGCAGGCACTGCACCACACGGTAGGTGCGTGATCTGATGAACGCAGACAATTCTCCGCCCGGAATTCCGATTCGGACCAGGCGATAGAGGTTGACCACCTTCTTCGCCGCTCGCGGGGTCGAGATCAGCGGGGCGAGCCCGGCCAGGAACGCCGCTTCCTCGGGGTCGAGCACGAGGCCCGGCGGGCGGAGATCTGGCCTGTCCATCGGAACCGTGGCCGCGGGCGAAGTGGGACGGGATGGCAGATCCGCGTCCCTGACCGGGCCCGCCTTCGGATTCGCGTCGGCGAGCTCCTCTTCCTCCTCCTCGTCGCCGTTTATCGCGCGGCGCGCAAACAACGGCTCGGGAGCGTTGAGCAATGCGGTGACGAACCGGGAGGCTGCGGGGCCATCCATCGCCGTAACCGCGTACGGAATCTGAAAGATCTTGTCGAGGTAGTCGATCGGTGTGGCCGTTAGCGGGAGGTCGCTGTCCGAGGTGAACATTTCCCCGTAGTGGTGTCCGAGCGAGCTGAGTAGCCACCGCGAGTCGACCGCCACGACCACCACGAAAAGCGGCAGGGCCAACATCAGGTGCACCGCAGCGAGTACCTCGACCACGCGCCGTGGCGGGCAACGGTCGAGGTCATCGATATAGAGCACGATCCGTTCGAGCGGCGGTGCGTCCGGGCTCGGGTGCGATCGCCATTGCGAACCGGCGTCGGCGAGGGCCGTGCTGAGCCGATCGAGATCCTCGTGCACCTGTCCGAGCAGGCCACGCCGCTGCTGATACGTGTCGGCGCCGCGCCGTTCGTCGAGGAACCGGGACAACCTCTCGGCGGCGTCGAGCTCGGCGATCCGGCTGTTCGCCTCGTCGACCTTCGTCCGCGCATGCTCGAGGCGTTTCTGGAGCCGCCGATGGGCCAGGTCAGTCACCGCAATACCCTTGGCGTGCCAGGCGCGGAGCCGCTTCCACACCAGCAGCAGGGCCGGCACCACCGTTGCCACCGCGGCGACGATTCCCGTCAGATAACTGCGATAAAAGAGCCAGCTTGCGTACGCGAGAACGGCCGCGGCCGCCCAGAGCAGGAGCAGACCGGAGTTCTCGCGTACTTCCCGGAGCAACTCGCCGGCCGTGGCGAACAGAAGTTTGGCGCTGGCGATCGGCGAGCGCACCTTGACCTTGTCGGCGGCCAGTTGTTTGCTGATCCGCTCACTGTCCGACTTCCACTTGGCGCGTTCTTCCCGCAGTCGCGTGACGTCCTCGCGGATCGCCGCCGGATCGGTGGGCGCGGCTACCGACTCGTCAGGCTTGGCGAGTGTGTCGAACAGGTGCGCGATCAGGCCGGTCCACAGCTGGTCGTCGCTGTAGTGCCACGCGTTGAACGTGACCTGCCGGACATTGGCGACGAACGAGCTCTCCTCCGGCCGTCGCCGCGACGAGTCCGCCAGCCGCTGCACTCGCCGCCGGACCTGCGTCATCAGCGTCGACTTGCCGGCACCCCATTCGCCGAGCAGAGCGACGGCCAGCGGCGGCTGGGTGACCTGGGCAGCGATGAGAGACGCGAGAGTACGCACGTCGTCGCTGATCCCGATGAGGTCTTCCTCGCTCGCGGTGTCCCGCCGGATATACGGCAGCGGCGGGGTGCCATCTCCCTCAGCTTCGCCGTCCGGTGCGCTCTCCGCGACTGAGAACCTGGCGGACGAGTCCAAATCTGAACGGGGATAGGGGAACTCCACATCTGGAGGAAGAGAGGGGAGAGGAAATGCGCTCGGTACCTGATGCCAGTCGAGGTCGGTCGGGCCGTCTTCCAGCGGGTCGTCATGCGCCGCGTCGACGATACGGGCGGCCAGCCGGGAGATAAACTCAAGGTATTCGTCTTGATTGCGGGCCAGCCTCATCAGTTGACGAACGCCCGAGTTGGCCCGCTGACCGGCCAACTGCGGCTCGTCGAAGTATCCCAGCCCCGACACGAAGTCGGGCGCGGGCCTCGACGGGAGCCATCGGAGCGGGATCAACGCTGACGGCCGGGTCCGATGGAGCTGCTCATGGCGGCGGATCCGCTCCTCGAAGATCGCCCACTGCCGGCCGCACGGTTCGCTTTGGAAGAACCGCGAGGAACAGAGCGGCACGAACGTACGGCAACGGGAGAGTGCCGCGACCAACTTTGCCGCCCAGACGTCACCGGACTCAATGCTCTCGCTGTCGAGAAAGCCGACCTCTTCCCCCGGCTGCAGGCCGGCCAGAAGGCGCACCTCGACACAAAGATCGTCGAAGAACTTGCGCACGTAGATGTCGTCGCTTCCGCGGGCGTAACCGACGAAGAAATACAGCAAGCGTTCTCCCGCAAGGCTCGTACCCCGACGACGGGCGGCGTCGCGTAGTCGCGATTGTATGAATCAGAATCCACCGTGCTGGTCCGCTGGTTGCTTTGCGAGCGCCTCATCAGCCGTGGTTGGCTCGGCTGGTGAATCTTCTGCTGACGGCGAGCGGTCTGCGCAACGAGACGTTGCGGGAGGCGCTGCGCGACATGCTGGGTAGGCCGTTCGGGTCGGCCAATGTCGTGTTCGTGCCGACCGCGTCGGTCGCCGAGCCCGGCGACCACGGGTGGTTCGTCGCGGACATGGTCCGGCTGCACGGTCTCGGCTGGCGGGAGTTCGACGTCCTGGAGCTGAACGGCCTGCCTCAGCCGATGGTGCTCGACCGGCTGCTCCACGCCGACGTCATCTACGTCGAGGGCGGCAGCCATTACCACCTCGCGCGCAGCATCACCGGCAACGACCTGGCCGGCGGCCTTCTCGCGGCGCTGGAGAGCCGGGTCTACGTCGGGGTCAGCGCCGGCTCGATGATCTTCAGCCGGAACCTCACGGAACACTCCGCCGACGTCATCGGGGACGCCGCCGACCTGCACGTGCTCGGCGCGACGACGGTGCAGCCGCCGTTCGGCCTGTTCGACTGGTATCTGAAGCCGCACCTGTACTCGCCCAGTTTCCCGGAGCGGGACGAAGCCTGGGCCGATCGCATCGTCGCGCGGGCGGACTTCCCGATCTACTTCATCGACGACGACACCGCCGTCCGCGTGATCGACGACAAGGTGGACGTCGTCTCCGAAGGCCAGTGGCGGTTTCACCCGTAAAGCCGGTAAAGGACGTCAGACCCCGACCGGCTGCTGCTCCTGGCCGAGGTCGACGAGGTGCACTCGCGGGTCACTGCCGAGCCGCACCTCGTACGCCGTCGGTGGCCCGCTCCGTGGCCAGCGCGCGCCGACCACCGTGGCCGTCCGGCCGCCGAGCTTGACCGGTGCGCCCGGCGCCTTGAGCCGGTGGGCGCCGAGCAGCACCGCGTCGAGCGTCTGCCGGGCGCCCGGAAGTGAGCCGCGCAGGCTCAGACCGAGGGCGGGCGCCGGGTCGAGCGCCGCCTCGACCCGCGTCCACAGCCGCCACTGGTCGTCGTCGAGCAGCAGCCGGGCGGCGCGGTCGAGGGCGGCGCAGGTGATGTCGACCGCGGTCTCCTCCCCCAGCTCGGCCACCCACGCCAACTCGTCGGCGGCGGGCAGCACGGCCGGCGACTCGTGCGCGACCACCGCGAAAAGCATGGCCAGCACGGCCTGCCGGTCGCGGCCGTCGTAGAGCCGGCCGGCCGCGGTGTGCAGCCGCGGGAAGCGGGCCGCCAGGTGGGTGGCGCGGCCCAGCGGGGGCGCGGCCGCGTCGCGGGTGTCGCGCACCCGGACGTGGAACGGGCGTTGTTCGCGGTGGGCGAACACGAGCGCGCGGTGCGGGTCGGCGATCAGCCGCGCGGCGACCGAGTAAGGCACTCCCATCTGGGCGGCAAGGGCCCGGATGGCACGCCGGCGGGCACGGTCGTTGGCCTGGCGGCGGCGTTCGGCGTCGGTCATCGGGGCACCTCCCTTGGGCCATCGTAGGTTCTTCGCGGTAGCTTGAGGGGGCAGCCGCGCCTGCACGAGCGTGCGAGCCCCCCACGCGGGCCCGCGTCGACGCCAAGAGGCTCTGACTCAGCGCACACCACCCTTACGCGCGCCCTCGTGCGCCGACCGGGTGGGGTGCGTGGGGCCTCGCCGCGAGGACGTGAGTGTCGTGTTCGAACGGTTCACCGACCAGGCCCGCCGGGTTGTCGTCCTGGCTCAGGAAGAAGCCCGGCTTCTTGATCATCACTACATCGGCACCGAGCACCTGCTGCTCGGGCTGATCCGCGAGGGCGAGGGCGTGGCCGCGCACGCCCTGGCCGATCTCGGGGTGTCGCTCGAGGCGGCCCGCCTCAAGGTCGCGGAGTTCGTCGGCGGCGACGCGGCGCCGGCCGGCCTGCACGTCCCGTTCGACCCGGCCGCCAAGAACGTTCTCGAGTTGTCCCTGCGTGAGGCGCTCAAGCTGGGCCACAACCACATCGGCCCGGAGCACATCCTGCTCGGCCTGCTCCGGGACGCCGCGGGCGTGCCGGCCGAGGTTCTTCGCACGCTGGGCGCCGACCCCCGCGACGTACGCGCGAAGGTCCTTCTGTTGTTGTCCGGGCATCCGTCCCTGGCCGACGCGCCGCCGGCCAGCTCGGCCCTGCTCGACCAGTACGGCGAGAACCTCACCCAGCGCGCCCGCGACGGCGGCCTCGACCCGGTGGTCGGCCGGGACCGCGAGATCGACCGCATCATGGTGGTGCTCTCCTGCCGCACCAAGAACAACCCGGTGCTGATCGGCGAGCCCGGCGTCGGCAAGACCGCCGTGGTCGAGGGGCTGTGCCGGCGGATCGTGGCCGGTGACGTGCCCGAGACGCTGCGCACCAAGCACGTCTACACGCTCGATCTGGGGTCGCTGGTGGCCGGCACCCGCTACCGCGGCGACTTCGAGGAGCGGCTCAAGAAGGTGGTCAAGGAGTGCCGCACCCGCGGTGACGTCATCCTGTTCATCGACGAGATCCACAGCCTGGTCGGGGCGGGCGCGGCCGAGGGCGCGATCGACGCGGCCGCGATCCTGAAACCGATGCTCGCGCGCGGCGAGCTGCAGACGATCGGCGCCACCACGACGGCCGAATACCGCAAGCACTTCGAGAAGGACGCCGCGCTGGCCCGCCGCTTCCAGCCGGTGCCGATCGGCGAGCCGACCTCGGCCGAGGCCGTCGAGATCCTCAAGGGCCTGCGCCGGCGGTACGAGGAACACCACCACGTCTCGTACACCGATGTCGCCCTGACCGCCGCCGTGACCCTGGCCGACCGGTACGTCGCCGACCGCTTCCTGCCGGACAAGGCGATCGACCTGATCGACGAGGCCGGCGCGTGGGCGCACATCCACCCGCACGGCGACCAGAGCGTCGGCGGCGAGCAGATCGCCGAGGTGCTGGCCAACTGGACCGGCATCCCGGTGCAGCGGCTGACCGAGCAGGAGACGACCCGGCTGCTGCGCATGGAGGACGAGCTGCATCAGCGGGTCATCGGCCAACAGGAGGCGGTCCGGGCGGTCGCGCGGGCGATCCGCCGCACCCGCGCCGGGCTGAAGGACCCGAAACGCCCGTCCGGCTCGTTCATCTTCGCCGGCCCGTCCGGTGTCGGTAAGACCGAGCTCTCCAAGGCGCTGGCCGAGTTCCTGTTCGGCTCGGAAGACGCTCTGATCCAGCTCGACATGTCCGAGTTCCACGACCGGCACACGGTGTCCCGCCTCGTCGGTGCCCCGCCCGGTTACGTCGGTTACGACGAGGGTGGCCAGCTGACCGAGAAGGTGCGCCGCAAGCCGTTCTCGGTGGTTCTCTTCGACGAGATCGAGAAGGCCCACCCGGAGGTCTTCAACACCCTGCTGCAGATCCTGGAGGACGGTCGCCTGACCGACGGCCAGGGCCGCATCGTCGACTTCAAGAACACCGTCATCATTCTGACCACCAATTTGGGTACGCGGGACGCGTCCAAGGCGGTGTCACTGGGTTTCCAGGCCGCCGAGGGCGCGCCGGACCGGATGGCCGCGAAGGTGCACGACGCGCTGAAGCAGCACTTCCGCCCGGAGTTCCTCAACCGCATCGACGACACGATCGTCTTCCCCCGGCTGACCGAGGCCGACATCCTGTCCATCGTCGACGTGCTGCTGGCCCGCGTCGACCTGCGCCTGCGCGACCGCGACATGGGCATCGAGGTGACCCCGGCCGCCCGCCGCCACCTCGCCGAGAAGGGCTTCGACCCGGCCCTCGGCGCCCGGCCGCTGCGCCGCACGGTGCAGCGCGAGGTCGAGGACGCCCTGGCCGAACGCATCCTGCTCGAGGACCTCCATCCCGGCGAGGTCACGGTGATCGACCACGACGGCCACGGCCTGGTCTTCCACGAGCGCGCCTTCCACGAGCGCGCCGGGGCGGGGGTGCCGGCCTAGAGCGCGCCGATGCCGGCGAACACGGAGGCGTAACGGATGCCGGCGCCGAGGCCGCCACCCTGCACCGAGATCGGGTAACGGCCCGACGCGGCCTGGGTGTCGAACTCGACCTGGTACTGCGCGGACGTCTGGTTGTGCCGGGCGACCCAGGGGCCGACGCTGTCGTCGGTGAAGATCGCCGCGTACTGCAGCGCGTCGGACGCGTCGACCATGGTGGGCCGCATCCCCCGCCGGTTGTAGCCGTCGAACCATCCCTGGTATTCGTCGGCCGTGCCCATCTCGTGCGCCCGCCACTTGACCTGACCCGGGTTGGGCAGGCAGGTGGCGGCGTACGTGCGGTCGCCGGCGCCACCGTAGATCGCCAGCGACGTCGGGATGCAGTTGTTGGTGCGCGCCCAGGCCATCAGGTTCGCCAGTGTGCCCGGGGTGGTGGCGGCCCCGTCGACCAGCCCGTGCCGGGCCTGCCACGTGCCCGCCGGCCGCTTCTCGAACACGGCCGCGAACACCGGGTCGACCCGGCTGCCGGTGGCGCTGACCCGCGTCGCGACGAATCCGGCCGCGGTGAGCTCGTCGAACTTCGCCTGATAGCCGGCGCCGTTGAGCCCGTGCACCGCGGCCCAGGCCGGTCCGCCGCGCTGCACCCAGACCGCGGCGTAAAGCGGGTTGTACCGATCCCCGTAGACGCTGACCGAGATCATCCGGTAGCCCTGGGCGATCAGGCTGTCGAACCGCTGCTGGTGAACCGCGCCGGAGACCCCGTGGTAGGCGCTCACCGCATTGCCCGAGGCCAGCGCGGGAGCGGCCCCGAGCAGCCCACCCACGACCCCGGCCCCGGCGGTCAGCCCGGCGGCGGTAAGCAAAGCACGGCGGGAAAGAACGGAATCGAATGTCATGGCGGCGCCTCCACGGCCCGGTGCGCATTCCTGGCTGGATGCGGCCCGCCCGACCATCTCACAAATGGGTCGTTACCGTTTTAAACCTCGGAATTCCGATAAAACGTCAGGCTAACGGGCGATCCGCCGTCGCGGGCGGGGGATCGCCCGGGTGCGCAGGTCATTTCGGCGCAGGGCCAGAGCCGCCAGGCCGCCGGCCGGGAGCAGCAACCAGCAGGAGATCAGGCGGTAGACCAGGACCGCCGCGGCGGCTGAGGCGGCGCCGGCGCCGGCCGCGGTCAGGCCGGCCACCAGGGCGGTGTCGACCACGCCTACGCCGCCGGGGGTCAGTGGGACCTGGCGGACGATCTGCACGCCCAGGTAGATGCCGGCCAGCGTGGTGATGCCGACCGGGAGGCCGACGGCGCGACAGGTGGCGGCCAGGCAGAGCAGGTCGGTGAGCCAGTTGACGGCGAAGAACAGCAGGCCGGCGATCCAGTCGCGGGGGCGCAGCGACGCGCCCGCGTGCCACGCGTCGCGGGCCGAGGCCAGCACCGAGCGGACCCAGCGGATAAGGCGGCCGTCGCGGGTCACCCGGGTCTTCAGGGCGGGCAGGCGGCGGCCGGCCAACACCAGCGCCGTGGTCAGCACGGCCAGGGCGGCCACCACGGGGAGGGGGCGCGGGCTCAGCAGCAGCGCCGGGTTGCGGCCGACGACGGCGAGGCCGCCGGTGACGTAGAGCAGGGTCAGGCCGCCGATGGAGGTCAGGCCGGAGACGATCATCGAGGCCGCGGAGAGTTCCTTGCTGACGCCGGCCCGCTGGTATTCCTTCACGGCGTAGCCCGCCGACACGGCGGCGCCGGCCGGCATCGAGATGGAGATGGCGGTGCGGGCCAGGGTTACCGCGGCGGCGCGACGGGCGGTCAGGCGTACGCCTAAAGCTCTCAGCAGTTGCCGTTGCTGCCAGGCGAAAGCCGCCAGCGACGCGCCCTGCAGCGCGGCAGCCAGCGTGATCCACCAGTAGTTGGCGCTGGTCAGCGCACCGAGGAAGTCGCGCGGGTCGGGCAGCCGACCCCACAGACCGAGTGCGGCGACTGCCAGACCAACCACGATGAGTAACGGCAGGCGGAGCCGGACCCACCACGACCGGGCCACGGAGGGGCCCGGCGACGACGGGCGCTGGTCGGAGGACACGCCGCGATCCTGGCAAACTTCGTCAAGGTTCGGCCACCCCCTGTGAGATCAGTCGCCGGAGTAGCCCCAGAAGTACAGCTCAGTGGGGTTGCCGTCGGCATCATGCAGGATGGCGCACCGGCCGATTCCGCGATATTGCGCGAGCTCGGTGATCTTCTCGACGTGCTCGGGGGTCAGTTTGGTGGAGCCGGCCGCCGCGTACGCCTCGGCCTCGCTGATCGGCACGATCATGCCGTACTCCGGATTGCCGTGCTCCTTGACCAGGGCCATGTACTCTTCGAACGTTTCGTAGGCGAACGGCAACCAACCGTAGTTGGGCTTCTCGTCGTCGGCCAGAACCCGGTACATGTCGAGGATCGAGTGCGTGCCGGCCAGCCGGACCGACTCCTCGGACCACAGCTCGTCCTCGGTCTTCGGGCGGTTCGGGTAGTCGCGGGCCGTTTTGCCGGGCTCGCCGGGCACTGCCCACCAGAACTCGCCGCTCTCGAAGACCTCTTGCCGCAGTGCCACGAAGGCCGCATACCGGTCGGGCTGGTAGGGAACGTAATAGTCCCACCCGGAAGCGCCCAACGAATCCTCCTCAAATGATCTGTGCCGCAGCACTGTACCGGGGGAGCCGGGCGCGTCCGCCCCACTCCCCCGGCAAATTTTCAGCGCGTTAACAGCGGCCGAGATCCTGCCACTGCTCGGTCCAGCCGGGCTCGGAGCCCTGCGTCCAGTAACGAGCCTTCCAGAGGTGCTTGCCCTGCCCGGACGGCGGGCCACCGGGATCGCCGTTGCGGCTCTTCTCGTGCTTCACCAGGTTGCCCCCGGTGTAGACGGCGGAATAGATCATGTGCCCGTTGGCGACCTGGACGACCAGGTCGTGCCAGCCGTCGAAGCTCTTCCGCTCCTCCGAGTGCACGTTGTCGGCGTACCACGGGTCGTTGCGGTAGGCGTACCAGCTGGTCTGGTAATTGATCGGCCCGGTCTCGCCCCACCCGCCGTTCGGCAGGTATTCCGAGATGTCGAGCTCGGAGTAGGTCGGGTCGAGATCGCCGTTGAGCGGGCTGATGGTGAAGAAGGTCTCGTTGATGTGGTCGCCGTCGGCGCCGCTGACCGGTGCGTCGGTGAACCGGATGCGGCTGGCATAGGTGCCGTCCAGGAACCGCTTCTGGGTCGAATAGAGCTCGGCCTGATCGGTGCCGGCGCCGGTGCCGTCGGTCGAGGCGGTCAGCCGCATCACCTGGTCGCTCTGGGCGACACCGTGCGAGCCCGCGCGATCCTCGAGCGCCTCTCCGTGCAGGAGGCTGCCGGCATTGCCGGACACGCCGGCCGGATCGATCTGGCCGACGCCTACCTCGCCCGGGTGAGCGATCCCCCGGCCCGTGCCGTCGCGCAGACCGACCTGGTGATCGCCCTGTCACCGAACGGCGATGAGGCGGACATCGCCCAGTTGATCAAGGCGGCCGAGTCGGTCCTTGATGAGATCGTCGTCCCGACCATGTACATCTCGATCATCGCTCGGATCATCAAGGCCTGGGCCGCGAACAGCAACCAGGCTCGTGCCATGGCCTTCGCGAACATCGCCGAATCCATGATTCTCGACCTCGATATCCGCTGGCCCACCCTGTCCGCGACGGACCTGCCCCGGCGCGAGCTCGGACTGGCGCTCGGGCGCATCGGCGAATTCGCGGCGGCCCATCGGGTGATCGACGGCATCCACAGCGATTCGTGGGCGGCGGGATGCCCCGGAACTGGCCCGGAAGATCGCGGATGAGGCCGCCGCCGCGGCAGCGACGATCGGCTCCGGCCCGGCGTGGAAAGAGGCGGCCCGGCTGGTCGCCGAGCGGACCGTGGCGATACCCGCGGCCGACGCTCCCGTCCGGCTCGGCCGGGCGGACGTCCTGGCGGCGCTCGCGGCCGGCGACTGGCCCGGCACTCTCGCGTGGCTGGCCGGCAACGACCCGGACGCGGTCCGCGCCGCCGTGGACGAATACCTGACGATCCACCCGGTCTGATCAGGCGGCTTGCAACGAGTTTCAGGCCGCGGCCGCGAGTGAAAATCCATCCTGGACGAGCGTGACCTGCTGTTACACGTCCGCACGGATCGATGGCTTTCTAAGCATGGCCCTGCCACATTGCTGGAAACTCTTCCAATCGATGCAAGCCGTTGCTACGGTCCTCATCAATATGAACGTGGGGTTACGCCCGTGTCACCGTCTCCGACGCCGGTGGCGCGGGCCTCGCGTTATTCGACCCAGCGTCATCCTTCGATCGAACGCCCCCCGAGGTCGTTGGAGGAGCCCCCGTGTCCAAAAAACGCCGTTCCTGGTGGCTAGCCGCGGTTGCCGCGGTGCTGACCGCCATCCCCCTGGCGGTCGCCCCGGCCTTCGCCGCCGCGACCAACACCGTGACCGTCTTCTTCAAGCCGACCTCGGCCTGGACCACCGTCAACATCCACTACGCGCCGACCGGCGGATCGTGGACGACCGTGCCGGGTGTGGCCATGAGCGCCGCGTCGTGCGCCGGCTGGTACACCAAGGCCATCGATCTCGGCGCCGCCACCGGCATGCAGGCCACGTTCAACAACGGGTCGGGCACGTGGGACAACAACTCGGGCCGTAACTACACCGTCGGCACCGGCATCGTCACGATCACCGGTGGCGTGGTCACCGCGGCCGACCCGTGCGCCGGGCCGGTCGTCGACCCGCCGGCCGGGGACAACACGGCCACTGTCTTCTACAGGTCGGCGTGGGCGGCCACCTACCTTCACTACGCGCCGACCGGCGAGGCCTGGACGACCGTGCCGGGCGTGGCCATGACCGAGACCGCCTGCGCCGGCTGGGTGAAGAAGACCGTCGAGCTCGGCGCGGCGACGACGCTCGCGGCCACGTTCAACAACGGCTCCGGCACCTGGGACAGCAACTCGGGGCGCAACTACAGCCTCACCGCCGGCACCTCGACGGTCTCCGGTGGCGTCGTCACCGCCGATGCCACCGACCCGTGCAGCGCGGTGCCGGCCGACACGACCGCGCCGACCGCGCCGGGCGGCCTGACCACGAGCGTCGACCACGTGACCGTCACGCTCGGCTGGACGGCCTCGACCGACGACCGCGGGGTCACCGGCTACCAGCTCACCCGCACCGGCGGGACCGGCGGCACGACGGCGCTGACCAGCGGATATGCGACGTACATCGATGGCTCTCTGGCGGCGAGGACGGCGTACACGTACACCGTCCGGGCCGTTGATGCCGCCGGGAACGTCTCCGCGCCCAGCGCGACCGCCTCGGTGACCACCGGAGACGCCCCGCCGCAGGCGGCCGGGGGCGAGATGCTCGGCGGTGACCCGCGCAAGGAAAGCATCTACTTCGTGATGACCGCGCGGTTCTACGACGGGGACACCTCCAACGACCGCGGTGGCAGCCAGAACATCTCGTCCGGCAACGCGGCCAACCACGACCCGATGTTCCGTGGCGACTTCAAGGGCCTGGTCGACAAGCTCGACTACATCAAGGGCATCGGCTTCTCGGCCATCTGGATCACGCCGGTGGTGCTGAACCGCTCCGACTACGACTTCCACGGGTACCACGGGTGGGACTTCTACCGGGTCGACACCAGACTGGAGTCCCCCGGCTCCACGTACCAGGATCTGATCGACAAGGCGCATGCCAAGGGACTGAAGATCTATCAGGACGTGGTCTACAACCACAGTTCCCGATGGGGCGCCAAGGGTCTTTTCGTGCCGACCGTGTGGGGCGCCAAGGACGGTTCCTGGGACTGGATGTATTCCACCAAGACCGACGGGCAGACGTACGACCCGCTGGTCGAGAACTCCGGCACCGATCCGACGCTGACCGCCGCGCAGAATCAGCTCGCCCAGGGCCGCCCGTACAACGGCGATCTGTGGAGCACGGCCGAGCCGGCCGGAAACACCTGCCGGAACTGGGGTACGACCAACGGCACCTACAGCCCGCAGGGGTACGCCAATCACAACTGCCAATGGCCGTCGCCGACCTCCGGCATGTTCCCGGCGTCGCTCTATCACCAGTGCTGGATCGGCAACTGGGAGGGCGAGGACGCGCGATCCTGCTGGCTCGCCGACGACCTGGCCGACTTCAACACCGAGAACCCGGTCGTCCAGAAATACCTGATCGACGCCTACAACAAGTACATCGACATGGGTGTGGACGGCTTCC
Source organism: Actinoplanes sp. NPDC026619 (assembly GCF_040638295.1). Taxonomy (NCBI): domain Bacteria; kingdom Bacillati; phylum Actinomycetota; class Actinomycetes; order Micromonosporales; family Micromonosporaceae; genus Actinoplanes; species Actinoplanes sp. NPDC026619. Next base: position 229,305 of record NZ_JBEZYA010000002.1, read on the forward strand.
GGATCGACACCGCCGTGCACATTCCGCGGGTCACCTGGAACCGCCGGTTCCTGCCGGCCATGCAACAACACCTGGTGCAGAAGTATGGCGCGACCAAGGCCCAGGACTTCTACGTCTTCGGCGAGGTGGCCGCGTTCGTCAACGACAAGTGGAACCGCGGCTCGGTCAACCACTCGGCCCAGTTCTTCACCTGGAAGGAGCGCCGCTCGTATTCCGACGACGACGCCACCGCCGCGCTGGAGCAGTTCAATTACGAGAATGCGCAGGGCACCGGCAATCAGCCGACCAGCACCAACGCGTTCCTCAACGGCAACGTCTACCACGCGCCCGACCACAGCCAGTTCTCCGGCATGAACATCATCGACATGCGGATGCACATGAACTTCTCGGACGCGTCCAACGCCTTCTACAACGGCAAGGACTCGGACGACTCGGTCAACGACGCGACCTACAACGTCGTGTACGTGGATTCGCACGACTACGGGCCGAACAAGTCGCAGTTCCGCTACACCGGCGGCACCGACGCCTGGGCCGAGAACATGGCGCTGATGTGGACGTTCCGGGGAATCCCCACCCTCTATTACGGGTCGGAGATCGAGTTCCAGGCCGGTAAGCAGATCGACTGCGGGCCGACCTGCCCGCTCGCCACCACCGGGCGCGCCTATTACGGCGACAAGGTCGAGGGGTCGGTGACCGCCACCGACTACGGGATGGTCTCCAGTTCCAGCGGGGCGGTCGCCTCGACGCTGAGTCAGCCGCTGGTGAAGCACCTGCAGCGGCTCAACCAGATCCGGCGGGCCATTCCGGCGCTGCAGATGGGGCAGTACTCGACCGACGGGGTCAGCGGGAACATCGCCTACAAGCGCCGCTACACGTCCGGGTCGGTGGACAGTTTCGCCCTCGTCACGGTGTCCAGCAGTGCCACTTTCACCGGAATTCCGAACGGTACGTACACCGACGCCGTATCCGGTGACGTAAAGACCGTGACCAATGGGACGCTGACCGCGTCGGTCAGCGCCAAGGGCGACATGCGGGTGTACGTGCTGGCGCTGGCCGGCAACCCGGCTCCGGGAAAGGTGGGGACCGATGGGCCGTACCTTCGCTGAGCTCCCATCCGTACGGCCGGCGCCTCGTCCTTCGCGGTTGACCTTCGTTCTTCCCTCACCGCCGCCGCTCCGTCCGTTCTCCATTCGCCCGTCGCTGGCGGCCTGTGCGGTTGTTCGCCCCCGTCTTCCCCGTCCCGTTCCCCTTCTGTTGCTGGAGGTGCCCGATGAGTCGAACCACCCGGCGCTGGGTGATACCCGGTGTGATGCTGCTGATGATGGCGGCTGCGTTTGTTGCGATCGGGCGGCCGCATAACGCCGACGCGAAAGCCGACGCCAATCCGGGGGCGCGCGACGTCATCGTGCACCTCTTCGAATGGCCGTGGGCCTCGGTCGCGTCCGAATGCACCAATGTGCTCGGGCCCAAGGGGTTCGGCGGGGTGCAGGTGTCGCCGCCGCAGGAACACGTGGTGTTGCCGTCCTCCGGTTACCCGTGGTGGCAGGACTACCAGCCGGTCAGCTACCAGCTCGTCAGTAGAAGAGGTGACCGCGCGTCCTTTGCCTCCATGGTGAGCAACTGCCACGCGGCCGGGGTGAAGATCTACGTCGACGCCGTGATCAACCACATGGCGGGCGGGGCGTCCAACGGCACCGGCACCGCGGGCTCCACCTACAGTCACTACGCCTACCCGGCGGTCGCGTACGGCAACAACGACTTCCACCACTGCGGCAAGAACGGCAACGACGACATCGTCAACTGGACCGACCGGTGGGAGGTCCAGAACTGCGAGCTCGTCGACCTGTCCGACCTGGCCACCGAGTCGTCCTACGTCCGCGGCAAGATCGTCGGCTACCTCAACGACCTGATCTCGCTGGGCGTCGACGGATTCCGGGTGGACGCGGCCAAGCACATTCCGGTCGCCGATCTGCAGGCCATTTACGGGGCGCTCAGCGGCACGCCGTACGTATTCCAGGAAACCATCGAGGGTGGTTCCGGGGAGATCAGCCCGACCGAATACACCGGCATCGGCGACGTGACCGAATTCCGTTACGGCGACGTGGTCGGCAACGCGTTCAAGGACGGCAACCTGTCCGGGTTGTCGTCGCTGCCGAATCAGATGCTGATCGCCAGTGGCGACGCGGTGGCGTTCATCGACAATCACGACACCCAGCGCAACGGGCGGGCGAAGCTGACCTACAAGGACGGTTCCACCTACGCGCTTTCCGAGGCGTTCATGCTGGCCTACCCGTACGGCACGCCGTCGGTGATGTCGTCGTTCACCTTCTCGAACGCCGACGCCGGGCCGCCGGCCTCGTCCAACGGCACGACCAGCGCGGTCAACTGCTCGTCCGGCTGGGCCTGCGAGCACCGCTGGCGCACCACCGCCAACATGGTCGCGTTCCACAACGCCTCAGCCGGCACGTCGGTGACCAACTGGTGGTCGAACGGCAGCAGCCAGGCGGCGTTCGGGCGCGGCTCGGCGGCGTACGCCGTCTTCAACCGCGGCTCGTCGCTGAACCGCACCTTCCAGACGTCGCTGCCGGCCGGCACCTACTGCGACGTCGCCAACGGCGACTACAGCGGCGGCGCGTGCACCGGCGCGACCTACACGGTGAGCTCGTCCGGCACGTTCACCGCGACCGTGGCCGCGAACAGCATGCTCGCGCTGCACATCAACGCCCGCACGTCCGGCTCGGTCCCGACCACTCCCCCGGGCTCCTGCACCTCGGTGGCGGTGTCTTTCGGCGTCAACGCGACCACGGTCTGGGGCGAGAACGTCTACGTCCTGGGCAACCAGACCGCTCTGGGCAGCTGGAACACCAGCGGCGGCGTGGCCCTGTCGTCGGCGAGCTACCCGGTCTGGACCGGCACCGTGAACCTGCCACCCAACACCACGGTCGAATACAAGTACGTCAAGAAGAACGGCACCGCGGTGACCTGGGAGTCAGGCTCCAACCGCACGCTGACCACCGGCTCATCCTGCACAACCTCGGTGAGCGACACCTGGCGCTGACCACCTGACGAGGTGCACGGCGGCCCCCGACACGCGTCGACGTCGGGGGGCGCCGTGCGTGCCGGGTCCGGTCTAGAGTGTCGCGGTGACTTGGGAGCCAGTGCGGACGGCCTACTCGACCATGGCCGGGCCATACATCGATCTCCACGCCGGCTGGCGGCCGGACGGCGACGACGCAGCCCTTGTCCGGCGGCACCTGGCCGGGCGGGACGGCGCCGTTCTCGATCTCGGCTGCGGGCCCGGCCACTGGACCGGCTACCTCCATTCGCTGGGCGTCGACGTGACCGGGGTGGACATCGTCCCCGAGTTCCTCGCGCACGCCGAGGCGAACCATCCGGGCCCGAAGTTCCGGCTCGGGTCGATGACCGATCTCGACGCCGCCGACCACTCGATCGCCGGCATCCTCGCCTGGTTCTCGACGATCCACCTGCCGCCGCCGGAGTTCGACCGCGTCCTCGCCGAGCTCCGCCGCGTTCTGGCCCCGTCCGGGGTGCTGGTCGCCGGCTTCTTCGACAGCGACGACGACGTGGCCACGTTCGACCACAAGGTCACCACGGCTTACCACTGGCCGGTCGACGTCTTCTCCGCCCGCCTGGTGCGGGCCGGCTTCACCGAGGTGGAGCGCCTCCGCCTGCCGTCCGACCGGGTGGACCGCAAGTACGCCGCCATCGCGGCGAGGGTGCCACGAGAGGCCACCCCGGGCTGATGCTGAACGCCACCATCGCGAGCGGCCGCCGGGCACTGACGCTGAGCACTGCCGGGTTGATCGCCGTTGCCGGGCTCCTCTCCGCGTGCACCGCCAAGAGCGGAGACCCGGCCCCGCTGCCGGCACCCGCCGTGACATCACCCGGCGGCTCGGGGAGTGCGGCAGAGGTACGGGAGATCGAGTGCACGGCCGGCGAGGCGCACGTGCGGACCGAGTTCCCGGCCGGCCCGGATGACCTGGTCGCCGGATCCGTCAGCTGGCCCGGTCTTCGCGGCTGGGCCACCGCCGATCCGGCCGACGTCGGCGACGCCGGCTCCGCCGACCGCAAGATCGGCGCGGTGATCCGGGCCGGCCAGGTCGTCACGGTCGCGGTGGCCGACGATTCCGCCGGCCTGAACTACGGCCAGGCCTGGGGCTACTCCCCCGCCCACGCGGTCACCTTCCACGGCTGCGCCGACTCCGACACGGCTTATATCGGCGGCTTCCACGTCGCCGGGCGCCGCTGCGTGCGGCTGATCATCACCGAGGAGGGCCGGGCGCCGACACCGGTCACCGTCTCGTTCTTCGCCGGCAACTGCGCCTCCGCACAGGTCAGCCGATGATGCGGCCGGTCGCCGGACTTCCGGGCCGCAGGTCGGCCACCTTGATCAGGCCGGCCCAGCCGCCGTCGTAGGCGAGCACCACCCGGGTGGATCTCTGCTGGTTGCCGGCGTCATCGCGCTGGACCAGGCCGCGGAGCCTTGTCGCCTCGGTGGCGTCCAACTCGACGCCGTCGGTGGTGCCGGTGGCCCTGACCGTGCCGAGTGAGCCGTTCAGCACCAGGCACTGGCCGGCGCCGCCGACCTCCATGTAGTAGGTGTCGGCGTCGCACATGCCGATGAAACGGCCGAGCACACCGGGACGGTCGGCCGGGGCGACGACCGTGCTGATCGAGTCCTCCACGGTGTAGACCTCGACCGTGTGCGCGCCCGTTGCAAGGGGCTCGTTGCCGGCGTGGCTCAGGACGTAGGCGCCGGTGGTCGCCACCGTCGTCAGGAGTGCCCCGGCCGTCGCGGTGAGGCCGATCAGCCATCGGCGGCGGCGCGGGTGGCCGGAAGTCGTGATCGGACGGTCGAGCTCGAGCGTCGAAGTCATGGGCATCAACCTATGGACGGGCCCGGGGCGCGGCCTGAGTCGCCCTACTCAATCGAGCTAGTGCCAGAGCGGCAGGAAGAAGTAGAGCCAGACGGCCAACGCGAGCGTGCCCACGCTGAAGATCGTGACGAGGAGGGCGCCCCAAAAGACGTCCTGTTTGCCCAGCAGCACCATCGCCCGGTGGAACGCGTTGGTCAGCAGGATGTAGGCGGCGAACGCCGTCGCGCCCGCCCCGGCGAAGGCCATCTCGGCGGACAGCGGTTTCTCGGCGACGACGCTGGCCAGGCCGATGCCCAGTCCGAAGAAGACTGCGAAGACGGCGAGCGGATTCCAGAACGCCATCCGATGGGGCACCCGGTCGTCGGTCGCGCCCCGCATCTCGACCACGAGGGCGATCAGCAGCGCCGCCTGGACCTGCGCGAAAAGGCCCGCCGCATCGGGTGACATGGATGCCAGGCTATCGACACCTCAACTCTGGCGAGTGGCCGAGCTCGGCGAGAATGGCGGCGGTGTGCTGGCCGAGGGCGGGCGGGTAGGAGGCGGCGGTGGGCGGCGTGCCGGCGAACCGGATGGGGGTGGCGAGGGTCGGCACGACCCGGCCGGACGGCGACGTCACCGGGACCACCATGTCGCGGCCGGCCGCGGCGGCGTCGGCCAGGGCCTCGGGCACCGTCTTGATGAGGGCGGCCGGTACCGACCGGGCGACCAGGGCGGTCACCCAGTCGGCGGCGTCGCCGGTCCGGACGGCGCCCTCCAGGAGCGGGGCCAGCTCGTCCTGGTGGCGCAGGCGTGAGCGCGCGTCGGCGAAGCGCGGGTCGGCGGTGAGGCCGGGAACGCCGAGCACCGCGCAGAGCTCGCGCCACATCCGCTCGGTGTTGGCGGCCACCACGAACTCGCGGCCGTCGCGCGCGGTGAAACTGCGGTAGGTCGGGATCGAGTCGTGCCGGCTGCCCTGCGGTTGCGGGGTGATGCCGCCGACCGCCGCGTACACCGCCTGGTAGGACAGCAGCGACAGCTGGCCATCGAGCATCGAGATGTCCGCGGTGCGGCCCTCGCCGGTGCGCTCCCGGGCGGACAGGGCGGCGAGCACGGCCATCGCCGCATACATGCCGGCGACCAGGTCGCCGGCCGGCACACCGAGGCGCATCGCGGGGTCGCCGGGCACGCCGGTGAGGCTCATGACGCCGGACAGAGCTTGCACGACGATGTCGTACGCCGGCTGGTCCCGCCACGGGCTCTCCTGGCCGAACCCGCTGATCGACGCCCAGATCAGCCGCGGCCGGGCGGCCCGCAGAGCGACCGGGTCCAGGCCGAGCCGGGCGGCCACGCCGGGCCGGAAGTTCTCCACCACCACGTCGCTGCGGTCGGCCAGGTCACGGGCCACGCGCAGGCCGGCGGGCGTCTTCAGGTCGGCCACGATGCTGCGTTTGCCGCGATTGTGCGCGAGGTAATACGCGCTGTCGCCGTCCACGAAGTACGGCGGGATGTGCCGGCTCGCGTCGCCGTCCGGCGGCTCCAGTTTGATCACGTCGGCGCCCAGGTCGGCCAGGATCTGGGTGCAGAACGGCCCGGAGAGGAAGGTGGTGAGGTCGAGGACCCGGACGCCGTCCAGGGGTGGGCGGGGCACGGTCACGCCGCCTCGAAGAGGTGCACGGTGCAGGCGCCGTGGTCGAGCCCGCTGATCCCGCCGCCGGTGACGTGGGTGAGCCCGAGCCGGGCCTCGCTGACCTGGCGGTCGCCGGCCCGGCCGGTCAGTTGCCAGAGCATCTCCACGACCTGCGCCGCGCCGCTCGCGCCGACCGGGTGGCCCTTGGCGAGCAGGCCGCCGCTGGGGTTGACCACGGTCCGCCCGCCGTACGTGGTGGCGCCGGATGCCAGCAGTTTCGCCGCGTCGCCCGGCGCGCACAGGCCCAGCGCCTCGTAGTAGATGAGTTCGGCGATGCTGAACGCGTCATGCAGCTCGACCACGTCCAGGTCCTGCGGCTCGACGCCGGCCATCGCGTAGGCGTCGGCGGCCGAGTCGTACGAGATCTGCGGGTGCAGCATGTCCCGCGGGCCGAGATCCATCCGGCCCGAGTGCAGCACCGACGCGAGGACCCGCATGGCCGGGCCGGCGACCTTGTCCCGGGCGCGCTGCGACATGAGCACGAGAGCGGCCGCGCCGTCGCCGGTGGGGCAGCACATCAGCAGCGTGAGCGGGTCGGCGATCGGGCGGGCGGCGAGCACGCCGGCCGCGGTCACCTCGGTGCGGTACTGCGCGTACGGATTGCGGGCGCCGTGCCGCCGGGCCTTGACGCTGACCGCCGCGAGGTCGGCCACGGTGGCGTCGCGCTCGTGCAGGTAGCGCTGGGCGCGCATCGCATACAGCGCGGGCATCACCAGGCCCGCGGCGACCTCGGGGTCGTCGGTCACGAGCGGGAGGGTGCCGCCGCCGAACTGGGTCAGCTTCTCCACGCCGATGACGAGCACGACGTCACGTTCGCCGTTCCGCACGGCACGATATGCCTGGTGCAGGGCGGTCGCGCCGCTCGAGCACGCGTTGTCGACATTGGACACCGGCACTCCCCCGATGCCGACCTCCTTGACGATGCGCTGCCCGGCGAGCATGCCGCCGAACGTGTGCCCGCAGAAGACCTCCTCGACCTGGTCGCGGCCGATGCCGGCGTCGCTCAGCGCGGCCCGCACAGCGGGCACGGCCAGGCCGGCGTAGCTCGACGCCGGGTAGCGGCCCATCGGGATCATCGAGCCGCCGGTCACGTAGACGCCGCTCATCGGGCGAAACTCCAGTCGCGGCCGGCGCCGGTGACCCGGACGACGTCGCCGGGCGCGGTCGCCGTGTCCACCCGGCCGAGCACCCGAAGATCACCATCAAGATCAACATAGGCGAGGTGGTACGGGGTGGGCCGCACGCTCGACACGTGCACGGTGGTGCTCGCATACACCCGGCCGGCGGTGCCCACCGGCCCGCGTTCGACGGCGTCGCCGCCGCAGCGGTAGCAGACCGCCCGGGCCGGGAAGGCCGCGGCGGCGCAGTCACGGCAGCGCGAGCCGACCAGCGCGACCCCGCCGGGAGTGTCTGTCACGTATGCCGCGTCGTCCGCGAGATCAGGAAGAGGTGATGGCATGGGAGGAGCTTAGTGTCGACAGATAGCCGCAATCAAGCCGCCTTCACGATGAATCTGGCTTGATCTGTCGACACCAAGGTCGCCGCTGTCGCAAGATGAAGACCATGCGAGCACCTCGATCAACTGACCGGGTGATCAGCGACGCGGAGATCGCCGCTTTGCGCGCCGACTTCCGTGGCCCGCTGGTCCGCCCCGGCGACCCCGGCTTCGACCCCCGCCGGCCCACCGAGCAGTACGGCGAGTTCCTGTGGAACGGCCGCTTCGCCGGCTCCCGCCCCGCCCTGATCGCCCGGCCCGGCTCGGCCGCCGACGTGGCCGCCCTCGTGTCGTTCGCCCGCGCCGGCGGCTGGCACCCGTCGGTGCGCGGCGGCGGCCACAACACGGCCGGGCACGCCGAGGCGGACAACGACATCGTCATCGACCTGAGCCTGATGCGCGGCGTGCACGTCGACCCGTACCGCCGCACCGTCCGGGTCGGCGGCGGCGCGACCTGGTGGGACATGGACCGCAACACCCAGGCCTTCGGGCTGGCCTGCGCCGGCGGTGCGATCGCGCACACCGGCGTCGGCGGCCTCGCGCTCGGCGGCGGGCACGGCAAACTCACCCGCAAGTACGGCATGACCGCCGACAACCTTCTCGCCGCCGACGTGGTCACGGCCGACGGCACGATCCACGCCGTGGACGCCGGGCACGAGCCCGACCTGTTCTGGGCGATCCGCGGCGGCGGCGGCAACTTCGGCGTCGTCACATCGTTCGAGTTCCGCCTGCACCCGGTGCGCGACGTCTGGCTCGACATGAACTGGTGGCCGGCCGACCGCACCGCCGAGGTTCTCACGTTCTGGCGCGACTGGAGCCGCGGGCAGCCGCCGGAGCTGGCGACGAGCTCGATCGTGGTGAATGCGCCGGACGGCCGCGGCTTCCCGCCGCACATCGTCGGCGAGCGGTTCGTGGTGATCACCAACCTGTGGCACGGCGACATCGCGACCGGCCGCGAGGTCACCCGCCCGGTTCGGGAGTTCGGCGAGACTGCGGTGTCGATCTCCCGCGAGCTGACCTACGGCCAGGTGCAGAGCATGAACGACGGCATCGCCAACGCAGACTTCGGCTACCGCAACTACAGCAAGACCGGCTATCTCACCGACCTGACCGACGAGGCGATCAAGGTGTACGCCGCATGGGGCCCCGGGCAACCGACCCGCGACGGCCTGGTCGAGCTCATCGCCGTCGACGGCCCGCTCAACGACGTCGCGCCGGACGCCACCCCGCTCGGCGCCCGCACCGCCCGGTTCAACCACATCATCGCGAGCGGCTGGACCGACCCGGCCGACGACGACCGCCAGATGGCCTGGGTGCGCGGCTTTCATGCGGCCATGTCGCCGCACTACGACGCCGGGGTGTACGTGAACTACCTCGACCGGGGCGAGCCGGTCGAGGTGGTGGCGCAGGCCTACGGGCCGGCGAACTGGGCGCGGCTGCGCGACCTCAAGCGCCGCTACGACCCGGGCAACCTGTTCCGCCGCAATCAGAACATCCCGCCCGCCTAGAGATCTGCGGCGGTGAGGTAGGAGTTGAAGAGGCGGCCCGGGTCGTACCGCTCACGCAGGCGCTCGAGCCGCGCCGCCGCTTCCGCCGACAGTCCGTGGTCCGGCCGCGAGGCCGGGTCGGCGTCGCTGAACTGCACGCCGGCCGAGAGGTGCGTCATCGCCACCATCGACCCGGTCACCCAGGCGCAGTGCCGCGCGTCGTCGCGAGCCTCGCGCCAGGCCGCGACCGGGGAGACGTAGTTGGCCGCCTGCACCGACCACGCGGCCGGCACCCCGGCGGCCACGTGCCCCCACGGCATCACGAAGACGAAGCTGTCCGGGCCCGGTATGCCGGCCACCATGTCCCGGACGCCGTCCACCACGCCGACGGTCGGGCCGTCGGTCCAGATGCCGTCGAGCTTCCACCGCAGGCCCTGCTCCGACCAGGCGGCGCCGGACTCGGCGTAGATCTCCCGCATGGTCAGCGGCCAAGGCTGCTTCCCGCCGAGCGGCCGTGGGCCGATGTCGTCGAGCGCGGCCAGCAGGGCCGGGTCGTCGAACGCGGTGCTGACCACCGACACGACCGATTCGGCGGCACCGGGCGGGGCGCCGATCTTCACGACCGTCTCGAGCGCGGCGGGCAGGCCCGGCGCGATCTTCTGCGACCACGCCACGACCTCGTCCAGCGCGGCGAGCGGAAAGACCCGGACCGCGCGGTGGATCGCCGGGCGCTCGTAGGTGCGCAGGTGGAGCCGGACGACGACGCCGAAGAAGCCGGGGCCGGCGCCGCGAAGTGCCCACATCACCTCGTCGTCCGCCCGCACGAGCCGGCCGTCGGCCAGCACCACGTCGGCCGCGACGATGTTCAGGCAGGCCGGGCCGTGCACCCGGGCGTTCCATCCGTACCCGCCGCCGAGCGCGAACCCGCCCACGCCGACCGACGGCGCGTGCCCGGCCGGGAAGAACCGGCCGTGCCGCTCCAGCTCGGCGTCGATGTCGGCGCTGCGGGCGGCCGGGCCGACCGACACCAGCTGCGTCGCCGGGTCGTAGTCGATCGACGCCAGCGCGGACAGGTCGAGGGTGAGGCCGCCGTGCCGGATGCCGTTGGCGATCCAGCTGTGGCCGCCCGAGCGGATGCCGACCTTCAGGTCCCGCTCGGCGGCCAGCCGGACGCCCGCGGCCACGTCGTCGGCGTCGGCCGCGCAGAGAATGAGGTCCGGGTAACGGGCCGGGCGGCGGGCGTTCCAGACGGCGTCGCGGCGCTGCTCCTCGTACCCCTGGTCGCCGCGGGCCAGCAGCCGCCCCCTCATGCCGCCTTCTCGCCGGCCTCGGGCTTCTCCCCCGCGTAGTTGTCCATGCCGATGAAGAAGTAGGTGAAGCGCCAGCAACCGTCCGTCTCACGGCGCAGGTTCGCGGTGTAGACGACGCTCGCGCCCAGGCTGAGGCCGTCGGCGGCCCGGGTCACCACGCTGAAGGCCAGCGCGGACGCGGTGCCGGCGGCCAGATCGAGCTCCTCCACCAGCACGTTGCCCATCAGGTGCCGGCGCTGGTCGCCCTGCTCGGCGATGATCCGGGTGAGCCGGTCGAACAGCTCCTCCCGGCCGGAGAAGCTGGTGAACGGCTTGGCCTGGCCCTGGGCCACCTCGAAGACCGTGTCCGGGGTGAAGCAGGAGACCACGACGTCGACCCGGGCCTCGTCGTGGGCGATCGCGAAGCGGTAGAACGCCTCGGCGATCTGCGCGCGGGCGGCGAGCGCGGCCGGGCTCCAGTCGGCCGGCGTCAGCTCCTGCATGTTGATCTTGCCGTCGCGGTGCGCCCAGGCTTGCAGAGGAAGGGTGGTCATGGCGCGTCTCCTTGGATCGGGGCGATTGAACGCGAGGCTAGTGTCGACAGATTTGGCCGTCAACGACTGCCGCCGGGCTGACAAAATATTGGTTGCCGACACCCGGCACGTCGCCCAGCGTAGCGCCGTAAACGGGTCACTAAAGGCTCATATCGGTCAGCAGGACGGGCCCGACAGCCACGCTAAGTGTCGACATAGATTGCTTCCAATTGGCGAAGCCCGCCGTCTCGAGGTGCAGATTTAACCCCGAATCCGCTCATTACGCCTGACGGGTGTCGACAGAACTGTGACTAATTCGCTGGCGAAGGCTTGACCGGGACCGGGTGTCGACAGTAAGTTTCGACCACGTTACCGGAGCCGGAAATTGTGTACCCGGACACACCACGGTGACGTGTTCGCGAATCCCGAAGGAGCACCCGTGTCGCCAGTACTGCAGCCTCCCCCGCGGCGCACGACGCGCCGCTCCGTCCTTGCCGGTGCCGTCGCTCTGATCGCCGGTGGCGCCCTGGCCGCCTGTGGTGGCAGCAGCGGCACCGCCTCCACCAAGGCCGCCGACGGCAGCACCACCGTCACCGTGCTGCGCTCCACCGGCTCGACCTTCGAGCCCCTCTACATCGCCGAGCAGCAGGGCTACTTCAAGGCCGCCGGGCTCACCGTCACGATCAAGGCCGGCGCCCAGGACACCTCGCAGAACGCGCCGTCGGTGCTCAACGGCGAGGCCGAGTTCGCGATGACCGACAGCTCCGGCTTCCTCAAGGCGGCCGCGCAGAAGCTCCCGGTGCGCGTCGTCAGCAACCTGCAGGCCGCGACCACCAAGACTCCCCCGTCGGACGGGCTGCTGGTCAAAAAAGACAGCCCGATCAAGTCGTACGCCGATCTCGAGGGCAAGACCGTCGGCCTGGCCGCGCTCGGCGGGACGCTCCAGTTCATCTGTGAGTACTCGACGAAGCAGGCGGGCGGCGACCCGTCGAAGATCAAGTTCGTGGCGCTGCCGCTGACCTCGCTCAACGACGCCGTGCAGCAGGGCAAGGTGGACGCGGTCTACACGTTCGCCACCTTCCTCGACGCCGGAAAGGCGGCCGGCCTGACCGCGATCGGCCAGGGCACCAACGCGCTGCCCGGCCTGCCGCAGGCGCTGCTCTTCTCCAGCCAGGCGTGGCTGGCCAAGAACGCCGACACGGCCAAGAAGTTCACCGACGCGATCAGCAAGGCGATCGACTACGCCAACGCCAACCCGGACGCCGTGCGCGCGGTCGACACCCAGTACACCCAGCTGCCCGCCGACTACATCAAGAACCGCACCATCCAGCAGTTCAGCGCGCCCATCGACACCGGCGTCATGCAGACGGTGATCACCAATATGGTCGACTTCGGGCTGCTCAAGGCCGCGCCGGACAGCAACTCGCTGCTCTGGGACCAGGCGGCGACGACCACGAACTCGCAGTGAGGTAACCGATGTCCACGACCACCGATCTGGTGGACGCGCCGGCCGCCGACCCCGTCCACGCGGGGCCGGCGGCCGAGCCGCGCCGCAGCCGGATGCTCCTGCTGCAACTGCTCTGCTTCGTCGGCGTCGTCGTGCTCTGGGAACTGGTCAGCCTGCTCGGCCTGGTGAGCGCCTCGGCGCTGCCCTCGCCGTTCGAGACCGCCGCCCGGTTCGGGACACTTCTCGCCGACGGCGGGTACTGGTCCGCGGTCGGCGAGACCCTGCGCGACGCGGTGGTGGGCCTGCTGGCCGCCGCGGTCATCGGCGTCCCGCTCGGCCTGGTCACCGGCACGTACGTGGCGGCCGAGGAGTCATCCCGGCTGCTGGTGGACTTCCTCCGGTCGTTCCCGGTGATCGCGCTGCTGCCGGTGTTCCTGCTCGTGCTCGGCTCGACACCGTCGATGAAGCAGACCGTCGTCTTCATCGCGTGCGTGTTCCCGGTTTTCCTGCAGGCACAATATGGCGCCCGCAGCGTGCCCCCGATGATCGCCGAGACGGTCCGCGCCTACCGCATCCCCCGGCTGCTGCGCTTCCGCCGGGTCATCCTGCCCAGCGCCACCCCGTCGATCATGACCGGGCTGCGGCTCGCCGCCACCACCTCGGTGCTGGTCGCGATCGGGGTCGAGATCCTGACCACGCTGCCCGGCATCGGGCACGAGGTGACCCAGCAGCAGCAGAGCGGCAACTCCGACGCCGCGTTCGCGTACATCTTCACGGCGGGCATCCTCGGCTACGGCATCAACCGGGCGTCGATGTACCTCGAGACCTCCCTCATGCGCTGGCGCCCGCCGGCCCATCCGAGCTGATCGGAAGGCGTACACCATGAGATCTTCGTTCCTGAAGGCCGCCGCCAAGCAGCTCTGGCTGCCGGTGGTGGTGATCGCCGCGCTGTTCGCGCTGACCGCCGGCAGCACCAGCTTCTACTTCCCGCCGTTCAGCCAGATGCTCGGCGCCATGTGGACCGGCCTGACCGAGGGCGAGCTGGTCGGCGACCTCTGGTTCAGCCTCAAGAACATCCTGGTCGGGCTGGCGCTGGCGATCGTCGCCGGCGTGCTGCTCGGGCTGGTCATCGGCGAGCGCCCGACGCTGCGCCGGGCCACCGCCCCGCTGCTCGACTTCGCCCGCGCCACGCCGACCATCGCGTTCGTCCCGGTGATCGTCCTGACCCTCGGCATCGGCGCGGCCCCGAAGGTCTTCCTGATCTTCCTGGGCGCGCTCTGGCCGATCCTGCTCAACACGATCAGCGGCGTGGAGAGCATCAACCCGGCGGTGCTCGAGACCGCGCGCAGCTACCGCATCCCATGGTGGCTGCGGCTGCGCCGGGTCGTCCTGTTCGGGGCCCTGCCGCAGATCTTCGCCGGCATCCGGGTCGCCCTGTCGGTGGCGGTGGTGCTGATGGTGGTCAGCGAGATCTACGGCTCGCCGATCGGGCTCGGCAACTTCATCCTGCAGAGCGGCTCCAGTTTCGCCGTCCCGGAGACCTGGGGCGGCACCATCCTGATCGGCATCCTCGGCTACGCGCTCAGCGTCGTGCTGCTCGTCATCGAGTTCGCACTGCTGGGTTGGTACCACCAGCGCGCACCGCGCGCCAAGGCCGTCCGCACCATGGAGAACGAGGTGACACCGGCATGACCGCCTGCACCGAGCGGCACACCCGCGAGTTAACCGCCCACGCCGCAGGCGAGGGCCAGAAGGGCATGCCTAAGGAGGGCACAGCATGACCGCCTGCACCGAGCGGCACACCCGCGAGTTAACCGCCCACGCCGCAGGCGAGGGCCAGAAGGGCATGCCTAAGGAGGGCACAGCATGACCGCCTGCACCGAGCGGCACACGCGCGAGTTGACCGCCCACGCCGCAGGCGAGGGCATGACCGAGGAGGGCACAGCATGACCGTCGAGAACGCGCGCGGGTTGCCGCTGACCGTCGCCGGCCTGCACAAGAGCTACGGCCGGCTGGACGTGCTGCGCGACCTGAACCTGCGGGTCGATCCGGGCGAGTTCGTCTGCATCGTCGGCCCGTCCGGGGCCGGCAAGACCACGCTGCTGCGGTGCCTGTCCGGCCTGATGCCGGCGAGCTCCGGCACCGTGCGCTACGGCGACACCCTGGTCGACTGCCCGCAGCAGGACATCGCGGTGGTGTTCCAGGACTACCGGGGATCGCTGCTGCCGTGGATGAGCGTCCGCGACAACGTCGCCTTCCCGCTGCAGGGCGCCGGCGTGCGCAAGGCCGAACGCCGGGAACGGGCCGAGCGGAGCCTGGCCGCGGTCGGGCTGCCCGGTGTCGGCGACAAGTTCCCGTGGCAGCTGTCCGGCGGCATGCAGCAGCGCGTCGCCATCGCCCGCGGCCTGGCCTACGACGCGCCGGTGCTGCTGATGGACGAACCGTTCGGCTCGGTGGACGCACAGGCCCGCTTCGAACTGGAGGACCTGGCACTGGACCTGCGCCGGCAGCTCGGCATCTCGATCATCGTGGTCACCCACGACATCGACGAGGCGGTCTACCTAGGCGACCGCGTGGTGGTGCTGGGCGGCAGCCCGGCCACCGTGATCGACACCATCGCCGTGGACCTCGGCGCGGAACGGGACCAGATCGCCACCCGCGCGCTGCCGCGCTTCGCCGACCTGCGCACCCGAGTGCTGACCGAGATCCGCGGCGGCCGCCCCGAAACAGCCCGCCCACCCCGCAACCCGATCGGCACAGTCGCCTGACAGGCCCGCTCAGCACGGCCTGACAAAACCGATCGGCGCGGCACTGCTCGGCCCGGCCGGCCCGCGGGCCTGGCGCGGTCAGATCGGCCGCTGCCCGGCTCGGACAAATCGGCGCTGCCCGGCGCGGCGCGGCCAGCCGCCGGGCAAGGCCTGGCCCGACCGGCCGCGGCCCGACGCAGCCAGATCGGCGCAGCCCGACGCAACCCGATCGGCGCAGACCGGCGCGGTCGGTCAGCACGGCCTGATGCGAGCGATCAGCACGAGCTCCCACGCGGCTCGATCAGTGCGGTGACAATGTCGCTGCCCACCGTGCCACTGCCGTGACGACGGCGTCCGGGCGCTCCGGCAGCAGGGCGTGTGAGGCGCCGTCGACGACGGCCACGCTGACCCGGGGGCCCAGGGCCGCGGCGACCGCCTCGCGGGTGGCGGGTGGGCGCCACGGGTCCTGGGCGCCGATCAGGTCCAGCACCGGCACGCCGCCGGCCCGCTCCCAGCCGTCGCTCGGGGCCGACGCGCGCTGGGCCCGGGCGGTCGCCGGATGCCAGCCGGTCAGCCACGCGTCGACGTCGTTGCCGGGCGCGAAGAAGGAGCGCCGCAGGGCCGCCCGGCACTCGGCCGGTGTGGTCTCGGCCGCCACGCAGCGGGCCAGGTCGGCGGCCTGTTCCGGCGCGGGCGGCCCGGGACGCGCCGCGGCGGCAAGCACCACCCCGCGCACGGCGGCAGGCGCGATGGCGGCGGCTGCTCGCACATAGCGGCTGCCCGCCGCGTGCCCGAGCAGGATCGCCGGGCCGCCGCGCTCGGCTGCGACGGCCGCGAGCAGGTCACCGGCCCAATCCGCGTAGGTCAGGCCGGTCAACTCGCCCGTGCCGCCCACGCCCCGCGGCTGCGGGCGCAGCACCCGCATCCCGGCGGCGGCCAGGCCGGCCGCCACCGCACCGAAGTCCTCGCTGTCGCGACCGAACGAGGGCGCCAGCACCATTAGGGGCCCGCGGCCCTGAGCCACCACCGCAGTCATGGCCACACCACCACCGTCGGCGGACGCGCCACCACCGCTGTCAACACCCGCGCCATCACCGCCGTCGGCGGACGTGTCGCCAGCTCTGTCACGGCTGCACGCCCGCCTCCGCCATCAGGTCACGGGCCGCGATCGCGCCGAACACCAGGCCGTCGGTGAGGCCGCCACCGTGCTGGGTGAGATGGCCCCAGACGCTGCCGTTGCCGCCCGCGGCGTACAGACCGGGGATCGGCCGGTCGGCCTCGGTGAGCACCCGGGCGCGGGCGTCGCGGCGTGGTCCGCCGCAGGTGGTGGCGACGCCCGGCCACATCTTGATCGCGTAGAGAGGTCCGGCCGCGAGCGCGCGCATCGTGCCGGCCGGGCGGCCGAACTGCGGGTCGTGCCCGGCCTCCGCGTCCGCGCCGAAACGGCCGATGGTGGCGGTCAGGACGGCCGGGTCCACGCCCAACCGGCCGGCGAGGGCGGCGGCGTCCGGGGCGCGCACGATCCAGCCGCGCTCGATCTCGGGGCTGTTGTCGGCACTCCAGGCGTACTCGTTGGGGCCGCGCATGCGGGAGACCGGCCCGGCCGTACGGCAGGTCTCGTCGAAGACGGCGTACGCCGGCAGATGTGGGTAATGCTCGGCCGTCGGCAGCACCGTGCCGAACAGGCGCAGCTGGTCGTGGCCCTCACGGCCGGCCTCGGCGCCGAAGCGGCGTCCGTCGGCGTCGACGAACAGATGCCCCGGGTCACGGAAGCCCAGCCCGAACCCGGCCGGATGATCGGGTGACCGGAACGCCCACCAGCCGAACCAGTTGCTCATGTGCCACAGCGCCGCGCCCGCGCGCTGGGCGAGCCGGGTGCCGTCACCGGTGTTGCCGAGGTGTCCGAGCGCGACCACCCCAGGCACCGGCAGGTAGGTGTCGCACAGCCCGGGCGCGTTCTCGAATCCGCCGGTCGCGAGGACGACACCACGGGCGGTGATGCGTTCCGTCCCGCACGCCGGTCACCCGGCCGTCCTCGATCAGCAGGTCGTCGGCCGAGGCGCCGAGCCGGACCTCGATCGGCCGCCGGGCGACCGCGTCCACGAGCAACTCGGCCAGCGCCTGGCCCGGAGTCTCGCCGCCCAGCACCTGGTAGTAGCGCACAGTGCCGGCGCCGGGCAGGTTCGGCCAGCACTGCTCGGCGTCGACCGGCCCGGTCCCGGCCCCGAGCGCACACAGCCATTTCTCAAGGCCGGCAAGACCTTCGGCGTACGCGGTGAGCACGTCCCGCCCGGTCCGGCCGAAGCTGAGCGCCTCGAGGTGATCGAGCCCCGCCTCGACGAGATTGCCGCCGGAGTACCGGCAGTTGCCGCCCAGGTGGTCCGACTTCTCCAGCAGCAGCACCCGGGCGCCGAGGTCGGCCGCCGCGACCGCGGCGGCCATCCCGGCGACGCCGCCGCCGACGACGATCGCGTCCACGTCGAACTCCAAACTGTCGACAAGCTGAACCGTTTGATTGCCCGCGTCGGGGAATATGAGCCCGTTGACCAACCAACTGTCGACAACTTACCGTCCGGCGTCTTAGGCTGCCAACACCGAAAGGACGCCGATGACGAAACGATCCCTGGCCCTCGCCGTCGCCTCGTTCGAGGCGCTGGAAACCGCCGCCACGGCCTGCGAGGCCGCCAACCTCGACCGCGCCTGGACCACCGAGCTGCGCTCCCGCGACGCCGTCGTCCGCGCCCAGCACGTCGCGACACACACCAAGCGCCTGCTCACCGGCACCGGGATCGCGTACGCGTTCACCCGTCACCCGATGGCCATGGCCGCGGCCGCGGTGGAGGCCGCAGCCGCCACCGGCGGACGGCTCACGATCGGCGTCGGGGCCGGCACCGCGCACACCCGCGGCGAGTTCGGCATCACCTTCGACCACCCCGCCGCGCGCCTGTCCGAATACGTGGCGGTCATGCGGGCCGCCGTGGACGCCGATCGGGGCCTGGAGTTCCACGGCCGCTTCTACGACGTCAGCATGCCGGGCTTCGCGTTCGGGCATCCGCGCCCGCTCCTCGACGACGTGCGCTTCTACGGCGCCGCGCTGATGCCCACCGCGCTCAAGGCGATGGCCCGGTCCTGCGACGGGATTGCCCTGCATCCGTTCGGGCACCTCGAGAACTACCTCGACGACGTGGTGCTCCCGGCGGTGTCCACCGGGCCGCGCAACCCGGTCGTGGCGGCCTGGATGATCGCCTGCGCGCTGCCCGACGCGGACGAGGCCCGGCGTCTGGCCAAGGCCCAGATCTCGCTGTACGCGGCCCAGCCCGGCTTCACCGCCTTCTTCGAGCACACGTCGTGGAGCGCGCAGGCGGCAACGGTGCGCGACGCCGTACGGCTGGGTTCGGGCCCGCAGCCGTGGGCCGAGATCGGCGCCCGCCTGATCCCCGACGAGATGCTCGACGACCTGGCCGCGGCCGGTGATCCGGCGGCGGTCGCCGCGCGCGTGCGGGCCAAGGAGGAGCAGCTCACCCGGCAGGGGGTCGACGAGCTGACCCTGCAGATCCCCGGCGTGGCGCTGCCCGCGGAGCGCACCGGCGAGGTGCTCGCAACGCTGACCGCGGCGCTGGCCCGGTGAGTCTTCCGCGGTACGACGAGCTGCCGCCGGCCCCCGCCGGCGGGCGCAGCGCCTGGGGTGTCTTCGGTGCCGGCGACCAGCTCGGCACACTCAACCTGCAGACCGCCGACCGGATCCGCGCCGCCGCCGCGCTGGTGACCCGCGGCGCGATGTTCCCGCTGAACGCGCCGATCGACGCGTTCGCGCACGAGCAGTGGGGCCGCCGGATCCCCCGGCACGAGACCGTGCACGAGCCCGGCGGAATCTTCTTCGACGACGTGCTGCAGGACTTCGGGCCGCAGGGGTCGAGCCAGTGGGACTCGCTGGGTCACGTCGGCTACCGGCCCGGCGAGTTCTGGAACGGCGCCACCGAGGCAGACGTCGCGGCCGGCCGCCGCAACACGATCGACGTGGTCGCCCGGCGCGGGATCGCGGGGCGCGGCGTGCTGCTGGACATGCCGGCCACCTTCCGAGAGCTCGGCCGCGACTACGACCCGGCCGCCTCCGTCGCCTTCGGCGTAGAAGAGCTGGAGACGGCGTACGCGATGGCCCGCGTAACTCCCGAAGCCGGTGACATCCTGATGCTGTACACCGGCTACGCCGAGAATTTCGCGGCGCTGACCACGAGGGAACGCACCGAGCGGCCGTTCGTCTGCCCCGGGCTCGCCCACGACGAGCAGGTGGTGCGCTGGCTGTGGGACCGGCAGCTGTCCGCGATCGCCTCGGACAACCTCGCGATCGAGGCCTGGCCGATCGACCTCGGACCGGACGCTTTTCCGTTCGGCGCCCTGCACAACATGCTCATCGGCCGGCTCGGCTTCACCCTCGGCGAGCTGTGGGACCTCGCCGCACTCGCCCGCGACTGCGCCGCGGACGGCCGGCACACGGTCTTCCTGGTGAGCGCTCCGTCGAACATTCCCGGCGGGTACGGCTCACCCGCCAACGTCGTCGCCCTCAAGTGATTGGAAGAAAACGATGGCCATCGAACAGTCCGTCCGCTTCGACCACGTCGGCATCTCCGTGCCCGACCTGGAGAAGGCCACCGAGTGGTACTGCGCCACGCTCGAACTGACGGCCGCGCCCGCGTTCGCGGTGACGGGCACCGACCTGCGCGGCATCATGCTGCTGCACGAAGCGAGCGGCTTCCGGATCGAGCTCCTGCACCGCCCGGGCGCCCGCCCCGGCCTCACCCCGTCGAGCGCGCTGGAGGCAGCCGGCACGCTCGGCTTCGGGCACATGTGCCTGTGCGTGGCCGACGTGCCGGCGATGTACGACCATCTGATCGCCGCCGGCTGCACCACGCGGATGGTGCCGTCCCCCTCACCGCGGGCCGGCGCGACCGTCTCGTTCGTGGCCGACCCGTGGGGCAACCTCATCGAAGTCATCGACCGGGCGTGAGCCCTCTTTCCGGCCGGGTCGCCCTGGTCACCGGGGCGGGCCACGGGCTGGGCGCG
This sequence comes from Actinoplanes sp. NPDC026619, assembly GCF_040638295.1. Lineage (NCBI taxonomy): Bacteria > Bacillati > Actinomycetota > Actinomycetes > Micromonosporales > Micromonosporaceae > Actinoplanes > Actinoplanes sp. NPDC026619. Next base: position 249,928 of record NZ_JBEZYA010000002.1, read on the forward strand.
GCGTACGCGCGGGCCCTCGCCGCGGCCGGCGCCGCCGTTGCGCTGCTCGACATCGACCTGCCCGCCGCCCGCCGCTCCGCGGGGCGGGCGCCGGGCTCGATCGCCCTGCACGCCGACGTCACCGACCGCGCATCGGTGACCGCGGCCGTCGACGCCGCCGTCGCCCGCTTCGGCGGCCTCGACATCGTCGTGAACAACGCGGGCGGGTCACGCGGCTACATCGGCGAGACCGACCCGGACGACGCGTTCCGGCAGACCCTGGAGCTCAACCTCACCTCGTCCTGGATCGTCTGCGACGTGGCGGTGGCGCACCTGCGGGCGCGTGGCGGCGGCCGCATCGTCAACACCACGTCCAACACCGCGCTGCGGCCGCCGGGCGACGTGTCGACCGCGTACGTGGCGGCGAAAGCCGGCGTCATCGGCCTCACCCGGGCCCTGGCCAAGCAGTGGGGGCCGGACGGCATCACGGTCAACGCCCTGGCGCCGGGCCTCACCGCCCACGCCGACCTGCGCGAGCGCCTCGATGGGGCGACCCTCGACGGCATGCTCGCCACCGCGGTCGGCGAGCAGTGCCTGAAGCGCCCCGCCGAGGTGGCCGACCTCGCCGGCGCGCTGCTCTACCTGGCCGGGCCGGGCGCCGCGTTCGTCACCGGCCAGGTGCTCACGGTCGACGGTGGTCTGACGTTCTCCTGAGCCCGTCGATCGCCTCGAACCCCAGCAGGGTGCCGCTCACCGCGAGGGTGCTGGCGATCTCCAGGGCCGCCAGGATCTGTGCCGGGGAGGCGCCCAGAGCGAGGGCGTTGCGGATGTGCGCGCGGGTGCCCGGCGCGTACAGGTGGGTGGTGGCGGCGTCGAGCGCGATCACGATCAGCTCGACCACGACCGGCGGAAGATCGGCGCGGCGCGCCGGAAGGGCAGACATCCGGCGGTACGCGTCGATGTAGTCCGGATCGAGGCGCAGCACCGGTTCGAGCGGCGGCGGAAGCGCACCGCGATCGGCGACGTAGCGCTGCCGGATCTCCTGCTGCGCCGGCGTCAGCTCGTCCGGGAGGGGGTGGCCGGCCGCGGCCATCTCCTCGGCCAGGATCGGCCCGGCCAGCGTCATGGTGTGCACGCCGAGCAGCATGGCCAGCTCGCAGACGCCGATCAGCTCGGTGGTCGTGGCGCCGTGCGCGTAGGCGTCCGCCACGCGGGCCCGGGCCGACTCGCCGTGCCGGTGGGTGCAGGAGACGGCAACCGCGAGACCGATGAACGCGCGCACCTTCGGCTCGAGCGCGCCGCCACGGGCGGACACCGCCGCCAGCTCGCGGTACGCCGCCGCGAACTCCGGGTCGAGATCGTCGAGCGCGCTCATATGTCGGCGACGACCGTCCGCGAGGTGAACCGCCAGCCATCGGCGCTACGCACGAACGAATCCCGGTGCGTACCGGAGATGGTGATCCGCCGCTCGTTGGTCTCCGGGTCGATCTCGAGGAACGCCACGTAGGACACGGCCGACGCGCCCGCCTCGGTGGCGTTCAGCACGACGTTGCCGGTCCAGTGCCGGCCGAGGCCCTGCCGCTTGCGCGCCGCGGCCTCGGCGAACGCGAGCAACTCGGCGGCGCCCTCGTGCCGGAAACGCGGGTGCTCGCCGGCGGCGACCGAGGAGACCGCCTGGTAGACCCCGTCCGGGGTGAAGACGGCGGCGAAGTCGTCGGGCCGGCTGTAGTCCAGCGCGTGGCAGAGCCGGTGGATGAGTTCGACCAGATCGAGCCGGTCGTCGGCGGTAAGACGCTGCATGGCGAGCCTTCCGGGATCAGACGAGCGTGCGGCCGCCGTCGATGTAGAGCACCTGCCCGGTCATGAAGGCCGAGCGGTCAGAGCAGAGCAGCAGCACCGGGCCGACCAGGTCGGCCGGCACGCCGAGGCGACCGGCCGGGACGAGCTCCTCCATCGAGGAGCGCATGCCGGGCTTCGCCAGGTACGCCGCGGTCAGCCCGGTCTCGATATAACCGGGCGCGACCGCGTTGACGGTGACGCCGTGCGGCGCCCACTCCCGGGCCATCACCCGCATCAGCTGGTTCACGCCGCCCTTGCTCGCGGCGTACGGCGAATGGTCCTTGTGGGCGAGCAGGCCGGACACCGACGACAGGTAGACCATCCGGCCGTACCCATTGGTGACCAGCCGTTCGCCGACCGCCCGGCCGAGCCAGAAGCCGCTGTTGAGGTTGATCGCGATGATCCGCTCCCAGACCTCGTCGGGAGTGTCGAGGACCGGCCGGCGGTCGTTCATACCGACCGCGTGCACGAAGATCTCGACGCCGCCGAGCACTTTCTCGGCCTCTGCCACCGCGTCGCGGCACGAGACGGGCGAGGTGAGGTCGGCACGAACCGGGTGAATGCCCTCGGACTCGATCGCCGCGAGGCGCTCCTCGTCACGGTCGAGCACGGCGACCTCGGCGCCGGCCCCGGCCAGGGCCGTCACCAGGGCGGCGCCGATCCCTCCGGCGCCGGCCACGACGGCGCGGCGACCGGCGAGCTCCAGCCAATCGGACATAGGGCGTCTCCTTCGGGGTTTCGGCGGCGAGTCGACGCTAAGCTCAGGACAGAGAAATGTCCACACTTCGCGGCGTGCGCTCAAAATTTCCGCGCCATAGTCCTGACAGCTTGACACCCACGCGCGGTCCGAGAAGGATAAGTGTCGACATTTAGCGACGAGCCAAGAAGGAGAACTCGATGAAGCTGGTCACCTTCGACGACGGTCTCGTGGGGCGGATCGCCGATGACGTCGTCGTCGAGTTCGACGTGCCCAGCATGCGGGAGTTCTTCGAGCGCGACGGCGAGGTCACCGAGACCGGGCGCACCTTCCCGCTCGCCGGCGTCCGGCTGCGCGCGCCCATCGTGCCCAAGAAGTTCTTCCACACCGCCGGCAACTTCGCCGAGCACCACGAGGACCTCGTCCGGGTCGACTGGTCGCACCCGGTCAACAAGGGCATCGTGTTCTTTCAGAACGTGGACGCGATCATCGGGCCGGAGGACGACATCGTCTACCCGGAAAACCTGACCCGCGAGCTCGACTACGAGCTCGAGCTGACCATGGTGATCGGCAAGGGCGGCAAGTTCTTCTCCGCCGACGAGGCCGCCGAGCACATCGCCGGCTATCTGATCTTCAACGACATCACCGCGCGGGACATCCAGCGCAAGGAGATGGAGTCCGGCGTCTTCTCGTTCTCCAAGGGCATCGACACGTTCTGCCCCATCGGTCCGTACATCGTGACCGCCGACGAGATCGGCGACCCGCACGACCTCGACATGGAGCTGCGCGTCAACGGGGATGTGCGGCAGAAATCGAACACGTCCCGGATGCGGGTGTCGATCCCGCAGCTGGTGGCCTACCACTCACCGCAGGTCTACAGCCCCGGCGACCTGATCACCACCGGGACCATCGCCGGGGTCGCGGCCAGCACCACCGACCCGTTCGCCAACTATCTCAAGCCCGGCGACGTCGTCGAGGCGGAGATCCAACACCTCGGCGTGCTGCGTAACCGGGTGGTCTCCTGGAAGGACGCGTACGGCACGGAGGCGCCGCCGGCGCAGCAGTGGGTCTGACCGAGAGAGCACTGTAAGGAGTCCCCATGGGCAACGCCATCCTGTTCGCCGACGTGCAGGTCTTCGACGGAACGGGCCGCGATCCGTTCCCGGCGGAGGTTCTCGTGGTCGGCAACCGCATCGAGACGATCGCCGACCACGTGCCGGCCCACCTGCGCGAGGGCGCCGACGTGATCGACGGCGGCGGCGGGGTGCTGATCCCGGGGCTGGTCGACGCGCACACCCACCTGGGCTTCGGCTCCACCGTCGAGCACCGCTCGCTGCGCCGTGACGAGCCCGACGAGGAGAAGGCTCTGCTCGTGGCGCACGCCGGCCGGGTGCTGCTCGACTCCGGCATCACCAGCGCCTACTCCGGCGGCAACCGGCTGCCCCGCACCGAGCTGGCCGCCCGCAAGGCGTTCGCCGAGGGCTGGATGCCCGGCCCGCGGTTCAAGGCGGCCTCCTGGGAGGGCAGCGCCGGGATGCGATCGCCGGGCGTCTACGAGTTCCCCGGCATCGAGGGCCGCGAGTCGGACCCTGATTCGATCCGCGCCTTCGTCGAGGAGATGGCCGATCTCGGCGTCGACATCGTCAAGCTCTCGCTCTCCGGGGAGAGCGCGGTGGTCGCCGGCACCTCGCGCATCGTGCAGTTCACCGAGGAGGAGGTCGCCGCGGCCGCCGAGGTGGCGCGCCGGCGCGGGGTCTGGCTGACCGCCCACGCCCACGCCGCCGAGTCGATCAAGATGGCCGTGCGCAACAACATCCGCGCCGTCTACCACTGCACGTTCGCCGACGAGGAAGCGCTCGACATGCTGGCCGGCGCGCGCGACCGGATGTTCGTGGCGCCCACGCCCGGCATCATCTACGCCAACCAGCACGAGGCGGACAGCGAGCCCGAGGAGGGCATGGAGGTCGAGGAGACCGAGCGGGCCGTCCGCGCGGTCGTCCCCGAGCTGGTCCGCCGCGGGGTCCGGGTGGTTCCCGGCGGCGACTACGGCTTCCCGTGGAACCCGGTGGGCCGCAACACCCGAGACCTTCAGCTGTTCGTCGACTGGTTCGGGTTCACCCCGGCCGAGGCGTTGCGCGCGGCGACACAGTACGGCGGTCAGGTCATGAACATGGGCGACGAGCTCGGCCTGATCCGCGAGGGATACCTGGCCGACCTGGTGCTCGTCGACGGCAACCCGCTCGACGACATCGCGATCCTGCAGGACCGCGACCGGCTCGCCGCGATCGTCAAGAACGGCTCGTTCCACAAACTGGCCGAGGGCCGCCGCCAGCGGGTGTCCGCGGCGTGACCCGGGTCGACACGGCCGACGGCGCCCTCGACGGCACCTGGGAGGGCACCGTCGCGGTGTTCCGTGGCTTGCCGTTCGCGGCCCCGCCGGTCGGCGCGCTGCGCTGGCGGCCGCCCGCCCCGGTGACGCCGTGGGCAGGTGTGCGCCCGGCGGCCGAGTTCGCCCCGGCGCCGTTGCAGCCGAGCCCGCCCCGCGACTCGATCATGTGGCACACCAACTTCGCCGACCGCCAGGCGCTGGTGATGAGCGAGGACTGCCTCTACCTGAACGTGTGGACGCCGTCGCCCGGCCCGGCCGCCGCGCTGCCGGTGATGGTGTGGATCCACGGCGGCGGCAACCGGTACGGCTACGGCTCGCAGAACATCCACAACGGCGCCGCGCTGGCCCGCCGCGGCGTGGTCGTGGTGACGCTCAACCACCGGCTCGGCTCGCTGGGCTTCCTGGCCCATCCCGACCTGGCCGCCGAGGACGAGCACGGTGCGTCCGGCAACTACGGCCTGCTCGACATCGTGGCGGTGCTGCAGTGGGTGCGGCGGTCGATCGCCGCGTTCGGCGGTGACCCGGACAGGGTCACCGTGGCCGGCAACTCGGCCGGCGCCGCGCACATCACGCACCTGATGGCCGCGCCGGAATGCCGCGGCTTGTTCCGTGCCGCCATCGGCCAGAGCGCCGCCGGCATCTTCCGCGCCGAAGGGCCGGCGCCCACCCAGGAGGCCGCGCAGCAGCAGGGCGCCACCCTCTTCAAGGGCCGTTCGATCGAGAGCCTGCGCCGGGTCTCCGGCGTCGAGCTGGTGCTGACCGGCCACTTCGGACCGATCGTGGACGGCCGGCTGCTCACCCGCGACAGCCAGGACGTGTTCCTGGCCGGAGAACAGGCGCCGGTGCCGCTGCTGGTCGGCGCGAACGCCGACGAGGGCGCCAACTACACCCGCCCCGGCGACGAGTCCCGGCTGCCCGCCGGCAGCGCCGAATACCCACCCGGCGCGGCCCGGCTGTTCGTCGGCGAGTCCCGCTTCAACTTCCCGGTCTGGCGGTGGGCCGTCACGCACGCGACCTCGCCGACGACGACCCGGACCGGCGTGCCCACCTGGCTCTACCGCTTCGAGCACGAGCCACCGCTGCCGACCGGGCTCGACCTGGCCGCGCCGCCCGACGGTCGTCCGGGTTACGGCGTCTATCACACGGCCGAACTGCCCTACACCGCCGACAACCTGGCGATGCGCGACTGGCCGTGGACCGACGTCGACCACGACCTGGCCGCCGCCATGGGCGACGCGTGGGCCGCGTTCGTCACCGACCTCGACCCCGGCCCGCACTGGCCTGCCTTCGACGGCACCGACGACGGCGCGGTCCTGGTCTTCGGCAAGGACATCCACGTCTCCCGGCCCCGCCGGCTCGCCGCGATGCACCTGCTCGACCAACTGCCCCGGCCGCTGTGAGCACCCCCGCCCAGCGCGGCCAGCGCCGTCGCTGAAAGAGCAAGCCGCCCCGGCCGGCCCCGGCCAATGCCGCCAGGTCCGTCGCCGGGAAACAGGCTGCCCCCGTCCGCTGCGACGACCAGCCCGGATCCTCCCGACCAGCGCCGCCAGCGCCGTCGCCGTCGCCGTCGCCGTCGCCGTCGCCGAACAGCAGACTCCGGCCGCTGCGGGAACCAGCCCAGGAACTTCCCGACCGGCGCGGCCGGGTCCGTCGGCGGAGTGCAGACTGCCCCGGCCGGCCCAGCACTCTCCCGGCCAATGCCGCCTGGCCCATCGCCGGCAAGCAGGCTCCAGCCGCTGCGACGACCAGCCCAAGGAAACTCCCCGCCCGGCGCGGCCAGGTCCGTCGCCGGAAAGCAGGACGCCCGGCCGGCCACGACCCTCCCGGCCAATGCCGCCAAGCCCGTCGCCGGCAAGCAGGCTCCAGCCGCTGCGACGACCAGCCCAAGGAAACTCCCCGCCCGGCGCGGCCAGATCCGTCGCCGGAAAGCAGGACGCCCGGCCGCTGCGGGGATCAGCCCAGGATCTTGCCGGCCAGTGCGGCCAGGTCGTCGTCGGTGAGCAGGCTGCCGCGGCGGTTCATTTCGGTGCGGGCCGCGGCCAGGATCTCGTCGACCTGGCCGGTTGTCGCGTCCACGCCCAGTGCGGCCAGTTTGTCGGCCAGGGTGTAGGGGCCGCTGTCCGGGGTGAACGGGACGAAGCGGCGGTTGCCGACCAGCGCCGGCTCCAGGCAGTTGTGCAGCAGCGGGTCGACCGCGGTCTCCTGGGTGATGATGTCCATGCCGCCCCAGGAGAACGCCTTCTCGCCGGTCATCGGATGGTTCCACGCCACCCGGTAGCCGGTCAGCTCCTCCCCCGCCCGGGCCAGGCCGGTGAGCTGCTCGGTGTGGATGCCGGTGTGCACGCCGTAGAGCGCCTCGAAGGCCATCGCCGTGGCGGCCAGGTCGGCGTTGCCGGGGCCGCCGCAGTAGCCGTTGACCGACAGCTCGATCACGTCGGCGCCGGCCCGCGCGGCCGCCACTGCGCACGCCACGGCGAGACCGAACGTGTTGTGCGGGTGCAGCCCGACCTCGACCGACGGCGCGAGCCGCTTGGTCATGGCCACCAGCGCGCCGTACGCCTCGGGGCTCATCGCGCCCGGACCGTCGAACAGCGTCAGCTCGGTCGCTCCAGCCCCGGTCAGCACCTCGACCGACTCGGCCAGCATCTCCTCGGTCAGGTAGGAGACCATCAGCAGCGGGGTGGCCACCGCCAGCCCGGCCGCGCGGGCGTGCTCGACCAGCGGGACGGCTCGCTTCAGCACGTCGGACCGGTTGCGCGGGGTCTGCGCGGTCCGCCATTCCTCGCCGCGCCAGGCCGCGTCGTAGATGCGCTGGTAGATCAGGGCCATCTCGCCGAAGCCCTGCACCCACACCTGGATGCCGTCGTAGCCGGCGCGCTGCGCGCGGTCGATGTCGGCCGGCGTGAACAGCAGTGGGCACACCGCCCGGCACTCCGGGTTCTCCGACTTGATCACGTCGATCTCGGCCTTGAGGGCGTCGTCGTCGCGACCGGCCACCCCGGCCGTGACCACCTCGCGCACCCCGGCCCGCACCAGCCGGCGCAGGTATTGCGCCTTGGCGGCGTCGTCGGCGACCACGCCCGGCAGCGTCTCGACCGAGCGCAGCGTGGCGTCGCGCAGCCGGATGCTCGCCGGCAGGCCGCCCAGCGCCTCGGGCGTCCGGTTCAGCGGGCTGAGCGACCACCGGCCGGGCTCGTAGGCGCCGGGCGACCGGCGGCCGGCCAGCTCGCCGCGGAAGCGGGCGATCTCCTCGGGTGTGAAAACGGGCGGCTTGTCCACCGGATTTACCTCCTCAGGCCGCGGTCACGCCGCCGTCGATGCCGAAATTGGAGCCGGTCACCCAGGCCGCCTCGTCGGAGGCCAGGTAGACCGCGAACCACGCGATGTCGTCCGGCACGCCGAGCCGGCCGAGAAGCGTGCGGGCGACGATCTGCTCGGACAGCGCCCCCTGGGTGGCGCCGGCCACCGCGGTGGCGGCCGTCTGGATCAGGCCGGGCGCGACGCTGTTGGCCCGGATGCCGAGCGGACCGCCCTCGACCGCCAGTTGCCGGGTCATCGCCAGCACGGCGCCTTTGCCGGCGCAGTGCGCGACCATCGCCATCTGGCGGCTGCCACGGAACGAGTTGACCGACGCGAAGTTGATGATCGAGGCGTTGCCGCTCGCGGTCATCAGCGGCCAGGCCGCCTGGCAGGCAAGGAAAACCAGGTCGATCTCGCCGGTGATGGTCGGGCGCCACTGCGTCTCGTAGTCCATCTCGGCGATGCCGGCCATGTGCGGGGCGATCGCCGCCGCGTTGACCAGGACGTCGATCCGCCCGTGCGGCTCGGCGGCGGCGACATAACGCCGCACGTCGGCCGGGTCGGTGAGGTCGACCGGGTGCACCGAGCTCATCGCGAGGCCACGCTCCTCGGCGGTGCGCACCGTCTTGCCGGCCGCGGCCGGGTCGATGTCGCAGCCGATGACGGTCGCTCCCTCGGCCGCGAACCGCAGCGCGATCCCCTGCCCGATGCCGGCGCCGATGCCGGTCACGAGGGCCACCTTGCCGGTCAGCCGGTCCGCCATGTGCTTTCCTTTCGGTTGAACGCATGTCGACACTAGCAGTTGGCGGAGGAGATTCCTACGGTCCGGTAATTGGCACAGAGGCAGCAAATGTCCGATTGTGAAGGACCAAGAAGGCACCCGGGCGATTTACAATCTGTCGACATTAGGTTAGAAACGACGGCAGGCTTCGAAGGGAGGATGCAGATGACCCGCGTCAGCGGAACCCAGGGCGAGGGCGAGGTGGCCGAGCGCATCCGGGCGCGCCGAGGGGGCGCGCTGCGGCCGCTCGACGAGGTGCTGCTGCACAGCCCGCCCCTGGCCGACGGGTGGAACTCGTTGCTCGGCGCCGTCCGCGGCGACTTCGCCCTCGACCCCGCCCTGCGCGAGCTGATCATCCTGCGGATCGCCGTGCTCAACCGCGCCGATTACGAGTGGACGGCACACGAGCCGGTCGCTCGGGCGGCCGGCGTCACCGATGAGCAGTTGGAGGGCGTGCGCACCGGCGAGCGGACACCGTTCACCGCGGCGCAGCGCGCGGCGCTCGACCACACCGACGCCATGACCCGCGGCATCGAGGTGCCGGAGAGCGTGTTTGCGGCGCTGCGGCCACACTTCGACGAACGGGGCCTCGTGGAGCTCACGGCCGTCGCCGCGGCGTACAACATGGTGTCTCGCTTTCTGGTCGCTCTGGAGGTGGCGAAGTGACCGGGCGGCTCGCGGGCCGGACCGCGATCGTCACCGGCGCCGGCAGCGTCGGTCCCGGCTGGGGCAACGGGCGCGCCATGGCCGTCGTGTTCGCCGCCGAGGGAGCGGCGGTCTACCTCATCGACCGCGACAAAGAGTCGCTCGAGGTGACCGCCGATCAGATCCGGGCGGCCGGCGGGCGGGTCGAGACCGCCATCGCTGACGTCACCGACGAGGCCGAGGTCGCGGGCTTCGTGCAGGGCTGCGTCACGGCGTTCGGCGGGGTCGACATCCTGGTGAACAACGTCGGCGGCTCCCGGGCCGGCGGCGTGGCCGAGCTGTCGCCGGAGGACTGGCAGCGCCAGCTCGACGTCAACCTGACCAGCGTCTACACCGCGTGCCGGCACGTGGTGCCGATCATGCGGGAGCGCGGCGCCGGCGCCATCGTCAACATCGCGTCCGCGTCCGGCACCCGGTGGACCGGGTCGGCGCAGGTCGGTTACGCGGCCGCCAAGGCGGGCGTGATCCAGCTGTCCAAGGTGACCGCCGTGCAGTACGCGGCGGACGGCATCCGGGTCAACACCGTGGTGCCGGGGCAGTTGCACACGCCCATGGTGGAGGCCCGGCTGGCCGGCCAGCGAGCCGGCGGCGACGTGGAGAAACTGCTGGCCCAGCGAAGGTCCCGGATCCCGCTCGGCTTCATGGGCGACGGGCGCGACACCGCCTACGCGGCGCTGTTCCTGGCCAGCGACGAGGCGCGCTGGATCACCGGGACCGAGATCGTCGTCGACGGTGGCATGACGGCGCGCTGTGACTAGCGTGACGCGCGGCGACGCGGCGCCGGGGGCGTACGAGCCGTCGGCCGGCTGCCCGCCGCCGCACCCGCATCCGCGGACGCCGTCGATCCTGCTGCCGCCGGGCAGCTGTGACTCGCACTGCCACATCTTCGGGCCGGGCGACGTCTTTCCCTACGCTCCGGACCGCACCTTCACCCCGGTCGACGTGCCCCGCCAGCAGGTCGCCCAGCTGCACCGGTTCCTCGGGTTCAGCCGGGCCGTGATCGTGCAGTCGTCCTGCAACGGCACCGACCACTCGGTGCTGCTCGACGCGCTCGCGGCCGGCGACGGCGACCTGCGCGGGGTGGCGCTGATCGACGAGCAGACGCCGGCTGCCGAGATCGCGCGGCTGCACGACGCCGGCGTGCGCGGCCTGCGGCTCAACTTCCTGCCGCACCTGCGCCAGCCGCCGGACCGCCAGGAGGTGGCCACCGTGCTCGGCAAGGTCGCCGACCGCGGCTGGCACGCCGAGATCCACGTGGCCGGCCGCGGTGTGGTCGAGCACGGCGACCTGATCCGTGGCATCGCCGCCCCGGTGGTGATCGACCATCTCGGCCGGGTCGACCTCGCCGAGGGGCTGGACGGCCCGTCCGTGCGCGCGCTCAAGGCGCTGCTCGACACCGGGAAGGTCTGGGTCAAGGTGAGCGGCGCCGACCGGGTGTCCAAGACCGGCCCACCGTACGCGGACGCGGTGGCCCTGGGCGCGCTGCTGGTCCGCTACGCCCCCGACCGCGTGCTCTGGGGCACCGACTTCCCGCATCCCAACATCGTCGGCGACGCCCCCGACGACGGCCTGCTCACCGATCTGCTCGGCGAGCTGGCACCCACCCATGATCTGCTGGAACGGCTGCTGGTCAGCAATCCGGCCGCCTTCTTCGACTTCTGAGGACACGTCTTGGCTACTCCCACCTTCTCCGGCCGGCTCCTGCTGCGCGGCAGCGCGGACTACGAGCGCGCCCGCCTGTCCGCGGTGTGGAATGCCCGCAAACCCGACCGCCACCCCGAGGCCATCCTGCTCGCGGCGGCCGACGACGACGTGGTCGCCGGGGTGCGCTGGGCGGCCGAGCGAGGCTGGCGGGTCGGCATCCGTTCGGGCGGGCACAGCTGGATCGGCACCGGCGTCCGCGACGGCTCGCTGCTGATCGACCTCTCCGGGCTGGACGAGATGACGATCGACCGGGCGGCCGGCACGGCGACGGTGCGCCCGGCGGTGCGCGGTGTCGACTTCAACGCCGCGCTGGCCGACGCGGGACTGGTGTTCCCGAGTGGACACTGCCCGAGCGTCGGGCTGGGCGGGTTCCTGCTCGGCGGCGGTTACGGGTGGAACTCCCGGGCGCTCGGCCCGGCCTGCATGAGTGTCGAGGCGGCCGACGTGGTGCTCGCCGACGGCACGCTCGTGCACGCCGACGACGAGACCCACCCGGAGATCATGTGGGCGCTCCGCGGCGCGGGGCCCGGCTTCTTCGGCGTGGTGACCCGGTTCCGGCTGCGGGTGCATCCCGCCTATCACGCGATCGTGCGCAGCGCCTACAGCTTCCCGAACGCGATGCGCGACGAGGTGCTGGCCTGGACCTACGACACCGTGCCGGACATCTCGCCGTGGCTGGAGATGTCGGCGAAGGTGACCCAGGAGGTCACCACGATCACCGCGGCCGCGTTCTGCCGGGCCCCGGGCGACGAGAGCATGCTGGCCGCGGTCGAGGCCGCGCCGTTCCTGCGGCACGCGGTGCGCCGGGTCGAGCGCCGGCCGTCGACGATCAACGACCTGTACGCGCTGTCGGACGCGCTGACCCCGCACGGCAATCGTTATGCGGTCGACGGCGTGTGGACCAGCGCGCCGGTCGGCGAGGTGCTCGCCGCCGGCCGGGGCGTCCTCGACGCCATCCCGACGCCGGAGAGCTTCCTGCTCTGGATGCTCTGGGACAACTACCCCGAGGCCGCCACCGCGTGCTGGTCGACGCAGGGGCGGCTCTATTTCTCGCCGAACGCCGTCTGGACCGACCCGGCCGCCGACCTGCGGGCCGAGAGCTGGGCGCACGCGGCGCTGGACGACCTGGCGGGCGTCGCGGCGGGCACCCAGTTCGCCGACCACAACCCGGCCGACCGCCCCGACCACGGCATCGAGCCGGCTCAGCAGCAGCGGCTGGCGGCGCTGCGCGCCAAGTACGACCCCAGCGGCCTGCTCTGCGATTACCTGCGCCCGGAGGAGTCGACCACCGCGCTGGGCCGGCAGCTCAGTCAGCGGTGACTTCGCTCCAGTTGCCCCGCTCGATGGCGCCCAGGGCGGAGACGGTGGCGCGTTCGAGCAGCATGGCCGCGAGCTGGCCGTCGCGGCGCTCGATGGCCTCGTAGATCCGCAGCTGGTCGGAGACGCTGGCGGAGAGCCGGCCGGGCTGGGCCAGACTGGCGTGCCGCAGGATCAGGGTGCGCAGGGCGAGCGAGTCGAGGATGCCCTTGAGCGTCTGGTTGCCGGCGATCCGGGTCATCTCCTCCTGCAGCTCGACGTGGCCCCAGAAGTACGAATCGATGTCACCCGACGCGGCGTCCTGCTCCATCCGGGTCAGCCTCGACCGCATGACGCCCAGGTCGTCATCGGTGGCGGCCGCCGCCACCAGCTCGCCGACCAGCGCGAGCAGGTGCTGCCGCACATAATAGATCTCGCGGACCCGCTCCAGGGTGAAGGCGGCGACCCGGGGCCGCTTGCGCGCCCGGATCTCCACCAGGCCCTCGGACTCCAGCAGCATCAGCGCCTCGCGCACCGGGGTGCGGCTGCAGTTGAACCGGTGCGACAGCTCGACGCTGTTGAGGTCTTCGCCCGGCCGCAGGCGCCCCTCGATGATGCCGAGCCCGACCCAGAGGGCGACCTGCACGACCGCCGGCTCGCGCCGCTCGCTCAGCTTGAGCAGCCGGACGAGCTCGACGGACCGGTCCTGGGTGGTGCCGGTGGCCAGCCAAGTGACGTCGGCTCTGGTCATCACATCATCCTGTCTGGAGAGGAAACCACGCTATGTCGACACAAGGGTACGGCAAAGACGCCCAACCCCTAGCCCCACCGTCGCACACGATTGTAGTGTCGACAGTAAGGCGTTCGACGAGCATTGAGGGAGGCCGACTTGCACGGCGAATACTATCGGCGCGGCGAAGCCGGCTACGAGAGCGCGCGCAACGCCGCGGTGTGGAACGAGCGCAAGCCCGACCGCTACCCGGATGTCATCGTGATCGCCCACGACGCCGCCGACGTGGTGGCGGCCGTGCGCACCGCCGGCGAGCAGGGCCGGCCGATCGGCATCCGGTCCGGCGGGCACAGCTGGGTCGGCAACGGCGTCCGCGACGGCGGCCTGCTGCTCGACCTGTCACGGCTCGACGAGATCACGGTCGACCCGGCCACCCGCACCGCCGTGGTCGGCCCGTCCGCCAAGGGCCCGGCCATCAACGAGGCGCTCGCCCCGCACGGGCTGTTCTTCCCGACCGGGCACGCGCCGACCGTCGGCATCGGCGGTTTCATCCTGGGCGGCGGATACGGCTGGAACTCGCGCTTCTGGGGGCCGGCCTGCCTGAGCATCCGGGCCATCGACGTGGTGCTCGCCGACGGCCGCCTCGTGCACGCCGACGACGAGTCCCACCCCGATCTGATGTGGGCGGCCCGCGGCAGCGGCCCGGGCTTCTTCGGCGTCGTGACCGCGTTCCACCTCGAGGTCCGGCCGGCGCCGGTGAAGATCCTGCGCACCACCCACTCCTATCCGATGGAGCTGGCCCGTGACCTGCTGGCCTGGTCCTACGACCACCTCGGCACGCTGTCGCCGGCGGTGGAGATCAGCGCCAAGGTCGGTTACACCCCCGGCTCCGGGGAGCGGATGGTCTCGCTCACCGCGACCGCGTTCTGCACCGAGGCGACCGGCGACGATCTGCTCGCCCCGCTGGAGGCCATCCCGTTCCGGGAGCGGGCGGTCCGCTCCACGGTCAACCGCGAAACCAATATCACCGAGCTGTACGCATTGGCCGACCGGCTCAACCCGCCCGGCCTGCGCTGGGCGCTGGACGGCATCTGGGCCGACGGCGACGTGGGCACCATTCTGGACGCGGCCGCGCCGATGCTCGCGGAGATCCCCGACGGCATCGCCTTCGTGCTGTGGATGCTGTGGGGCGGCTTCCCCGAGCAGGCAAACGCGTGCTGGAGCGCGCAGGCCAAGGTCTACCTCTCGCCGAACGCCGGCTGGCGCGACCCGGCCGACGACCTGGCCCACGAGCAGTGGGTGCACGGCACCCTGGCCGGGATCCAGCACCTGTCCCGCGGGCTTCAGTTCTCCGACAACAACCTCGCCGACCGGCCGGACAACGGGCTGAGCCCGGCCAACGCCGAACGGCTCGAGCGGATCCGCAAGGACTACGACCCGGACGGCCGGTTCCATACCTATATGGAGGCCGAGCAGTCGACCACGGCGTACGGCCGGGCGGTATGAATACCGGATGGAAATCCGCGTAGTGCCAGTGCCGTCCTACGGGGCGGAGGACGTCGTCGTCACCGCCGACGGGTCGGTCTTCACCGGGACCGGGGACGGGACGATCTATCGGATCGGGCCGGGCGACCACGTCGAGGCGGTGGCCGACACCGGCGGCCGGCCGCTCGGCATCGAGCTGCTGCCCGGCGACAAGCTGCTCGTCTGCGACGCCCACCGCGGGCTGCTGACCGTCGACCCGGCCACCGGGGCGGTCGAGACGCTGGTCGACGGGTCGTCGATGCGTTTCTGCAACAACGCCGCGGTCGCCGCGGACGGCACGATCTACTTCTCCGACTCCTCGGCGGTGCATCCGATCGAGGAGTGGAAGGCGGAGATGGTCGAGCTGACCCGCACCGGCCGGCTGCTGCGCCGCACGCCCGACGGGCAGATCGACGTGCTTCTCGACGGGCTCGCCTTCGCCAACGGGGTGGCGCTGTCCGCCGACGAGTCATTCGTCGTGGTGGCCGAGACCGCGGCCCGCACGCTGGTGCGCTACCGCCTGGACACCGGTGAGAAGGACTTCCTCGCGACCGACCTGCCCGGTTACCCGGACAACATCTCGCGCGGCAGCGACGGCCTGATCTGGGTGACGATCGCCAGCCCCCGGGACCCGCTGGTCGAGCGGATCCAGCGGGGCCCGCTCTGGCTGCGCAAGGGCGTGACCCGGATCCCGGCGCAATGGCAGCCGGCCCCGAAACGGACGGTGCGCGTCCAGGCGTACGGCAATGACGGTGAAGTCAAGCGCGACCTGGACGCCGGGGGTGACCAAGGCTTCCACATGGTGACCGGCGTGCGTGAGCACGCCGGTCAGGTCTGGCTCGGCAGCCTGCACGAACCGGCCGTGGCCGTCCTCACGAGCAGTGGTGGGTGACCGGCGACAGCCATTCCTTGAGCGTGGGGCCGAGCACCTTGTTGACGTCGTCGGCGTTCTTGATCCCCTGGAAGAAAGCGGCGTCCTTCGACTTCGCGGTCAGGCTGTCGGCGGTCTGCTTGCCGTCCGACTTGATCTGCGCGTCGGTGCTGCCCTCGGTGGCCGCGCGCACCGCGACCGCCAGGTTGCCGAGCTTGGTCTGGGCGTTCTGCC
The DNA here is from genome assembly GCF_040638295.1 of Actinoplanes sp. NPDC026619. Taxonomy (NCBI): domain Bacteria; kingdom Bacillati; phylum Actinomycetota; class Actinomycetes; order Micromonosporales; family Micromonosporaceae; genus Actinoplanes; species Actinoplanes sp. NPDC026619. The sequence goes on from NZ_JBEZYA010000002.1 coordinate 265,977, forward strand.
GGGTCGTCGCGGCGGGGCCGGCCACCATCTTGCTCAGAGCTTCGGCGAACGGCCCGACATTCTGGGTGTACGCCTGACCCAGCGCCTCGCAGGACTCCTTCGTCTCGACGAGCGCGGAGGGCAGGGCGGCGCCGGCCGGCCCGGTGCCGGCGGCGGAACCGGGAGTCGGGCCCGAAGCGGTGCCGCAGGCGGCCAGCGCACTGAGCGCACCGCCGACCACTAGCGCGAAAACGGCACGACGCATGACGACCTCCAACGACGAAACAAGGCGGAAACAGGCCGTACGATACGACGCGGCGACAGCGACGTCCATAAATCTAAGACAGATTTTGGGAGCGCTCCCAAAAACCCAAACCCAGGGTGGGAGGCAAACCTTAATGATCAGATGCTTGGCTGTACGCCGTGAGCGACACCCAAACCGTCTGGCGCCGCCGGGTCACCACCCCCGTCCGCGCGTTCCTGCGCACCGAAGCCGGCAGCGCCGGAGTCCTCGTGTTCGCCATCGTCGTCGCGATGGTCTGGGCCAACGTGGCCGACGGCTCGTATGAGAACTTCTGGCACACCGACCTGTCGATCCACCTCGGCGACGGACGCGTCGAGCTGACCCTGCGCGAGTGGGTCAACAGCGGCCTGATGACGCTGTTCTTCCTGGTGGTGGGGCTGGAGGCGCGTAGGGAGTTCGACCTGGGCGACCTGCGCGACCGGCGCCGGTTCATCCTGCCCGCGGCGGCCGGCATCGTCGGCATGATCCTGCCGGTGTCGATCTTCCTGGCGGTCAACCACGGCGGCCCCGGGGCGACCGGCTGGGGCGTGGCGATGTCCACCGACACGGCCCTGGCCCTCGGCCTGCTCGCCCTGGTCGGCAAGCGGGTGCCCGACCAGGCCCGGCTGTTCCTGGTGACCGTTTCGGTCGTCGACGACCTGGTGGCCCTGCTGGTCATCGCGATCTTCTACACCGACGAGATCAGCATGATGCCGCTGATCGTGGCGATCGTCCTGTTCGCGGCGACACTCGTGCTGAAACGCCTGAAGGTCCGCACCGGCTATGCGTACCTTCCGTTCGGCATCGCGATCTGGGGCGCGATGCTGGCCAGCGGCATCGACCCGGTGGTGGCCGGCCTGGCGCTCGGCCTGACCGCCGCCGCCTACACCCCGGCCCGCGGCGACCTCGAGCAGGCCAGCGACCTGTTCCGGTCGTTCCGCGAGCAGCCGACCCCCGAGCTGGCCCGCTTCGCCCGGGTCAGCCTGGTGCAGGCCCTCTCCCCCAACGACCGGCTCCAGCGCACCTTCCAGGGCTGGTCGAGCTACCTGATCGTGCCGCTGTTCGGCCTGGCCAACGCGGGCATCGCGCTCGACGCGCACTTCCTGCGCCAGGCGATCACCTCTCCGGTGACGGTCGGCGTCTTCCTGGCCTACGTGATCGGCAAGCCGGTCGCCGTCACCGGTGTCTCCGCCCTGATCACCGCCGTGACCCGCGGCCGGATCCGGCCCGGCGTCGGCTGGGCGTCGGTGCTCGGCAGCGGCACGATCGCCGGCATCGGCTTCACCGTGTCATTCCTGATCGCCGCGCTGGCGTTCGACGGCCCGTTGCTGGCCGAGGCCAAGCTGGGCGTCCTGGTCGCCGCCGTCACCGCGGCCGTGCTGACCTGGGCCGAGTTCCGCATCACGTTCCTGCTGCCGAAGCCGAAGCGGGCGGTGGCCCTGTTCGGCGACGCCGAGCAGCTGATCGACCTGATCCCGGAGGTCGACCCCGACCGCGACCACACGCGCGGGCCGGAGAGCGCGTCGGTGACCCTGGTGGAGTACGGCGACTTCCAGTGCCCCTACTGCGGCCGCGCCGAACCGATCGTCCGCGAGATCATGACCGACGACGACCTGCGCTTCGTCTGGCGCAACCTGCCCCTGACCGACGTGCACCCGCAGGCCCAACTGGCGTCCGAGGCGGCCGAGGCGGCGGCGCTGCAGGGCAAGTTCTGGGAGATGCACGACCTGCTGCTGGCCAACCAGGACAAACTGCGCGTCACCGACCTGCTGGGCTACGCCCGGAAGCTCGGCCTCGACGAGGAACGCTTCCACGAGGACGTGATGAAGCAGACCGCCGCCTACCGCATCACCGAGGACCTGGAGTCGGCCGACCTGAGCGGCGTCTCCGGCACCCCGACCTTCTTCATCAACGGCCAGCGCCACTACGGCGCCTACGACGTGCACACCCTCAAGGAGGCGATCCGCCTGGCCCGGGTCCGCGCGAAGATCGCGGCCCGCCGCCGCTAGCCTTCGATACGTCGTGCTGCCGGCCGGCCGCCCCCCCCCCCAAACAGTTCCGCCCTCGCAGCCATGCCGGGCAAGCCGGGGGGGGGGAGGGCGCCGGCGGTGAACC
>NZ_JBEZYA010000002.1:268363-508649 GCF_040638295.1 Actinoplanes sp. NPDC026619
GCCGGCTCGCGCACCGACGTGCACACCCCCACGGCGGCTACCCCCCTGGCCCGGGCCCGCGCTAAGATCGCGGCCCGCCGCCGCTACCCTTCGATACGTCGTGCTGCCGGCCGGCCGGCAGCACGACATCTGCTGCCGGCCGGCAGCGTCAGGCGGTGCCCTGGGTGGGTGGGAGGAGCGCTTCTCCAGGAACATCGCCACCGCGGTGTGGTCGAACACCTGCGAGTCGACCCCGCCGCCGCGGCTCCACGGCGAGATGACGTACATCGGAACCCGCGGCCCCATGCCCCAGGGCCGGGTGGTGCCGCTGATCGTGTCGTCGGCCTTGAGGTAGGACCGGTCCGGGTGGGCGAGGTATTCGCCGCCGAGTGGGAACGTGGCCTTTCCGGCGAGGGTTCCGTCGGCGTTGCAGGACGGCACGGCCGGGGCCGGGACGTGGTCGAACAGGCGTCCGGCACCCAGTCGCCGGTGATCCAGCTGCGGTAGTTGTCGGGCTCGCTCTGGTCGGCGTCGCAGTTGATCCCCTGCGCGCCGAGCGACGGGTTGAAGTTCGAGCCGGACCAGAACACGATGCGGTTCGGGCCGGTGCCGGTGGTGATCGAGCAGTGGTAGGCGTCGCAGATCGCCGAAGCCCCGCACCCCGCGCATGGTTCCGAAGTAGTGGTTGAAACCCCGGTTCTCCTGCATCAGGACGACGACGTGCTGGACGTCGCGGATGCTGTGGGTGCGGGTGGTGGCGGGAACCGCGAGCGCACGGCTGATGGACTCGGGCCAGGCGGTGGCGACCGCGGCGGCGCCCAGCGTGGTCGCCGAGCGGCGGAGCAGGTCACGGCGGCTGATCGGTGACATGGCCGGACCGTATCGATCCACGTCGAACGATACGATGCGGCCCGATGAACTAGACCTTTGCGGTTCGCCGCCGGCGGCGATGCCAGACGTACGCGATGAGCGCCAGCACGGCCAGCGCGACCGCCACCAGCAGGTAGCGGCTGATCGTGGCGGTGATCTGGTCGAGGTGGTTGCCGGCGAAATAGCCGACCGTCGACCAGCAGCCCACCCACAGGGCCGCGCCCAGCACGTTCCACAGGAGGAAGCGGGTGAACGGCATCTGGGTCGTCCCGGCGATCACGCCGTTGAACTGGCGCAGGCCCTCGACGAAGCGGGCCACGACCACCATCTTCGGGCCGTGCCGGGTCATGAACGACTCGACGCGTTCGAGCCGGGGCGGGGTCAGGCGAACGTACCGGCCGAAGCGGGTGACCAGCGGCCGCCCGCCGCGCCGCCCGATCCAGTAGCCGACGCTGTCACCGATAACGGCGGCGAGGAAAGCAGTCAGCGCCACCACGAAGATGTTGAGGTGACCCCCGCCGCGGCCGGCGTAGGCCGCACCGGCGATGATCGCGGTCTCGCCCGGCGCCGGGATGCCGAAGCTCTCGATGAAGACGATGGCGCCGATGCCGGTGTAGCCGAACCGGTCCACCAGCCCGAGTGATTCGAGCACAGGCCGCCACCTCCCGCCGTGGCCTCCACCGTAGGACCTCCGGCCGCCCGGTGACACGGATCAGCGATGGACGTCACTCAGTGTTCCCTCAGGCCCGCGAGCAGCAGGACGCGTCCGAGCACCTTCGGGTGCCGCAGCGGGAACGGCAGGTCGACAAGATCGCCGAGCGGGCAAGACGAACCCGGGAGCCGGGGCGGTGTCGGGTAATATGCCGGGTCGGCGAACGGGTCGACGAAGACGAAGCGGCCGCCGGGTCGAAGGACGCGCAGCGCCTCGCGTACACAATCAGCTTTGTCTCTTATTTCATGAAATGTCATGCAGCTGACCACGACGTCGAACGCGGCGTCGGGGAAGTCGAGGGCGGCGCCGCTCCCCCGCTCGAACCGCACCGTCACGCCGGAGACGCGGGCGTTCTCCTCGCACAGTTGCCGGGAGTAGTGCCAGCCCGGACCCCACGAGTCGATGCCGGTCACGGTCGCGTCCGGGCAGCGCCGGGCGATCGTGATGGCGAGACTGCCGCTGCCGCAGCCGATGTCGAGGACCCGGCCGCCGGGCACCTGCGACGCGATCAGCTCGTGGATGCGCCGCTGAGCGCCGCCGGGGCCGAGGCGATAGGCGCTGCCCAGCAGGATCACCGAGACATAGCCGAAGGCGGACAGCGGAAGAAGAAAGAGCAGAAACCACCGATTGAGTACGCCGAGAGCGCACCCGGCCAGGCTCAGCGCGGTCAGCACCACGATCGGGTACAGCCGGCCGGGCCTGAGCCAGGTGCGGTAGCGGACCACCGCTCGATGTTAGGAGCCCACCGTGGCCTGCGGGAAGAGGCTGTCGAAAACGGCGCCGCGGTCGAATTCCAGCGCTTTCGCCCGCGCCCGGGTGGCCAGCGACGCCTTCTCCTCCGGCGTCATCTCGAGGATCACCCGGTCGAGGGCGTCGGCGAGAGCGTTGATGTCGCCCGGCTCGACGATGATCGCGCCGTCGCCGACCGCCTCGCCGGTGCCGCCGGTCAGCGTCGTCACGATCGGGCCGCCGCCGGCCAGCATCTTCTCGGCGAGGGCGATGCCGAACGTCTCGACGAAGTCCGGCTCCGGCTTGGTGGGCAGCGCGTACGCGGCACACCCGTTCATCAGCAGGGTCTTCTCGTCGTCGTCGACGTCGTTGAGGAAGACGATCCGGTCGTCCTCCTTGGCCATCGCCCGCACGTGCTCGAGGGCGGGGCCGTTGCCGGCGATGACCAGCTTCACGTCGTCCCGGCAGCGCATCTGCCCGTACGCGATGACCAGGTCGTAGATCCCCTTCGCCCGGGCCACCCGGGAGAGGAAGAGGAGGTAACCGTCGCGGCGCAGGCCGCGCCGGGCGAGGGCGGCGTCGACGGCGGCCGGTTCCGGGTCGAGGAACGCGGTCGCGTCGATCGGCGGGTAGCTCACGGTGACCCGGTTGCGGCACTGCTCGGCGAACGTGGTGCCGCTGTGCGCGTCGACCTCCTCGGCCGTCGCGATGATCTCGTCGCGGGTGTACTCGGAGACCGCGACCAGCTCGTCGTTGGCGAGGAACGTCGTGAACAGCACGGTGGCGGCGCCCCACCGGCCCTCGCGCAGGCAGTTGCGGATCACGTTGGTGACGTCCGAGCCGACCGCCTTCGCGATCGTGCGGACCTGCGGCGTGAACCCGGCGGCGCGGGCGGCGTTGACCGCGTCGATGACCACGGTGGTGTGCGGCACCAGGTACATCGACAGGCAGACGGTCGGCACCGGCTCGCTGAGCAGCTCGACCAGCCGGCCGGTGAGCCCGGCCAGGTGGCGGCCGTCGGGCACCCGGTAGTCGCCGACCGCTTCGGGCCGTTCCACCGTGATGCCGTCGCTGTAGGGCAGGAGCCGGTCGAGAGGCTTCAGCGGCAGGCCGGCCGCCTCGAGAGTGGGAATCGGCCAGGTGAGGAGGCGGACGTCGTCGAAGCCGCGGGTCAGCGCGACCTCGGCCAGGTTGCGGGCCTCGCCGGAGTGGCCGCAGATCACCGGATCGGCCCGGACCACGATGACAAGGCGGCGGGAGGGGTGACTCATGGGGGGTCCTTGCGGGTCTTAGGACAGGGACGGTGGCCGGAGCTCATGGCCCCAACTGCTGGGCTCGGGGCCCAACTTCACATGCAGCCGGCCGCCTCGATGGACTTCAGCGGCGGACAAATGGGTGCTGTGCAGCGCCTCGCCGTTGAGGGTGGCGGACTGCACGTATTGCACAGGCGGGTCACGATCGAGGCCGTCCACGCCGATCGGGGTTTCCCGGTGCCCACTGGTCTCGATGATGAACTCGCCGTCGCCGGCCTGCAGCACCGCCCGGTCGAAGGCGGGCGCGTTGATCAGGAACAGGTTCTGGCCGGCCACCGGGAACAGGCCCAGCGACGCCCACACGTACCACGAGCTCAGGCCGCCGGAGTCGTCGTTGCCGGGCAGGCCGCCCGCTCCGGTGCCGAACTGCCAGGTCAGAGCCGCCTGCACGACTTCGGCGGTCTTGTCCGGCCGGCCGGCCCAGTGATATGACCAGGGCGCTTCCATGTCGGGCTCGTTGTTGAGCCCCTCGAAGCGGTGCAGCGCGTAACCGGCGGCCATCTCGGCCGGCTGCGGGCACTGGCCGGGCTGTTTCACCGGGTCGGCGCCGTAACCGAAGAACCGGTCGAGCATGCCGATGAACGCGGCGTCCCCGCCGGCCAGGCCGATCCGCGAGGCCATGTCCTGCACCAGGCGGAACGAGTAGTTCCACTTGCCGCCCTCGTAGAACTCGGAGTCGCGCAGCAGGCCGGTGTCCGGGTCGAACGCGTTGACCCACTGGCGGCCGCGGCGTTCCAGGTCGTCGGCCAGGCTGCGGTCGTTGAGCGAACGGGCCACCCGGGCGGTGCAGTGATGCGCGTACGCCAGGTCGAGGGTGTGCGTGATCGGGTGCACGACGCCGTGCTCGAAGAAGTCTTCCCCGTACATCCGGCGCAGGTCGTCGACCATGTGCACGAGCGCCCAGGACCAGTCGATCTCGGCCCGGCCGAGCGCGTGCGCGTCGGCGAGGGCGGTGTGCGCGAGCGAGCTGGCCTGCCGGAAGAACCGGTCGGCGCCGCGGGCCATCCGGTAGCCGATCGGGAAGTTGCCCTCCTCCTCGCACACCCGGATCAGCGATTCGAGGATGTCGGCGTGGCGTTCCGGGGCGATCGCGGCCAGCAGCGGCAGCTGGGTCTTGTAGATGTCCCACATGGTGCAGACGTCGAACGCATAGGGCCCCGAGGTGGGCCAGAACGGGCTCTCGTCGTCGGCCACGCACGGTTTGATCAGCGAGTGGTAAAGCGCGGTGCCGAAGACCTTGCGCCGGGATCCGGTGCCGCCCTCGACCTGCACCCGGCTGACGTGTTCCCGCCAGCGGGCCCGGGTGCGGGTGCGGACCATGTTGAAGGCCGGCTCACCCGTACCGCATTCGCGTTCGAGGTTTTGTTTGGCCTGCTCGTGGCCGCGCAGCGAGAAACCCATCCGGATCTCGACGACCTGACCGGGGCGGGCCGAGCCCATGAAGAGCATCCCGAACGGGCGCAGGTTGGTGTGCCGGATGCTGTCGAAGTCGAGCCGGGTGCCGCCGTCGATGAGGCGCCGGTCGTACCACAGCATCTGCCGCCAGCCCGGCGTCTCGACCTCCACGTAGACGCTGAGCGGCACGCCTTCCATGACCACGGTGCCCTGGGCTTTTCCGTATCCCATGCTCTCGACCTGGGCCCGCAGCGGGACGGTGCGGCCGAGGTCGATGGCGAGGCCGCCGCAGGACAGGTCGATCACGACGCGGGCGGAGCGGTGCTCGGGGAAGGTGTAGCGGTGCACCGCGGTCTTGGGGCCGACGGTGATCTCGCAGCGGACGCCGGTGTCGAGGGTGGCCGCGTAGTAGCCGGCCTCGGCGACCTCGTCGTGCAGCTCCCAGGACTCGCCCAGCGCATCCAGCGGCTGGACCATCGGGGTCACCCGGACGTAGTTGTAGTACTTCCGGATCGCGCCGGTGCCGGACTGCTGGAAGTGGGTGAACCCGGACGCCTGGACCCGGTCGAACATCTCCTCGGGGACGCCCTCGGTGTTCTTCGCATAACGGCCGTAACCGGTCGGGTAGGCACCGGAGTAGGCACAGGCCGACACCATGCCCAGCGGTGAGGTCGCGCCCGGGTGGGTGTTGCCCACCTGCGGTTTCGGCCACCACCAGCTGGCGGCCAGACCATGTGCGCGCGGCAGGTCGGTCGCTGCGGTGCCGATGAACGGATCGATGTCGTCGAGGATGGCGGAACCATACCTACTGCTGGCCTTGCGCCGGTTTCGAACAGGTGAACTTGATGTTGATCATGTGGCGTACTCAGGCCGGGGCACCGATCGCCGAAGGGAGGACAGGTCCAAATCCCCCCGGACGGAGTAGTTCATGGCCCGAAGCTGGAAGTCTCGGCTCGCCACATTGACAGTGATCGCCTCGGCCTCGGCATTGGTGGTGGCCGCCCCGGCCATGGCCGCGCCCCTCACCACCGTCGGCTGGTCGATGTCGAACCCCCAACCCAGCATCACCGCCGTGCGCTACACCTGGAGCTTCACCACCGCGACCACCGCCACCATCGGCGCCGTCACCTTCACGGTGCCGGCCGGGACCGCCGGCACGCCGAGCGTCGTCGACGTCTACGGCCTCACCGGCGGCAGCGCCGCGCTGAGCGGCACCACCGTCACCTACACGGTGACCACGCCGACCTCGATCCCCTCCGGCACCTCGGTGCTGATCTCGCTCGACGGGTTCACCAACACCGGCACCACCGGCACCTACACCAGCGCGATCGCCGCCGGCTCCGACACCGGGACCAGCAACTCCGTCACGATCAGCAACAACAGCACCGCCATCAACGTGGTGGTGGCCCGCTCGACCGCGTTCACCAGCGACACCACCAGCTTCCAGATGCTGATGGACCCGTCGGTGGCCGCGCTGGCCGACCAGACCCGAGCGGTCCATCTGACCGTGGCCACCAACGCGACCAACGGCTACGTGCTGAACGTGAAGACCGACCAGCAGCCGACCGGCGGCGCGCCCGCGCGTCATTTCTCGGCGATAACTGCCGACAAGTCTTCTGGGGTCGCGTCCGGATCGTTCACCAACGGCTCCTTCGGCTACACGCTGAGCACCACCGGTCTCGGCACCGGGACCTCGACGCCACTGACCTCCGGGCTGTACGTCGGTTACGTGACCGGCGGGGAGAACGTGGTGTCGGCGAGCGGGCCGACCAACGGCGACACGATGACCATCACCAACCGGGCGAAGATCGACTACACCCAGCCCGCCGACAACTACAGCGCCAAGGTCACCTACACCGTGGTGCCCAGCTACTGAGGAGCGGGCCTTGCTCAAGCGTGCCGTCGCGCTCGCCGCCGCCGTCGCGGTGGCGGCCGGACCCACGGCACCGGCCGGCGCCGCCCCGGTCCCGCACCCGACCACCACCGGCTCGGCCGACTTCTCGGTCAGCACGTCCGCCGAGCCGGTGTCGCCGGGCACCGACGGGATCGTGCACACCCAGCTCACCGTGGCCAACAACGGCACGCACCCGCTGACCGTCAAGCTGCGCTCGGTGAAGGTCGAGCCGCAGGACAACGGCCAGTCGGTGCTGACCGACGACGCCGATCCGACCTGGACGCCCGGGGTAACGGTCAATCCGTCGCTGCAGCTGGCCGCGCACACCTACCGCTCGGTGCCGGTCACCATCAAGGTGCCGCCGAGCCTGCTGCCCGACGTCTACCTTCTCGGCTTCGTCGCCGAGGCGCAGCCGGTCGATCCGGACGGCGCGGTCCGCATCTATCACCGGATCGGCGCGCTGGTCACCCTGCAACTGGCCGGGGCCCGGCAGCGCCAACTGAAGATCATCTTTACGCCCAACCGATTCCTCACCATCGCGTCGACCTTCGACGGGGGATTCACGGTGGCCAACGTCGGCGACGCGTCCGCCCTCGCCCGCAGCCAGGTGCGGCTCGGCGACCGGCTGATCCGGACCTCCGACAGCATGGCGCTGATCCCCACCGGCACCTCCCGGTACGCCGAGTTCCACTACCGGGTGCACGGCTTCTTCCTGTGGGCGCGGCCGCAGGCCCAGGTCAACTACGGCAACGGCACCGCGACCCTGCAGACGATCACCGGCCACGGCGACCGGTTGCTGGTCATCCCCTGGTACACCCTGGTGCTGCTGGGCCTGATCGCGGCGACGCTCACCGCGTACTGGATCTGGCTCCGCCGCCGCCGGGCCGCCCGCCGCGAGGCCGCGAGGCACCGGCCGGGCCGGCACCGGCCCACCGCCGCCGCCGCCGACCAGACGAAGACGGCATGGGCCGCCTGAGGACGCTGCCGCCCATCGCCGCCCTGGTGGCGGCGGCCGTCCTCGTCGCGCCCGCGCCCGCGCAGGCGGCGCCCGGCGATCTGGCGACCGTCGCCGGCACGCCGGCCACCGGCGCCGCCACCTCGATCGCCATGGCCGCCCGCGGCGTGGCGGTCAACAGCGCCGGAACCACGCTGTGGATCGCCGACCAGGACTCCAACGTGATCCGCAAGGTCGACCTCAGCACCGGGCAGGCGACGATCGCGGCCGGGATCGGCACGCCCAACAACACCGGCGACACCGGGGCGGCCACCTCGGCCGGCCTCAACAACCCCTACGACGTGGACCTGGACAGCTCCGGCAACCTGATCATCGCCTCCACCTCGAACCACCGCATCCGCAAGGTCACCGTCGCGACCGGAATCATCACGACCGTGGCCGGGTCCTCGGCGGGCTACACCGGCGACAACGGCGTGGCCACCGCGGCACAGCTGCGGAACCCGGCGGGGGTGGGCGTCGCGGCGAACGGCGACATGTACATCGCCGACACCGACAACTTCGTGGTCCGCAAGGTGACCGCGGCGACCGGCCTGATCACCGCGTTCGCGACGTTCACGTCGGTCAGCCCGAAGACCATCCGCGGACCGGAGGACGTCGCGTTCGACAGCGCGGGCAACGTCTACGTCACCGACTGCGTCGGCAACACGATCACCCGGTTCGACTCCTCCGGCGGCAACCGCACCGTGGTGGCCGGCACGCAGGGCTCCAGCGGGTCCTCCGGGGACGGCGGCCTCGCCTCCGCGGCGCTGATCAACTGCCCCACCGGCATCTACATCGACACCACCACCGACACGATCTACTTCTCCGACTCGACCAACGACCGGATCCGGCGCTTCACCGTCGGCGGCCTGATCACCACCTTCGCCGGCAGCGGCACCACCGGCTACACCGGCGACGGCGGCCTGGCGATCTCGGCCGCCCTGGACCGGCCGACCGACCTGACCCGCGACGGTCTCGGCAACTTCTACTTCGCCCAGGGCGCGCTGCCGACCGGCACGTCGACCTCCACCGACTCGGTCGTCCGCAAGATCAGCGCGCTCGGGGTGATCTCGACGGTCGCCGGCAACACCTGGCGCGGCTACTCCGGTGACGGCGGCCAGGCGACGCTCGCCCAGGTCAGCCACCCGGCCGGGGTCGCGGTCGACGCGGCCGGGAACACCTACGTCGCCGACACGAACAACAACCGGATCCGGAAGATCAACACGTCCGGGGTGATCAGCACGGTGGCCGGCACCGGCTTCCCCTGCAACGCCGCCTGCAACGGCTACGGCGACGGCGGGGCCGCGACCAGCGGCAACCTCTACGGTCCGCAGGCGGTCGCGGTCACTGCCAACGGCGATCTCTACATCTCCGACACCGGCCATCAACGCATCCGGGAGGTGACCGCGGCAACCGGGCTGATCAGCACGGTGGCCGGCACCGGCGCCAACACCGGCGTCGACGGGCCGGTCGCGAGCGCCACCCTGAAAGACCCCTACGGCCTCTGCATCACCTCGACCGGGGTGATCTACTGGGCCGACAACGGATCCAACAAGATCCGCATGCTCAGCGGCGGCGCCGTCAGCACAGTTGCCGGCAGCGGCAGCACCGCCTACAACGGCGAGAACGTCGCGGCCCTGACGGCCAACCTCAACGGGCCGTCCGACGTCCGGCTCAACACCGACGGCGACATGTACATCGCCGACACCGCCAACAACCGGATCCGCCGCGTGCACGCCGGCCTGGTCACCACGTTCGCCGGCACCGGCACCGCGGGCGTCACCGGCGACGGCGGCCTGGCCACCGCGGCCACCCTGACCGGCCCGGCCGGGATCGAGTTCGACGGCGCCGGCAACACCTACGTCGCCGACACCGGCAACCACGTCGTGCGCCGCGTCGACCGGCACGGCATCATCCACAACGTCGCCGGCAAGCTCGGCAGCGGCTCGTGGGGCGGCGACGGACAGGCCGGCGCCGCCAGCGGTTCGGCCGTGTTCGGCCCGGCCCGGCTGGCGATCAACTCGTCCGGCGACCTCTACATCCCGTCCTCCGGCGAGATCCGCGTGCGCACCCTGACGACGCAGGGCACCGCCGCTACCTTCTACGTCTCCGACGCCACCGCCTCGCACGCCGGCACCACCTACGGCTGGGAGTTCGTGGCGCAGACCGCCACCCCCGTCTCGAAGATCACCTTCACCGTCCCGAGCGGCACCACCAACACCAGCCCCACCCTGGTCACGACCGTCGACCTGCCCACCGCCGGCACCCTGTCGCTGAGCTCGACCACGCTCACCTACACGTTCGCGGCGCCGATCACGATCCCGGCCGGCCGGCACGTCTATCTCTCGGCCGGCAACTTCACCAACACCACCACGACCGGCTCGCTCTACAGCACCGTCAGCACCCTGGACAGCGGTGGCACGGTCGTCGACACAGCCCGCTCGGGCGCGGTCACCTTCACCTCGCCGAGCTCCACGGTGCTGCCTGTGCCCAACCCCACCGAGCTGGTCACCGTCGCCGGCCCCAGCACCATCCTGGTCGATCCGATGATCGGCGCCGACGTCAGCACCACGATGCCGATCACCGTGCGCACCAACGCCACCCACGGCTACACCGTCAGCCTCAAGGGCACGGCGCTCACCGGGGCCGGCGGCACGATCGCCGCGGTCTCCGGCGGCCAGACGGCCGCGGTCAGCTCCGCCGCCTTCGGCGCCGATCGCATCGGCTACACCGTGACCGGGGTCGGCGGGAGCGGTGCGGGCGCTGCCGCTTCCGCACTTTCCGGCGCGTACGCCGGTTACACGACCACCGGCGAGACGGTGGTGACCGCGACCCGCCCCACGTCGGTGACCGGGGACGTGATTGCCCTGGTGACCCGGATCCGGACGGACAGCATGCTGACGCCGGGCACCTACTCCGCGTCGATCAGCTACACGGTTACCCCGTCGTACTGACCTACGATTCACCGGTGATCGACACGCCCCCGGCCCGGCAACTCGTCAACGCGCAGTTCCCGCACTGGGCCGCGCTGCCTCTGCGGCCGGTCGAGCGGGGCGGCTCCGATCACGTGATCTACCGGCTCGGCGACGAACTGGCGGTCCGGCTGCCCCGGCACGGCGGGGCGATCGGGCAGGCCGCCAAGGAGTACGAGTGGCTCCCCCGGCTCGCGCCGCACCTGCCGCTCGCCATCCCGGCGCCGGTCGCGGTGGGCCGCCCGGGCCTGGGTTATCCGTGGCCCTGGGCGGTGTCCCGGTGGCTGCCCGGCGCGGTGGCCACGGTGGACGAGTTCGGCGATTCGCAAGACACCGCGGCCGGGTTGGCCGATTTCCTCCTCGCCCTGCAGCGGCTCCCGGTGGACGGAGCGCCGGCCGGCAAGGGGCGTCTCGCCGACCGCGACGACGAGACCCGGGCCGCCATCGCCGAGGTCGCCGGCGTCTTCGACGCGGCCGCGATGACCGCGGTGTGGGCGGAGGCGCTCGCCGCGCCGGAATGGGACCGGGCGCCGGTCTGGTTCCACGGCGACTTCCACACCGGCAACCTGCTCGCCGAGCACGGGCGGATCAGCGCGGTCATCGACTTCGGCGGGCTCGCGGCCGGCGATCCGGCCCGGGACATGATGATGGCGTTCACGCTGCTGGGCGACGCGGCGCGGGCGGTCTTCCGGGCGAGGCTGCGGGTGGACGACGCCACCTGGGCGCGCGGCCGCGGCTGGGCTCTGGCGACCGGGCTGAACGCGTACACGTCGTACGCCGCCATCGATGCTCGCATCGCCGCACAGACCTCGCGCCAGATCACCCAGGCCCTTACCGGCTTCACCGGCTGAAAGCCGGCAGTATTCTGCCTAACTATGCCGGAAACCCGCCACTCGCTGCCCGCCTTCGCCGGCGGCCGGCTGCCGCACGGCTTCCACCTCGAGGCCCATTCACACACCGACGGCCAATTGGTGTACGCCGCGGCCGGCGCTCTCGCCACCACGACCGCGCGCGGCACCTGGGTCGCCCCGGCCAACCGGGTGACGTGGACGCCGCCCGGCTTCGACCACTCGCACCGCTTCTACGGCGAGACCGACGTCCGCATCATCACCGTCCCGGCCGGCCGGTGCGGCCCGCTGCCCGCCCACCCCGGCGTCCACCTGGTCAGCCCGCTGCTGCGCGAGGCCCTGCTGGCGCTCACCGACCGCCCGGAGGCCCGCCCCGGCGCGCACGACCGGCTGCTGGCGGTCGTGATCGACGAGCTGGACATCACCCCCGAGCTCTCCCTGCACCTGCCCGAACCCCGCGACGACCGGCTGCGCGCCGTCACCGACCTGCTGCACGCCGACCCCGGCCGCGCCGCGACGCTGACCGAGCTGGGCCGGGCCGCCGGGGCGAGCGAGCGCACGCTGAGCCGCCTGTTCCACACCGAGATGGGGATGAGCTTCCACCGCTGGCGCACCGTCCTGCGCATCCACCACGCCCTGGTCCACCTGGCCGGCGGCCGCTCGGTGACCGGCACCGCGACCGAGTGCGGGTGGTCCAACCCGTCGAGCTTCATCGACGCGTTCACCGAGGTCGTCGGCCAGACCCCGGGCCGCTACCGCGCCACCTAGGTTGGCGGGTTTCCGGCATTCGGAGGTCATTCACCGGTGGTCGACCATCGCGGATCGGCCCAGAGTGGGGCCATGGACGAAACCTCAGTAGTCATCATCGGGGCCGGGGTCGCCGGCCTCACGCTCGGCAACTTCCTGCAGCGCAACGGGATCGGCTGCATAATTCTGGAACGGCGCAGCCGGGAGTACGCCGAGCAGCGCCAGCGGGCCGGCACCATCGACAGCCTCGGCGTGCGGATGTACCGCGAGTGGGGCCTCGAAGAGGTGGTGCAGGGCGATCCCGTGCTGGAGGTCGCGGCCGGCTTCTTCATCGACGGCCACGCGCTGCCGGTGGACTTCGACGACGACAACGACAGCGTCCTCTGCCCGCAGCAGGTCCTGGTCCGCAACCTCACCGACGTCTTCCTGCGCGAGGGCGGCGACCTGCGCTTCGAGGCCCCGGTGACCGGCCTCGACGCCGACGAAGGCGTCGTGCGCTGCGGCGGCACCGTCATCAGCTGCGCCCTCATCGCCGGCTGCGACGGCGACCGCGGCATCAGCCGCGCCGCCATCCCCGACGGAGTCCTGACCCGCTACACCCACGAGTACGGGTACGCCTGGCTGAGCATCCTCGCCGCGGTCCCGGCCACCACCTCCGGGATGGCGATCCACTCCCGCGGCCTGGCCGGGTTGATCCCCCGCGGCCCCGAGGCCAGCCGCCTCTACCTGCAGTGCCCGCCCGGCGACACCCTCGGCCAATGGCCGGACGACCGCATCTGGACCGAGCTGGCGGCCCGCTTCGGCACCCCGGTGGCGTCCGGTCCGATCATCGACAAGCGACTCGTGCCGCTGCGCAACGTCGTCCACGCCCCGATGAGTCACGGCCGGCTCTACCTGCTCGGCGACGCCGCGCACATCGTCCCGCCGATGAGCGCGAAGGGCATCCACCTCGCCCTGTACGACGCCGAGGTGCTCGCCCGCGCGATCATCCACCAGGTCCGGGCGGAAGACTCGAGCCTGCTCGACGCCTACTCCGAGACCTGCCTGCGGCACATCTGGAACTACCAGGCGTTCGCCACCTGGATCACCGAACTCATGCACAACGCCGGCGACCCGTCCTACGCCGGCGAGTTCCGCAAGCAGGTAGCCCGCGCCGAATTGCAACGCCAGTTCGACTCCCCCGCCGCGAACCGCCTCTTCAGCGAACTCACCGCCGGAACCAACTAGGCGCGGATGCCGGCCAGCGTCGCCAGGTTGTCCACGTAGATTCCCAGCTCCGCCTGGACCCGCTGCAGCTCGGCGTCGAACTCGGCCCGCAGCGGCCAGGCGGACTCGTCGGCCGACACCTCCTCGTGCTTGCGCAGCTCGGTGTGCCACCGCGTCACGAACGGCCGCAGCCCCTCGTTGACGATGCGGATCGCGAGCGGCCCGAGCGCATCGGGCCCATCAGCGATCTCCGGCCCGGCCGCCCGCAGCACCTCCCGCGTCGTCGCGAACAACGAGTACAGCGAGTTGAGCGCCTCCCGGGCAAAACCACGGTCGGCCTCCAGCGGCTGCACCGCCACCCGCGTCGCCAGCTCGACGTAGAGCGCCCACGCCGCCCGCACCTCAGCCTCGGAAACCCCGACTTCCACCCCACCAAGACCGAACGGCAAATTCAGCGACACGGTACGCAGTTTCAGCCCCATGCCGGACAGCTTAAGACAGCGCCTTCTCCAGCTCCGCCTTGCTCATCGACGACCGCCCGGCGATGTTCTTCTTCTTGGCCTCGTTGTACAGCTGCTCCTTGGTGCGCCCTTGAGCCCCGGTGTGCGACCGCTTGCCCCCACGGTGCCCCGACGACACGTCCTTGATCGAGGACCGGCTGGCCGTCTTCGACTCACCGGCGCGAGCGCGCTCCTTGTTGACGGTGCGGGCCGCGATCTCCGTGGCCCGCTTCTCGGAGCCGCCACGCTCCTCGACGCTGTCCTTGATGTGCTCGTACTGCCGCTCCCGCTTGGGGCTGGATCCAGCCGGCATGATCGCCTCCCGCAATCGTGGGTCTACCTGGTCCTGGATCCCCCAAGCGAGGCGGGCCAAACCCGTCAGACCGCGCCTTCCGTACGCGCACCCGGCCGCAGGTAGACCACCCACGTCACCAGGACGCACAGGGCGTAGAAGGCGATGAACCCGATGTACGCCGCGTCCGCGCTCTTCGTCTCCAGGAACGACTGGCGGAAGGCCAGGTTGACCAGGACGCCGCCGAAGGCGCCGATCGCGCCCGCGATGCCGATCACCGCGTTCGACAGGCGGCGGGCGGAGAGGTCGTCGGACGGGAACTTCGACCGGAAGATGGCGGGGATCATCTTGTAGGTCGAGCCGTTGCCGACGCCGCTCAGCACGAACAGGGCAACGAAGCCGACGATGTACAGCGGCAGCGACTTCTGCTGGGCCGCCAGCAGCACGACCGACGCACCCACCGCCATGGCGATGAAGTTCACGAAGGTGACGCGGGCGCCGCCCAGCCGGTCGGCCAGGAGACCGCCGACCGGGCGGATCAGGGAGCCGAGCAGCGGGCCGAGGAAGGTCAGGTAGGCCGCCTTCACCGGGGTGGAGAACTCGGTGTGGAACTGCACCTGGAGCACCTGGCCGAAGGCGAAACCGAAGCCGATGAACGAGCCGAACGTGCCGATGTACAGCAGCGACATGATCCAGGTGTGCGGATCACGGGTGGCGTCGCGCATGGCGCGCTTCTCGCTGCGGGCCTGGGTCAGGTTGTCCATGTAGAACGCCGAGCACACCGCCGCGACCACGATCAGCGGGAGGTAGATGCCGGCCACGATGCCGGGATGGGTGGCGCCGAAAACGGCCAGGACGAACAGGCCGATCAGTTGTACGGCGGCGACGCCGAGGTTGCCGCCGCCGGCGTTGATGCCGAGCGCCCAGCCCTTGAGCCGGTTGGGGTAGAACGCGTTGATGTTGGTCATCGACGAGGCGAAGTTGCCGCCGCCGACACCGGCCACCGCCGCCAGGATCAGCAGCGTCGAGTAGTCGACGCCGGGCCGGATCAGGAAGGCGGCCAGGACCGACGGCACGAGCAGCAGCGTGGCGGAGAAGACCGTCCAGTTGCGGCCGCCGAACCGGGCCACCGCGAAGCTGTACGGGATTCGCAGTCCCGCCCCGACCAGCGTGGGAACCGCCGTGAGCAGGAATTTGCCGGCCGGATCTATGCCGTACTCAGGCCCGAGAAAAAGAACGAGCACCGACCAGAGTGACCAGACCGAGAAGCCGATGTGTTCCGACAGGATCGAGAAGATCAGGTTCCGGCGGGCGATCGGCGCGCCGGTCCGGTCCCAGAACTCGCGGTCCTCCGGGCGCCAGTCGTCGATCCAGTGTCCGCGGACGGTCCGGGCGGCCGGGCGAACCGGGGCAGCGGGCAGCGTAGCTGTCATCACATCTCCAGGATGAGCGAGTCGTTGTCGACGCGAACGGGATAGACGGTGACCGGCGACTGGCCGCTGAGTGAGCAGCCGGTCGTCAGGTCCCAGGCGTTCAGGTGCAGGGGGCAGACGACCTGCTTGAGGTCGATCTGCCCGTCGGCGAGCGGGCCGCCCTTGTGCGGGCAGACGGCGGACAGCGCGCGGACCGAGCCGTCGCGCAGCCGGAAGACGGCGACCATCTCGCTGCCGACCGCGAAGGTGCGGCCCTCGCCGAGAGGAATGTCGTTGATCGAGCCGAGGTTCATGCCCGCACCGGGACCTGGGGCAGCACGATCAGCGGCAGCGACGTGCGGAACTGGCCCGGGGTCGCCGGCTCGGCGCGTTCTTTCCACGGGTCGCGGTAGGCGGCGACCGCCTCGGACATCCGGGCGTCCAGGTCGGCGGCGATGCCCTCGGCGTCGTCCACCACGACCGCCCGGATGTGGTCAATGCCGACCCGCGGCACCCACGCGTACGTGCGCTCGAGCCAGTTCCCGTTCTCCCGGTAGTACTGCAGGAACCGCCCGGTCAGCGTGATGACCTCATCGGCCGAGTCGACGGTGGTGAGCAGATCGCCTTTGCGGACGTGCGCTCCGGCGGCGCCGCCGACATAGATCTCCCATTTGCCGCCGTCAATAGCGACAACACCGAGATCCTTGACGTACGCCTCGGCGCAGTTACGCGGGCAGCCGGTGACCGCGAGCTTCATCTTGCCCGGTCCCTCGATGCCCTGATAACGCTCCTCGAGGGCGATGCCGAGGGCAGTCGAATCGCCGACCCCGAACCGGCAGAAGTCACTGCCGACGCACGTCTTGACGGTGCGGAAACTCTTCCCGTACGCATATCCGCTCGGCATGTCGAGTTCGGCCCAGATCTGCGGCAGTTTCTCCTTGGGAATGCCGAGCAGGTCGATGCGCTGCCCGCCGGTCAATTTCACCATCGGCACCCCGTGCCGCTCGGCGACCTCGGCGATCCGCTTGAGGTCGGCCGGCGTGGTGACGCCGCCCTTCATCTGCGGCACCACCGAGAAGGTGCCGTCCTTCTGGATGTTGGCGTGCACCCGGTCGTTGATGAAGCGCGCGTCCCGCTCGTCCACATAGTCAGCGCCCCACATCATCTTGAGCAGCGACGCCAGGCCCATCTTGCTCTTGGCGTCCTCCTCGCCGCCGAGCGTGGCGAAGACCGACGACACCGACGTGAGCCCGTGCTGCCGGATCGCCGCCATCAGCTCCGACTTGGGCATCGGCACGCCGGGCACGTAATAGGACGCGGCCGGGTCCTCCTCGACCTCACCGCCCGCGGCCCATTCGACGATGCGCTGCACCAGTGGCTTGCAGGTGCCGCAGCCCTTGCCGGCCCGGGTCTTGTCCATGACGCCGCCGACGGTCTTGCACCCGCCGTCGACGCAGGCTTTCAGGGCGCCCTTGGAGACGCCGTTGCAGTTGCAGACCTGCTCGTCGTCGGGCATGTCGGCGACGCTCTCCTCGGCCGCCGGGCCACCGAGGTCGAAGAGGAGTTCGGCGCGGTTGGCCGGCAGCGGCAGGCCCTTCTCGAACGCCTTGACCAGCGCCGTCGCCTTGCCGTTGTCGCCGACCAGTGTGGCGCCGACGAGCCGCCCGTCCCGGATGATCACGTTCTTGTAGACGCCTGACCGCGGCTCGGCGAACTCGACCAGCTCGTCGTCGTCGCGTTCCGGGCTCTGCAGCCCCATCGAGGCGACATCGACGCCGGCGACCTTGAGCTTGGTAACGAGCCGAGACCCGACGTAGGTCGCCCAACCGTTCGTGCCACTAACGTTCGTCCCACTAACGTTCGTCCCACTAACGTTTGTGGCCAGCACCCTGGCCTGGTCCCACAGCGGGGCGACCAGCCCATACACCTGACCGCGATGCTGGGCGCACTCCCCCACCACGTAGATGTCGGCCTCGTCCTGAGCGCGCATGTAGTCATCCACCACGATCCCGCGCTCGACCACCAACCCGCTCTCCGCCGCCACCGCCGTATTGGGCCGGATCCCAGCGGCGATAACGACGACATCACAGTCGAGCACGCGACCATCAGCCAACTTGATCCCGGTAACCGCATGCTTGCCGAGAATCTCGGTAGTCATCCCACCGACCACGACATCGATGCCGAGCTTCTGCTCGATCGTGGCCTGCAGAGTCCGACCGGCCCGCTCATTGAGCTGCGCATTCATCAGGTGGCCGGCGGCGTGCACGAGCGTCACATGACCGAGGTGATTCTGCAGACCACGGGCGGCCTCGAGGCCGAGCAACCCGCCGCCGATGACGACGGCCCGTTGATGTTCGCGGGCGTAACGGATCATGGAGCGGGTGTCGTCGAGGGTGCGGAACACGAAGACGCCCTGGTGGTAGCCCCGGCCCGGCACGTGCGCGCCCTTGATCGGCGGCACGAACGCGGAGCTGCCGGTGGCGATGATCAGCTTGTCGTACGGGGTGGCCGAGCCGTCCGCCGCGTAGACGTGACGGGCGTAGCGGTCGATGCGCTCGATCCGTACGCCGGTGTGCAGGGTGATGTCGTTCTCGGCGTACCAGGAGAGGTCGTTGAGGAAGATGCCGGACTCGTCCTCGACACCGGCGAGCACGTTGGACAGCATGATCCGGTTGTAGTTGCCGTACGGCTCGTCGCCGAACATGGTGATGTCGAAGTCGCCGCCGCGGGCGAGGATCTCCTCGACCGTGCGGGCGCCCGCCATGCCGTTGCCGATGACCACCAACCGCTGCCGCGAAGAAGGCATCAGACCTCCACCAGCCCCAGGTCGACGATCACGGTTCCGATCGTGCCGACCGGCGCGGCCAGCCAGAGCTCGATCGTCGAACCGGCCGGCAGGTCCTCGACGACCCGCAGGGAGACATGCACGTCGCCCTTGGCGCCGATCGGGAAGTACCGCATCGGCCGGCCGTCGCGCATCAGCACCGCGCAGACGAGTTCGGCGGCCGCGTTGCCGCCCCGGAAATAGACGGCCTGCGCGGAAGCGCCGTCGGGCACCAGATAGGACAGTTCGGGGCCGAGCGGAGCCGGCCGATCCAGGCCCTTGCCCTCGAAAGGGAAGACGCCTTGCAAGAATCGCGGTGTCGAATGCACCTGTCGAACCCCTCCGTGAGCGGAATACGCGTCGGTCGCCGTCACACCCGAGGATTCCGGGGGAATGTTTGGTGGCGTGACCGTCGCGATTGCACGAAGGTTCGGAAAACCCTACATACGGGCGGGGCCGGTTGTGAGAAGCGCCGATTCGTAACGGCGCACGATCAGCGACACGACCGCCGGGTCGAGGGCGAACGGCGGCGTGACCGAGTCGGCGCCGGCACGATGCAGGGTGCGATAGAAAAGGCCTTCGGCGAGGAGGTACGCGGCGATCGCGATACGCCGTGCCCCCTGTCGCCGCAGCCCGGCCACGACGTCCGCGACCTTGGGTTCGCTGCCCGAGACGTACGCGACGTGTGCATTACCCAACGCCGAAGCCGCTTCGGTGATCGAAAAAAGCCACCCCGGATCCGAGGATCCAGCGGCGGCAAGAACCACCGCGTCGGCATCCGGCAGGTGCCGGTCCAGGCTTTCCAGGAGTACGGGGTCAGGTCCGAGCGGCGCCGTGACCGGAAACCCGGTGCCGACGACGGCGTCCGCGATGTCCACCCGCACGTGGTAGCCGGCCGACAGCAGCAACGGCACCACCACCGCGTCGCCGACGGTCGGCACGACCGCGCCGATCCGGGGCTGCTGCACGTCCGCATAGGAGAGCCGGACGTCCAGCTCCGGCCGGCGACGGGCGACGGCGGCGACCAGGTCGCGTACCTGCTGCTGGCCGGTGGCCGAGCGGGTTCCGTGAGCGACCGCGAGCAGTGTGGGCCGGTGCGACGTCATGAGGATCCTCCGGAAGCGCGAGGGGGATCCGGCGGCGGTGCCGGAGGTAAGGGGGTCAGGCCGCGTCGTCGAGGCGCAGGCGGTAGCCGCGCTTGATGACGGTCTCGACGATCCGGCCGGAGCCGAGGGCGGTGCGCAGCCGGGCCACCGCCACATCGACGGCGTGGCCGTCGTTGCCGCGCGGCAGAGACGCGATCAGCTGGTCCTTCGAGACGACCGCGCCGGGACGGGCGGCCAGCGAGCACAGGATGGCCATCGCGGCGGGAGCGAGCGCGCGCGGCTCGCCGTCGATGAGCACGGCGTGCCCGCGCACTTCCAGGGTGCCGCCGGCCACCCGGAGCTTGACGGTGCGGCGGGGCAGTTCGTCGGCCACGGTTTTGATCAGGGCGCCGAGCCGGAAGCGTTCCGGCATGACCACCGGGACGTCCCGCTGGAGGAGCGGAGCGGCGGTGACCGGCCCGACGCAGGCGGCGAGGGTGCCGGCCCGGAAGCGGGCGAGCACCGCGCCGAGGTCGTCGCCGGCCAGTTCGAGGAACGATTTGACCGCGGGCGCGCTGGTGAAGGTGACCGCGTCGATCTGCCCGGCGGCCACGTGCTCGACGAGCCGCCGCACCGGCGCGGTGTCGTCGGGCGCCTGCCAGCGGTAGACCGGCACCTCGACGACGGCGGCGCCGGCCGTCCGCAGCGCGGCCACGAAGTCGGCCTGCGGCTCGCCGTGTTCCTGCACCACGATGCGCAGGCCGGCGACGCCTTCGGCGAGCAGCCGGTCGAGGACCTCTTCGGAGCCCTCGGTCTTGGCCGCCCACTCCTCGGTGAGCCCGGCCGCCCGCACGGCGCCGCACGGTTTCGGGCCGCGGGCGATGATGCGGGCCCGGCCGAGCGCCTCGCGCAGTTTCTCGCCCAGGCCCCAGCCCTCGGCGGCCTCGAGCCAGCCGCGGAAGCCGAAGCCGGTGGTCGCGATGACCAGGTCGGGGGCGAGCCCGATGCAGGCGGCGGTGGCCGCGTGCAGGGCGTCGTCGTCGGAGAGCGGAATGATGGTGATGGTGGACGCGGTGACGACACGCGCGCCGCGCCGCTGCAGCAGCGCGGTCATCTCGTCCCGGCGCCGCTCGGCGGTCACCGCGACCGTGAAACCGGTCAGAACCGCGTTGTCTGTCATCCGCTCCCCATCCCGGCAGTGTTCCGAGCTGGGGTTTCCAGGACATCGAGGCACGGTTTCGGCCGGGTCAACGCGCTTTCACATCGGCCGCCCGGCCGAAGAGAGATCAATCGTCCTCGACGATCTTGCGGACGCCGGCGAGCATCCGGAACACCTCGAGGCGGCCGTCGAGGAAGCCGATGCGATAGTCGCGGCCGAATGCCGGATCGCCCGCCCGCTCGACGTCGCGCCGCGCGGCCAGGCCGTCGGCACGGCCCGCCGCGTACGCCTCAAATTCCTGGTCCATCGCTTGCCTTGTCGTCCATGGCCTTGCGGATGGCGGCGATGAGCGCCTCCTCGAACGCGGCGATCTGCCCGTCGACGATGCCGACCAGATAGTCGGCGCCGGTCTGCGGGTTCACCGCGCGGCCGGAGTCGTTCACCCCGGCCTTGCCGTCGGCGTGACCGGCGCCGTATGCCACCAGTGCGTCGTCCATGCCGGCCTCCCGCTCCGCTGCTTGCGTCGCGGCAAATCTGTCACGCACGGCAACGACCGCCCACCGGCCGATCGGGCCGACCGAAATCCTCAAGTACGACGTCAAGCCCCTGATCAGGCAAAACGGTGTGACGCGGGCAGCAGGCCGGAGAGCCGCCAGAGCGGCCGGCCGGGGCCGCCGATCAAACCCAGATCATCGAGGTACGTCACGACGCGCTCGCCGGACCACCGGATCGTCTCCTGGAAATACGGGTTGGCCATGGCCGCCCGATAGCCGTCCGAGGGCCGGATGCCGACCGACTTGTAGACGTTCGGGTGGATCAGGTGGGTGCCGCACAGGTAGGCGGCCCGGCCGATCACCAGCTTGTCGAAGACCAGCCGCCCCTTGCCGGCCGCGCGCACCTGCCGGGCGAGCTCCTCGCGGGCGTACCGGACGTGCCGGGCCTCCTCGACGACGTGGATGCGCGACACCATCCGCACCAGGGGCTGCACCTGCTCGTGCGACATCGCCTCGCGCTGCAGGGTGTCGAGGATTTCCTCGCAGATCAGGATCGCGGCGAACATCCGCGGGCCGGTGCCGGTGGCGGCGATCCACTTGCCGAGGGCGGCGTTGACGCCGGCCGGCTGGTAGACCGGGGTGCCGAGCCGGTCGATCATCCGGCCGAACATGATCGAGTGGCGGCACTCGTCGGCGACCTCGGTCAGCGCGTACTGCGCGTGGGCGGCGGTCGGGTCCTGCTTGTAGTAACCGCGCAGGAGCAGCTGCATCAGGATCGTCTCGAACCAGA
Organism: Actinoplanes sp. NPDC026619; assembly: GCF_040638295.1. NCBI lineage: Bacteria > Bacillati > Actinomycetota > Actinomycetes > Micromonosporales > Micromonosporaceae > Actinoplanes > Actinoplanes sp. NPDC026619. Next base: position 290,579 of record NZ_JBEZYA010000002.1, read on the forward strand.
TGCCGAGGCCCGCGATGCTCGCCACCTCGTGCCGGGTGAGGGTGATCCGCTGCTCCTCGGTCATCCCCGCCCACAGCTGCGTGCCGTAGAGGCTGGAGCGGTGCGGCGGCACGAAGTAGAGGTCCGGCGCCAGCGGCGCGTCCCAGTTGATCTCGACGTCGGGGTCGTACGAGTGCTCGGCCGAGGAGCGCAGGAGGCGGGCGGCGGTGCGGTCGCGTTCGGGGGTCATCGTTATCTCCCGGATGTGATGCACTTGACGTTACCCGAGGTAACAGTTACTCCTAGTACTATGAATCGCGATGAGGAGCCGGTCAATACCGACGGCCGCAAGGGGCGCTGGGCCGGGCATCGTGAGCAGCGACGACGCGAGCTGACCGAGGCGGCCGTCGAGGCGATCCGCGAGCTCGGGCCCGATGTCGGCATGGAGGCGATCGCGGCTCGCGCCGGGGTGTCGAAGCCGGTGCTCTACCGCTACTTCGCCGACAAGTCGGAGCTGTGGCTGGCCGTCGGGCAGGTCTCCGGCGAGATGGTGCTCGAGGCGATCATCCCGGCCGTGGCGGCGGTGCGGGAGGAGCGCGAGGCGATCGCCGCGGCGGTCAACGCCTACCTCGCGCACATCGCCGCCGACACGAACCTCTACCAGTTCGTCGTGCATCAGCCCGACATCCCGCGTGGCCGGGACGTGGTCGCCGACGTGGTCGACACCGTCGCGAGCGGTCTGGCCCGGATCTTCGGCGATCGGCTGCGGGCCCGCGGCCTCGACTCCGGGGCGGCACTGCCCTGGGCGTACGGGGTGGTCGGTTACGTGCAGGCGGTCGGTGACTGGTGGCTGCGGCAGCAGCAGCCGATCAGCCGCGAGGCGCTCGGCGACTACCTCACGACGTTCCTCTGGGGCGGGGTGGCCGGCATCCGGCACGCCGCCGACGTTCCCGGCGGCCTCGCCGCCTATCAGGGCGAGGTGACTCATGAGCACTGACGAGTACGAGGTGGGCAACCTGCCCGACGAGGAGTACCGCGGGCCGGCCTCGCTGCGGATCGGCGACGACGACCTGGCCGTCGAGATCCGGGCCTCGGCGCACTTCGAGCCGGTCGAGGGGCGGTTCCGGTGGGCCGGGCGCACCGATCCGGTCGAGTTGCTGCGCGAGCGGGTCGCGGGCGGGCTGCGCGAGGGTCTGCTGACGATTCCCGGGTCGGCGCAGCAGAAGGTGAAGCTCAGCGAGCCCGACCCGTGGGGCGGCGTGCGGCTGTCAGGTGTGGGAACGCCGCCGTGGTTTCACTGACCTTGCCGGCGCAGCTCGCGGGGGGACGCCCCGAACCAGCGGCGCGCCGCACGGCTGAGCGCCGACTGCTCGGTCAGCCCCACCATCGCGGTGACCTGCGTGAACGGGAGGTCCGTGGTGGTGATGAGGCGGTGCGCGGTGTCCCGGCGTACCCCATCCTGGATCTTGTCGAACGTCGTGCCCGCCGCGGCCAGACGGCGCTGCAGGGTCCGGGGGTGGGTCTGCAGCCGGCGGCTGACCGCGGCGATGTCGGCCGGCGCCGAGCCGAGCGACTGGGTGAGCAGCTGCCGCACCCGCTCCTCGAGAGTCTGCTCGGGCTGCGGGAAGTGAGTGCGGATGTAGTCGAGCGCGACCTCGCGCAGCACCCGGTTGCCGCCCGCGACCGTCGCGTGGGTGAGCGTGGCCGGCACCCGCAGCACGGCCGCCTCCTGCGCGAAGCGCACATCCGTCCCGAAGAACTCGGTGTAACGGGCGACCGGGGCGAGCGGACGGTGCGTGAGGTGCACGGATCGCAGTCCGTAACGGCCGCCGCCGAGCAGCACGATGATCCGGTGCAGCAGGCCGAGGCCGTTGTCGCAGATCTGCGGGGGCAGCGGGTCGAGCTCGGTGCTGGCATAGCGCAGGCCGACCACGCCGGGGCGGCCGGACGGATCGGGGACCTGCGTGACGGTCAGCGCCGGCGAGTGCACGAACAGGAAGCGGGTGGCGCAGTCGAGGGCCTCGCCCAGCGTCGCCGAGTTCTCGATCGCGATCGCGAGGGGGCCGAGCACCGCGATGTCCTGCCGTCCGGCGAGGCGCAGGCCCAGGTCGGGGCAGTCGAGTTCGGCCGCCGCGGTCTCCAGCGCGCGGCCGGCGTCGAGCGTGCGGATCACCGCATCGTCGGTGTCGAGCGCGGCCGCGTCGATGCCCTGCCGGGCCAGCAGCGCCACGCCGTCGCCGCCGAGCTCGTCGAGGAGCGCGGGAAGTCCGCGCAGCCCGGCGGCCCGCACCATCGATCCCATGTCGCGAAAGGATAAATCAGTGTCGCCCTCAGACAAGTCCTTCGCCGGTGACCGCGACCACACTGACGCTATGGCCGAACATTTCGACGTGCTCATCATCGGCGCCGGTTTGTCGGGGATCGGCGCGGCCTGGCGGCTGCAGGAACAGCTGCCGGGCAAGACCTACGCGATCCTCGAGGCGCGGGAGGCGATCGGCGGAACGTGGGATCTGTTCCGTTACCCGGGGGTGCGGTCCGACTCGGACATGTACACGCTCAGTTATCCGTTCCGGCCCTGGCGCGGCGCGGAGTCGATCGCGCCCGGGGAGAAGATCCGGCGCTACATCGAGGAGACGGCGGCCGAGGGCGGCATCCTCCCGCACATCCGCTTCGGCACCCGGGTGGTGTCGGCCGACTGGTCCTCGGCGACCGCGCGCTGGACTGTCGTGCTCTCCGACAAGTCGGAGTTGACGGCCTCCTTCCTTTATGGCTGCGCCGGTTACTACTCCTACGACATCGGCTACCAACCCGATTTCCCTGGCCTGTCCGATTTTTCCGGTCAAATAGTGCATCCGCAATTCTGGCCGCAGGACCTCGATTACGCCGGCAAGAAAGTGGTCGTGATCGGCAGCGGCGCCACCGCGGTGACACTGGTCCCGGCCATGGCCGGCAAGGCCGCGCACGTGACCATGCTGCAGCGCTCCCCCACCTACCTGACCGTCCTGCCGCCCAACGACGTGGTGGCGAACGCGGCCCGCCGGGTGCTTCCCGCGCGGATGGCGAACCGCGTCGCCCGCGCCAAGAATCTGCTGATCACGCAGGGCTTCTATCAGCTCGCGCGCCGCCGGCCGAAGCGGGTGCGGCAGATCCTGCGGGCCTTCGCCGTGCACGCGCTGAAGGACCCGGCCTACGTCGACAAGCACTTCACCCCCACCTACGAGCCGTGGGACCAGCGGCTGTGCGTGATCCCGGACGGCGATCTCTACCAGGTCATCCGCGACGGCCGGGCCTCGGTCGTCACCGACCACATCGACCACTTCGAGCCGGGCGGCATCCGCCTGAAGTCCGGTGAGCTGCTCGAGGCCGACGTCGTCGTCTCGGCCACCGGCCTGTCGCTGATCCCGATGGGCGGCGTGCAGGCGAGCATCGACGGCACGCCGGTCGACATCGGGGAGCACGCCGCCTACCGCGGGCTGATGCTCAGCGGCGTACCCAACCTGGCCTATTGCATCGGCTACACCAACGCGTCCTGGACGCTGCGCGCCGACCTCTGCCACCGCTACGTGATGCGCCTGCTCAAACACCTGGACCGGCACGGCCTCGCCACCGCCACGCCCGGCGACCCCGGTGGGCACGGCCGTCCGCTGCTCGATCTGTCTTCCGGGTACGTGCAACGCGCGCTCGACAAGTTCCCCCGCCAGGGCGAGCGTGACCCGTGGCTGGTCCGGCAGAGCTACCTGCGCGACGTGCTGACCTTCCCGCGCGCCGACGTCACCCGCGACATGACCTTCGCCCGCCAGCCCGCCCCCTTGGAGGAAATCGCCTCATGACCCCCTACGTGTTCCGCGGCCGCACCGCCGTCCTCACCGGCGCGGCCAGCGGCATCGGCGAGCAGCTCGCCTACGGCCTGGCCGCCCGGGGCAGCACCCTCGTCCTGGTCGATGTGGACGCCGCCCGCCTCGCCGCGGTCGCCGACCGGCTGGCGCGGGTCCACCCGTCGACGGCGGTCGAGACCATCGTCGCCGACCTGTCCGACCGGGCCGCGGTGGACGCGGTGGCCGCCGAGGTGCTGGCGTCGCACCCTGCCCTGGGCCTGCTGATCAACAACGCCGGCATCGCGCTCGGCGGGCGGTTCGACCAGGTCACGGTGGACGAGTTCGAGACCGTGATGAACGTGAACTTCCGGGCGCCGATGCTGCTCACGCACGCGCTGCTGCCCGCGCTCAAGGCCACCCCCGGCAGTCACCTGGTCAACGTGTCCAGCCTGTTCGGGCTGATCGCGCCGGCCGGGCAGTCGGCCTACAGCGCCAGCAAGTTCGCGCTGCGCGGGCTGAGCCAGGCGCTGCACAGCGAACTCGGCGACGACGGCATCGGGGTGACCACGGTGCACCCCGGTGGCATCCGGACCCGGATCGCGGAGAGCGCGCTGGTCGGCAGCGGCGTACCGGCCGAAGAGGTCGAACCCAACCGCAAGGTGTTCGCCAAGCTGCTGTCCTTCCCGGCCGACAAGGCCGCCACGCAGATCCTGGACGCCGTCGGCAAGCGCAAGGCCCGGTTGTTGATCTCCACCTCGGCGAAGGCGCCCGACCTGCTGGCCCGGCTGCTGCCGGTGGCGCACGCCCGGATCGTGCGGGCCGCGACCTCGGCGTCGGTGTCCCGCTCACGCGCACCCCAGGAGGTGACCCGATGAAGCCCACCGCAGGAGGTGGCCCGATGAAGCCCACCGCAGGAGGTGGCCCGATGAAGTACGTCGACGTGCAGACCGCCCGGATCCGCTACCACGAGTCGGGTGATCCGCAGGCGCCGCCGGTGGTGCTGCTGCACGGCATCGGGCGCAGCCTGGAGGACTGGGACGCGCAGCATCCGCTCCTCGACACCGACCACCGGGTGATCAGCATCGACCTGCCCGGCTTCGGGCTGAGCCAGCGGATGCCGGCGCCGACGACGCTGTCCACGCTGGCCGACGGGGTGTGGGCGACGCTCGACGCGCTCGGCGAGACCCGCCCGGTGCACCTGATGGGCAACAGCCTCGGCGGCGCGACGTCGATGCAGATGCTGGTCGACGAGCCGGCCCGGGTGTCGACGCTGACCCTGGTCAACAGCGCCGGGTTCGGCAAGGAGGTCACGTTCGCGCTGCGCGCACTGGCGATCCCCGGCGTGGGGCGTCAGCTGCTGCGCCGGATCGACAAGGTCTCGGCGCCGCGCCTGGAACGGTCCGTGTTCGCCGAACGCGCCATGGTGACGCCGGAGCGGGTGGCGATGGCGATCAAGTTGTCCCGGCAGCCCGACTTCGCGGCCGTCTATCTCGAGGTCGCCCAGGCCCTCGGCGGGTTCCGCGGCATCGCGCCCCGGTGGCGGGCCGAGCTGCTCCCCCGGGTGGCCCGGCACGCCAAGCCGACCCTGCTCGTGTGGGGCGAGCGCGACCGGATCCTCCCCTCGGCGCACCTGGCGGCGGCGCGGTCGGCGTTCCCGCACGCGTCCTGGCACCTGTTCCCCGGCACCGGGCACATGCCGCAGATCGAGCGGCCCGAGGAGTTCAACAAGCTGGTCCGGCCGCTGCTGGCCGCCTGAAAACCTTGCCTACAAGGTTTTGAGGGCTACGATGACGCGATGAAAATCGACGAGGTTGCCCTGGCGGCCGGCGGTCATCCGTTCCGGGTCCGGACCTATCAGCCGCCGCAGCCCGGTGGTGCGGTGCTGGTGTGGATGCACGGCGGCGCGTTCATGTTCGGCGACCTCGACATGCCCGAGGCCGATCAGGTCGCCCGCGAGCTGGCCGGGCGGGGCGTCACGGTGGTGTCGGTCGACTACACCCTGGCGCCGCTGGACGCGCTTCCCGCCCTGCTGCCGCCGGGCGGGCCGGGGCCGGATGCGCCGTTGCCGCCGCCACCGATGTCGGACCGGCCGCGGGCTCGCTTCCCGGTGGCGTCGCTGCAGGTCGCGGCGGCGTTCGAGTGGGCCGTGGAGAGCTTCGGCGAGGTGCGGGTCTCGCTCGGCGGGGCCAGCGCGGGCGCGAACCTCGCCGCGAGCGCGGCGATGCGGTTGCGGGACGCCGGCGGCGTACAACCGGCGTCGTTGTTGCTCGTCTATCCGGTTCTGCATGGTGAGGTTCCGCCGGTCGACGAGGAGTTGCAGGCGATGCTCAAGGAGCTGCCCGCGTTCCTGACGTTCCCGAAGGCGGCGATGATGGCCATCAACGAGAACTACGCGGGCGAGGCGCTGGACGACCCCTACGTCTATCCGGCCGGCCATGACCTGCGCGGACTCCCGCCGGCGTTCATCGTCAACGCCGAGGCGGACCGGCTGCGCATGTCCGGCGAAGGTTTCGCGGCCGAGCTGGCGATGGCCGGCGTCGACGTCACGGTGGTCCGCGAGCGCGGCACCGCGCACGGTTATCTCAACGAGGTGGGCGCCCCGGCCGCGATCCGCACGATGGAGCGCTTCACGACCTGGCTGGCCTGAGTTCATCCGATAGGTCGACCGCCCGGCCGGAGACCAGGATCGCGGGCGCGAGCCGCTCCAGGTGGTTGCGGATCAGGCCGAGCAGGTCGATGCGGCGGCCGGTGAGCACCCACTGCAGTTGGAGGCCGTCGGCGACCGCGATGCACTCGCGGGCGATGCCGTCGTAGTCGAGGTCGGCTCGCAGGAAGCCGGCCTCGACCGACGTGCGGAAGCTCTCGGTCAGCGCGGCCACCACGGTCTCGTAGCGGGCGACGTAGAGCGCGTGCGCCGCGCTGGTGGGGTCGGCGGCCTCGGCCGAGACGAGCACGAACAGCTCGACCATGCCCGGCTGCCGGTGCAGCAGGCCGGAGAGCCGCACCATCTGACGGAGCGGCCCGGTGCCGTCGACATCCTCCGGCGCTTCCTCGGCCAGCTCGCGGAGCATGCTGAAGCGCCGCTCGGCCACCGCCACCAGCAGGTGTTTCTTGGTCGGGAAATGGTGCGTGAGGCCGGGGCCGGTGAGGCCGGCGTCCTGGGCGATCTTGGCCATGGACGTCTGCGAGTAGCCCAGCTCGGCGAAGTTGGCGATCGCCACGTCGAGGATCTTTTCCCGGCGCGCGCGCCCGACCGAATAGCTGCCGCGCTCCCTGTCTTCCCTCACGGCGACACCGTATACCGGCATTCCGCCGCGCGAAAACCTGAAATCTTCGGTTTTCGTGCCGGAAACCTTGTGCCTTAGGTTTTTAACTTCTAGCGTGAGCCGCACCACAGCCCACCTCGGAGCGCCTCATGGACCTACGCGTCGAATACCAGGCCCGGCCGATCGGCATCGGCGTCCACCAACCGCGTTTCAGCTGGACACCCGGCTGCGCCCAGGACGCGTTCGAGATCAGCGTCGACCGGGCCGACGGCCACCCGGTCTGGCGCAGCGGCAAGGTCAAGGACAAGTTCCCCGCGATCGAGTACGCCGGGGAAGCCCTCGAGCCCAACCAGGCGTACCGCTGGCAGGTGCGGGTCTGGCCGTCCGGACAGGCGTCCTCCTCCACGTTCGAGACCGGCCTGCTCGGCCCGGCCGACTGGCAGGCGGCCTGGATCAGCCCGAAGCAGGAGCCCACCGCCACCGAGCGGTGGACGCTGTTCGACTGGATCACCGGCAATCGCCCCACCACCCCGGCCGAGCAGCGGCTGCGCCCGGTCCAGCTGCTGCGCCAGCGGTTCGGGGTGCGCGAGGGCGTGACCCGGGCCCGGCTGTACGCGACGGCGCACGGCGTCTACACCGCCCACCTCAACGGCCACGACGCCGGCGACCAGGTGCTCGCCCCCGGTTTCGACAGCTACCCGCACCGGATCTCGGTGCAGTGCTACGACGTCACCGACCTGCTGGTCACCGGCGAGAACGTGCTCGGCATCGCGCTCGCCGACGGCTGGTGGGCCGGGCGCATCGGGATCAGCGGCTCGAGCGCCCAGTTCGGCGCGGAGACCGGCGCCACCTGGCAGCTGCACCTCGACCACGCCGACGGCAGCACCGACCTGGTCCGCTCCGGGCCGGGCGTGGTCGGCTCGCCGGGCCCGTGGGCGTACGCGGATCTGTTCGTCGGCGAACGCTACGACCGGCGCGAGGAGAAGGCCGGCTGGGCCTCGCCGGGCTTCGACGACATCGGCTGGACCCCGGCGGCGCCGACCGGCGAGAGCACGGCCATGCTGCGGTCGTTCGCCGGCGAGCCGGTGCGGCGGGTTCTCGAACTGCCCGCCGGGCAGATCACCGGCGACGCGGAGACCGGCTGGATCGTCGACTTCGGCCAGGTCATCGCGGGCCGGGTCCGGCTCACCGTCCGCGACCCGCGCCCCGGCCAGGTGGTCACCCTGGAGCACACCGAAACGCTCCGGCCGGACGGCGCCTGGTTCGCCAACATCAACGGCATCAACAAGGAACAGACCGATGTGTACGTCGCGGCCGGCCGGCCCGGCGGCGAGACGTACGAACCGGCGTTCACCTTCCACGGCTTCCGCTACGCCCGTATCCACGGCCTGCCGGTCGCGCCCGAGTTCGGCGACGTCGTCGCGGTCGTGCTCGGCAGCGACCTGGAGTGGACCGGTTCGTTCGCGACCTCGGACCCGCGCCTCGACCGGCTGCACCGCAACGTGGTGTGGAGCCAGCGGGCCAACTTCCTGTCCGTGCCGACCGACTGCCCGCAACGCGAACGGGCCGGCTGGACCGGTGACATCCAGGTCTTCGCCCCGGCCGCCACCAACAACGCGCAGGTCGTGCCGTTCCTGCGCCGCTGGCTGGCGAACGTGCGCGCCGATCAGCTGCCGGACGGCCGGGTGCCGATCTTCTCGCCGTACTCCCCGCACGACGCCGGGTCCGCCGCCGCGGCGACCGGGATCGGCGCGATCGTGGCCGCCGCCGGGTGGGGCGACGCGATCGCCCTGGTGCCGTGGACCCTCTACGAGCGCACCGGGGACCGGCGGGTGCTCGAGGAGAACCTGGACGCGATGCTCGCCTGGATCGAGTACCAGCGGTCGCCGCGCTACCTCTCCGACGACCAGTTCGGCGACTGGCTGACCCCGAGCACGCTGGAGGGCCGGCCGATCCACGAGGCCATCGGCATCGCGCCCGCCCTGACCGGCGCGCTCGTCGCGCCGATGTTCCAGGCCCAGACCCTGACCGTGACCGCCCGCTCGGCCCGCACGCTGGGCCGGCACTCCCTCGCCGACGACCTGGAGAGCCAGGCCCGCGCGGTGCGGCGCGCGTTCGCCGCCACCCAGGAAAGCCTCCCGGACCTGCAGGGACCGCACGTCCTGGCGCTCGCCTTCGACATGGTTCCCACCCCACGGCGGGCCGCCGTGGCCGCCCGGCTCGCTGCCCTGGTCGAGGCCCGCGACGGCCGGCTCGACACCGGGTTCCTGTCCATGCCGTACCTGCTCGACGTCCTCTGGGACAACGGCTATCCCGAGCTCGCCCGCCGGGTGCTGTGGCAGTCGGAGATGCCGTCCTGGCTCTACGAGGTCGACCGGGGCGCCACCACGATCTGGGAGTCCTGGGACGCGATCGCGCCGGACGGCACGGCTCGCGAGATGTCGCTCAACCACTACGCGTTCGGTTGCGTCGACGACTGGCTGTACCGCCGGGTCGCGGGGATCCGCCCCACCTCACCCGGTTACCGCACCGCCACCGTCGAGCCGGATCTCGCCGCCGGCGTCGACTCGGTCCGCGCGCACGTCGGCACCCCGTACGGCCGGCTCACCGTCTCCTGGCAACTCGCCGGGGGCACCGCCGACATCCACGTCACCGTGCCGCCCGGAGTCACCGCGACGCTGGCCACCGCGGCCGGCGAGACGCCGCTCTCCGCCGGCGAGAACCACCTCTCCGTTCCGTCCCCCACCAGGAGTCTCTCGTGAGCATCAGTGTCGCCGCCGTGCCGCCGGACACCGTCTGGCGCAACCCCGTGGCCGCTTCTACTTCTTCTTCCTCTTCGCGATCGCGGCCACCTCCGGCACCCTGCTGGCCGACTCGATCCTGACCCTCGCCCTCAAGGCCCAGCAGATCGACCCCGATCGCTCCACCACGATCCTGTCGATCGTGGTGGCCCTCGGCGGGCTGACCTCGCTGGTGGCGTACCCGCTGGTCGGGCGGCTCAGCGACCGCACCACCTCGCGGCTCGGCCGCCGCCGGCCGTTCCTTCTCCTCGCCGCCGCCCTGATCGCCGCCGGATCGCTGCTGATCGTCGCCGCGCACGACACGGTGCTGCTCACCCTCGCGTTCGTGCTCGTCGGCACCGGCGCGGTGGCCGGTCTGGTCGCCGCCTCGGCGATCGTGCCGGACCAGTTCGCCCCGGAGCACCGCGGCACGCCGTCGAGCATGGTCGGCCTCGGCGCCCCGATCGGCGCTCTGCTCGGACTGTTCCTGGCCCAGCTCGTCCAGCCGCACCTGACCGCGATGATCCTGCTCCCGGCCGGGGTGGCCGTGCTGGCCCTGCTGCTGCTGACCATCGTGCTGAAGGACCGGCAGCTCACGCCCGAGGAACGGCCGCCGTTCGTGCTCCGCGACTTCCTCGGCACCTTCTGGGTCAACCCGTTCCGGTTCCCCAGCTTCGGGCTGGCCTGGTGGAGCCGGCTGTTCATCTTCCTCGGCGTGGCCGCGGTCAACGCCTACCAGACCTTCTACCTGATCGACGTCCAGCACGTCGACGAGGCGACGGTGGGCACCACGATCTTCCTCGCCACCCTCGTCCTCACCGGCGTCTCGCTGATCTTCGCCCCGATCGCCGGCAAGATCTCCGACCGGATCGGCCGGCGCAAGCCGTTCGTCGTCGTCGCGGCGCTGATCTTCGCGGTCGGGCTCGGCCTGGTCGCCGCGGCCGGCAGCATCCCGGCGTTCTTCCTGGCCATCGCCGTGCTCGGGCTCGGCCAAGGGGTCTACTTCGCGGTCGACTTCGCCCTGGTCACCGAGGTGCTGCCGGACCCGGCCAACCCGGGCAAGGACCTCGGCATCATGAACCTCGCCAACAGCCTGCCCATCATGATCGTCCCGGCGGCCGCGCCCGCCCTGCTGGCCCTCGGCTCCTACACCGCGCTGTTCATCGCCGGCGTCATCGCCGCGGCGGTCAGCGCGCTGTTCATCCTGCCGATCCGCGGGGTGCGCTGACATGATCCGCCGACTGACCAGCGCGCTGCTGCACAAGGCGTTCCCCGGCCTGCCGGAGGCGTCGCACCGCTACCAGATCCGCCGCGACATCGAGGTGCCGATGTCCGACGGCACGGTGCTGCTCGGCGACCTCTACCTGCCGTTTTCCGAAACCGAAGCCGCTGCGCATCCGCCGACCGTCCTCCTCCGCAGCCCGTACGGCCGCGCCGGGATCGGGGCGCCCATCTGCCGGCTGCTGGCCGAGCAGGGCTTCCCGGTCTCCTCGCAGAGCTGCCGCGGCACCGCCGGCAGCGGCGGCGTCTTCGTGCCGCAGCTGCACGAACGGTCCGACGGCGTCGACACCCACCGCTGGGTGCGGGCGACCGGGTGGCCACCGGCCGCACCATCGACTGCTACCAGGACTGGGTCAACCGCGACGACCTGAGCGACGAATATTGGACCGTCCAGTCGCACACCGCCGCGGTCCCGAAGGTCACCGCGCCGATCGCGATGACCACCGGCTGGTACGACATCTTCCTGCCCTGGCAACTGCGCACCTATCAGCAGCTCGTCGACGCCGGCAATCCGCCGCAGCTGACCGTCGGCCCGTGGGGTCACGCCAGCCCGCCGCTGCTGCGGGACACCCCGGCCGAGGTGTACGCGTTCCTCCGGAACCGGCTGATGGGCGGGCCGGACACCCGGCCGGACCCGGTCCGGGTCTACGTCACCGGGGCCGAGGAGTGGCGCGGCTACACCGAGTGGCCGCCGGCCGCCGTCACCGGCACACCGTGGCTGCTGCAGCCCGAAGGCGGCCTCGCCACCCGCACGCCGCCGGTGAGCGCGCCGAGCCGCTACGTCTACGACCCCGCCGATCCCACCCCGGCGCTCGGCGGCCCGGCCCTGAGCCCCAAGTCCGGGCCGGTGGACAACACCGCCCACGAGCGCCGGGCCGACGTGCTCACGTTCACCTCAGCCAAGCTGTCGAGCCCGGTCGAGGTGCTGGGCGAGCCGGTGGCCACCATCGCGCTGCGCTCCGACCGGGAGCACACCGACCTGTTCGTCCGGATCTGCGACGTACGCCCGGACGGGACATCGTGGACGGTGTGCGACGGCATCCGGCGGATCGGCGGGCGGGGCACGGTCACGATCGACCCGAAGGCCGGCGACGACGGCGTACGCGAGGTGATCGTGTCGCTGTTGCCGACCGCCCACCGGTTCCGGGCCGGGCACCGGATCCGGATCCAGATCAGCTCCGGCGCGCACCCGCGCTATGCCCGCAACACCGGCGGCGACGAGCCGGCCGGCGCCGCCCGCACCCTGCACCGGGCCAACCAGGAGATCCTGCACGACCCGGCACACCCGTCGCGGATCGTGCTGCCCACGCTGCCGGCATGACGGCCGGGCCGCGCCTCGAGTTCCTCGCCGACGCCGAGATCACCCTCGGGGAGGTGCAGGCACTGGGCGAGATACCGGCCGGCTGCCGCCGGATCATCCCGATCACCGGCGGCACGTTCCACGGCCCGGCCCTGGCCGGCGAGGTGCTGCCGGGCGGGGCGTCGACCGCGGCGACTACTACTTCCGCCGGACCGTCCACCTCGAGGCCCCGGCCGGGCGGCACGACCGGCTCAACCGCTCGATCATCCTGGCCGACCCGGTCCGGCTGCCGGCCGCTACGCCGCCTATCTGCTGCACTGAGCCGGCTCAGGCCGGAAACTCGACACCCGGGGTCGACGCGATCAGCACCTCGGCCACCGGGCGCCAGCCCAGCGCCTGGTAGAGGCGCTGCCCCTCGTCGCTGGCGACGAGGAGGCCGGTCCCGGCGCCGTGCTCGCGCGCGGTGGTGGCCAGCGCGCTCATGACCGCGCGGCCCAGCCCGCGGCGGCGGTGTTCCGGCGCGGTCAGGATCCGGTCGGCGACCGCGTCGCCGCCGCTGAGCCCGGCCCACCCGTGGGCGCCCTCGGCGCCCGACGCGTCGAGCACCTCGACCGTGATCGCGCCGCCGTCCACCCGCGTCCGGATCCGGTAGGGCTCGGCCGGCGTGGCCGGCGGATGCTCACCAAGGTCGATGGTCATCAGCTGCTCCGAGCGCTTGAGCAGGACCAGGCCGGCGGCCTCGAGATCCGCGGCCGCCCGGTCGGGTTCGGCGCTCGGCACGGTCAGCCAGGTGACCGCCTCTTCGCCGCGCACGAGCTGGGCCAGCCGCGCCAGGTCCGTGTCGTCGTAGGCGAAGTATTCGACCTCGCGCCCGTTCTGCCGGCAGTGCGCCCGCACCGCCCCGCCGACATCCTTGCTGGCCGGAACTCCCCGCGACACACCCCAGCCCCGCTGCCACCGAACGACGAGCTCCCCCAGTTCAGACATCCGGGTAGCCTATGGCCTCGATGTCGGCGGCCAGTTTGCCGAGCGCCAGCTCGGGGTTCAGGCGGCGCACCAGAGCCTCGGTCAGCGGTGTCAGGGCGAAGACGTCGTTGACGGCGCCGGGGTCGATCGCGGTCTCGTAATAGTCCTCGGCGAACGCCCGGTAGGACGCGGGGGTGTCGTCCAGCAGGACGGCGAACAGCCGGTCCGCGCCGTCCGGGTCGTCGCCGGGCGGGTAGTCGACCGCGCCGGTACGCCAGCGGTCGTCGCCGGTCTCGCGCCACACGCACACGGTCGCGTAGAACTGGGCGCCCCACCCGAAGGCCGGCTCATCCAGTTGCGCCGCGAACGTCGCCGGGACCGCGTCGACCAGGCCCGGCCACAGCTCCTCGTCGTTGCGCGCCGGGCTCATCACCGACTCGTGGTCGAAGCCACGCACGAAAACCCCGGCCGGGCCGAAGACGATGTGGAACTCGTCGCCGGAGCCGTCCCGCATCTCGGCGATCTCCTCGCCCGGCCCCCACGACACGTTGTAGCCGTAGTGCCGCGCCTCCTCGTCCGGGCTGAGGATCGCGTCGAGCATCGCGAGCGCGCGGCACCGGCGACGCAGCGTCGCGGCATCCGGCAGCGCGCCGACCAGATCTTGTGCGGTCACGGGGCACATCCAACCTGATCAACCACCCTGTTGTCAGACCCGCCCGGCCCGCAATGCCGAGTTCAGGCGGGATTGACCGGCAACGTGATCGTGAACCTGGTGCCGCCGCCCGACGCCGGCCCCGCGGAGATCGTCCCGTGGTGCGCCTCGACGATCGCCTTGGTGACCGCCAGGCCCAGCCCGGTGCCCTTGATCCCCGCGTCGGTCGCGTTGCTGGCCCGGAAGAACCGGCTGAACAGGTGCGAGTACTGCTCCTCGGGAATGCCGATGCCGGTGTCGCTGACCTGGATGACGACCTCGTCGCCGCGCTGCTCGGCGGACACCGTGACGGTGCCCCCGTCCCGCGTGTACTTGATCGCGTTGGACAGCAGGTTGTCGAGCGCCTGGCGCAGTCGCTGCCCGTCGGCGTGCACGGTGACGTCCGGCTGGATGAGGGCCACGATGGTCAGCTGCTTCGCGGCCGCGCTCGGGGCGTGGTTCTCGATCACGTCGTGCGCCAGCTTCCCGCCGGCCAGCGGCCGCGGGCTGATGCTGATGTGGCCGGCCGCCAGCCGGGCCAGGTCGAGCAGATCGTCGACCAGGCCCTGCAGGTGCAGGGTGGTGCGCTCGATGACGTCGGCGTGCTTGCGGTCGAGCTCGCCCAGCGACGGGCTGTCGATCAGCATCTCGCTGTAGCCGCGGATCACCCCGACCGGGTTACGCAGCTCGTGGATGACCAGCGCGGCCAGCTCGTCCTTCATCCGGTCCAGGGTGCGCAGCTGCCCGACCTGGTGACGCTCCTGCTCCAGCAGCTCCTCACGCTTGTTGGCCAGCTCCCGGCGGTCGGTCACGTTGGTGCTGAGACCGTCGACGTAGAACCGGTCGTTCTCCCAGCGGGACATGGCCCGCGTCCAGATCCACCGGACCTGGTCGTCGTAGCCGATGACCCGGCACTCCAGCTCGGTGGGCTCGCCGTCGAGCAGGTCCTGCTGGAACTTGACGAGCAGCTCGGCGTCGTCGGGGTGCAGCCGGTCGGTCAGGGTCGGCTGCGCGCCGTCCGGCACGGGACCGAAGACGCCGGAGGCGTTGGGGCTGCCGTAGACGATCGACGGCAGCCCGGCGCCGTTCACCTCGACCGTCCAGACGTAGTCGTTGACCTGCTCGACGACCCGGTTGAAGTTGCGGCGGGCGTCGGCCAGGGCGAGCGACATGTCCTCGGCCCAGCGGCGCTCGAGGAACTGCCCCAGGTGGGCGCCGACCGCGTCGAACATGCCGGCCGTGTCCGAGTCGTAGGGCAGATCGGCATCGGTGTAGAAGGCGAGCACGCCGAGGACGCGCCGGCCGGAGCGCACCGGCACGCCGACCGCGACCCGGATGCCGACCTCCTGCAGCGCCCGGCGGCCGTAGGACTCCATGTCCTCGGGCATGACGCCGGTGTGCCACCACACCTCGCTGTTGCGGCGCCAGACCAGGCCGGGCAGGCCCTCGCCGATCACGAAGGAGAGCGGCTGGTCGCCGGTGAAGGCGGACAGGTCGTGGTCACCGGTGGTGTGCGAGCTGAGCCGGACGACCTGCTGGCGGTCGTCGGTGACCTGCCAGTACTCGCCGCAGAGCCAGCCCAGCTCGTCGGTGATGGCGGCGACCGCCCGGATGGCGGCGTCCGTGGCGTTGGTCGCGTCGGAGAGCACCTGGGCGACCGCGTGCCGGGCCCGGCGCAGCTCCTCGGCCCGGTGCGCTTCGGTGATGTCGCGGGTCACCGAGACGGCGCCGAGGCGGCGGCCGTCGGCGGTCTCGATCGGGCGGGCGTGGGCGATGAGCCGGCGCCACTGGCCGTCGCGCCAGATCGCCATCTGCTCACCCCGGACGATCTCACCCGCCTGGGCGCGGGCGAGCGCCGAGTCCTTCGCGAGCTCACGGCCGTCGGCCGTGTAGACGCCGTAGTGCGCAGGCCAGTCCTCCATGGACAGGTCGGCAGCGGCCTCCTTGCCGAGCAGCTCGCGCAGGCTGCGGTTGAAGAAGGTGAGCCGGCCCTGGTTGTCGCAGGCGGCGACACCGGTGTCGAGGCTGTCCAGCAGCGCCTGCAGGAATGCGCTGTCCGGGGCGAACGCGAAGTAGAGCGCGTCGTCGACCTCCTGCAGCAGCATCTCGGCCGGGAACTCCTGGCCGGAGCTGCCGGCCACGGTCACCGACACCTGCTCGCCGATCACCGGCATCGTGTCCCGGAATCGGTCCGGGAAGATCAACTCTCCGATCGGGCGGCCGATCACCTCGGCCGGGCCGTAGCCGAACATGCGCTCGGCGGCGGCGTTCCAGGAGAGCACGCGGCCGGTCCGGTCGGTGGAGATGAACGCGTCGTGCGTGCCCTGCAGGATCGCCTCGGTGCGCTGCCGGGCCACGGACTCCCGGGCGACCGCGAGCCGCAACGCGACCTCGACCGACGCGGCCTCGGCGAGGTCGCCCAGGGTGGCCAGCTCGTCGGGGGTCCAGTCGCGCTCCCGGGAGTCGATCACACAGAACGAGCCGAGAACCGAGCCGTCCGGCGCGCGCAGCGGGAAGCCGGCGTACGCGATGGCCTGCGGGTCGGAGATCTCGCGCAGCCGGGCGTCGAGGCGTGAGTCCGCCACGATCAGGGGAGCCTCGTCCTGCACCACGTACTTGCAGTACGAGTGGGAGAGAGACCGGGTGCGGGGACCGTCCACGAGGCCGTGGGAGCTCGCGAAGTGCTGATGGTCGGCGTCGATCAGCGACACCATCGCCGCGTTCGCCTGGAGCAGGCGTGCGGCGAGAGAGGTGAGCCGATCGAGCGATGCCACCGGACCTGCTTCGAGCAGACCGGTGGCGTGCAGCGTCTGGAGGCGATCCACCACCCTCTGTGCCATGGCCGTAGCAATCGGTGACCGTCGCGGCTGCTTGAGAGGAACTGCTACCGCGGCGCAACGATGCCGGGTGCAATTCGGTGCGGGAACGGTTGCGCGGCCGTTCGTAGAGTAGGCGACAGCCCGAACCAGGCCGTTGGCACGAAGCGGTGAGCAACCCCGCCGGTCAAGCCGTCCGGCTCGTCGACGCCGAGCACGGGCCGAAGTGGCTCACGATCCTCGAGCCATGCCCCTTCGACCTGAAGACCGAGATGCTCAACGACTTCCACGCCGACGTCAACGGCGACGGCGTGCCGGACGATTTGGTCCTGCGCAGCTGTGAGCCGCTCACCTCCTACTGGCCGACGACCGTCGAGGTCTTCGACGGCACGTCGCCGGTGAGCAAGCCGCGCCGCATCGGCACCCTGCTCACCGGCTCGGTGGCGAACGACGGCCCCTACGTTTACGACCGTTCCGCCTGCTCGATCGCAAGATCGGCCCGAAGTTCGACGGCTGCCCCGTCATCGGCAGCTGATCAGCGGGCGGCCAGCCAGTCGGCGGCGCGCCGCTTCGAGGCGCGGGACAACCACGCGTCCTGGATGATCTCGGCCAGCTCACCGCGGGTCAGCTCGCCGACGCGACTGGCCCGCAGCAGCACCGACGGGTGACCGGCGAAGTGCGGCGTGGTGAAGAACGGGGTCGACTCGTCGCGTACCAGAGCCTGCTTGTCGTCGTCCGACTCCACCCAGAAGACGATGACGTCGGACCAGCGCTCGCCGGTGACCGGGTCGACCGCGTCCGGCCGCGGCGTCCGGAAGAACACGAACGACTTGCGGCCCACCTGGTAGACCGGGTTCGCGCCGGGATCGACGGTCACGTGCGGCATCGCCAGGGCGATCTCGTGCACGTCGGAGACCCGCGCGGGTCGTTCCTCGTCGTCGGACACCCATCGATCCTAGATATGTGTGGTCGGCACATGTGCACTCGGCCCGGAAGACTCGTAAGTTCACCGGTATGACGACGGCACATGTGGTCGACCTGGACCTCGAGGGCAAGACCGCGCTGGTCACCGGTGGTGGCAGCGGGATCGGGCGGGCCTGCGCGCAGCGGCTCGCCGCGGCCGGCGCGCGGGTGGTCGTGGTCGACCTGAACCCGGGCGCGGACACCGTCGTCGCCGACCTGAGCGACCTGTCCACCATCGCCGGGCTGCCCGCCGAGGTGGACATCCTGGTCAACAACGCCGGCCTGCAGGTCGTGTCGCCGCTGACCGAGTTCCCCGACGAGAAGTTCGCGCTGATCCAGCGGGTCATGGTCGAGGCGCCGTACCGGCTGATCAAGCACGTCCTGCCGCACATGTACGCGCGCGGCTGGGGCCGGATCGTGAACATCTCGTCCGTGCACGGCCTGATCGCCTCGCCGTACAAGTCTGCTTATGTCACGGCGAAGCACGGCCTGGAGGGCCTGTCGAAGGTGACCGCTCTCGAGGGCGCCGAGCACGGCGTGACCTCCAACTGCATCTGCCCTGCGTTCGTGCGCACTCCCCTGGTCGACAAGCAGATCGCCGACCAGGCCGAGATCAACGGCATCGGCGAGGACGAGGTCGTCGAGAAGATCATGTTGCAGCGCGCGGCCATCAAACGCCTCATCGAGCCGGCTGAGGTCGCCGAGCTCCTCGCCTATCTCTGCGCCCCACCCGCCGCACTGATCACCGGATCGTCGATCACGATCGACGGCGGCTGGACGGCGCACTAGGTTCGATGATCATGCTGAACCCGCTCGAATACCTGAACCTGCTGGCCCGCGAGGCCGCGCCGGTCGAGTTCGAGCGCCCGCTGCTCGCCGCCCGGCAGTCCGGCACCGCCGCCGAGGACCTCGCCGAGCTGGAGGAGATCAAACTCGCGGCGCTGCGGGTCCGCGCCCTGCTGGCTCGCCGCCGGCGCCGCGAGGAGGAGCTTTCCGCGCTGTACGACACGGCCGGCGACCTCGCCGGGCTCCGCGATCTCGACGCGGTGCTGCGGGCGATCGTCCACCGGGCGCGCACCCTGCTCGGCGCGGACGTCTCCTACCTGACGCTCAACGATCCGGCGCGCGGCGACACCTACATGCGGATCACCGACGGCTCGGTGGCGGCCAGCTTCCAGACCCTGCGGCTGCCGGCCGGGGACGGGCTGGGCGGTCTGGTCGCGGTCTCCGGCACGCCCTATTCCAGCGCGGACTACGGCCAGGACCCGCGCTTCCGGCACACCAAAGACATCGATTCAGGCGTACGGGATGAAGGCCTCGTCGCCATCCTCGGCGTACCCCTGCGATTGGGGTCCTCGGTGATCGGTGTGCTGTTCGCCGCCGACCGCACCGAGCGCGCGTTCGCCCGCGAGGAGGTCGCCCTGCTCGGCTCGCTGGCCGCGCACGCCGCCATCGCGATCGACACCGCCCGGCTGCTCACCGAGACCCAGGCCGCCCTGGCCGAACTGTCCGCGGCCAACACCGTGATCCAGGCGCACAGCGCGTCGGTGGAACGCGCCGCCGCGGCCCACGACCGGATGACCGCCCTGGTCCTGCGCGGCGGTGGCGTCGAGGACGTGGCCGCCGACCTGGTCGACGTGCTCGGCGGTGCCCTGCTGGTGCTGGACGCCACCGGCCGCCAGCTCGCGGTGGCGAAGTCGGCCGCCTGGCCCGGCGGCCTGCCCGACCTGGACCCCGCCGACGTGGCCGAGGCGGTGGCCGCGTCGCGTGGCGCCGGCCGCAGCGTCCAGCGCGGCGACGCCTACGTGGCCGCCGTGGTGGCCGGTGCCGACAACCTGGGCGCCCTGCTGTTCCACCCCGCCCAGCCGCTGGAGGGCGCCGACCAGCGGATCCTCGAACGGGCCGCGCAGATCACCGCGTTGCTGCTGCTGTTCCGCCGCACCGTCGCCGAGGCCGAGGGCCAGGTCCGCGGCGAACTGCTCGACGACCTGATCGGCCGCCCGGTGCGCGACGAGCAGGCGCTGCGCTCCCGGGCCCGCCGCCTCGGCGTCGACCTGGACGCCCCGCACGTGGTGGTGGCCGCGGCCGGCCAGGCCGAGGGCGGCCTGCGCCAGCGGGCGGTGTCGTGGGCGCGCACGTTCGCCGCTGCCCGCGGCGGTCTGGCCGTCGCCAAGGACGGCCGCCTGGTCCTGATCCTGCCCGGCGCCGACCCGGCCGGCACCGCCCGCACGGTGGCGAAGGAGCTGGCCCGGGCCCTGGGCCAGCCGGTCACCGCGGGCGCCGCCGGCCCGGTGTCCGCCCCCGCCGCGATCGGAGCGTGCTACCGGTCGGCGGACTCGTGCACGACGGCGCTGATCGCGCTGGGCCGCGCCGGCGAGGGCGCGAGCAACACCGAGCTCGGCTACGTCGGCCTGCTGCTCGGCGACCGCCGCGACGTGCCGGCCTTCCTGGCCGCGACGATCGGCCCGGTGCTCGACTACGACGCCCGCCGTGGAACCGCCCTGGTCAAGACGCTCGAGGCCTACTTCGGCGCGGGTGGCAGCCTGTCCAAGGCGGCCGAGGTCCTGCACGTGCACGTCAACACCGTGACCCAGCGCCTGGACCGCATCGCCAGCCTGCTCGGCCCCGACTGGCAGACCCCGGCCCAAGCCCTGGACCTTCAGCTGGCCCTGCGCCTGCACCGCCTGAGCGGCCCGCTCGCCTCGTAGCAGCTCTTCTCGCCTCGTAGCAGCTTTCCGGAAGGTGGCATCGTGGAGGAATTCGACGTCGCGGTGGACGGCGGCCGGCTTCGCGTGGTGGCGTGGCCCGGGGACGGCCCGGCGGTCATCGCCGCGCACGGGATCACCGCCAACGCGCTGTCCTGGGCCGCGGTCGCCCGGGAACTCGACGGAGACGTACCCCTGATCGCTCCTGATCTTCGAGGTCGCGCCCGGAGTGCGGGGATCGCCGGGCCGTTCGGCATGGCCGCCCATGCGGCCGACCTGATCGCGGTCGCCGACCACCTCGGGCTTGAGCGGGCCCACCTGGTCGGGCACTCGATGGGCGGCTTCGTGGTGGCCTCGACCGCCGAGCTCCACCCGTCGCGAGTGGCGTCGGTGCTGCTGGTCGACGGCGGCCTGCCCCTGCCGCTCCCGCCGGGCGTCGACGTCGACACCGCCCTGCTGGCCACGATCGGCCCGGCGATGACCCGCCTGTCGATGACGTTCGACTCCCCCGAGGATTACCTCGCCTATTTCCAGGCCAATCCGGCCTTGGGCAACTACTGGTCGGACGAGGTCTCCGCATACGTCCTGCGCGACTACACCGGCACCGGCTCGTCATGCGTCCTCGACGCCGTGCGGGCAGACGCGCGCGACATGCTCACGACCCCGGCGCCCGCGCCGTTCCCACTGCTCGGCGCGCTACGCGGCATGCAGGATGAGGCGCCCGGCATGTACCCGGACGCCGTCCTGCAGGCCGCCGGCGCCACGATCGTGCCCGACGTCAACCACTACACGATCCTGCTCGGCAAGGGCGCCGCCGCGGTAGCGGACCACATCCGGTCGCAGGTTCTTTGAGTACTCGCACTCATTCGCGCCGGTGACTGCCCGGCAAGGATGGCCGACATGGATATCAATCCGCAGCCCAAGGTGACCGCCGCGTTCTACGCCCAGGCGACCGCCTCATTCGCCATATCCCTGTCGGCCGTCGCGGCCGGCGTCTTCTACCTGCCGGTCGGCGGCTGGATCCGCGCTTTCCTGGCGATCGGCGTGCTCTACGTCGTGACGTCGTCGTTCACGCTCGCCAAGTGCGTGCGCGATTCCCAGGAGGTGGGCACGGTCGTGCGCCGGGTCGACCAGGCCCGCATCGACAAGCTGATCGCCGAGCACAACCCGTTCAAGGACCCGGCGGGCGTGTAGCCACCACGTGAAAGACGTGCCAGTGTTTGGTCCCCCCGTAGGCCGGGCCCTCGGCGTCCTCCTCGTCCAGCCGCACCAGGTCGAGGCCGTCGACGAGGGCCCGCACCGCACCCTCGCTCAGGAACGTCTCCCCCGGCGTGCCGGCCCACTCGTCCCGGTCGCCGAGCAGATCGACCGCGAGCCAGCCGCCCGGCCGGAGACTGTCGCGGATCATGCCCCAGAGCCGCTCGAAGCCTTCCGGCGCCAGATACTGCAGCGAGTATCCGGAGTAGATCAGCCCCGCCGCCGGCAGCCCGCCGAGCGTCGCGAGGTCGGCCTCGACGACGGTGAGCCCCTCGTGCACACCGACCCGCTCGATGGTGCCCGGCGCCGAATCGACCGCGTGCACCCGCCAGCCGGCCGCGAGCAGTGCCGCCGCCTCGATGCCCGCGCCGCAGCCGAGGTCGACCGCGGTGCGCCCGGCGCCGGGCCCGGCCAGCTCGATCACGTCGGCGCAGAGCTCCCGCACTGCCCGCCCCGCCTGCGCGTCGTTGTATCCGGCCCAGTGCGCGGCGTCGCGCGTCCCGCTCACCGCAGCACGGAGAACTCGGTGCCGTCCGGGTCGGCCAGCACGATGCGACCGGCCTCGTCCCGGCCGGCGCCGGCCCGGACCGCCCCGAGCGACAGCAGCCGCTCGACCTCGGCCTGCTGGTCGCTGCCGGCCGCCGGCACGAGTTCGAACCGCACCCGGTCCGGGCCGTTGCGCGGCGACAGCCCGCCCCAGGAAATCTTCGAGCCGCCCCGCGGCGACTGGATCGCGGTCTCCTCGTCCCGGTCCCAGACCAGCGGCCAGTCGAGGGCAGCGCTCCAGAAGTATCCGACCTGTTGCGACCCGTCGCAGGCCAGCGCCCCGACGAACCCGCAGCCGGCGAGGAAGTTGTTGCCCGGCTCGATGACGCAGAACTCGTTGCCCTCCGGATCGGCGAGCACGACGTGCTCCTCCTCCGGCAGCTGACCGACGTCGATGTGCCGGGCGCCGAGCTCCAGCGCCCGCGCCACCGTCCGCTCCTGCTCCGCCAGAGTCTCGCTGGTCAGATCGAAGTGCGCCCGGTTCTGCCCCGTCTTCGGCGCCGCGGCCGGCACGAACCGGAGCCGGAACCCGGTGCCGTCGCCGGGCAGGACCGTGCCGTCGTCGGGTTTCCGGCCGAGAAGCCCGGCCCAGAACCGGACGAGCCGCTCCGGTCGTTCGGCGGCGAGGCAGATCGCGGAGAGCTCAGAAGCCATCCCCATGTTCTACGGCCGGACGCGCCCCGGCGCATCCGAGTTTCCCGCTACTCGTAAAGCACATCAGCGGTACTGCTTCACGACCGCGTCCCAGCCGGGGATCTCGGTGGCCGGGCGTGCGGCCGGCCCCACGTAGTCGGCGGACGGGCGGATGATCTTGCCGAGGCGTTTCTGCTCCAGGATGTGGGCGCTCCAGCCGGACGTGCGGGCGCACGTGAACATCGACGCGAACATCTCCGACGGGACCTGGGCGAAGTCGAGGACGACCGCCGCCCAGTACTCCACATTGGTCTCCAGCACCCGATCCGGCTTGCGTTCGCGCAGCTCCGCCAGCGCCGCCTTCTCCAACTCCAGCGCCACCTCGTAACGCGGCGCGCCGAGCTCCTCGGCGGCCGCCCGCAGGATCGCCGCGCGCGGGTCCTCGGCCCGGTAGATGGCGTGCCCGAAACCCATCAGGCGCTTGCCGCTGTCGAGCACCCCTTTGACGTACGCCCGCGGATCCGCCCCACGCTCGACTTCCTCGATCATGCCGAGCGCGCGGGCCGGCGCCCCGCCGTGCAGCGGGCCGGACAGCGCCGCCACCGCCGCGGACAGGCAGGTGGGCACGTCGGCGCCGGTGCTGGCCACGACGCGCGCGGTGAAGGTGGAGGCGTTCATGCCGTGCTCGGCGGCGCAGACCCAGTAGCGGTCGATCGCGGCCACGTGCCGCGGGTCCGGCTCGCCCTGCCAGCGGCGCATGAAGCGCTCGGTGGCGTTGCGCCCGCCGTCGACGATCCGCTGCGGCACCGCCGGCAGCCGGGAGCCACGGGCCGACTGGGCGACGTAGGACAGCATCATCACCGACGCCCGGGCCAGGTCGGAGCGGGCCTGGTCGTGGTCGATGTCGATCAACGGCTGCATGCCCCAGTGCGGTGCGAGCATCGAGACCGCCGCCTGCACGTCGACCCGGATGTCGCCGGAATGCACCGGGATCGGGAACGGCTCGGCCGGCGGCAGCGCCTGCGTGAGGTCGCCGTCCGCGAGCAGCCCCCACACCTCGGCGAACGTGACCTTGCCGGCCAGCTCGCGCACATCCACGCCGCGGTAGCGCAACGACCCGCCGTCCCGATCCGGTTCGGCGATCTCGGTGTCGAACGCGACGACACCGGCAAGTCCTGGGTTGACAGTCAGCATCCTCCCAACATGTGCCGTCTACATATTGATGTCAACATTGATTCAGTCAACATGAGAGCATCTCCACATGGCCGCGAACCCGCATCTGATGACCACCGAACAGGTCGCCGAACGGCTGGGAGTCAAACCCGCCACGGTGTACGCCTACGTCAGCCGGGGCCTGCTCACCAGCCGCCGCAACGCCGACGGCAAGGGCAGCCTCTTCGCGAAACCGGACGTCGACGCGTTCGTGGCCGGCCGCAAACGCCCCACCACCCCCGGCATTCAGACCGGCCTCACGCTGATCAAGGACGGCGGGCTCTACTACCGCGGCCACGACGCCTGCGCGCTGGCCCGCACGGCCAGCTTCGAGGCGGTCGCCACCCTGCTCTGGACCGGCGAGCTCGAGCACGCCGACCTCGTACCGCAAGAGGAGCTGCTGGATCTCGCAGCGCGAGTGATCGCCCCGCTGCCGCCCGCCGCCCGTGGCACCGACCGGCTTCGCGTGATCGTCGCGGCGGTAGCCGCGGCCGATCCGCTGCGCTTCGACACCACCCCGGCCGCCGTCGTGGCAACCGGGCGCACGATGCTCGTCACGATGGCGTCCGCCCTGCCGCGCACCCGCATAGCCGGAAAGCACCGGGCCGGCCTGGCGGAGATCCTCTGGCATCGGCTGAGCGCGGCGAAGGCCAACTACCACCTGCTCAACGCCGCCCTGATCCTGCTGGCCGACCACGACCTGGCCGCCTCGACCCTGGCCGCCCGGGTGGCCGCCTCGACCCGCGCGCACCCCTACGCCGTCGTCGGCGCCGGGCTGGCCGCACTCGACGGCCCACTGCACGGCGCGGCAAGCAGCCTCGCTCACGCCATGCTGTCCGACGCGCTGACCTCGGGCGATCCGGTCGCCACGATCACCGGCCGGCAACGCGTCGGCCCGGTCCCCGGTTTCGGCCACCACCTGTACCCGGACGGCGACCCGCGCGCGACGACCCTGATCGAGATGATCAGCGACGGCCCGGTGCGGTCGACGGCAACCCGCATGATCGAGGCGATGCGCACCCGCGCCGGCATCCACCCCAACATCGACTTCGCGCTGGCCACGCTCACCCTGACCCACGGCATGCCGCCCGACGCCGGCGAAACGATCTTCGCGGTCGGCCGCACGGCCGGCTGGCTCGCCCACGCCCTCGAGGAGTACGCCGACCGCCCGAGCCGCTTCCGCCCCTCCGGCCAGTACTCCGGCCGGCAGCCCTAGACCGGGTGGGTGCCGGTGCCGACGATGCGGTACGGGACGGTCTGCTCCAGGACGCGGGGCTCCTGGGTCTCGGCGCCGCAGAGCAGGACGATCGGCTGGTGGGGCAGGCCGGAGTCGCGGTTGGGCGTCCAGCCGAGCACCAGCCACGTCTGGTCGTGGCCCGGTTCGCTGATGTAGAGCGGGTAGTACTGCGGAATCACAGCGCCGACGCTACTGGAGCGCGATTCGCCGGCGGGGCCGTTTGCCGTTCTGGCAAGGAAACTCGGCGGCCGGGGCGGGGCATCGCATGCTGGGGGCATGAGTGACGAGCAAGCGTGGGACGCCCGGTACGCCGAGGCGGAGCACCGGATCTGGAGCGGCAACCCGAACGTCGAGCTGGTGACCGAGGTCGCCGATCTACGGCCGGGGCGGGCCCTCGATCTGGGGTGCGGTGAGGGCGCGGACGCGGTCTGGCTGGCCGGGCGTGGCTGGCAGGTCACCGCCGTGGACATCTCGGGCGTGGCGCTGCGGCGGGCCGCGGAGCACGCCGCCGACGCGGGCGTGACGGTCGAATTCCAGCGGCACAACCTGGAGCAGACGTTCCCGGACGGCGAGTTCGACCTGGTGTCGGCGCAGTTCCTGCACTTCTGGGCCGAGTTCGACCGGGAGAAGATCCTGCGCCGGGCGGCCGGGTCGGTGGCGCCGGGCGGGGTGCTGCTGATCGAGGGCCACATGGATCACGGCCCGTTCGCGCACGGAGACAACGAGGGGAAAGAGATCCACTTCCCCACGCCGGACGAGGTGATCGCGGCGCTGGACCTGGGCGACGGCTGGGAGGTGCTGACGAAGGCGATTCACCCGCGTCAGCAGAAAGGCCCGGACGGCGACCTGATCACGCGCACCGACAGCACCGTCAAGCTGCGACGCAACGGGTTCTAGCCGGCGCGTCGGCGGGCCCGGCGGGCCGCGAGCTCGTCGCCCGCCGGCGTCTCCGCCGCGGGAACGCCCACCGGTGTCGGGCCGGCGGCCGGTTCGGCCGGCAGGTGCGACAGCGAGCCCTGGATCTCCTTGAAGGCGCCGCCGATCGCGATGCCGAACACGCCCTGGCCGCCCTGCAGCAGATCGACGACCTCTTCCGGCGAACGGCACTCGTAGACCGTCGTGCCGTCCGAGATGAGCGTGATGCCGGCCAGATCTTCGACGCCGCGCGACCGCAGCGTCTCGATGGCCCGGCGGATGTTCTGCAACGACACGCCCGCGTCGAGCAGGCGCTTGACGACCTTGAGAACGACCAGGTCGCGGAACGAATAGAGGCGCTGCGTGCCGGAACCGGACGCGTCGCGAATGCTTGGCACCACCAGCGTGGTGCGGGCCCAGTAATCGAGCTGGCGGTAACTGATGCCGACCGCCTGGCAGGCTGTCACTCCGCGATAGCCGACCGATCCGTCCTCGCCGACGAGTGGGCCCTCTAACGGCTGCTCGTGCACGCGACTACCTCCCCGCTGCGCGGTGCCGCTTCACCTGGACTTCACGAGCGTATATCTCAGCGGTCGCCGAAACAGTCAGGTAATGCGGCGACACGCCGCGTACGGAGGAAGTGGATCACCCGGGAAAACCGAATCAGCCGGCGAAGTCTTCCGGACGGACCTGGTCGAGGAACTCACGGAACTTCTCGACCTCGTCCTCCTGCTCGTCCGGGATCACGATGCCGGCCTCGGTGAGCACCTGCTCGGCACAACGGATCGGCGCGCCGACCCGCAACGCGAGCGCGATGGAATCACTCGGCCGGGCGGAAACCCGCAGGTCCTCGCCGATCAGGAGGTCGGCGTAGAAGACGTTGTCCTTCAGCTCGGTGATCTCGACGGCTCGCAGCGGCGCCTGCAGCGCCGCCAGGATGTCGCGCAGGAGGTCGTGGGTGAGCGGACGGGCCGGTTTCACACCCTGCTGCTCGTACGCGATGGCTGTCGCTTCCACGGCGCCGATCCAGATCGGCAGGTACCGATCACCGTCGACCTCCCGCAGCAGGACGATCGGCTGGTTGCTCGGCAGCTCCACCCGAACTCCGACCACGCTCAGCTCGCGCACCGCCCGCCTCCGTGTGTCGTCGTTTTCCGTCGCCGCGAAAGCACGGCCCCCAAGTCGCCGCTAAAGCACGGCCCCCAACAAGCCGCCCACAACGCACGGCCCCCCATAACCTGCACGGTACACGCCCGAGCGCCGAGCGCCGGAACGGCTCAGCGGCCGAGTTCGCCGCGTAATCCGGCCCGCACGAGCGCGGCGTGCAGCTTCTGCGACAACGCCTGCAAGTCGCGCGCGGTCTCGCCGGCCCGGGCCCGCGCGGCCGGGTCGCTCTGCCGCACCAGTGGCGCCAGAAGCTGCGTGAACAGGCCGACCTCCCGGTCCGCCGCGGCCCGGAACGCCCGCAGGTGGCGCACCTCGAGGCCGTGCCGGATCAGCCCGACGACGGCTTCGACGACCAGCACGGTGTCACCGTCGTACCACCCCGGCGGCTTGGCTGTGACCAGACCGATCTGCTCGAGCTCGTCCAGCAGCGACGGCGTGGCGCCCGTGCGTTCGATCACATCCTCCCGGGGGACCCGGGAGTCGGACGGATCGGCCGCCTTCTCGCTGCCGACCGCGACCAGCGCCGGGCGCGCGGGCGCGACCGGTTCCTCGTCGATGCGGTCCAGCTGCTCGCGGATCACGCGCAGCGGAAGGTATTGATCCCGCTGCGCGGTCAGCACGAAGCGCAACCGGGCCACGTCGTTCCACGAATATTTGCGGTACCCGGAGGCGGTCCGCTGGGGATCGACCAGCCCTTCCGCCTCCAGGAACCGCAACTTCGAGATCGTGGTGTCGGGGAACTCGGTGCGCAGGTGGGCCAGCACCTCCCCGATGCTCATCAGCACGGCCTCGCGGCCGCTCCCCGGGCGTGGCCCTGGGTCGCGTGCGGCCGCCCCCGACGAATTCACAGTCAGCTACCCTCGCCCTCCGGCCGCGGGCCCGCGATGAACACCAGGCGGAACTTGCCGATCTGCACCTCGTCCCCGTTGCTCAGGGTCGCCGCTTCGACTCGTTCCCGGTTCACATAAGTGCCGTTGAGCGAGCCGACGTCGCGCACCGTGAAGGTGCCCCCGTCGCGGTGGAACTCGGCGTGCCGGCGAGAGACCGTCACGTCATCGAGGAAGATGTCGCTGTCGGGGTGCCGGCCGCTGGTGGTCACGTCGTGGTCCAGCAGGAACCGGGCTCCGGCGTTGGGGCCCCGGCGCACGACCAGCAGCGCCATACCCGGCGGGAGCGAACCGGACATCCGGCTCGGCACCACATCGGTGTCGGGACCTTCCAGCACCTCGTCGAGAGCACCGAGGTTCAGCGTGGACGTGACGTCGAGTGGGGGGAACTCGTCGTCTGGGCGCGTCATCGGACCACCTCACGGATCAGTTGGTCGTCGCCAGGCGGCGCGAGAGTTACCCCGCCGCGGCCGTCAGGCCCGGACGCACGACTATCGGTCTTCAAGTTTCTTCGATTCCAAAAATGCAAATGCGAGCCTAGTCAGCGCCAATATCGAGGAGCAACCGGACGCGCGGGATCAAAGTCAGCTCTCGGTGAGAGCCTGGTACGCCGAGGCGTCCAGAAGCTGCTCGATAACCGCCGGATCGTCCGGTGCGATCTCGACCAGCCAACCGGCGGCGTACGGCTCCGCGTTGATCAACTCGGGCTCGTCGGCGAGCGACGCATTCTTGGCGACCACCGTGCCGGAGATCGGCGCGTAGATCTCCGAGACGCTCTTGGTCGACTCGATCTCGCCGAGCGAGTCGCCGGCCGCGACCGCCGTGCCCTCCTCGGGCAGCTGCACGAAGACGATGTCGCCGAGCGCGTCCTGCGCGAAGTGGGTGATGCCCACACGCACGGGCCCGCTGCCGTCACCGGACACCCACTCGTGTTCCGCCGTGTACCGCAGGTCCTCAGGAATCACGCAATCTCTCCCGTTCGTCTCACCCGGGCCGCCGTCATGAGGCCGGCCGGGCGTACTGCAAAGTCGTGGCCTTACGCACCGCGGTCACTTCGACCGAGGTGTGCTGTTCCAATGTCACGCTACCGCCGCCGCTGTTCACCGACGCGACCACCCCGCCGGGGATCTGCAGAGCGGTCTGCATCGTCTGCGGCTGCCCGATCACCGACAGGGTGTACGGGGCGGTGAGCTTCATGCCGTCCGCGATGATCCCACCACCCTCGGCGTCCACGAAGTAGCTGGACGCGACGATCCGGGTGGTCTGACCGTTGGCCCCGGCCAGCTGCAACACCTCGCCACCGGCCCCGCGCAGCTCCTGCACCGCGTTGAGGATCGCCGACGCCTTGACCCGGGCCAGCGTGATCACCAGGCCCGGCCCGCGCCCCGGCAGCGTGCCCGCGAGCAGCCCCAGCTCATCGGCGCGCTTCTCCGCCTCGGCGAGCGCCGCCTGCCGGCCCGCGACACCCGAGCTCAGCTGCCGCTGACTCTGCTCGAGCGCGCCGATCTGACTCTGCAGCCGGCTGTCGCTGGAGTCGAGGTCGGACAGGATCCGAACCAGGTCCTCCTGCCGCGTCGTCGCCAGCCCCTGATCACCATCGTTGCTGCGTAGCTGCACCACGAGCGTGAAACCGAACAGAGCCAGCAGAAGCGCGATCAGGGTGCCGGCCGAGGTGATCCGGCGCTTCGGCGCCGCTTTGGCTTGCGCTTGCTCCGCCGGTACGTCGTGAGCACCCGCCCCCGGCGTCACCGAATCGGGTGACACCGATATAGCCCGGGCCGGCCCATCGGGGTCGGGCACCACCGTCACCGGAGAGCCGGAACGATTCCCGGCCTCGACCGGTGTGCCCAGCCGAGCCGTGACCTCCTCACCGTCCGGATCCGCCGACGGGGCGGGCTCCGCGTCTCGCGGGCGGCCCGCCGCACCGGCCAGGCCGCCGACGGCCGGTGAGCCGGACGGCGGGGTCGGCGTGGCTTCGGTGCGGTCGGCCAGACCGGCCAGGCGGGTGGTCGGCTCGTCGTCGCCGAGATCGCCCACACCGGTGGGCCGCTCCAGACGCGCGGTAGGCCCCTCCCCCACGGCGTCCGCCGGAGCGAGCGGTCGGTTCAGGGGCCTCGTCGCACCCTCGCCGACGACCGCCTCGGGCGGCCGGGCGGCGGGTTCGGTTGCCTCGTCCGGTCGCGGGCTGCTTTGCGCGCGAGAATCCCCGGGTTCGGCGGAGGTGCGGTCGGTCACGGCTTTCGGCGTACCTTCCGAAGGCTTTTCGGCATGCGGAGGCCGACGTCCGGCCGTAGGCCCTTCGGGGTTTTCCGCATGGGGCGGGCGACGGCCGGCGGTCGGGAGATCTGGCGTCTCGTCGCTCATCGTCATGCCCGGAAGAGGTGGCGGCGGATGGCCGCGACGTTGCCGAAGATGCGCACGCCGAGGACCACGACGACGCCGGTGGAGAGCTGACCGCCGACGCCCAGTTGGTCGCCGAGGTAGACGATCAGGGCGGCGACCAGGACGTTCGAGATGAACGAGATGACGAACTGCTTGTCGTCGAAGATCCCGTCCAGTTTGGCGCGCACGCCGCCGAACACCGCGTCCAGCGCCGCCACCACGGCGATCGGCAGGTAGGGCTGCAGCGCCGCGGGCACCGTGGGGTGGAACAGGATGCCCAGGGCGATGCCGGCCACCAGGGCGAGTACGGCGATCATCGGCCGCCTTCCGACGCGGAGGGGACGGCCGACGCCGAGCCCGAAGGGGAGGTGGAGCCCGAGGGAGCGGGCGGTGGGGTGGACGGCTCGGCCACCCGCAGCTTGAGTTCGGTGGCCGCGGCGAGCGTGACGTCCTTGGCCTCGTGCGTGCCGAACGACATGCCGTACTTCGCGGCGAGCTGCTTGAAGAAGCGGCCCGCGTAACCCTTCTCGAAGTCCTTGGCGAGGTCGTCGGGACCGATCGCGATCACCTCGTACGGCGTGGTGATCGGCCGGAAGTCGACCAGGATCGCCTCGCCCGCCTGCCGGATCGTCGAGGTCGCGGTGAGCCGCTGGCCGTTGACGGTGATCGCCTCGGCGCCCAGCGACCACAGCGCGTTCGTCGCCAGCTGCAGGTCGGTGTCCTTGACCCGGGCCGCGGTGTTGCGCTCGCCGGTCACCGCGTTGATCGGCGTGGGGCCGTCGGCCAGGGTGATCTTCGCGCCGGAGCCCTTGACCGCAGCCAGCCCGGTGGCCGCCTCGAGGTCGCGCAACCGGGCCACGGTGGCCCCGCCGAGCTCACGTTCGCGCAGCTCGTTGACCTCGTTGCTGAGCTGGTCGGCCCGGTCCTGGAGCTGAACCGTCTCGTCCCGGCGCTTCTGCACCTGGTCGATCAGGGTGGCCCGGGCCTTGGTGCGGGCCGGCTCGTCGGCGACCGTCTGCTGGTAGGCCACGACCAGCAGCAGGCCCAGCGCGACCAGCGTGATCGTGGAGATGCCGGTGGTCAGCCACTTGCGGGCACCGGTCGGCTCACCCTCGACGGCCTTGCGGGCGGCGGCGTCGGCGTAACCGGGGTCGAGCGGATTGCGGAACAGCTCGGTCAGGAAGTCGGGGGCGTAGACGCGCTTGGCAGGCGTCTCCTCGTCCGTCATCCCACGGCCACCCGGTCGGCCCGCAGGATCTGGCGGATCTGCATCAGGTAGAGGACGCAGGCCGCCCAGTAGAGGCCGAGCGCCCACCAGGCCAGGCCCCAGCCGACCGGCCAGGCCCACTCCGACGTCGCGTCGACCGCATGCGCCAGCAGCAGGATCGGGAACGCGCCGAGCAGCACGAACGTGCCGGTCTTGCCGACGTAGTGCACCGGCAGCGCCCCGCTGTGCCCGTGCCGGCGCAGCACCAGCAGCGCGATGCCCATGACCACCTCGCGCAGCAGCAGCGCGCCGGTCAGCCACCACGGGACGACTCCACGAATGGTGAAACCGATCAGGGTGGCCAGGATGTAGAGCCGGTCGGCGAACGGGTCGAGCAGCTCGCCGAGGCGACTCACCGAGTTCATCCGGCGGGCGACGAAGCCGTCGACCCAGTCGGTGGTGCCGCCGACGGCCAGCACGATCAGCGCGGCCACGTCGTGGTGCGGGCCGAGCAGCAGGTAGAGGAAGAGCGGCACGCCGAGCAGCCGAATGAAGCTGATCACGTTGGGGATCGTCCAGATCCGGTTGGAGGCGGCGATGGACGGCGCAGGCTGCTGCGACATCGCGACTTTCCCTTCCCCCTCCGCGAGCGGTCCCCGACCGGCCACTCGCCGAGCCACTATAACCAGCCCTGACCTTGCAGCCCGGCACCAGTCGCATGCCGCACAGCGTGTCCGCCGTCCTAGGAACCTAGTTCATCGGCGTCCTCGCCGTGCACGCACGTAGTCGTCCACCACGTATCGGCCCAACTCCTCGGCGTCCGGGCTGAACACCCGGCCGCCGTTGCGCTCGGCCACTTTCGCCACGAACGCCTGCAATCCCGGGTCCTCGCCCAGCATGAAGAAGTTGAGCGTGGCGCCGAACCTGGTCAGGTGGTCGACCTCGTGCACGGTGGCACGGATCGTCTCCGGCGTCGGCGGCCACCAGAAGTAGGACTCGCCGTCCTCCAGATGAGCGGTCGGCTCGCCGTCGGTCACGATCATCACGACCGGCTCGGAACCGGGGTGGTGGCGCAGATGCCGGCCGGCGATGTTGAGCGCGTGCTGGAGGTTGGTGCCCTTCTCCATGTTCGGGTCGATCGCGGCCAGCTGGCCCTGAGACAGCACCGAGGCGTACTTGCCGAACCCGATGATCTGCAGCGAATCCTGCGGGAACTGGGTCTCGACCAGGTGCGACAGCGCCAGGGCGGTCTGTTTCATCGGGCCCCAGCGGCCGTCCGCGAACATCGAGTAGGACAGGTCGACGCAGAGCGCGACCACCGCCGAGGCGCGCCGCTCGGTCTCGGCCACCTCGAAGTCGTCGGGCTGCAGCCGGATCGGCACGGTGGCGGTGCCGGCGCTGCGGCGGACCGCGTTGCCGATCGTCCGCACCACGTCGAGCGGCTGCTCGTCGCCGTACTCCCAGCGGCGGGAGGAGCCGATCAGGTCGCCGGCCGCGCCGGCGTCGCGCAGGTCGTGCTGGCCCTGCCGCTTGCCGGACAGCTCGTCGAAGACCTGCGCGAGGGCGGTGCGCCCGAGCCGCCGCAGCGCCTTGGGTGAGAGCGTGAGCCCCTCGGTGTCGCGGCTGAGCCACCCCTGGCGGGACAGCTCCCGTTCGAGGTCGCGCAGCCGGCGCACGTCGTCGGCCGCGCCCCGCCCGAGCTGTCGCTCGACCATCTCGACGTCGATGTCATCGAGGGTGGCGCCTGGGTGCTGCTGCCCGAGCTGGTCGAGCAACTCGTCGAGGTCGCCGATCTCGCCGAGGGCCGACGCCGCGTCGCCGTAACCGAGGTCGTTGGGCCCGCGCATCCGCTCGCCCTTGCCCCAGTTGAGCTGGGGCCGCAGCGCCTGCAGGTTGTCGGTGAGCTCGCCGAGCTGCCCACGCAGTGGGCCGTCACCGAGGGCCTGCTCCATCAGCCGGGACAGCTCCTCCTGCTGCTGCGGGCTGAGCGACCGCATCAGCCGCTCGGCCGCCGCGGCCCGCCGGGCGAGGGAGTCGATCAGCTCCTCGATGTTCGCCGGGTTCTCCGGGAAGAACTGGCCGTGCTTGTCCATGAACTGCTGGAAGGCGTCGTTGGTGTCCTCGCCCCGGGCGTGTCGCTGGAGCAGGTCGTTGAGGTCCTGCACCATCTCCGAGACGCCGTCGAAGTTGCCATTTTCCAGCGCCTGCTTCATGCCCGCGAACCGCTGCTCGACAACTTCGCGGCGCAGCCCGTCGAGGATCTGCTGGTAGAGGCCGCGCGCCTCGTCCGATGTCCAGTTGTATTCGGACAATTCCTCGACGGCCCGCGATGTCGACCGGGGCAGGTTGTCGAGAACGGACTCGGCGAACCGGGCGTCGTCGCTCTCCGAGGCGCGCAACGCGTCCCGCTCCGCCGCCAGCGCCTGGTCGAGCAGCTGCTGCGCCCGGGTCACCGCCCCGTCGAGATTGCCCCGGCGCAGCGCCTCCCGACGCATCCGCCGAGCCCGATCGCGCAGCTCATCGAGCCCGCGCCCCTGCCGAGGGCCTTGCCGCAGCAGATCGCGGAGCACGTCACGGAGGCTGTCGCCGGCGAGCACCCGCTCCCCCACCTCGTCGACGGCCGCGCGCACGTCGTAGGGCGGCGCGAGCGGATCGGGCCCGTCGCGCCACTCCCCATAACGGAATCTGTTGCCCGCCACGTCTATTCAGCTCCCGTAGAGAGTGCGACCGTCGTCGGTGAGCTCCTTGGCGAGCCGCCGGGTCAGGTGCAGCCCTTCCAGCACGAACTCGATGCCGGCCGCGGCCTGCCCCGGTGACGGCGCGTCGCCGAGCCCGAGCCGGTCGAGCACCTTGGCCAGGCCCGGCACCGTCCCGATCTGCCCGAGCAGCTCCTCCGCCGAAACCAGATCACCGGTCTCGATGATCGCCCCCTCGGCGACCAGGCCGGTGAAGCCGGACAGGTCGAGCCCGCCGAGCCGGTCACGGAACGTCTCCGCCGTCGCGACCCGCAGCAGGTGAGCGAGGACCTCGGTCTCCCGCCCCTCCTCACCGCTCTCGAACTCGACCTTGCCGCGCAGGGTCGAGGTCACCGACGTGGTGTCGCAGATCCGGGCGACCGCTTCCCGCTCGTTGCGCAGCCCCGCCCGGCGCAGCGCCGAGGCGGCCACGGTCTCGGCCGCGGCGATGGCGAACCGGGCCGAGATGCCCGACCGCGCGTCGACCGAGGGCGACTCGCGCACCGCCCGGGTGTATCGGGCCAGCACGTCGAGCAGGTGCTCGGGGACGGCCGCGACCAGGGCGGCCTCCTGCCGGATCAGCTCGGTCTCGAGCGCCAGGTCGACCGGGTAGTGGGTGCGGATCTCGGCGCCGAACCGGTCTTTCAGCGGGGTGATGATGCGGCCGCGGTTGGTGTAATCCTCCGGGTTGGCCGACGCGACCAGCAGCAGGTCGAGCGGCAGCCGCAACTGGTAGCCGCGGACCTGGATGTCGCGCTCCTCGAGCACGTTGAGCAGCGACACCTGGATGCGCTCGGCCAGGTCGGGAAGCTCGTTGACCGCGAAGATGCCCCGGTTGGTGCGCGGCACGAGACCGAAGTGGATCGTCTCCGGATCGCCGAGGGCCCGCCCCTCGGCCACCTTGATCGGGTCGACGTCGCCGATCAGGTCGCCCACGCTCGTGTCGGGCGTGGCCAGCTTCTCCCCATACCGCTCCGAGCGGTGCAGCCACGACACCGGAAGCAGATCACCGGTCTCGGCGGCCAGTCGCCGCGAGGCCGGGGTGATCGGTGCATAAGGGTGTTCGTGCAGCTCGGAGCCGGTGATGAACGGGGTCCACTCGTCGAGCAGCCCGATCAGCCCGCGGATGAGCCGGGTCTTGCCCTGCCCCCGCTCACCGAGCAGAACCATGTCGTGCCCCGCGAGGAGCGCCCGCTCCACCTCGGGAAGAACGGTGTCGTCATAACCCACGATGCCGGGAAACCGCGGCGCCCCCGCGCGCAGCCGCTCCAGCAGATTTGCCCGGAGTTCCTCTTTGACCGTGCGGAACTCATGCCCCGACGCCCGCAACTCCCCCGCGGTGCGAGGCAGGTCAGCAGGCGGCACGTTAGCTGCGTCTGTCACCGCACGAACGCTACTCCGCAGGTGTGACAGGAAAATGAGATCAACGCGGCACCGATTCCGGGAATAACCGACCAATCAAAAGATCTTGCCGAAGGTACGCGGTGGGCCGCCCCCAACCGCACGGTCGCGCCCCCGCCTGCTCAGCGCAGGCCGCCCGTGCCGCACGCCCGTGCCGCTTCGCGAACTACCAGCAGAAGACCGGCCGGGAGCTCCCGGTGATCCGCCTGACCCCGGCATAGCCGCGGCATGTGACGAACGGCGCTCGCCGATGGCAGGAAACCGACTGGCCCCGGCCGCCGGTCACCGGGCAGGCTGACGGGATGGCGGACATCCAGCGATTTGCGGCATTCACCGACGACCCCAAGGGTGGCAACCCGGCGGGCGTGGTGCTCGACGCGGGCGGCCTCAGCGACGAGCAGATGCTGGCCATCGCGGCCGAGGTCGGCTATTCGGAGACCGCTTTCCGGATCACGGCCGAGGGCGACCGGCACCGCGTGCGGTACTTCTCGCCGCTGGCCGAGGTGCCGTTCTGCGGCCACGCCACGGTGGCGACCGCGGTGGCGCTCGGGCCCGGCGAGCACGTCTTCCAGACCAACGCCGGCGACGTGCCGGTGCGGGTGGACGACGCCGGCCGGGCCACCCTGACCAGCGTCGCCGCCAAGGTCGCCGACCTGGGCGAGGCCGACCTCGGCGCACTGCTGTCGGCGCTGCGCTGGAACGACTTCGACCTGGACGAGTCGTTGCCGCCGAAGGTCGCCTACGCCGGCGCGCACCACCCGATCCTGGCCGCGGCCCGGCGCAGTCGCCTGGCCGAGCTGGACTACGACGTACCCGCGCTGAAGTCCTTGATGGAATCTCGCGGCTGGACCACGGTGCAGCTGGTGTTCCGCGCGGCCGACGACACGTTCGACGTGCGCAACCCGTTCCCGGTGGGCGGTGTCTACGAGGACCCGGCCACCGGCGCGGCCGCGGCGGCCTTCGGCGGCTACCTGCGCGAGATGTGGATCGCGCCGGAGGACGCCACACTGCTGCTGCGGCAGGGCGATGACATGGGCCGGCCCAGCCGGATCACGGTCGAGCTGGTGCCCGGCGAGCCCGGCGTCCGGGTGAGCGGCAACGCCGTACCCATCAATCATTCTTGACAGCGAGAGCCATGCCACCGGCCGCGAAGCCGAACCCGATGATCACCGTCAGCAGGACCGTGCGCGTGTTCTCCCGGCGCACGTCGAGCCAGGCGCTCTCCGGCTCGCCCGGCAGGTAACGCACGGTCGCCGGCTCACCGATCCGCATCGTCGGCACCGACGCCGACACCGAACTGGTGAGCTGCCGGATCACGCCGTCCTCGCCCGGGTAGGACACGACGACGGCCCGGCTCCCCGGCGAGCGCCGTTCGTAACCGGTCACGGTTCCGGCAACCGCCCGCCCGTCCCGCCGCAAACGACGGACAAGCAGCATTTCCCGTACGCCGCGGTAGAGCACGAACGCACCCACGAGCACCAGCACAGCCCCCAGCACCATGCCCGCCATCCTGGATCCCCGTCCGCGCCCCGTCGATAGAGCGACCGGGTGACTGGCGAACGTGTAACCCATTGGTTACGCTTCCCGGCGTGAACGAGGTGGCGGCCGCGATCGCCGATCCGGTGCGGCGGGAGATCCTGCTGATGCTGCGCGACCGGGCGCTCTCGGCCGGGCAGATCGCCGACCGGTTCGCGATCAGCCGCCCGGCCGTCAGCCGGCACCTGCGCGTGCTGCG
The DNA here is from genome assembly GCF_040638295.1 of Actinoplanes sp. NPDC026619. Taxonomy (NCBI): domain Bacteria; kingdom Bacillati; phylum Actinomycetota; class Actinomycetes; order Micromonosporales; family Micromonosporaceae; genus Actinoplanes; species Actinoplanes sp. NPDC026619. Next base: position 328,455 of record NZ_JBEZYA010000002.1, read on the forward strand.
CGAGGCCGGCCTGGTCAGCGACGTGGCCGACGGCCGCCGGCGGGTCTATGCGCTGGTCACCGCGCCGCTCGACGAGCTGACCGGCTGGCTCGACCGGCTGACCCGACCGTCCGGCTGGCAGCACCACCTCGACGCGCTGGAGACCGAGGTCTACCGCACCCGCCGCGAGCGCACATCCGCACCACCTCTGGAGGAGACCGCATGAGCCCGATCCCGACCGGCCGGCTGTTCGGCACCGACCTCGTGCTGACCCGCACGTTCCGCGCCCCCATCGACGACGTCTGGGCCAGCCTGACCGAAACCGACCGCACCGCCCGCTGGTTCGGCCCGTGGCAGGGCGACGCCGGGGCGGGCTCGGCGATCAAGGTCCAGATGGTGCACGAGGAGGGCCGGCCGTGGATGGACATGACCATCGACGCGTGCGAGCCGCCCCGCCGGCTGGCCATCTCGGCCGGCGAACCGGACAGCCGCTGGCTGCTGGAGATGGAGCTGACCGAGACCGCGGGCGTGACCGAGCTGCGCTTCACCCAGCACCTGACCGGCACCGAGGGCGTCGGCGAGGTCGGCCCCGGCTGGGAGTACTACCTGGACGGGCTGGTCGCCGCCCGCGACGACCAGCCGATGCCGGACTTCAACGACTACTACCCGTCGATGAAGGGCCACTTCGAGTCGCAGCGTTAAAGCGCCTGGCCGAGGTCGGCAAGCAGGTCGTCCGGGTGCTCGATGCCGACCGCGATGCGGATCATGCCGGTCCCGATGCCGGCCGCCGCCAGCTCGTCCTCGTCGAGTTGGCGGTGCGACGTGCTCGCCGGGTGCATGAGCACGGTCCCGGTTCCGCCGAGGGACGGGGCGAGGCTGATCAGGCCGATCTTCGTGGAGAACGCGACCGCGGCGTCGTACCCGCCGGCCAGGTCGAAGCAGAAGGTGGCCCCGAAGCCGGACAGAAAACGCGAGGCCACGGCGTGGCTGGGGTGGTCGGCGAGCCCCGTCCACCGCACCGCGGCGACGGCCGGATGGTCGTTCAGGAAGCCGGCCACGACCGCCGCGTTCTCCTCGTGGCGGCGCATCCGCAGCGGCAGCGTCTGCATGCCCCGCAGGGTCAGCCAGGCCGCGAACGGATCGGCGGCGGCCCCGAACTCGACCGCGTGCTCCCACATCTCCCGGTACCGGTCCTCGTCGGCGAAGACGGCCAGTCCGCCGGTGACGTCGCTGTGCCCACCCAGGTATTTCGTGGCCGAGTGCACGACGATGTCGGCGCCCTGCTCAATCGGCCGCCCGAGCAGCGGCGTGGCGAACGTGTTGTCCACGACGGTCAGGACGCCGGCCGCCCGGGCGATCGGGGCGAGCGCCGGCAGGTCGCTGACGTGCCCGGTCGGGTTCGAGATCGTCTCCAGGTACAACACCCGGGTGGTGGGCCGGATCGCCGCCCGCAACTCCTCGGCGTCATGCCCGGAGATGTAGGTGACGCCGATGCCGTACCGCACGGAGAGGTCCTGCAGCGTCGCGTAGGTGCCGCCGTAGAGCGAGCGCTGGGCGACGACATGATCCCCGGAGCGCAGCAGCCCGTGCAGCAGCAGGTTGATCGCCCCCATGCCCGACGAGGTGGCCAGCGCGGCCGCGCCGTTCTCGAGCGCGGCGACGGTCTCCTCCAGCGCCCGCACGGTCGGATTGGTCATCCGGCTGTAGACGAACGCCCCGTCCGGCCGCGTCATGCTGTCGGCCAGCACCGCCGGATCATCGAAGGCGAACGACGACGTCTGATAGAGCGGCACGGCCATCGGCCTGCTGCCGGCCGCCGCCGGAACCGGAGCAACGACATGGACCACGCGAGTCTCAGGATGCATACCCCCATGCTCGCCACCACCGCGACCCGGATCCAGAGCCATTCGCGGCCCGGTGGCTTGCGATCGCCGCGGCGCCGCCGAATAGGATTCGGGCTGATATGAGTGCCACATTGATCGGCCGGGAACTTGCTGCGGGACACGGCGACCGCGTTCTCTTCTCCGGGCTCGACCTGGTTGTCGCACCGGGGGACGTGATCGGGCTCGTCGGGGTCAACGGGGCGGGCAAGACCACGCTCCTGCGGACGCTGGCCGGGCTCGTACCCCTGGAGAGCGGAACCGTCTCGCTCAGCCCGCCCACCGCCAACGTCGGTTATCTGCCGCAGGAGCGGGAGCGGCGAGCGGGCGAGACCGTGCGCGACTTCCTCGCCCGGCGCACCGCGGTCGGGCCGGCGCAGGAGGCCATGGACACCGCGGCCGAGCGGCTCTCCGAGGGGGCGCCGGGGGCGGACGACGAGTACGCCGTCGCGCTGGAGCGGTGGCTCGACCTCGGCGGGGCGGACCTCGACGAGCGGGCCGGGCAGGTCGCCGCGGATCTCGGGCTGAGCGTCTCGCTCGACCATCCGATGACCGCGCTCTCCGGCGGTCAGGCGGCCCGGGCCGGCATGGCGTCGTTGCTGCTCAGCCGCTATGACGTGTTTCTGCTGGACGAGCCGACCAACGACCTCGACCTCGACGGGCTGGGCCGGCTCGAGGAGTTCGTGCGGGGGCTGCGGGCCGGGACCGTGGTGGTCAGTCACGATCGTGAGTTCCTCACCCGTACGGTCACCAAGGTCCTTGAATTGGATCTTGTGCAGCAGCAGGTCAATCTCTACGGCGGCGGCTATGCCGCCTACCTGGAAGAGCGCGAGCGCGGGCGGCGGCATGCGCGGGAGCAGTTCGAGCAGTACGCGGACAAGAAGGACGACCTGCTCGAACGGGCCCGGATGCAGCGCGCCTGGATGGAGAAGGGGGTCCGCAACGCGCGCCGCAAGGCCCCGGACAACGACAAGATCGGCAAGAACCTCCGCGGGGAGAGCAGCGAGAAGCAGGCCGCCAAGGCCCGCCAGACCGAGAAGATGATCGAACGCCTCGATGTCGTCGAGGAACCGCGCAAGGAGTGGGAACTGCGGATGTCGATCGCCGCGGCGCCCCGGGCCGGCGCCGTCGTGGCGACGCTGCGCGATGCGGTGGTACGCCGTGGAAACTTCACGCTGGGGCCGGTCACCCTGCAGATCGACTGGGCCGACCGGGTCGCGATCACCGGCGCGAACGGGTCGGGCAAGTCGACGCTGCTGGCGGCCATGCTGGGCCGGCTGCCGCTGGACGAGGGATCGGCGAGCCTCGGGCCGGGCGTCGTGGTCGGCGAGATCGACCAGGCGCGCGGGCTGTTCCTCGGCGAGCAGTCGCTGATGACCGCGTTCGGCGCCGAGGTGCCGGACTGGCCGGACGCCGAGGTGCGCACCCTGCTCGCCAAGTTCGGCCTCCGGTCGGCGCACGTGCCCCGGCCGGCCGCCTCACTGTCACCGGGCGAGCGGACCCGGGCCGCGCTGGCGCTGCTGCAGGCCCGCGGGGTCAACCTGCTCGTGCTGGACGAGCCGACCAACCACCTGGACCTGACCGCGATCGAGCAGCTCGAGTCGGCGCTGGCCGGCTACACCGGCACGCTGCTGCTGGTCACGCACGACCGGCGCATGCTCGACGCGGTCGAGACCGACCGGCATCTGGAGGTCGCGGACGGCAAGGTCACCGGCTGATGCACGTCGACCACGACCCGGCCCGGGATGCGTTCCTTGCTGAGTTGGACGCGTTCGCGGCCACCGCCGGAACGCTGGGTGAGCGGCAGTTGCTCGCGGCCAGCCGGTGTCTCGGCTGGACGTCCGGCAATGTCATCGTTCATGTGCACCTCGGACTCCAGGAGATGCTGCTGGGCCTGGTCAGCCGCACCGACGAGGAGCCCGACTCGGACGCGGCGCGATACTGGCAGGGGCCGGCGCCAGGTGAGGGCGACTGGCTGGACGGCACTCGTTTCGTCCAGCTGCTGAGCGCGTCCTACCACCGCCCGAGCGGCGCGGTGCGGCACCTCCTGCCTACCGTCGAGGGTGTTCGCGCGGCCACGGCGGCGCTGGAGCCGGGCGCGGTCCAGTTCCAAGGTCAGGTGCTGTCGACCGGCGACTTCCTGGCGACCTGGGCGGTCGAGCTGGCCGTTCACCATCTCGATCTGGACACCGACGGCGCGGCGCCGGCTCCGGCCGCCGGCCGGCTGGCCCGCGAGACCGTCGAAGCCCTGGTGGGCGGCGCCTTTCCGGCGGCCTGGCCGGATGCCACGGTGGCGCTGCTCGGCACCGGGCGGGTTCGGCCGACGGCCGCGCAGATCGAGGCCGCCCCGCTGGCCGCGGAGCTTCCGGTCCTCGGCTGACGCCACATCGCCTCTTTGGCGGTTCTTTGGCGCGGGCTGGTGCTCTGGTTTCCGGGGCAGCGGTCGCCCCCAGGAGCGGACGAGGTGTGCGATGCGGGTTCTGGTGTGCGTCGGTGTGGTGGCAGCGCTCGCGCTGACCGGGTGCAAGGCGTCCGGCAGCGATACCGCCGCTCCGCCCGCGGCGACGAAAGCGGCGACAAAGGCCGCGGAAACACAGGCCGGCCCGCCGATCTCGGCGGAGGCACTGTGTGCGCACCTGAAGAAGGAGGCGCCGCGGATCAAGGCGGTCGGCTCCGAGGTGGGCGCGATGGCGCAGCTGACCATGAGCATTGCCGACCTCTATGGCGACCATCTGGATCAGCTCGACGGCGACGTGATCGACGAGCAGGCCGTCAAGACCTGTCCGGAGACCCGGGCGGAGCTGGTGAAGGCGGCCGGCATCACGAGCTTCGCGGAGCTCTGAACTGGCGGGGCGACTCGCCGGTGACCCGCTTGAACGCCGTACTCAAGGCGCTTTCCGAGCCGTAGCCGACAGCTCGGGCGATGGTGGACAGCGTGCCGTCGCCGCGGCGTAGCCGGGCGGCGGCCAGTTCGATGCGCCAGCCGGTCAGGTAGTCGAGGGGGCCCTGCCCGACCGCCTGCCGGAAGCGGGCCGCCAGCGTCGAGCGGGACACGGTGGACACCGCGGCCAGGTCGGCGACCGTCCAGGCGCGGGCCGGGTCGGCGTGCATGGCTCGCAGGGCGGGAGCCACGACCGGGTCAGCCAGGCCGCCCAGCCAGCCCTGGCCGGGCGGCGCCGAGGCCAGGTGCAGGCGCAGGATGTGGATCAGCATCACCAGGGCCAGGTGCTCGGCGACCAGGCCGGACGCGATCGGGTGGTCGCGCAGCTCGGTGTCGATCTGGTCGAGGGCCCAGCGCAGGGTGGCGGCCGCGGGGGTGCCGCCGGGCACGTGCAGCACCGGCGGCAGCGCGTCGAGGAGCAGTTCGCGGGCCCGGGCGCCGAAGTCGAACCGGCCGCCGAGCAGGAACACGTCGTCGCCGGCGCCGGTGCGGGCGATCCCGTCGGGGCCGGCCGCAGCGAAGACGGGGGCGGCCGGCGACGGCACCACCGCCGGGGAGCTGGCCAGCACGAACCGCGTCGATCGGGTGAGCAGGAAGCAGTCCCCCGCCGCCAGCGGATAGGTGATGCCGTCGACGATCAGCAGGCAGCTGCCGCGGCGCAGGGCGTTGAACTTCACGGCCGGCGGCGGGTCGAAGTCGAGTGCCCAGTCACCGCCGGCGACCAACCCGGTGGAGAGCCGGCTGGTGGTGCCGACGAGGGCGAGCACGTCTTCGAGCGGATCGGCATGCTGGACGCTCACGCAAGTATCCTGGACCGCCAGCTATTCTGCGTCCAGCGTTGCCGGCCAAAAATAGAGCCATGACACGAGTAACCACGCCGTTCACCGTCCGCACCACCGCCGCCGAGGTTCTGCACGGGGTCGACCTGACCGGCAAGCGGATCCTGGTCACCGGCGGCGGGTCGGGGCTGGGCGCGGCGGCCGCGAAGGCGCTCGCCGACGCCGGCGCCGAGGTCGTCGCCACCACCCGCGCGCAGCTCGACCTGGCCGACCTCGGCAGCGTGCAAGCGTTCACCGACGCCTGGCGGGGGCCGCTGGACGTGATCGTCGCGAACGCCGGGATCATGGCGCTGCCGGCGCCGGCCCGGGCGGCCAACGGCTGGGAGCTGCAGCTGGCGACGAACTTCCTCGGCCACTTCGCCCTGATCACCGGCCTGCGGGCGGATCTGACGAACACTGCCCGCATCGTGCTGGTCAGTTCCGGCGCGCAGGCGCCGGTCGACTTCGACGACCCGCACTTCGAGCGCCGGCCGTACGACCCGTGGGCCGCCTACGGCCAGTCCAAGACCGCGGGCGTGCTGCTCGCCGTCGCGATCGGGCGGCGCTGGGCCGGGATCAGCGCGAACGCGATGGCCCCCGGCCGCATCCACACCGCGCTGCAGCGGCACCTCGACGACGGCACGATGCGGTCGATGGGCGCGATGGACGACGACGGCAACCTGCTGCACCCGGAGAACTTCAAGACTCTGGAGCAGGGCGCCGCGACCGAGGTCCTGCTGGCCGCGTCGCCGCTGCTGGACGGGATCACCGGGCGCTTCTTCGACGAGGACAACCAGGAGGGCGAGCTGCCCGCCTTCGCCCTCGACCCGGCGGCGGCCGACCGGCTCTGGGAGCTCGGCGCTCAGGCGGTCAGCGGCGTGCTGGCCGGGCCCTCGTTGCCGGAGCGGTCGACGCCGGTCAGGCAGTAGACCGACGGGCCCGCCGCCGGGTGCGGGTCGGCGACCGCGATGCCGCTGCGGCCGGTCGCCACCAGCGCCGCCCTGTTGCCGGACACCCGGTAGAGCGCCCAGCTGGTGGCCCCCGGCGCGGACGCGGCGAACTGCAGAGCCGGCCCGGCCCGCTGCGCCCTGGTCAGCGCCGGGGCCGCGGGCGGGGCGGCCGGGAGCTGTGTCATCACCGCGGGCAGGGCGGGTGTGGCGTAGTGGTGGCTGGAGTAGAGCTTGACCGAGCCGAGCCGGTTGGACCGCACCGATTTCGCGCTGAAGTGCACCTCGCCCTGCACGCCGGCCTTCTCGTCCAGGTCGAGGTGGCGGTCGATCTCGGTGGGGTTGCTCCAGGCGCCCTTCTCCCCCACCCGGTAGTCGCCCTGCCCGATCCACAGCTGCACCTTCGTGCCCTTGACCAGGTTGACCCACCACGGCAGCAGTTTGGCGTAGTCGGCCTTGGCGAAACCGATGTTCCAGTACAGCTGCGGGACGATGTAGTCGAGCCAGCCTTCCTGCACCCATTTGCGGGTGTCGGCGTAGATCGCGTCGTACGCCTCGAGGCCGTGCGACGCCGACCCGGCCGGGTCGGTCTCGGCGTTGCGCCAGATGCCGAACGGGCTGATGCCGAACTTCACCCACGGCTTGAGCTGCTTGATCCGTTCGCCCATCTCGCGGACCAGGGTGTCGACGTTGGCCCGCCGCCAGTCACCGCGCGACTTGCCGGCGCCGTACTTCGCGTAGCTCGCGCCGTCCGGAAAGTCCTCGCCGGCCTGCGGGTACGGATAGAAGAAGTCGTCGAAGTGCACGCCGTCGATGTCGTACTTCTGGACGGCCTCGAGCATCGAGTCCTCGACGAACTTGCGCGCGGCCGGAATGCCCGGATCGAAGTAGAGCCGGCCGGTCTTGCCCTTCGGGTAGGCGATCGCCCAGTCGCGATGGGCGAGCAGCGGATGGTTGGGGGCGAGCTTGGTGAAATCGGCGCCGGGCCCGTCGGGCACCGGCTGCGTCCCCCGGTACGGGTTGAACCAGGCGTGGAACTCCAGGTTCCGGGCGTGGGCCCGCTCGACCATGTACGCCATCGGGTCCCACCCGGGCGATTTCCCGTCCCGCCGGCCGGTCAGGAACTCCGTCCACGGCGCGTAGTCGGATTGCCAGAGAGCGTCGCCGCTGGGCCGCACGTGCACGAAGATCGCGTTGTGGTTCTGCGCCACCGCGACGTCGAGCCACTTCTCGTATTCCGCCTTGACCTGCGCTTCCGGCAGCCCGGGCCGGCTCGGCCAGTCGATGTTGGCGACCGTGGTGAGCCAGAAACCGCGGGTCTCCCGGGTCGCCTGGAGCGGCACTCCGCCACATCGGCCGGCCGGCGACGACGGGACCAGTTCGGGCGCGGGCGCCGGCACGTCGAGGGAGTCCGGCTGATAGACCGCCGCCCGCAACAGCCCAAGGCCCAGCACACTCAGCCCGAAGAGCAGGGAGGCGAGCGTGATGATCAGCCGGACGGGTGGACGGCGCCGGTGGAGCATGGGAAACAGTGTGCCTCGCCGATGCGACAACGCCACTCGCCATATTGTTCTCACGTGACGGTCGTGGTGGTGGGCGCGGGGATCGCGGGCCTGGCGTGCGCGCGTGAGCTGGTGGATGCGGGCATTCCGGCCAAAGTCGTGGAACAAATGGACACAGTTGGCGGACGACTGGCCAGCGAGCAGATCGACGGCCGCTGGGTGGACACCGGCGCCGCCTACCTGACCGGCGACGACCCGGCTTTCCTCGGCCGGCTGCAGACCTGGCGGATCGACGGGCTGGCCCGCCCGTGGACCGACACGCTGCGTGGTCAGCAGGGCCCGCCGACGGTGCGCTGGGCCGCGCCGGGCGGCCTCAACAGCCTGGCCCGCGACCTGGCCCGCGAACTCGACATCACCCTCGGCGCCGAGGTCACCGAACTGCCCGAAGCCGACACGGTGGTCCTGGCGATGCCCGGACCACAGGCCCGGAAGATTCTCCCGGAGGCGGCGGAACAGGATTGGTCACCAGTGGTGACGGCGATTTTGACGTACGCCGAACGGCAGTGGCCGGATTTCGCCGGGGCGTTCGTCAATGACCATCCGGTGCTCGCCACCGTGGCCGACGACGGTGATCGGCGCGGCGACCGGGCCGCCGTGCTGGTGGCCCACTCCACCGCCGCCTACGCCCGCCAGAACACCGACGGAGCGGCCCTGGCCGAGGCGGTCGGCGAGCTGCTCGGCATCTCCGACAAGCCGGAGGTCGTCACCCGCTTCTGGCCGTACGCGCAGCCGAAGCCGGAGCAGGGCGGCTTCGCCCGTTACGGCAATGTCTTCCTCTGCGGCGACGCCTTCGGCCGGCCGCGGGTGCAAACGGCCTGGTTGAGCGGCCGGGCCGTGGCCCGGGCCATCATTCAGAGCACCGATCGGTAGACCGACAGGGTGTCCTCGGCGATCCGCGACCAGCTGAACTTCTCCACCGCCCGGGTTCGACCGGCCCGGCCCATCGCGTCGGCCCGCTGCGGGTCGCGGATCAGCGTGGTCATCGCCGCGGCCAGGTCGGCCACGAACTTGTCCGGCGACACCGGCGTTCCGGTCCCGTCGGAAAGTTGCTCGATCGGCACCAGCAGGCCGGTCTCGCCGTCCGCCACCACCTCGGGGATTCCGCCCGTCGCGGTAGCGACGACGGCGGTCTCGCAGGCCATCGCCTCCAGGTTGACGATGCCCATCGGCTCGTAGATGGACGGGCAGACGAACACCGTCGCGTGCGTGAGGACCTGGACGACCTCGTGCTTGGGCAGCATCTCCTGCACCCAGATCACGCCCTGTGGGTCGCGGGCCTTGCGCAGGTCGTCGGCGAGGCCGGCGACCTCGGCGGCGATCTCCGGGGTGTCCGGGGCGCCGGCGAGCAGCACGATCTGTGTCTCCGGCGGCAGGTCGTGGCAGGCCCGCATCAGGTAGGGCAGGCCCTTCTGCCGGGTGATGCGGCCGACGAAGACGACGCTGGGCCGGTTGAGGTCGATGCCGAGGCGCTCGATCACGTCGGTGCCGCGGTCCGGTGCATATTGTGTGGTGTCGATGCCGTTGTAGACGACCCGGACCTTGTCCGGGTTGACCGTGGGGTAGGCGGTGAGCACGTCGCGCCGCATGCCGCCGGAGACCGCGATGATCGCGTCGGCGTTCTCGATGGCGACCCGCTCGCAGAACGACGACAGCGCGTAACCGCCGCCGAGCTGCTCGGCCTTCCACGGGCGCAGCGGCTCGAGACTGTGCGTGGTGACCACGTGCGGCACCCCGTGCAGGAGTTTCGCGGTGTGGCCGGCGAAGTTCGCGTACCACGTGTGACTGTGCACGATGTTCGTGCCCTCGCAGCCGGCCGCGATCGCCAGGTCGACGCCCATCGTGCGCAACGCCGCGTTCGCCCCGGCCAGCTCGGCGGGCTCGGGGTAGGCGGTCACCCCGGGCTCGGTGCGCGGCGCCCCGAAGCAGTGCACCCGCACGTCGGCCAGCGGTCGCAGGTCACGCGCCAGGTATTCCAGGTGGACGCCGGCTCCCCCGTACACCTCCGGCGGGTATTCCCTGCTGATGAGGTCGACGCGCAGCGATGTTGTCACGTCTGGAAGCCTAGTGCTTCGCGCCGGAACCGGCGTGGCGCCGCGCAAGATCAGGTAGCCTGTCCCTCGCCGAGTTGCCTTCTTCGGCTGGCATTAGTGCTGGCGGAAAGTTAGCGTCCTTCCATGGCTGTCAAGGTGCTTGCGATCGTTCTGGCCGGTGGTGAAGGTAAGCGCCTGATGCCCCTGACGGCGGACCGGGCTAAGCCCGGCGTGCCCTTCGGCGGCATCTATCGCATGATCGATTTCGTCCTCTCGAATCTGGCGAACGGCGGCTATCTCAAGATCGTCGTGCTGACCCAGTACAAGTCCCACTCGCTCGACCGGCACATCACCAAGACGTGGCGGATGTCGACGCTCCTCGGCAACTACGTCACGCCGGTGCCGGCCCAGCAACGGCTCGGCCCGCGCTGGTTCTCCGGCTCGGCCGATGCGATCTACCAGAGCCTCAACCTGATCAACGACGAGTCGCCCGACTACGTCATCGTGTTCGGCGCCGACCACATCTACCGCATGGACCCGAAGCAGATGGTCGAGGACCACATCGCCTCGGGCGCCGCGGTCACGGTGGCCGGCATCCGCCAGCCCAAGTCCGAGGCCTGGCAGTTCGGCGTCATCGACGTGGCCGAGGACGGGCGCAAGATCAAGGCCTTCCGGGAGAAGCCGCGCGACGCCGAGGGCCTGCCGGACGCCCCCGACGAGGTGTACGCGTCGATGGGCAACTACGTGTTCACGACGCGCGCGCTGTGCGAGGCGGTGACGAAGGACGCGCAGAACCCCGACAGCAAACACGACATGGGCGGAAATATCATCCCGATGCTCGTGGAACGGGGCGAGGCGAACGTCTACGACTTCCGCGACAACGATGTGCCCGGCAGCACCGAGCGCGACCTCGGCTACTGGCGCGACGTGGGCACGCTCGACTCGTTCTACGAGGCCCACATGGACCTCATCGCCACGCTGCCGATCTTCAACCTGTACAACCACGAGTGGCCGATCTTCACCAACTACGGCTCCTGGCCGCCGGCGAAGTTCGTGCACGGCTTCGACGACCGCCAGGGCCGCGCCATCGAATCGATGATCTCCCCCGGCGTGGTGGTCTCCGGCTCCCTGGTGGAGCGCTCGGTGGTCTCGCCGAACGTGCGGATCAACTCGTGGGCGCACGTCGAGGGCTCGGTGCTGATGGAGGGCGTCTCGGTGGGCCGGCGGGCGATCGTCCGCAACGCCATCATCGACAAGAACGTGGTGATCCCGGAGGGCGCCCAGATCGGCGTCGACCTCGATCGCGACCGCAAGCTCTACACGGTCTCCGACAACGGCATCGTGGTCATCGGCAAGGGCCAGAAGGTCGAGCTCTAAAGACGGTCCCGGAGCGTCTGCGAGGGGGAGACCCCATACCTCTCGCGGTACGCCCCGGCGAACCGGCCGAGGTGGGTGAACCCCCAGCGGTACGCCACCTCGCTGACGTTGACCTGCCACGGGTCGGAGCGGGACAGTTCGCCGTGCACGCCGTCGAGCCGGACCCGTTTCAGGTAGGTCAGCGGGGACATGCCGACGTGCTGCCGGAACGACTCCTGCAGCACCCGCACCCCGACCCCGGCGACCGCGGCCAGCTCGCCCGCCGTGAACTGCCGGGCCGGCTCGGCGTGCATGGCGTCCAGGGCGCGTTTGACCGTGCGTGGCCGGTTCGGGCCCTGCAGGCCGGCCGGCTCGTCCCCGCCGTACGGATGCTCGACGCTGAGCGCGAGCCCGCTCACCACCATGTCGCGCCAGCGCGCCGCCATCCGCGGCTGCCGGACCAGGCCGTCCTCCGCGCACAGTTCGGAGTGCAGCAGCCGCACCAGCGCCGCCCAGGTGCGGCCGGGGCCGCCGACCAGGTCGAAGCTCTCCCCCAGCAGCAGCGGTGACATGACCCGCTGGTCGAGGGTGGCGTCGAGCTCGCGCTCCAGAGCGGCCCGCTCCACCTTGACCGACATCAGCCGGCAGTCGCCGGGCCAGTCGAGGTCGATGGCGCCGACCGGGCGGAATACGGCGGCCCGGGTGCGATCGGCGAGCACGGTGTTGCCCCGGTGCCGGGAACGCAGCGTGCCGGTGATCGGGGCGAGCACGTGATATGCCGTCTCGAGATCGGCGATGTTCACCTGCATGTCGGCGCCGTAGCTGATCGCGCCGATGGTGACCGGGCCGAGCATCACCACGTCACCGTCGAACACGAACCCGCTGCAGTCACCGACCGGGGTGACCTGCAGCGGGCCGTAGAACATCTTGCGGCAGAACGCCTTCGCCTCGTCCACGTCGCTGGTGTGAAGAGCGAAGTGGACCGGGGTGTCCGACGGTAAGGCGGGGCCTACCATGCGCTACACCCTAGACCCCGTCAGGCCGCGGCGCTGGCCTCCACCGGCCAGGTGAACTCGCCGACGCCACCGCTGGGGACATCGATCTCGGCGAGCGGCGTGACCGGGTCCTGCCAGACCGTGTAACGGCCGCACGGAAGGCTGTCGATGACGACGCTCCACATGACTCCGCCACGCACGTAGCGGGCGCGGACGGCCGCGTGGGTGCGGTGCGCCGGGTCGTCGATCGGGCTGACCTCGATCTCGTGCCCGTGCAGCCGGCCCGGCGTGTGGATCAGCAGAGCCCCGATGCCTTCCCCGATGTTCAGGACGACCGTGCCCTGCCCGCTGGGGGCCATGGTGTGGTGAGTGTGTGTGTGGCTCATGGATTGTTGAACCCGTCGAACGGAGTGCCGAGAAAGGGGAACTTCTTGAGCAGCGGGGCGCTGGCATCCTTGATGCTCAGGCCCTGCTCGACCAGACCCGCGGCGGCGTCCGGCTTGAACTTCGCGTCGACCAGCGCGAACGTGACGCCGGCGACCGCCTTGATGGAGATCGACACCACGTCGTCCTCGATCCGGCGCCCGTTCGGGAAGCCGGCCAGGTCGCCGTCGAGCAGGCCGAACTTCTTCGGCGCCTTCACCGGCGGGATCGCGGTGTTGAGCCGCAGCATGTCGGCCTTGGTGTCGCCGGTGGTGTTCTGGAACCCGTCGATCAGCCCGTCCGGGATGCCGGTGAGCAGCACCGCGACGAGGTCGGCGCGGGGCGTCTTGGCCTTGTTGAGCGCGGCCAGGTTGTCGAACAGGCCCGGGTAGAGCACCGGCAGCAGCTGCGCCAGCTCGGGCTGCTCGACGAACGCCGAGAACCGCTTGTCCTCCTTGGGCTCCAGGCTGTTGAACAGGTCCTTCTGGGCCATCGGGATGACGACCTCGTTGACCAGCGGGTTGCCCAGCCGGGAGACCTGCACCTGGGGGCCGACCTCGACGTCGGCGTTCTTCTTGTCGCCCTGGCGCACCTGCACCTGCCGGCGGCTCGCCGACGTCCACACGCCGATGACGGCGCCCGGGTCGGTGGCGCGAACCTTCTTCTTGCCGTCCCGGCGCACCATGTGCAGCGGGATCTGCAGGGCGATCGAGTGCACGTTCAGCTTGTCGACGGCGTTGACCGCCTTGCCGGCGTAGTTGAACAGGCTCTGGCCGACCAGGTGCTTGTCCTGGAACGGGCGCAGCGTGCCGAGGTCGAAGATCGAGCCGAGGTCGACGAAGAAGGCGTCGGCGCGCTGGCCGGCGAAGACCTTCTCACCGGTCTTCAGCTTCGCGACCGCGTCCTCGGCGAGCTTGGCGTAGTCCGGGATCGAGATCTTGCCGACGTTGCAGGGCGGGCAGGGCAGCTTCGAGTGCAGCACCGTGCTCTTGCCGTGCGAGTCGACCTTGGTGACCGAGAAGAACTGCCGGCGGTTCCAGTTCTCGTCGTCGAGCGACTTGATCTGGCCGGTGTTGTACAGGAACGTCTTGTCATTACGCAGCTCGGTGCGGAACCGGAACTGGTAGGTGACGTCCGGCCGTGCGTCGCCGTTGGCGTCGATGTGGATCTCGTACAGCACGTCGTCACCGAACTCGAAGAAGTTCGGGCCGCTCGCCGGCAACTGCATCGGAACGTAGTTGGCGATGATCGTCACGGTGTCCGGGTCGTCCGGGCTGACGAACGCGTAGAGGTCGGACGAGTCCGCAACCGGGTCCTTGCTGATTTCCGGAGCTTCACGATGCGAAGACATTAGAAAAGCTCCTTCTCAGGCCTTGGCGGCTTTGACGAGTTCGGCGGCAAGTTTCTTATTGGTTACTGTTTTCTTAGAGCCGCCTTTAAAAATGTCGATGGTGCCCTTCGATGCGTCCCGCACCGAGATCACCAGCGGCTGGCCGTCGTCCTTCGCTTCGTTCTCACCTGCAAGGCTGAGTCCGGCGACACCCGCGACCGAGACACCCACGCCGGCCGTCGCGGCTATGGCGAGAACCCTGCGGCGGTTAAGGCGGGTGCCCGCCGGGCCGCGGTAACGAACACGACTCATGGTCGGCCTTTCGTCATTTCTCATCAAGGACTGGAACGGGCTTGCTAGCGTCGACGCCCATCAGTACGAAGGCCGGACTCAGGTGGTTCAAAGATTTTCTCGCCGCCTCTTCAGGAAAGCTCCAGCGAGCGCCCAGACGAGCACGCCGCCGCCGAGAAGCAGGGCCCCGAGGACGATCCCGTGACCGAGCGTGACCTGCGTTTCTTGACCCACCGTCGTGATCGCCTGGGGCTTCTCGGAGGCCGGCGCGGCCGCCTCGGAAATTTCGGGAGTTGTCGAAGTGACCGCGGCCTTCGGCTTCACGGCCTTCGTGACCGCCGCCGCCGATGATCGGCTCGGCTTCGGCGTGACCGCCGGGGCGGCCACCGTCTTGAAGGCCAGATCCGAGCAGGAGTAATAGGTGTCCGCCGTGCTCGACGTCTGCCAGACGATGTAGAGGATCTGCCGCCCGGTCCGATCCTTCGGCAGTTTGACGCTCATCCCGTAGGACCCGTCGCTGAGCGGCGGGTCCTTGATCTCAGCCAGCAGGCCGCCCAGATCACCCCAGGCGAGCTTCTTCAGCGGGTCGAACCCCTGCTTCGTCAGATAGAACCGGAAACTCCCGGCGTGCGGCAGCGTCGCCCGGTACTTGACCTTCAGCGTCTGCCCGGCGCTCACCGACGTCGACGGGAAGTCGTCCCGGGCCACGTCGAGGCCCTTGAAGTTGTCCAGACCGCCGCTGCACAGCTCCCCGTCCGGCACGAACTTCTTGTCGTTGCCGTTGACGTTGGCCACGCGCAGGTTGTCGAACGTGCCGAACGGCCCGCCGTTCGCCTTGAGCGCCGCCTTGCAGGCCGCGGTGCCGGTGGCCGTCCCACCCCCGGCCGCACACGCCGCGGTCCGGCTGATCGGGGTGGTCGGCGCGCCGTGCGCGAAAGCGGGCGCGGGGATGAGCGACGCGAGCACCGCGGCAGCGGCAAGAGCGGCAAGTCGGCGGATCATGACGTACTCCCGGGACGACGGCGCGGGGCCCGGGCAGGCTCCGCACGGTGAAGTACGCAACTGCGTGGTCAGCCGTTCACCTTTCTCAGAGGTGTGATTGCATGGCGGAGTTCCGACCACACTCCGGAGGAGAATCATGGAAAAGCCCGAGATCGGCCCGATCCAGGGTGACCCGCCCGCCGACCTGGTGATCGAGGACATCACCGTCGGCGACGGCGACGAGGCGGCCGCCGGCCAGCTCGTGACCGTGCACTACGTGGGCGTCTCGCACTCCAACGGCGTGCAGTTCGACGCCTCCTGGGACCGCGGCGACCCGTTCCAGTTCCCGCTGGGCGGCGGCCAGGTCATCGGCGGCTGGGACCAGGGCGTGCAGGGCATGAAGGTGGGCGGCCGCCGCAAGCTGACCATCCCGCCCCACCTGGGCTACGGCGCCCGCGGCGCCGGCGGCGTCATCAAGCCCAACGAGACGCTGATCTTCGTCGTCGACCTGCTCGGCGTGCAGTAAGCGCTCTCCCGGCGCATCCGGGGAGGCGAGCCAGCGGCCCGCCTCCCCTTCTCAAACCTCAAGATCAACCATGCGACGATACGGGGCACGCCGCCCCCAGCCACAGCCATGGCCGAACCGCCTGCTCAGCGCGGCCCAGGCGCGGGGTCACGCTCCGGGACGCGCCCGTCCGGGCCGCCCCGCCGGCCACGCCACCCGGGCACCCGGTCAGCGGAACAGGCTCAGGTCGATCGACTCGGCCATCGCGCGCTGGCCGGCGATGTTCGGGTGCAGGTGGTCGGCTTGATAGGCCGGCAGCACCTGGGACGGGTTCTGCGGGTCGCGGATCGCGGCGTCGAAGTCGGCCACCCCGTCGAAGCTCAAGGTGCTGCGCACCCACGCGTTGACCTGCTGGCGGACCGCCTCCTGCTCCGGACCGAAGCAGCCGGAGTCACAGCCGTAGGGCGTGATCGTCGCCCCGATCACCCGGATGCCGGCCTGGTGCGCACGCTGCGCGATCATCCGCAGGCCCGCGATCAGGTCGTCGGCCGCCGCGTTGTAGCCGATGTCGTTGATCCCGTCGGCCAGGATCAGGTAGCGCGCGCCGGTCTGCTCGCGCACGTCGGCCTTCTCCCGCGCCAGGGCCGCGATGCTGGTCCCGGCCCCGCAGCAGTCGGTCCGGTCGGTGAGCACCTGATTGCCACCGATCCCCTGGTTCAGCACCCCGTAACGACCACCCAGGCGGCCGGCCAGCACATCGGTCCACCGGTCATTGCCGTTCCAGGTCGTGTAGGCCCCGTCGGTGATCGAGTCGCCGAGCGCCACGATGCTCCCGCGCACCGCCCGCCCCGCCCGCACGTCGACCCCGTCCAGCCAGAACCACGAGTTGACCGTCCCGGTGAACGCCGCCGCTCCCCCACCGGCCTGGTTGCCCGCGGCCACGAACTGGGTTCCCTGAGCGGCATCGTGCCCGGTGATCGCGGCCGCGTCCCCGCCCGCCGTCACGTAGAGATCGACAGCGAGGTCCTGCCCGTAGGCAACACCGAGGTCGACCGGGTCACTGACCACGCTCGCACCGACCTTGACCGTGACCGAGCCCCGCCCGCGGAAGGTGACCCGCCGCGAGGTCCCGGCCACGAGGTCGGCCGCCCCCGAGGCAACCGCACGCGAAACCCCGACCGCCCCGAAGGTCACGTCGGCCGCGCCGAACCCGTTGGACAACCGCAGCCGCACCGACCCCCCACCGACGGTCGGATGAACCAGCAGGCGAAGCGTCTGCTGCGCAAAGACCGGCCCGGCCTCCCGCTGCGGACTGGTCGCCCACGCCCCGGTCCAGCCGGACGGCGCCGAGGACCCCGGGGCCGCCGAGGCGGCACCGGGGGCGGAGAGCAGGGCGGCGGCCAGGGCGAGAGCCATGGCGGCCGCGCGGTGTCGCGGCCTCATGGCCGAAGATCAATCATCATCAATGTTTTGGGCATGTTGCCGATCGTCGTCGAACCGTTTCGACGTGGCAACCCCATCCCAAAGCCGGCCCGCGACCTAGCGGCGGATGCGGCCGATCAGCATGGGGCGGCACGCCGGACGAGCCGGAACAGGGTGGTCCTGTCCCGGCTCGTCCTCCTCACCCCCGGTGCGATGCCCGAACCGGTCGTCCTCTACCGGTTCGAGCGGCTCCCCGATCGGTGTCACCGTGCTCCCTTCAAAGCGGCACAGCTGGACTCCTCGGGAAGCAGCGGGCGGAAGGTGATCGACCACTTCGCGCCGCCATCGGTCCACGGGGTGATCGTGGTGGCGGACTTCGCGCTGGTCAGCACCTTCGCGGTGTCGGCTCCGGTGACATCGACGCAGCCGATGCCGAGGCCGGGGTTCATCGACGTGCCGGGCAGCTTCGGGCCGGGCCACGCCATCTCGGGGCTCTTCGGCTGGTCACCCTGCGGCTCGACGTACGCCCGGGCCAGGGTGGCGATCGACGCCGGCACGTAGGCGACCGGGGCGGCGACGCCCGCGGCAGCGGACAGCGATTCCAGGGTCTTCACGAACGCGGCCAGCTTGGTGCGTGCGGTGCGCTGCGCGGCGGTCAGTTTGGGGTCGGCCGGCTGGGCCTCGCCGAGTGCGACCACGCTGACCGATTGGTCGCCGGCGACGACCCGGGTCGAGGGGGCGTCGGCGATGTTCGGGCTTCCGTAGTCGGCCCCGTTGCGTACACCCGCGTCGTGGCCTTTTTTGACCAGATCTTGAACCATCTCCGGGGTGAGCATCTGCTCCTGCAGGTTGGGCAGGGCGGGGCCGGGATAGATGGCCGTGGTCGGGCCCTCGGAGATCATGCGGCCGCCGGCGTAGATGCTGACCGCCGGGATCCGGCCCAGATTGTGCTCGGCCGGCACGAAGCCACCGAACGACTCGACACGCAGCACCAGATCGTCGGCGCCCTGGGGATAGGCGGCGGGGCTGCTGTCTCGGGAATTGGGCGACGCCGCCGCGCTGTTTCCGGCGGGCTGGGCGCACGCACTGATCAGGAGAAGGGGAACGGCGGCGGCCAACAGGGTGCCGCGGAGACGAGTCATGCCCTGTTCGACGAGTCAGAACCCGATTCGGTTCCGGCCGTTGTCCCGATTTCGGCAGAAAAGGTGGCCGGCCCGAGGAAGAAAAGGTGGCCGACCCCGCGGGGGACAGGGCCGGCCACCGGTTGAAGGTCCTACTTCACCGAGCCCAGCGACAGGCCCTGGACCAGCTTGTCCTGGGCCGCGAAACCGGCGACCAGCACCGGCAGCGACACCACGAACGCGGCCGCGCACAGCTGGGCGAGGAACAGGCCCTGGCTGGTGACGAAGCTGGTGAGGAACACCGGCGCGGTCTCGGCCACGGTCGCGGTGAGCACCCGAGCGAACAGCAGCTCGTTCCAGCTGAAGATGAAGCAGATCAGCGCGGTGGCGGCAATGCCGGGGGTGACCACCGGAGCGATCACCGAGCGCAGCGTCTTGACCAGGTTGGCGCCGTCCATCTGGGCTGCTTCGAGCATCTCGACCGGCACCTCGGAGAGGAACGAGCGCATCATCCACACCGCGATCGGCAGGTTCATCGAGGTGTAGAAGAGGATCAGCAGCCAGATGTTGTCGAGCAGGCCGACGTATTGCGCGAAGAGATAGAGCGGGAGCAGGCCGGCCACGACCGGGAGCATCTTGGTGGACAGGAAGAAGAACAGCGTGTCGGTCCACTTGCGGACCGGTTTGATCGACAGGGCGTAGGCGGCCGGCAGCGACAGCAGCAGCACGATGATCGTGGACACCACACTCGCGGTGAGCGAGTTGAGCAGTGGCGGCCACGGGCTGGCGCCGCCGGAGAAGAACTCCCGGTAACCGTCCAGGGTCAGCGGCGCGAAGACGGCGGGCGGGTTGGTGGCGGCGTCGGCCTCGGAGTGGAACGAGGTCAGCACCATCCACACGACCGGGAGCACGAACAGGATGCCGACCACCCAGGCGAGCAGGGACAGCCAGACGTTGGCGCCTTCCTTGCGTTTCTTGACCGGGCGGCCGGCGTCGTCGCGGGTCGCCGGGACGGGCGCGGTGTCGGTGATCGAGCTGCTCATCGGCCGGCCTCCTCTTTGAACAGCGACGACACCGTCCGCAGCGCGAATGTCGCGATGGCGATGGTGCCGATGACCACGATGACGGCGGCGGCGGAGGCTCGGCCGTAGTCGTGGGCCTGGTAGAAGATCTGGTAGATCGTGTACGGCAGGTTCGCCGTGCCCAGCCCGCCGGACGTGATGGTGAAGACCGCGTCGAAGTTCTGCACGATGTAGATCGAGCCGAGCAACGCGCCCAGCTCCAGGTACTGCCGCAGGTGCGGCAGCGTCATGCTGCGGAAGATCTGCCAGGAGTTGGCGCCGTCGATGCGGGCCGCCTCGATCACGTCCAGCGGCCGGCCCTGCAACCCGGCGAGCAGGATCAGCATCATGAACGGGGTCCACTGCCAGACCAGCGAGAAGATCACCGCCCACAGCGGCATGTTGCTGATCCAGTCCGGTTGCGGCGGATTATCCGAGCCGAACAGGCCCCAGATCCAGGTGAGCGCGCCGTTGAACAGGCCGTACTCCGGGTTGTAGAGGGCGTGCTTCCAGATCAGCGCGGCGGCCACCGGCACCACCAGGAACGGCGCGATCATCATCGTGCGCACCGCGCCACGGCCCCGGAACTTGCGGTCGAGCAGAAGAGCAATGCCCAACCCCAGAAGAAGACTGATGAGTACGACGCCGACGGTGAGCAGGATCGTCGTCCAGACGGCGTCGCGCATGTTGACGTCGGTGAAGACCCGCGCGAAGTTGTCGAACCCGGCGAAGCCGCGCTCATCGGGGTAGTAGGCGTTCCAGTCCATGAACGAGATGACCAGGGTGGCCACGAACGGCAGCTGGGTCACGATGATCATGAAGACCAGGGCGGGCAGCAGCGGCGCACGCCGGACCCAGGCGGAGGCCCGCCGGGCGGTGCGGGGTGGTGGCGTCTCCGCGGTGCCGACGCGTGACTTCTCGGCGACGGACGTCATCTACGGCCTCCTCAACCTTGCCGGGACTGGTAGCGCTCGGACACGTCCTCGGCCAGCCGCTGACCTCTATCGAGGGCCTCGCCGACACTCATCTGCCCGGCGATCGCCGAGCTGACGTACTGCGACACCTGGGTGCCCAGGTCGGTGAACTCGGGGATGTCGATGAACTGGATGCCGATCGCGGGCCGTGGCTGCACACCGGCGTTGCGCGGGTCGGCGCTGGAGATGGCGGTCTCGGTCGGCTCGGCGAACGCCTTCGCCACCGCCAGGTACTGCTCGTTCTTATACGTGGAGGCGCGCTTGCCGGCCGGGACGCTGGACCAGCCGACCTGCTGGCCGACCAGCTCCTCGTACTGCTTGGAGGACGCCCACGAGATGAACTTCCAGGCGTTGTCCTTCTTGTCGCTGGCCTGCTGGATGCTCCACGACCACGCGTACAGCCAGCCGGAGCTCTTGGTCTTGACGACCGGCGCCGCGACGTAGCCGATCTTGCCCTTGACCGGGGAGTCGTCCGCCTCGAGTGAGCCGGCCGCGCTGGTCGCGTCGTACCACATCGCGACGTTGCCCTGGATCAGGTTGTTGAGGCACTCGGTGAAGCCGGCCTGCGGCGCGCCGTTCTCCCCGTGCGCGCGGACGAGGTCGACATAGAACTTGGTGGCCTCGGTGAACTCGGGGCCGTTGACCTTCGACGTCCAGTCCTTCTCGAACCAGGTGCCGCCGAACGTGTTCACCACCGTGGTGAGCGGGGCGAAGATCTGGCCCCAGCCGGGCTGGCCGCGCAGGCAGATGCCGCGCATGCCGGGCTGCTTGCCGTCGACCTGGGCGGCGATGTCGGCAACCTGCTGCCAGGTCGGGTTGGCCGGCATGGTGATACCGACCTGCTCCAGGACGTCCTTGCGGAACATCAGGAACGACGATTCGCCGTAGAACGGCTCGCCGTACAGCTTGCCGTCGTCGGCGGTCAGCGACTGCGTCATCGGCGGCAGGATGTCGGCCTGGTCGAACTGGCTGTCGGCCTTGGTGTAGTCGTCCAGCGGGGCGATCCACTTCGACTTCGCGTAGATCGGGATCTCGAAGTTGGACAGCGAGGCGACGTCGTACTGACCGGCCTGACTGGAGAACTCCTGGCTGATCTTGTCGCGCACGTCATTTTCCGGGAGCACCGTGAAGTTGACGTGGATGCCGGTCTGCTTGGTGAAGTTGGCCTCGGTGAGCCGCTGCAGATCGATCATCTGCGGGTTGTTGACCATCAGGACATTGATGGTGTCCGGCCCCCCGCCACCCGGTCCGCCGCCCCAGCCCGCACAGCCGGCCAGGGCAAACACCAAACCAAGAGCAAGAGCAGACCGCAGGTGTACGCGTGACATATAGCCTCCCCATCGAGGCGTTGTGACGCCGGTTACACAACGGACCTCAGTACATGCCTGAGATCACTACATGTCAACCGCTCGTTACGCAGAGAGGCACAAACGAACATCGATGCCACGACGAACGGCCCGGACGACTCAGCCGATCTTCACGTCGCCTCCGACGTCGCCGATCCGGTGTGCCGGACCGTTGCTCCAGGTGCCGTCGATCCGCTGGTCACCATCGGCCACATCGGCCGGCCCCGGGCGAGACGCCGCCGGTGAGGTGGGCCGCCGGCCGGACCGCCGCGGGCCGGGTGAGCCGATTCGCACACTGCCGCTCACCCCGCGGACCTGAACGATGCCACCGTCGACAACCGACCCGCTCACCGCCTGTCCGCCGGTCGCCGGTGGCACCGGCGCGGCAGCGTCCTCCGCCCGGCGGTGCAGCTGATGCCAGTGCGCGAGCAGCAGAACCCGGACGATCGCTCCGGTCCGGTGGTGGATCTGCCGGAGCTGATCGACGAGCAGGAGTCGACCACGGCCAGCAAGCCGTGACCGGGAGCCGCCCACTGACCGAGGGCGCTGCCGCGGCACGGGTGACCCGCCGCACCGTCCAGCCGGCGTCCCCGCAGCTCGACGCGACGTGGTCGGCGAGCCGCGTCTTGCCGTGCCCGCCGGCGGCATGCACGAGACGCACCGACACCGGGCTCTCATCGTCCAGCCAGCCGCCCAGGTCGGCGAGTTCGGGGGCCCGGCCGGAGAACGGCACCACCCGGTGCCGGGCCAGGAGCAACCGGCTGGGTTGTGCGCACGCTTGGGCGATCGTGAGCCGTACGGCCGGCTCGGCCCAGGGCTCCAGTCGGTACGGCGGGCTCTCCGCTCCGTCCTAAGCGGACGCCACCCGCGCCGTACGGCCGAAGACCTCGACGACGTCGCCGGGGTGGAGCTGGCGGCCGCGGCGGATGTCGACCTCGCCGTTGACGGTCACGTCGCCGGCGGCGATCACGATCTTGGCTTCGCCGCCGGTGTCGATGAGATCGGCCAGCTTGAGGAACTGTCCGAGCCTGATCATGTCGCTGTCGATCTCCACGTCACGCATGTCGTCATCATCGCCGACGGATTTCCAAAAGATGTTCCCGGGTGGTTGAACCATTCTTCGACGGGATCCGAACTACCCCTCGTGAGGCACTTCTCAATGGCCCGCCGAGCGGGCGTACCTGCGGTTGCCGCGGTCATCGGCGCACTCGTCGCCGGTCCCGCGTTCGCCGACGCGACGGTCTCCCCCACGACCGCCGTGCAGGGCAGCGGGGAGAACCTGACCTTCCACATCACGAACACGGGAACCGCCGCCCTGGCGACGGTCACCCTCAATCTGCCCGCTGACGATGCGGTCGCCGAGCTGTACCCGCTGTCGGTGGACGACTGGGCACCCAAGATTCACATGAAGAAGCTCGCGACGCCGCTCGCCACGATCCACGGCGGCACGCCGGCGACCGAGAGCGCCGATGCGGTCACCTGGCTGGCCATGCCGGGCAAGCAGCTCGCCCCGGGCGCGGCCACTGATCTGTCGATCGCGATCGGGCCGCTGCCCACGCTGAGTTCGATGCAGTTCACCCTGACCACGACGTACGCCGATGGTCAGCCCGGACCGACGATGCCGGCGCAGGTCGCGCTGACGCCGGCCGCCGCGGGCCAGGTGGCGACGCACGACCATGCCGGCACCGCGACCGACGCGACCGGTGACACCTCGTCGGACGCCGAGGACGCCCTCTTCGCGCAGACCGTGGCCGATGGTTCCCGCGGGACCTCGATCTGGTCGATCGGCGGCTGGGTGGCGGCGGCGCTGATGCTGCTCGGCGGAGTGATCTACATCCTTCGCAACCGGCACCGCGCCGACGAGGACGACGACCCGGACGAGGAAGACGACGC
The DNA here is from genome assembly GCF_040638295.1 of Actinoplanes sp. NPDC026619. Classification (NCBI taxonomy): domain Bacteria; kingdom Bacillati; phylum Actinomycetota; class Actinomycetes; order Micromonosporales; family Micromonosporaceae; genus Actinoplanes; species Actinoplanes sp. NPDC026619. The sequence continues at coordinate 352,310 of NZ_JBEZYA010000002.1, forward strand.
GGTTACGCCCGAGGACAAGCCGGCGGAGGCCAAGGAAGAGGTCTCGGCCGGCAGCAAGTGGAGCCTGCGCTCCTGAGTACAACTCAAGACTCCCGCGCTGGTGGACGCGGGACTGTGTCGTGATGATGCGCGTGGGGCGCGGAACACGACCGGCGGGTGGGGCCAATTGGGCATGGCCCGCGACTCGCGGCCGGCGGGGTAGGAGGGGTTCGGCCCTCCTACCCCGCCGAACTACGTCCTAGACGGAAACTGTTCGCGGGCTCCGGAGCGCCTCGATGATCTCCCGTTCGACCCGCTCGGCGTCGGTGTGCGGCACCTGGCAGGTGCCGGCGGCGATGTGCCCGCCCCCGCCGTAGCTCAGCATCACCTCGCCGATGTCGACCGGCGAGGTGCGGTCGAGGATCGACTTGCCGCAGGCGAAGACGGTGTTGAGCTTCGCCCGGCCCCAGATCACGTGCACCGACACCCGCGCCTGGGGGAACAGCGCGTAGACCATGAACCGGTTGCCGGCGTGGATGACCTCCTCGTCCCGCAGGTCGACCACCACCACGTCGCCCTCCAGGTGGCTCACCCGCTTCAACTGCTCGACGAACAGGTCGTACTGGCTGCGGAACAGGTCGGACCGCTCGGCCACGTCGGGCAGCGCCAGGATCTCGTCGACGTGCGGGATCTCCAGGCAGGCGTCGATCAGCTGCATCATCAGCTGGTAGTTGGAGATCCGGAAGTCGCGGAAGCGGCCCAGGCCGGTGCGGCTGTCCATCAGGAAGTTCAGCAGCGTCCAGCCCTCGGGGTGCAGCACGTCGTCGAGCGAGTACTGCGCCGAGTCGGCCTGGTCCACCGCCCTCATCAGGTCGTCGGAGATCTTCGGGAAGCGCTTCTTGCCCCCGAAGTGCTCGAAGATCACCCGGGCGGCCGACGGGGCGTCGGCGTCGATCACGTGGTTGGTGAGGTTGCCCTCGTTACGCATGGTCTCGGAGTGGTGGTGGTCGAAAACCATGTAGGCGCCAGGGGCGTACGGCAGGTTGGTCAGGATGTCGTTCTGAGTGACTTCGACCTCGCCGTCCTGAACGTCCTTGGGGTGGACGAACTTGATCTCGTCGATCATGTCCAGGTGACGAAGCAACACGGCGCAGACCAAGCCGTCGAAATCGCTCCGGGTCACGAGCCGGTACTTCACGAGGCCCCCTCGAATAAAGGCTTTACCCCAGTTTGCCACTTTTGTCGCGGTGGGCCTGCTCGCATCGAGAGATGGAGGTGAACTACCGGCATGAACACTGCGTAAGGTTTCCTCGGATGGTCGAAACGGTCGGAGGACTCGAAGACGATGGACAACGCCCCCCAGCTCATTCAGGAGCGCAGCGCACCACCGGCCACGCTGGTGATCTTCGGCGCCTCGGGTGACCTGACCCGCCGCAAGCTGCTGCCCGCCGTGGAGAGCCTGGCCCGGCACAACCGCCTGCCCAGCCAGTTCGCCCTGGTCGGCGTCGCCCGCACGCCGATGGCCGACGACCAGTTCGCCGGATCCGCGCTCGGCGGCCGCAACCTCAACGACAAGTCGCAGCTGGCCGGCGGCATCCGCTACGTCGCCGGTGGTTACGACGACCCGGAGACGTACAAGCGGCTGGCCGAGACCCTTGATCAGCTGGACGCCGAGCGCGGCACGTCCGGCAACCGCATCTTCTACCTCTCCACCCCGGCCGAGGCGTTCGAGCCGGTCATCAACGGCCTCGCCGGCGCCGGGCTCAACCACGCCCGGGAGGGCTCCTTCTCCCGGCTGGTCATCGAGAAGCCGTACGGCCGGGACCTGGCCACCGCGCACGAGCTGGACGCGGTCGTGCACGCCGCGTTCGACGAGCCCAGCGTGTTCCGGATCGACCACTACCTGGGCAAGGACACCGTGCAGAACGTCCTGGCCCTGCGCTTCGCCAACTCGATCTTCCAGCCGATCTGGGACCGCTCCTGGGTCGACCACGTGCAGATCACGGTGGCCGAGACGCTCGGTGTCGGCACCCGTGGCGGCTTCTACGAGCACGCCGGCGCGATGCGCGACATCGTGCAGAACCACGTGCTGCAGGTCCTCGCCCTCTCGCTGATGGAGCCGCCGGCGTCGTTCGACGCCGAAGGGCTGCGCAACGAGAAGGTGAAGCTGCTGCAGGCGATCCGGCTGCCCACTAACCGGGACATCGCCGACCTGGCCGTCCGCGGGCAGTACACCCGCGGCGGCACCCGCGAGGACCTGATGGCGGGTTACCGCGAGGAGGTCGGCGTCGACCCGCTGTCGCGCACCGAGACTTATGCGGCGATGCGGCTCAACGTCGACAACTGGCGCTGGGCGGGCGTGCCGTTCTACGTGCGCACCGGCAAGCGGCTTCCGGCCCGGGTCACCGAGGTCGCGCTGACCTTCCAGCGACCGCCGCACCTGCCGATCCCGCAGGACCAGCTGACCGGTCTCGAGGCGGACGCGCTGATCCTGCGCATCCAGCCGAACGAGGGCATCTCGCTGCGCTTCGGGGCCAAGGTGCCGGGCCACTCGTTCCGGGTGCGCACGGCGAGCATGGACTTCTCGTACGAGCAGACGTTCCCCGAGGAGTCCCCGGAGGCGTACGAGCGGCTGCTTCTTGATGCTCTTCTCGGCGACCCGACGCTCTTCATCCGCAGCGACGAGGTGGAGCAGTGCTGGCGGATCGTCGACCCGATCATCGAGCACTGGGCGGACGACCGGTCGCCGATCCCGACCTACGAGGCGGCCTCGTGGGGCCCGACCGACGCGGACCGGCTGATCGGCCGCAGCGGCCGGCACTGGCGCAACTGAACTGATTTGCTGAGAGCCCGCCGGCCCCGTGGGCCGGCGGGCTCTTCCTATCGCTGGGCCAGGCTCTCGGCCGCGATCTCCATCAGGCCGGAGACGCCCCCGGCGGGGGCTGCCGGGAACGGCTCCGGGTCCAGGCAGCGGTCCAGCAGCAGCTCGATCAGGGCGGCCCGGTTGACGATCTCGCCGGCATCGATCGCGCCGGGCAGGATCCGGATCTCCACCGTGTCCCTGATCGGCTTGCGCGCGAACAGCTGGGTCAGGTTGACGTCGAAGTACTTGGTGAGCTCCCCCGCGTGGGCCGCCTTGCGCAGGCCTTCGAAGGTGGGCTCATCGGCGGCCGCCACGAGTTCGTCGGGCAGGGGCGCGAGCCGGCGACATGCGGGATTTGTCCGGAGCAGCTCGCGAAGCGGCTCGCGCCAGTGGGCGAACAGCCGAATCACGTTGGCGAGCGCCTGCGGCTCACGGAACGGCGCGCCGTCGACGTGCAGGTGCACGGCCGCCTCTTGGGGAATGGTGAAGCCGAGGTCGCGTGCCGGCTCGAGCAGTTCTTCGAGGGCGTCGTGGTGGTTCTCGCTCAGCGGCGGCGTGACGATCTCGCACGGGCGCTCGCGCTCGGCGCCCTGCGGCACGGCGAGAGCGACGGTGACACCTGTCCGGTCGTCGAGCCGCACCACGTCGCCGATCTCCTCGGTCTCGACGCCCCACAGGGCGGCGACCGGATCGAGCACGTGGCGCAACGGCGCGCCCGCGTCGCACTGCTCGCGCAGCAGCGACATCAGGCGGGGATCGTCGCTCAGCACGCGGTACCAGCCGGGCGGGGGCGCGGTGCGCGGCTCCAGGCCGTCCAGCAGGGTGATGTCGTCGACCAGGTCGCACATCGGCGAACCGTCGGCGCGGGTCACCGCGAAGCCCTGGGTCAGATGCAGGAACCGCCCCAGGCCCGGGACCAGGGACGGTTCGCTGTCTTGGTGCCAGATCGGCCGGATGCGTCCGCCGTGGCGGCCGGCCAGGTCGTAGGCAAGGCTGCGCCGGCTGCGGCCCCGGGGGGCCATCAGCTCGATCTCGAATCCGATCCGCCGGCGCAGCGTGGGGGTCACGGCTGGATCGGCAGCGTCTGTCCGGCGAGAATGCGCTTTCCGCCCTCGATCTTGGCCTGGTACGTGTTCTTCAGGTGCCACAGCTTGGCGAGCTCGCTCGCGTCGGCGATGGAATATCCCTTGGCGAAGAAGGCGTCGACCTGCTTCTGCTCCTTGGCCAGCTTGACGTTGGCCGGCTTCGGCTTCACCGGCAGGGTCTCCCCGGCGAGCAGCTTCTTGCCGGCCATCACCTTGGCGTCGGACGGGTCGGAGAGGTGCCAGATGCCGGCGAGCTTGACCGCCTCGTCCCAGGTGTAACCGGCGCCGAAGAACGCGTCGAGCTGCTTGTCGGCCGCCGGGTCGACCGAGACGCTCGGCTCGGGGTCGTTCGGCGTGGCCGGGAACGGCAGGGCCTCGCCGGCGAGCAGCCGGAGCCCGGCCTCGGCCTTGAGGTTCCCGATGTTGGGGTTCGAGATGTGCCACAGCTCGGCGATCTTGACGGCGTCGTCGTAGTCGTAGCCGGCGGCGAAGTAGGCCGCCCAGCCACGCTCCAGGTCCGCCGGGCTCAGCGACGGGATGGTGGACGGCGCGGCCGCCGGGACGGCGCCGGCCGGGTAGCTGACGGTCGACGTGTTCCGCGCGTTACCGGGAAGCAGGTTGGGGATGGCAACCACTCCGGCCACGGCCAGGCCGGCCAGCGCCGCGCCACCGGCAACCTGGAAGCTCCGGCGGCGGCGCTTGTATTTTCCGGACAGCTCCACGACCCGGGCGTAGACCGCTCCGGGATCGGGAGTGTCGTTCTCATGGGTCTCGAAGGCCTCGCGCAGCTGATCTGCGTGCTCGGTCACGACTTCTCCTCGGCATGGATCCGTTCCTGGCGCTCCGACATCCGGAGCGTCTTGAGCGCCCTCGAGGCATGGCTGCGCACCGTGGCGGGGGCGCATCCGAGCACGTCCGCGATCGCCTCGTCCTCCATCTGCTCGTAGTAGCGCAGGACGAGAACGGCCCTCTGCTTGCGGCCCAGCGTCGACAACCGGGACCACAACGCATCGGCCTCGGCGATCCCATCGGCGTGGTCGCGAATCCCGCCGCGGGCATCGTCGAGGTCGGTGAGGCGCTCCCCCACGGCGTGCACGTGCCGGAACTGCCAGCTGCGCCGCCACGACAGGTACTCATTGAGCACCATGCGTCGCACGTACGCCTCGGGCACATCCGACTCGCTGATCCGCCGCCACCGGACCTGGGCCCGGGCCAGCACCTCCTGGACAACGTCCTGAGCGAGATCACGGTCGCCGGTGAGGACGACCGCGTAACGCAGGAGACTGGGGAGCCGGGCCATCGCGAATTCCTCGAAGGTCACACCATCAGAGACGCGCCGAGGCTCCCGCTTGTGCAGTGGCATCCACGAATTTTTTCACTCGGCCGCGGGTTTGCGGGCGGACAGCGTCTGCAAAGCCTTCGCCGCGTGCTCCTGCATGTTGGTCTCGGAGTGGATGACCTCGAGCACCGTCGCGTCGGTGTCGATGACGAAGGTGATGCGCTTGGTGCTCAGCGGCCCCAGGGGCAGCTTGCGCTTCACGCCGAACGTCGAGGCGACCTTGCTGTCCGGGTCGCTGAGCAACGGGTAGTCGAAGCTGTTGAGCTCGGCGAACTGCTTCTGCTTGGCCGGCAGGTCGCGGCTGATGCCGACCCGCTGGGCGCCCGCCTCGCGGAACTCGGCGGCGAGGTCACGGAAGGAGCAGGCCTCGGCGGTGCAGCCGGAGGTCATCGCGGCCGGGTAGAAGAAGAGCACGACCGGGCCGCCGGCCAGCAGCTCGGTGAGGCGGCGGGGGACGCCGTCCTGGTCGGGGAGCTCGAAGTCGACGACCTTGTCACCCTGATTGATTGCCATGACAAACAACGTACCCGCTGCCTACCTGCGGGTAACAGGGCGAGGGGCGTTATGTGGTCAGGATCGATAGGCTGAGTGTCCCTCCGTCCCCGAAGCTCGAAAGCGGCATCGTCATGCAGGTCTCGGTCGCGCACCATCCACCCAACACGGCCGTCCTCGTCCTGCGCGGTTCCCTCGACATCGACACCGCGCCCGTCCTCAAGGCAAACCTGAACCGTCTCGTCGAACGACCCAGTCCTCGGGTCGTGGTCGATGTGGCGGGCCTCGACTTCTGCGATTCGATGGGAGTCGGCGTGCTGGTCACGGCGCACGGCCGGGCCGTCGACCGGGGCGGCTGGGTGCGCCTGGCCGCGCCCAGCGGCTTCCTGCGCCGGCTGTTCGACACCCTCGGCCTGACCGATTACCTCGCTTTGTACCCGGACGTAACGGCCGCCCTAAAGGAGTGAGGGCGGCCGCTACGGTCCTGGTTCTTACCGGATCAGCTGGTGATGCCGAAGACGATTCGGCCCAGCGTGTCCTCGGTGCCGGTGAAGCCCTCGGACGGGATGAACTGGCTGTCGCCGAAGTCGACGTCGAGGTCGTCGGCGGTGCCGCCGACGCCGTCGGGGCCGACGCCGAACAGGGTGGCGAAGCCGGTGCCGCCGGCGTCCATCAGGTTGGGCTGAGCGTCCGCGTTGTCGGTGTGATAGTCACCGAAGAAGTGCCCGGCCTCGTGGGCGATCACGTTGCTGAGCGCCTGGGCGACGAACTTGAGCCGGTCGCTCTGCGGGGTGAGGTAGGTGTTCAGCGACGCCGCCGAGTCACCGGCCGGGGCGCTGAGCACGTCGAGCAGGACGAGGGCGGTCTCTTCGGTCTCGAAGTTGCCCGGGTCGATGCTCTGCGCGATGCCGATGGTGTCGACACCGCTCTCGTCGATGGTGCCGCCGACGATGATGCGGCTGACGTTGGCGTCGCCCCACGGATCGTCGTCGTCCTTGCTGTTCTTGATCTTCAGCTTGAACTTCGGGTTGAGCCCGCTGGCGACCAGGTCCTTCTTGATGTTCTCGGTGACGCCGGCGGTGACCGCGTCGATGAGGGCGTCCTCGTCGGCGCGGGTCAGGCCCCAGCTGGCGATGAACGCCGCGAACGGGCTGAGGTCACGGTTGCCGGAGCCGCCGAACACGCCGGTGTTGACCCGCTCGCCGTCGAAGTCGAGGTAGAGGGTCTGGTTGGGCGTGGCGCCCTGGAGCACCGGACGGTAGGCCTCGACGGTGAGGTCGTACGCCCCGGAGCCGGCCTGCACGCCGACGTAGTGCCAGCCGGCCTTGGTCGCCACGTAGTCGGTGACGGCGTTGCCGCCGGCCGGCAGCGGCGAGGCCATCGGGTAGATGGACGAGGCGTCCTGGTCGGAGCCGTGCACCTCACGCGGCACGGTGTCGTAGACGGTGAGGTAGGTCGGGCTGCCCTTGACGAACGAGCCGAGCACATCGCCGGGCTTCAGCTTGATCGCGAAGAAGTCCTTGTCGATGCCGCCCGAGGTGAGGGTCAGGGTGTAGGGGCCCTCGCTGGGCGGCGTGGTGTCGCCGATGCCGCCGCCGCTGGCCGAGTCGAACGGGTCGGCCGGCAGGCCGCCGTAGGCCGCGACCGCGAGGTAATAGGTGCCGGCCGTGGTGACCTCGTAGGTGATCTGGCTGTCCAGGCCGATGGAGTCGTCGTTGACCGCGACGAGCGTGCCGTCGGCGGCGAACAGCTCGATGACGGTGTCGAGCGGGCCGGTCGGCGTGGACGTGGTCAGTTTGAGCGTCTTGCCGGCCGGCGCGACGATCTTGTAATAGTCGAAGTCGTTGCTGCCGTCGCCGGTCTGCCGCCCGTGGGGGCCGTCACCGATCACGGCGTCGATCGAGGCGCCGCTGCGGATCGTGCCGACGCCGCTGTCACCGGCGAGCGGGATCGAGCCGTTGTCCTCGGCCGGAGCCGGCACGCTCGGCGTGCTGACCGTCTCATTGTCGAGGCTGCCGAGCACCCGGATCTTGGAATATTGGCCGGAGCCGGTGCCGAAGACCGAGATCCGCTGGGCGTTGACCGGCGAGTCGTTGGCGCCGGACGTGCCGTCGATCTCGTCCTCGTCGACCACCACGGCCGGAGCGGCCGCCGCCTTGGCCGCGAGCGACGGGTTGGTGGCGGCCAGCGACTTGGCCCGCTGCGCCGCCTTCGTCGCCGACTGCGCTTTCAGATAATTGGCCCAGCCCGCGTAGTCGACCTTGGAACGGTCGGCGACCTCGGCGAGGAACGGGTTGGGCCCCTTGGGCTTCGTCCCGTACGGAGCCTTGGGAACGACGCCCAGCCCGGCGTCGAGTGCTGCCTTGTCGGCGGGCGAGAGCCCGCCGTCCTTGGTTGGCGTGCCTGCGGTCGGAGCGGCGTGCGCGGCACCCGGCGTCATCAACGCCAGGCCGAGCATGACCGCAGAGATGGTTGCGAAACTGCGTCGCATTCGTCCCCCTTCAGCACATCCGAGCCCCCCGGCCACAGATGGCAAGGGCGAACGTTACTGAAGGACGACTATCAATATCTAGAGTTGTAAATACGCTTTAACAGGTCTATCTACCATCCGTTGATCGGCGCTGCTGAACGCCCTCGAGGGCGGCCACCGCGGCGCCCCGCGCACCGGCCATGTCGAGGTCGGCGACCAGCGCGAACGTGGCCGCGGCCTGCTGTTCGTCACGCAGCTGGGTGCTTTCCCGGATGGTGTTGAGAACCCATTGCCGAAATCGCGGCGCGGCCTCGACGATGCCGCCGCCGAGCAGGTATGCGTGCGGATCGGTGAAATTGGCGGCGATCGTGAACAGCTTCCCGATCGCGCGGGCCTGCTGCCCGAACACCGCCAGCGCCAGCGGGTCCTCCTTCTCGCCGTACCCCCGCAGCTGCTTCGCGGCCGACCCGATCGGCTCGGCGGCGAGCGGGTGGTCGGGGAACTTGGTCAGCCAATACGGCAGGAGGTTGTTTTTGATGCCGGTGAGCGAGGCGATGCTCTCCACGTCGCCCTCGAACCCGCAGTTGCACAGCGGCACCGGCTGGTCGGCCTCGAGCACGCCGTGCAGCGGGATCTGCACGTGGCCGAGCTCGCCGGCCATCCCGGCCGCTCCGGAGATCACCCGGCCGTTATCCACCACGCCGCCACCGAGGCCGGTGCCGACGATCGCGGCGACCGAGGAGCGCCGCATCGCGTCCGCGCCGAAGTGCTGGTGGTGGGCGTAGAGCGCGGCGGCGTTGGCGTCGTTGTTGTAGAAGACCGGCAGGCCGATGCGGGCCTCGAGCGCGCCACGGATGTCGAAGCCGTGCCACGACTTCATGCTGAAGTTGGTGGCGCCCTTCGACGAGATCACCCCGGTCGCGCTGGCCGGGCCGGGCGTGTCCAGGCCGACCGCGCGCACCAGCGTCGGCGGGGTGCTGGTCAGCTCGAGGATATTGGTGAACGCCTCGGCCAGTTGCTCGACGGCCAGCTCGGGGCCCTCGGTCACCAGACTCGGGTTCTCCACCAGATGATCGACGAGATATTGCCCCGTCGCGTCGAGCACTGTGGCGTTATTGCAGGTCCCGCCGTTGTCGAGACCGACGACGACCCATGAGGCCGGGGTGCGTACCGGTTCTGCCTGATCCACAAAGCTGAGCGTACGTCCGGTTCCGCCCCGGGGCGATGGGTGCGCGCGGATTGCGAGTCGGTTAGTAACGGTTGCTGCGGCGACGGCCCCGGCCGTACGCGTCGAACGGTCTGGCATGACGACCCGCCGCACGCTTCTCGCCGCCGCCGGAGCCGCCACCGCCGCTGTCACGATCGGCGGCGTGGCCGCCCAGGCCGCGCCGATCGCGGCCGCCATCCCGGTGGCCGGGGACCCGATCGCTCACCTGCTGCGTCGGGCCACCTTCGGGCCGACGCCGGCGACCCTGGCCGAGGCGGCCAAGCTGGGCGTCAGCGGCTGGCTGGACATGCAGCTGAGCCCGGAGAAGATCGGCGACGGGCAGTGCGACGCGGTCGTGGCCCGCCTGCCGCTGGCCGGCGCGAGCATCGCGACCGTGCGGGCGAAGCTGCCGGTGCACTCCTACGAGGCGTTCAAGCAGCTCGGCCGGGCCGGCGTGGCCCGCGCCGCGTGGAGCAACCGGCAGCTGTTCGAGAGCGTGGCCGCGTTCTGGGCCAACCACCTGCACGTGGCGGCGCCGTCGAGCGGCGGCTGGGACTCGCGGGCCGACTACGACGCCCAGGTGATCCGCAAGCACACATTCGGGAAGTTCGCCGACATGCTCAAGGCGTCGCTGAAGCACCCGGCGATGCTCACCTACCTCGACAACCGGTCGTCGACCAAGGCCCACCCGAACGAGAACTACGCCCGTGAGCTGATGGAGCTGCACACCGTCGGGCTGGTCTATTCCGAGGCGGACGTGCAGGCCGCGGCGCGCCTGCTCACCGGCCACACGGTCGGCAAGAACGGCGGTTACGTCTACGACGCGTCGAAGCACGTCGCCGGCGCGGTCACGGTCCTCGGCCGGACGTTCGCCGACGAGACCGCGTTCGCCGACTTCCTGGCCCGGCACCCGGCCACCGCGCAGCGCATCGCCACCAAGCTGTGCGTGCGTTTCGTCGCCGACGACGCGCCGGCCTCGCTGGTCGCCAAGCTGGCCAAGGTCTACCTGGACAACGACACCGCGATCAAGCCGGTGCTGCGCGCCCTGTTCACCTCGCCGGAGTTCGCGGCAAGTCAGGGAAAGAAGACGCGCACGCCGTTCGAGGACCTGATCGCGACGATCCGGACGCTCGGCCTCGGACCGGAGAAGTCGGGCACCAAGGCCCTCGACGCCATTTACAACGCGCTGGTGGACATCGGCAACGCGCCGTACCGGTGGGGCCCGCCCAACGGCTACCCGGACGTCGCCCCCGCCTGGGCCTCGCCGTCGGTGTTCCTGCTGAAGTGCAACTGGCACCTCAACCTGGCCGCCGGTTGGTACCCGGCCGGCCTGGCCCGCCCCGCCGACCTGCGCAAAGCCCTGGTCCCGACGCTACCGGCGACCTACGGCGCGCTGATCGACGCGCTCGCCACCCGGCTGACCGGAACGAAACTGCCGGCCACCCACACCGCCGCCGTGCTCAGCGTCGCCGGAAAGCTGCCGACCAGTCCTCTGACCAGCTCCGACAAGTCCCTCGCGGGCAACTTCCCGTACCTGGTGGCGCTCGTCCTGGACTCGCCGACCTTCCAGCTGAGGTGATCATGAAGCTTCCCGGATGCGCCGAACACGTGACTCTCAGCCGCCGCAGCCTGCTCGGCGCCGCCGCCCTGTCCGGCCTGGCCGGGGCGGGCGTCTCGACCCAGCTGGCCTGGGCGGATCCGGGCTACCGCGGGGACACCCTGGTCGTGCTGTCGCTGCACGGCGGCTTCGACGGGCTGTCCGCGATCGCGCCGATCGGCGACACCGACTACTACAAAGCGCGGCCCACCATCGCGGTGCCGAAGAGCCAGGTCATCGCGGGCGACGGCACGTTCGGCCTGCACCCGGCGCTGGCCCCGCTGCTGCCGCTGTGGAAGGGCGGCAAGCTCGCCGCCGTGCACGCGGTCGGCCAGGCCAACCCGACCCGCTCGCACTTCGCCGCCATGGACGCGATGGAGAACGCCGCGCCCGGCACCTCGATCCGCAGCGGCTGGCTCGACCGGATGCTCGGCGTCACCGGCGCAACCGGCCCACTGGCCGGCGTCTCGCTGGGCGCGGCCATGCCCAACCGGCTCTTCGCCGGCCCCGCTCCGGCCGTCTCGATGGCCGCCATCGACAAGTTCAAGCTGGCCGGCGACTCGGCGAAGCGGCCGATGGCCGAGGCACTGCGGCAGATGTACGCCGATGCGCCGCCCCTGCTGGCCGGGCCGGCCGCCGCGGCCGGCAAGGCCCTGGCCGTCACCGCCTCGATTCCGCCGGCCAACGGCGCCAATTACCCTGACACCGACCTCGGCGCCGCCCTGCGCGACGTGGCCCGGCTGATCAAGGCGAAGGCCGGCCTGGTCACCGCGGCCGTCGACTGCGGCGACTGGGACATGCACGACGCTCTCGGCACCGCGGTCAAGGGCCAGCGGATGTACGACAACCTCGCCGACCTGGCCCTCGCGCTGGCCGCGTTCGCCACCGATCTCGGCCCGGCCGCGATGAGCTCGGTGACCCTGCTGACCATCAGTGAGTTCGGCCGCCGGGTGGCCGAGAACGCCTCGCACGGCGCCGACCACGGCCACGGCAACGCGATGCTGCTGCTCGGCGGCGGGGTGCGCGGCGGCAAGGTCTACACGGAGTGGCCCGGCCTCTCGCCCGGCGCGCTCGTCGCCGGCGACCTGGCCGTCACCACCGACTACCGCTCGGTGATCGGCGAGGTCCTGCAGAAGCGCTGCGGCCTCGGATCACTGTCGGACGTATTTCCGGGCGTCAAACCGTCCTCATTCGGACTGGCCGCCGCCCGCGGCTAGTTGATCATGCGCTGGCACCTAGGCTGGCGTTTGATGGAGAGCGTGCTGGACACAGGAACCGACGACGGCTTCTCGTCGCTGCGCAGACCGGCCCGGCCCCGCGCCGAGCGGTACGAACTGGGCCGGTCCCTGCGCGAGCGCGCACATCGCGCCGACATGGCGCACTGGTCGCCGCCGGACGACCGGGCCGACCCGGTCGAGCAGGTCCTCGCCCAGAACCGGGGCCGGCAGGAGTGGCTGGTCCCGCTCCGGATCGGCCGGATGATCAGTTCGCCCTACGCGTTCCTGCGCGGCACCGCCAACATCGAGGCCGACGACTTCGCCCGGCTGCCCGCCACCGGCATCACCCCGGTCATCTGCGGCGACGCCCACCTGGGCAACTTCGGTTTCTACGCCTCCCCCGAGCGGGAGCTGGTCTTCGACCTCAACGACTTCGACGAGGCCCACCCCGGCGCCTGGGAGTGGGACCTGCGCCGGCTGGCGGTCAGCGTCTACGTGGCCGGCCGGCAGAACGGCTTCCGCGAGTCCCAGTGCGGCGACGCCGTGCAGCACTGCATCGACGAGTACCGCGAGCAGCTCGCCCACCTGGCCGAACGGCCGCTGCTCGGGCGCAGCTTCGACCGGCTCGACGTCGACCAGCTGCGCTCGGCCGCGACCAGGGCCAGCTTCCGCGAGGAGATCGAACGGGCCGCCCGGCGCGCCCGCCGCCGCACCAGCGACCGTGCGCTGCCCCGCTTCACCGAGCGCCACGACGGCACGCTGCGGATGGTCCAGGAACCACCGGTGATCACCCGGCCGTCCGACGCCGAACGGGAGGCGCTCGCCGAGGCGCTCGACGGCTACCTCAATACGCTGCCGCCGCACTGGGCGCGCATCCTGGCCGGCTACCGCATCGTCGACATCGCGCACAAGGTGGTCGGGGTCGGGTCGGTGGGGCTGCGGGCCTACGTCGCGCTGTGCGAGGGCAGCAGCCCCGACGACGTGCTGTTCCTGCAGCTCAAGCAGGCCCGCCGGTCGGTCATCGCGCCGCACCAGCACGGCGAGGCGGCCTGGCACCGGCATCAGGGGCAGCGGGTCGTCGAATACCAGCAGGCGCTGCAGACGGTAAGCGATCCCCTGCTCGGCTGGACCACCGTCGGCGACCTTCAATACTATGTACGCCAATTTCGCGATATGAAGGGTGCGATCGTCGTTGAGGACATCAGTGCCGGCGCTCTCGCCGACTACGCCGGCATCTGCGGCTTCCTGCTCGCCAAGTCGCACGCCCGCACCAGCGGAGCGTCGATGATCACCGGTTACATCGGCGGGAGCGACAAACTCGCCGACTCGCTGTGCCACTTCTCCCGGGTGTACGCGGATCAGGTGGAACGTGATCACGCCGCGCTCGTGGCCGCCGTGCGCCGCGGCACGGTCCCGGCGGAGCCCACCGTATGAGCGGCCCCGTCCCACTGTCGAATCCCGCGTTGCTCGACTTCTGGACGGAACGGCATCTCTGCACGTTCACCACCCTGCGCAAGGACGGCTCGCCGCACGTGGTGGCGGTCGGCGCGACGCTGCTGGGCCCGGTCGCCCGGGTGATCTCGTCGTCCACTTCGGCGCACGTCCGGCACATCCGGGCCGGTCAGGTGCGGGTGGCGATCTGCCAGGTCGACGGCGCGCGATGGACCACGGTCGAGGGCACGGCCACGGTTTACGACAGCGCCGAGAAGGTCGCCGAAGGGGTACGGCTCTACGCGGCCCGCTACCGCACACCGCGACCCAACCCGGCCCGCGTCGTCATCGAGATCAGCGTGACGAAGGTGCTCGGCTCCAGCGCGTTCACCGGCTAGCGTCGTCGGGGTGAGCAGTTTCGAGGCCGATCCCGAGGTCGGGCCGCCCTGGCCGACCGAGCTGCTGGAGGGCGCGCCGGTCGCGCTGGGCGGGCCGCGCGGCTTCGCCGTCACGCGCACCCTGCCCAACCGGCAGCGGCGGATGGTCGGCGCGTGGTGCTTCCTCGACGCGTACGGGCCGCATGATCTGGCCGGCAACCAGGGCATGCGCGTCGGGCCGCACCCGCACACCGGCCTGCAGACCGTGACCTGGCTGGTCGCCGGCGAGGTGCTGCACCGCGACAGCCTCGGCAACACGGCGGAGATCCGGCCCGGGCAGCTCAACCTGATGACGGCGGGGCGCGGCATCTCCCATGCCGAGGAGACGCCCGCTTCGCATTCGGCGGTGCTCCAGGGCGTACAACTGTGGGTTGCTCTGCCGCACGCCGACCGGGACATGCCCCCGGCCTTCACCCACCACGATGATCTTCCGGTGGTCGCCGATGGCGGCCTGTCCGCCACCGTCCTGATGGGTGCCTTCGCCGGCGCCGTCTCCCCCGCCCGGACCCACACCCCCCTGGTGGGTGCGGAGCTCACCCTCGCTGCCGGGACATCCGCTCAGCTGCCCTTGCAACCCGCTTGGGAGTACGCGTTGCTGGTGCTCGACGGCGCGGCCGAGATGGACGGCACCAACCTCAAACCCGGACCTCTGCTGTACGTCGGATCCGGGCGCACGTCGGTGCGGGTGTCCTGCGGGCCGGCCACCCGGTTGCTGCTGCTCGGCGGCGAGCCGTTCGAGGAGCGACTGGTCATGTGGTGGAACTTCGTTGCCCGCGACCATGACGAGATCGTCCAGATGCGAGCCGACTGGGCCTCCGGCACGCCGCGCTTCGGTGAGGTACGCGGCTACGACGGGCCGCCGCTGCCGGCGCCGCCGATGCCGATCACGCGTCTTGTCCCCCGTGGGCGGGTCCGCTGAGGTAATCGCTTGACGGCTCCCCGGCACGGGCGGATGGTCGTGGGTAAGGCCTGCCCGGGGAGACTCGACGTGAACGTCTGGGACGTCGGCAAACTCGCACTGATCGTGGCCACGCCCACGCTTTTCGGCGCGGCCATCCTCCTTGCCCCGAAGTGGTGGGACGCGGCCTCCTCCTATTGGGAGGCGCGGCGCCCGGTCCCGCCGGAACCGCTCGGGCCGCCGATCGAACAACTCGCCGCCGATCTGCGCCGGCTCCTGCGGCTGCACGGGTCGCTGACCGATTCCGCCCACATCGCGATGCGGGCGCACCGGCTGTGGGCGGTGGAGGCGGCGATCGCCGTACGCGCTGTCGAAGCCGCCCGGGCCCTTGATCTGCCGCACCCGTCGCCGGCCACCCCGGGATCACTTCGCCGGGACGAGATCGCCGCTCTGCTGCAGTCGCTGGCCGCGTCCGGGCTGGTTCTGCCCGCGCGGGCGCGCCCGTTCATCTGAGCCTCGTGTTGCTTCTTCGTTCGAAACGGCGGCGGTGTGCACCCCGCCGCCGTTCCCGTCCCGGCACTGTCCGCGCCCGCCATGACCACACACCTGCGCTGGGGGGCAGGCCAGATGTGCGGGTCCGTGGGGTGTGGCGCGGTGGCGGCTCTCTTACAACCGGGGGCGGCGGCCGCCGGCCGGGGGATTGAGGGTCTCCAGAGTCCAGTCGTCAAGGCGGCGCATGGCCAGCTTGATGGCGCGTACGGCGCCGAGGTCGAGACGCGGCATGATCCGCTCCCTTCGCTTCGGTGTCGTTCGTTGTCGATCTGTCGACCCTGGGACCACGTTGTCCCGGGCTCATCCACCGTGACATCCCGGGCCGCCTTGATCCGCGCCGGGCCGGAGTGTCGTTCGCCACCCGGCGTTCACCGCCCGTCCGTTTTGGGTCGCCCATCAGGGGTCATCCGAAAATCCGTGGGGATCCTCAAAACGAGATTAAGAATTCTTTAAGTCTCCTCGCTGGAATCCGGTGACCACGCGTTATTCCCCGGCGGCTCACCGTGCCCAGGGAAACGCGTTTGAACTGTTCGGCGGGGCTGCGCGTAGTTGTGAGCGAGGAGACACCCGCAGCCCGCCCCACGCCGCTGCCGACTCTCGGTCACCGCACCGCCACCGGCGCGCGCGGCGCGCTCCCGAGGGTGCTGGCGCAGGGCGCAAAAGCGTGGTTAACCTTCCACAACCGCCGGATGGAGGGGCCATCCGGGTACTGGGGCGGTCAACGACGGGGGGCACGATGCGGCACTGGGGCTTATCGCCGACCCCACGGCGCCGCGTGCCCGCACGCGGGGCTGCCGCATGAGCTACGAGGACGACGAATACTGGGACGACGAATACTCTGAGTATTCGATTATGCCGAATTCGGCGGTCGTTCAAGAACGTCAATTCCAGAAACGGTCGGCCCCCGACCCGGTCATTCCCACCCGCCGACCCGGCACGCCCGACGGCGCCGTGGACGAGCTCGCGGCCCGCCGGCAGCGACGTGCCACGGGTAACAGCGCGCCGCGCAACCCGCAGCCCTCGTTCGACTCGCAGCGGCCTGGCTGGCTCGACGACCCCGACTTCGCCCCGGTCGACACGTCGGTCCCCAACCTGGCCGGCGACGAGTTCGCCGACGTCGACTTCAACCGCCCCGAGCTGGGCGCCGACTTCGACGCGCCGGACTTCCCGATCAGCAGCACCGGCAACACCCGCCAGCGCCGCGACGACCGGTTCGGCGACTTCGCCGACGACATCGACGAGCCTTTCGACCACCGTGACCTGGCCGCTTACGGCCACGAGCCGTCCACCACCATCCGCCCCGGCCAGGTCGACGACGAACCCCGTCGCCGCGGCCGGGCGGTGCCGGGCGGTGGCTCTCCGCAGCGCAATACTGATTCTCCGCAGCGCGGTGGGCGGCCGGGCAGCGACTCCCCGCAGCGTGGCGGGCGGCCCGGGCCGGGTTCCGGTGCGCCGCAGGGTGACGGGCCGCGCTGGACCGGGAACGCTCCGCAGCGCGGTGGCCGCACCGAGTGGGTCGGCGACACCGGATGGGATGACGAGCAGCGGCCGGCCCGCGGCGGGCGAACCTCCTGGTCCGGCGACATGCCGCAGCGCGGACCGGCGGCGTGGGCCGGGAACGAGCCCACGCCGGGCGACCGCCCAGCATGGGCCGACGACGCCGCCCGACGCGGCGAACGACCGGGGCGCGCCGACGACGGCGCTCGGCGTGGCCAACGACCCGGCTGGGCCGGTGAGGACCAGGCCGAGTGGGCGAACGACCTGGCCGCCGAGCACGCCGGTGCGCCCTCGTGGACCGAGGCGGAGGCGACGCCGGGCATCGAAGCCGATGGGCGGGCCGAGGCGCTGGCGCCGAAGTCCGGCCGGAAGGGCGCGCCCGCCGAGGACGACGCCGCGCAGCCGGCCAAGAAGGGCGGCTGGCTCCGCCGCAAGAAGAACGCCGACCCGGACGGGCGGCCCGGAAAAGCCGCGAAACGTGGCGCCGAGCGGCCGCCGGCGCTGGGTGCCGGCCCGCAGGCACCGCCGGCGATCGGCGACGCGGGCCCGCAGTCCACGCCCGCGCGCCCGCCGGTAACGCCCGGCCGTGCGGTCGTGCCGCAGGCCGGTGTGCCCGGACAGGACCCGGCGGCGCCGGATGCGCGGCCCGGCCCGGGCGCCGGTCCGCAGGGCCGCGCCGTGGCCCCGCCGGACGGGCGTGTTCCTGCTCCGCAGGACGGGCGTGTTCCTGCTCCGCAGGACGGCCGGATCGCGGGTCAGCAGGGTGGGCGAGGTGCCGGGCCGCAGGACGACCGCATTTCGGGCCAGCAGGGTGGGCGAGCTGCCGGGCCGCAGGACGGTCGCGTCGCTGGTCCGCAAGGTGGACGCGTCGCCGGACCGCAGGACGGCCGCATGGCCGGACCGCAGGACGGCCGCATGGCCGGACCGCAAGACGGCCGCATGGCCGGACCGCAAGACGGCCGCATGGCCGGACCGCAAGACGGCCGCATGGCCGGACCGCAAGACGGCCGCGTCGCCGGACCGCAAGACGGCCGCGTCGCCGGACCGCAAGACGGCCGCGTCGCCGGACCGCAAGACGGTCGCGTTGCGGGACCGCAGGGTGGACGTGCTGTCGGACCACAAGACGATCGCGTGGCCGGACCGCAGGACGGCCGTCCCGCCGGACCGCAGGGTGGGCGCGTTGCCGGGCAGCCGGGGCGTGGTGTGGATCCGCGGGACGGGCGGCACGATGCCGGGCAGTACGGTGAGCCGGCGGCCAGCGGGCGCGCCCAGGTCCCGGGTGTGCGGCCGGCCGATTCGGAAGGTCTGTACCAGAGGCCCGGATCCGGACAGCCGGATGCGGGCGGCCGGGCTCGGCCGGTGGACGGACGTCCCGGTCCGGAGCGGCGGCTGCAGCCGGGTGAGCGCGGGACCGATCCACGGGTCCGGCGGCCGCTCGACAACGAGCTGGACATCACCGACTCGCGGCTGCGGCGGCCGGACACCACCGATCCGCGTATGCCGGACCCGCGGCGGGCCGGTGGCCGCCGCGAACGCACCGCCTTCTGGGACCCGACCGACGAGACCGACCTGGCCGCGCGGCGACCCGGCGGCTACCGGGACGAGCGGCAGCCGGACGAGCGCTACCCGGGCGAGTACGACCCGCGGTCCGAACCGGACGGACGACGTCGCGGCCGGCCCGCCGACGACCGGCCCCGGCGCGACGGCGGACGGCCGCCGGTCACCGCGGTCGGCGACTACGACCAGGGCTTCCAGCCGATCGGCGGAAGCGGCTGGGCCGACCCGCGCCAGGACGAGCAGGTCGCCTGGACCGGCGAGGAACAGGTTGCCTGGGCCGGTGACGAGCAGGTCGCTTGGGCCGGTGACGAGTCGGGCCGCGATTCCCGGCCGGCCGGCCGGGACGAGATCGCCGCCGAGGCGTGGGCCGGCCAGGACGGCTGGACCGAGGACGGCCGGCGCATCACGTCCTGGGACATCGAGGGCGAGGCCACCTGGAACGACGAGCC
The DNA here is from genome assembly GCF_040638295.1 of Actinoplanes sp. NPDC026619. Lineage (NCBI taxonomy): Bacteria > Bacillati > Actinomycetota > Actinomycetes > Micromonosporales > Micromonosporaceae > Actinoplanes > Actinoplanes sp. NPDC026619. The sequence continues at coordinate 371,380 of NZ_JBEZYA010000002.1, forward strand.
GAACGCCACCGGACGCGAGCTGGCCGCCACGCACGAGGACGACGACCAGGACCGTGAGTCCGGCGACGGCCCGCGCGTGCTCAGCAAGGCCCCGCCACCCACCGTGGGCCGGGTCATCGGCCGCGAGGAGCCGCCGCCGGTTCCGCGCGTCGTCAAGAAGGCCGAACCCGAACAGCCCCGCGTGGTCGGCACCAACCCGGCCACCCCGGCGGCCCGCGTGGTCAGCCCGCCACCGGTCGCCCCCATGCCGGCCACCGACGCGCCGGGCCAGCGCCCGGCTCCGGTCGTCCCCGCCCAGGAGAGGCGCCCGGCAGCCGGCACCACGACGCCCGGCCCGCAGCGCCTTGCCCCGACCCAGCAGCCGAACCCGGCCGCGCCCGGCACCGCCCGCCCGGCCGGGACCGATCCGGCCGCGCCCCAGCAGCGCCCGGCGACTCCCGGCCAGGCCCAGCGCCCGGCCGGTCCGCAGCAGCCGGCCGCACCCGGCCAGTTCCCCGCGACTCCCGCGCCGCGCCCGGCCGGTGACGCGCAGCCCACGGCGCCCGGGCAGCAGCTTCCCGCCGCGCAGGCGGGCCCCGTCCGGCAGCCGGCGGATTCGCCCTGGGACACCAGCACCCGGCTGCAGTCGCCGCGCGAGACGAGCTCGCGCATGCCGGCTCCCCGGCCGGCCGCTCCGCAGGCACAGGAGCCGTGGGAAACCAGCTCCCGCACGCCAGCCGCACAGGAAACGGCACCCCAGGGGCAGGCGCCCTGGGAAACCAGCTCCCGCACGCCCGCCCCGCAGGAAACGGCACCCCAGACGCAAGCGCCTTGGGAAACCAGCTCCCGCACGCCCGCCCCGCAGGAAACGGCACCCCAGACGCAAGCGCCTTGGGAAACCAGCTCCCGCATGCCGGCCCCGGAGACCGCACCCCAGGCGCAACAGCCGTGGGAAACCAGCTCGCGCATGCAGGCGCCGCGGGAGGCCGCACCGCCGACGCAGGAGGCATGGGAGACCGGCTCCCAGATGCAGTCGCCGTGGGAGACCGGCACCCGCCTCAACTCCCCCGACGGCCCGCCGCGCTCGCGCCGCAGCCCGCGCACCGCGCACGTCACGCTCGGCGAGTCCGACGGCCCGTGGGCGATGGTCCCGGACGATGCGCCACCGCCGTCCGTCCCGGTCAGTGGCCTGTCCCGGCCCATTGCCCCGGAAGCTCCGCGCCCGCAGGCCGACCCCAACCGGCCGATCGAGTACGGCCCCGGTTCCGCGGCCCGCCCGACACCGGTGTCGCCGGCTGCGGCCCGCCCCGCTCCGGCCCAGCCGGGCGGCCAGGCCCCGGCGCAACCCGGCCAGCCGCCGGCCCGCCCGGTCACCCAGCTGCCACCGGCCGCGCAGGTCCCGCCGATCACCCAGCTGCCGCCCGCCCAGCAGCGCCCCGGCACCCAGCAGACCGGCACCCAGCAGCCCGCAGCCCACCAGCATCCAGGCACTCAGCTGCCACCTGCGAGCCAGCTTCCGCCTGCCGCTCAACAGCGGCCCGGCGCCCACCAGCAGGCCGGCACCCCACTGCCGCCCGCGGCCCAGCAGCAGCCCGGCACCCAGCTGCCACCTGCGGCTCAATTGCCGCCTGCCGTCCAACAGCGGCCCGGCTCCCACCAGCAGGCCGGCACCCAACTGCCGCCCGCAGCGCAGTCGCGGCCGGGCATGCCGGCCGCTCCGGTTTCGCCGGCTGCCGCGGACGCTGGACGGACAGGCGTCCCCGGCGGGTCTTCGCCGACAAGCGTTCAGGGTCTGCTCTCGCAGTTCGGTGCTACGCCGCAGGCGGGGCACATTCCCGGCGCGCGCCACGGGCAGCCGGCCGAGGCGGCACAGTCCGCGCCGGGCGTCGAGACCGCCCGGCCGAACGCCGCCGGACCGGTCCCGGCGCAGGCCGGCGACCCTGCCGGCCGCGAGCCCGGCCAGCGGTCCGGTGCCATCCCACCCGCCGCCTACGCGTCGCCGCAGCAGGGCAACCCGCAGGTCGGCGCGCCGCAGCACGGCGTCCCGCAGCACGGCGCGCCGCAGCAAGGCGTCCCGCAGCACGGCGCGCCGCAGCAAGGCGTCCCGCAGCACGGCGCGCCGCAGCAAGGCGTCCCGCAGCACGGCGCGCCGCAGCACGGCGCGCCGCAGCACGGCGGGTCGCAGCAGGGCGGGTCGCAGCAAGGCGTCCCGCAGCACGGCGCGCCGCAGCAGGGCGGGTCGCAGCAGGGCGGGTCGCAGCAGGGCGGGTCGCAGCAGGGCGGGTCGGGTTCGGCGGCTGGCGCGCGTGGCTCGGTGGGTGGAGCGGTCGCGGGTGTCGGCGCTGAGGGGCAGCTTGCGAGTGGCGGGGCAGGTTCGGCCGCGTCGGTCTCGGCTGGAGCGCCCCCGGGTGCGTGGCCGGCCGTTGCGGGAAGCGAGCGGGATACCGCTTCCCCGGAGGCCGAGCAGCCGACGGTTGCGCGCATGGACCGGCCCACTTCGCTGGCGTCCGTGCCGCAGCGGCCTGCCGCCGCGCCGCAGCAGGACGAATCCGCTGCCGGCCTTGGCTCGGCGGCGCAGAACGACGTGCCTACCCAGGCGCTCGCCCGACCGGCATCGGAGCAGGCCGCCGTACCGCAGAACGTCCAAGGTCTTGGCCCGGAGCAGAGCGCGGTTCTCGGGCAGCTCGCGGATATGCAGGAAGCCGCGGCGCGGGCGGATGGTGGGCTGGCGGTCGGGTTCGCGCCGGAGCCGGGGTCGCCCGGGGCCGGGCGGGTCGCCGTGCCGATGCAGCGGCCGCCGGCCGACGGGACGGTGGCCGGTCCGCGTGACGGGACGGTGGACGGTCCGCGTGACGGGACGGTGGACGGTTCGGGTGATGCCGGTGTTGACGCCGGGACGGAGCCTCGGGGGCCGCGGCACGGAGCGCCCGAGGGTGACGGCGGGGCGGCCGCTGCGGCCGGGGCCGAGCAGTCGGCGCAGGTGCGGCCGGGGGCGCATGCGGCGCCGTACATGGATCCGGACGGCACGCTGCACAACCTGAAGCCGATCGGGCGGCTGATGGTGTCCGGGCCGGATTCCGAGCTCAAGCGGGCGGACAGCGAATTCGTCGGGCAGTGGTTCGCCAAGAAGGACCCGCCGGCGCCGGCCCCGCGGACCGAGTCCGACGGCATGGTGCTCGACCTGGACCTCGCCGGGTTGTTCAACGGGGTGGCCCTGGAAGCGGCGCCGGAGGAGCAGGCGGAGGGCTCCGGCCGTACGCAGGAAGTCGTCGCCGAGCCGGAACCGGACGCCGTGCGTGCCGAACTCGCTCAGCGGATGGGCTCGTTCGTGCCCGGGCCGGAGCCGGTCGGTGCGCAGGATCCGGCGGACCGCGAGCCGGTGGAGAAACCGGCCGCGCTGTCGGCGGAAGACCTCGAGGCCATGCGGTGGCGGCTCGACGGCGGGACGCTGCGTGAGGTCGTCGACAACAAGGATGCGCTGCGGGATCTCGGCGAGCGCCTGGACGGGCCGCTCGCCGACGAGGCCGACAACGTGGCCAAGGCGGGGCTGCTCAGCGTGCGCGCGGAGATCTACCGGCTACTCGGTGAGCTGGGCATGGCGGCCGCCGCCAGCCGGCTCGCGCTCGCGCATGCGGAGGCGGCTCAGGACACCCAGTCGACGGTGATCGCGCAGGCGGAGCTGGCGCACATCCTGCGGCTGCGGAAGGACTACGAGGAGGCGGACCGGTTGTTCGTCAAGGCTTCCGCGGCGGACGTGCCGGACACGTTGCGCAGCGTGGTGCACGAGAACGCCGGGCGCAGCTGCTTCGATCAGGGGCGGCACATGGAGGCGCTCGATCATTTCGCCCGCGCGGTGCGGCTGGGGCGGCCGGACGATCAGGAGCTCGCCGAGCGTATCGGGGTGTGCCTGGAGGCCGTCTACATCCACGTGCTGCGCGACGGCTGGGGGCCCTACCCCCGGCACGAGGGCTAAACAGCGATCGAAGTCGAAGTCGGCGGATGGGCCATCGCGGTGCGTCCGCGGCCGCCCTGTTTCGCCTCGTAGAGGGCCGCGTCGGAGGCGGCGGCCAGCTCGCCGGCATTTCCGGCGTGATCGGGCAGCACGGCTACGCCGATGCTGAGGCCGGGAGGCCCGCCGGGCAGGCTGTCGATCGCGGCCGCGGCGGCACGGATCTCGTCGGCGGCGCGTCGGGCCTCCATCCGGTCCATCCGGAGCAGCACCACGAACTCGTCGCCGCCGAGCCGGCCGACCACGTCGTCCTCGCGCCGGGCGACCGAGCGCAGCGCGTCGGCCACCGCCTGCAGAGCCATGTCGCCGATGGCGTGGCCCCAGGTGTCGTTGATCTTCTTGAAGTAGTCGATGTCGATGGTCATCAGGGCGATCGGCACGCTGCTGCGGTTGGCCCAGGCGACCGCGCGGGCCAGTTCGCCGTCGAAGGCGCGGCGGTTGGCGACACCGGTCAGCGGATCCGCGTACGCCTGGGTCTCGAGAACCTCGCGCAGCCGGTCGTTGCGCAGCCGCAGGGAGGACACGACGATCGCGGTGACGATCATGGCGACGGTCAGTGAGGTCCAGTCGGACAGGCCCTGATTGGCGCCCTCGACGGGGAAGAGGACCATCGCGCTGCCGGCCGAGACGGTCGCCAGGACCAGGTAGTTCGCGACGCGTCCGAGGAAGTTCGCGGAGTACAGCACGGGCCACAGATAGTAGAACTGGGCGCCGATGCTGGCGTCGCTGGTGAACAGGTTGAGGATGCTCACCATGGCGGCGCCGAAGAACGGCGCGAGCAGCCAGGTCACCCTCGGTAGCCGGTCGGGCCGCCGGCGGCAGACGACGCCGCCGAGGGTGAGCACGACGGTGAGGATGCCGAAGACGGTGACCACGGAGGCGGTACGAGTGTCGGTCAGCACCACACCGGTGATGAACATGACCGGCCCGGAACCCATCAACAGGTACCCGACGGAGCGGGATGCCCCCGCCTGGTCACGCAACCGGAACCGCAACACTGCCTCCTCGTATCCGCTATGACCATTCGGTCCCGGCGGAGGACAGTTGAGTCTTCAGGCCCGACTGGTCAGGGTTACTCCGGCGCTGGCCGCGGTGACCGCCACCAGGGCGACGATCTCCACCACGCCCAGGCGCTGGTGCAGGACGAGCAGGCCGGCGATGGCGGCGGCGGCCGGTTCGAGGCTCATCAGGATGCCGAAGACCCGGGTCGGGATGCGGCGCAGCGCGTTGATCTCGAGGCCGTAGGAGACGACGGACGAGAGCAGGGCGACGGCGGTCGCGCCGACCAGCAGAACAGGCCGGTCGAGTACGGCGCTCGCGCCCCCGGCGCCGAAGGGAAGGACGAGAACCGCGGCGACGGCGAGCGAGACGGCCAGCCCACCGGTGCCGGGGACGAGCCCGCCGAGCTTGGCGCTGAACACGATGTAACCCGCCCAGCAGAGCCCGGCCACGAACGCGAGCATCAGGCCGCTGAGCGGGGCGTTGCCGCCGCCGGCGAGGCCGAGCAGCAGCACGCCGGCCGCGGCGAGCGCGGCCCACAGCAGGTCGAGCACGCGCCGGGTCTGCACCAGGGAGAGCAGCAGCGGGCCGAGGAACTCGACGGTGACGGCGAGGCCCAGCGGCACGGTCCGCAGCGCCAGGTAGAAGATCAGGTTCATGCCGGCCATGACCACGCCGAGCACGGCGGCGGCCCGCCAGGCCGCGCCGGACCAGGCTCGCAGGGCGGGCCTGGTCACGATCGCGATGATCACGGCGGAGACGGCGAGCCGGAGCAGGGTGACGCCGGCCGCGCCGAGGTCGTCGAACAGGGTCCGGGCGACCGCACTGCCGAACTGCACCGAGGCGATCGACATCAGCACCAGCAGGGGTGCGGGCAGTTCGGGCCGTCTCACCCGGTCAGCCTCTCCTGCCGGGGTCGGCCCTTACCGGGCGGAGGCGGCCGGGGTGTGTTCGCTCACCCCGGCTGGTCGCCGCCCCGGCGCCCGCGGAACCAGTCGGGGGTCTCCTCGCCCGCGCCCCGGTCGGCGGGCTGCCCGGTCCAGGCGCGGCCGGCCTGGTCGATCACCTCGCCGGCGAGCGGGTGGTGGGCGGCGGGCCGGCCGGCGACCGGCATGCCGAGGTCTTTCGGGTTCTCCTCGCCGGCATTCGCATGCCGGCCGGCCGCGACGCCGACCGGATCCGGTTCCGGCTCGGCCGCCGGACGCTGGGCGGGCGCGGCTACGGGTGCGGCCGCCGCGGGCACGAATTCGGGTGCGGCCGCCGCGGGCGCGGCCTCCCCGGGCGCGGGTGCGGGCGGTGCGGCCGGCGAGACCGGGACCGGCCGGGGTGGCCGGCTGCCGGTGGGCCACAGGCGCGGGGAGCGGCGGGCGGCCAGGTCCTCGGCCCAGCCGAAGCAGAGCACCGCGACCAGGGTGACCGCCATCGCGGCGGCCAGCTCCACGACCTGGCCCCGCTTTCCCTCGAGGTCGTCCAGGGCGATCAGGGTGAGGACCGGCCAGACGGCGGCGATCGCGATGTTGTGCCAGAGGTAGACGGTGACGGCGCGGTTGTTGAACAGGGTCACCGCGCGGTCGAGCGGCCGCATCTTCGCGAGCCATTCCATGGCCGGCTGCCAGCGCAACACGATCAGCACGAACGCGAGTGACCACAGCGCCTGTGACTCGGCGACGTCGTTGAGGTCCCACGGGTCCTCGCCCTGGTTGCCGTTGAGCCAGTAGAGCGCCGCCGCGCCCATGATCGCCGCCACCGGGAACGCGACCCACGGCTTGACCCGGGCGAGGCGGCCGTCGTGGTGGGCGAAGCCGGCGATCCAGCAGGCGCCGTAGGTGACGAAGTCCCACAGGGCCGCGTCGGCGGTGTCCGGCAGGCTGAAGCCGGTCAGGTCGAGCAGGCCCATCAGCAGCAGCGGCGAGACCACGGCCAGCCAGCCGCTGCGGCGGTAGAAGGCGTACATCACCGGGGAGAGCAGGACGAACCAGAGGTACGCCCGGAGGTACCAGAGCGGCTCCCACCAGTCGATCAGCTTGTCGCTGCCGGGCGGATCACCCAGCGGCACCAGCCAGAACACCAGGCGGGTGACGCTGAACGGGTGGTCGCTGCCGGCCTCCACCCGCCAGCCGGCAAACAGCATCACGGGTACGGCGATCAGAGCGAGCAACCACAGCGGCGGCAGCAACCGCCGCACCCGGGAGAGCACCACCTGGCCGGCCGAACGCTTCTCCAGCGAGGCGGCGGTGAGCGACCCGGCCAGCGCGAACATGATGCCCATCGCGGGCAGCAGGATCGACAGCCAGGGCCAGCCGAAGAGGTGGTAGACGATCACCCGGACGATTGCGGCCGCACGGAGCAGGTCCAGGTATCGATTTCGCACCGGGGAACGGTAGCCATCACGCTGTGCCCGGCGGGACCGCCGAGCGGACGGCAAGAAGGTCGCACAGGCTTACCCCGAACGAATGAACTGTCCGTTTTGTCTGTGCGGTTGTGCGACTTCCATGGTGACCGTGGCCGGTTTGTGACGTTGATCCGTGGCATGGAGGCAGCCGGGACCGGCCGGCCGCCCGCGATCGATGGGACTTGTTCGGAAATGCGGAAACCTTGGGTGGTTGTCGGCGCGGCGGCGTCGGCGTTGTTGCTCGCGGGCGGCGTGGCAGCTACGACGGCGGGCGCTTCGGAGACACCGGACGTGCCGGGATTCTCCGGCTTCATGCCGGACTTCCTGGGGTGGCCACAGTTCGGCGGCAACCAGGACGACGACGCGGACGACGCCGACTCCGATGCTGACGACAGCTCGGCGACCGGCGACGGTTCGGATCTCGGTGACAACTCGGACGACGGCTCCGATGTGGGTGCCGGGTCCGATGTGGGTGACGGGTCCGATGTGGGCGATGGCTCCGACGTGGGTGACGGCTCCGATGCCGGAGACGGGTCCGATGCCGGCGACCCCGACGACGTACGGCCAACTGTGACCGACCAGCCCGACCGGGTCGCCAAGAGTGACCGGCTCCGGGCTGCCCCGCAGCATGCCGCGGCGGCCGCGCGCCCGGCCCGGCAGCAGCCGGCCGCCGAGCGCCCGGCGCAGGACCTCGCCCAGCGCCCGGCGTCGGAGACCCTGCTCGCCACCGCCCGCCGGGACGTGACCCGGTCCGACGTGACGTCGAACCCGAACTCGCGGGCGCAGCAGCAGATTCTCGCGCTGGTCAACCAGAACCGGCGGCGTGGCGGCTGCGGTGGGCTGTCGCTGGACCGCCGCCTGATCGGCGCGGCCAACGAGCACGCCGCCGATATGGCCCGGCGCGACTACTTCGCGCACGAGTCGCGCAACGGCGACGGCTCCGGTGACCGCATGCGCGAGGCCGGTTACCACTGGCGCCGGTACGGCGAGAACATCGCGCGCGGGGTGGACAGCCCGTGGGAGGTCGTCGACGGCTGGATGCACAGCCCGGCGCACCGGGAGAACATCATGAACTGCGGCCTGCGCCAGATGGGGGTCGGCCTGGCCATCGCCGGCGATCACACGGTGTATTGGGTGCAGGACTTCGCGACACCCGCCTCGTAACTTTCTCTCAACCGCAGACGGCGCGAACCGAAAACTTCTCACAGGTTCGCGCCACGGTCATTTCCCAGACGTCGCCGCGGGCGTAGTTGTGCTTCGATGTGCGAACACATGTCCTGGGGAGGACCAAGTTGCGAGTGAGACGGGTTTCCGCCCGCCTCGCCGGGGCCGCTTTGGCGACCCTGGTGGGCGGCGGTCTCGGCGCCATGGCACTGCCGCCTGCGGGCGCCGGCGCCGCGGTGCGCAGCGCTCCGGCGGCCAAGGTCGTGACCACTGTCGTGGTGACGAAGGCGGCCGCGGCGAGCTGCGCCACCGGTAAGTATCAGAAGCAGGTCGAGGGTTACCTCAAGAAGATCGGCGGATACGGCACCGTCACGGTTGACGGCAAGCAGTCCGCCGCCGACTGTTCGGCGATCAAGAAGTTCCAGACCCGGTTCGGCATCAAGCCGGCTTCCGGCCTGGCCGGCCCGACGACGTACGACGTGGCCAAGCGCCTCGCCGCGACGAACACGGCCGCCTGCAAGGCCAAAAAGACCGGCCTGACCTTCTGTGTCGACCTCACCCACCAGACCACGTGGGTGATGAAGAACGGCAAGGTGTACGTCAAGCCGACGATCACCCGTACCGGGATGAAGGGCTACCGCACGCCGGCCGGCACCTTCAAGATCAATAAGCGGACCAAGAAGGAGTGGTCGGACCCGTACCACGTCTGGTTGCCGTACTGGCAGCGGTTCATCGGCGGGCGCGGTTTCCACCAGACCACCACCTACATCCACGACATGTGGCGTGGTTCGCACGGCTGCGTCAACCTGCTGCCGCAGGACGCCAAGAAGTACTACAGCCTCGGCAAGATCGGTTCGACGGTCAAGGTGATCGGGCGTCGTCCCGGGACCTGATCCGAGCGTTTCCGGCCCGGGCTCCCCCATCGGGAGCCCGGGCCTTTTTCATGCGGCCTTGCGTACGTGCGTGGTCAGCACCTCGTGCTGCGGTATCAGTCGTTCGTCGCCCAGCGCGGTCACCAGACGTAAGCCGTCGCGGCTCAGGGTGTATGTCACGTCCAGGAACCGGCTCACGGTGTCGTCATGGTGCACCACGGTCAGCTCGTCGGCTCGCTGCATAGCTGTCGTCACGTCCTTCGCGGTCACGTTGCCGGTGGAATACGGGGCGGAACCGGGGGACGGTTCATCCAGGGTGACGCGCCGGGTCAAGCTTCTGGCCTGCGTGTACTTGATCCGACTCACGAGTAGCAATCACCGCCGACGGGCCCCGGGCGGCCGCGGCATAGAGTGGCGTGCGTGTTCCGGCCTATCCGCGCCCGGCTGCGGCCGGGCGTTCTCGCGCTCGGCATCGTCATGCTGGTGTCGCTCACCGCGGCCTCCTGCGGCAGCGACGACGACGGCATCACCGTCGGTTCGGCGACGCGCGGCACGGTCGACGAGATCGTCGAGGCGCCCGGCTCGGTGACCGCGCGGGCCGCCGCCACGCTCAGCGCGCCCGCCGCCGGCACCCTCACCGAATTGCGGGTCGAGGCCGGTCAGCGGGTCAGCAAGGGCCAGGTGGTGGCGGTCATCGACTCCCCCGAGCTCGAGGCGCGGCGCGAGTCCGCGGCCAAGGCCCTGGACCAGTCGTCGCACGGTGGCTCGCCCGGGGTGAGCACGTCCGGTTTCACGGCCGTGCGACGGAAGACCGACAAGCAGGCGGCCACGGCCTTCGACGACGCCCGCTCGGCGGCCGGCAAGATCACCGACGCTGACGTCCGTGGCGTACTCCTCAAGCAGGTCGACGCCGCACAGCAGCAGTACGAGGCGGCGTCGGCGGCGGCTGCCGCCACCTTGAAATCGGTACAACGCGGCGTCGCGTCACTCGGCGAGGCGGTCGGCGCCCTCTCCGAGGCCCAGCGGCTCCAGGCCCAGCAGGCGTACGACCTGGCCGACGCCGCCGTCGACGCGCTGACGTTGCGCGCGCCGGTGGCCGGGACGGTCCAGTTCGGTGGCACCGCGAGCGCCGGCGCTTCCACCTCCTCCTCCCTCAGCGCACTGCTCTCCGCCGGCAGCGCCCCCGCCGCATCGACCTCGTTGCCCGGCGTCGACACCGCGGTCCCGCAGGGCGGCTACGTGGCCGCCGGCACCCCGATTCTGACGATCGTCGACGTCACCCGGCTCGGCCTGACCGCCGAGGTGGACGAGACCGACGTGCTGCTGGTGGAGGCGGGCGTAACCGCCACCGTCGAGCTCGACGCGGCGACCGGCGCGTCCTATCCGGCCACCGTCCGCGCGGTCGACCTGCTGCCCACCACCTCGGCGCAGGGCGGCGTCTCCTACCGGGTGCGGCTCGACCTCGCCGCCGGCAAATACGACGACGGGGCCAAGGCGCCGACGCCGCGGCCCGGGATGAGCGCGGTGGTGCGGCTCCAGGTCCGCCAGGCCGCGGACGCGGTCACGGTGCCCGCGTCGGCGATCCTCAACGCCGACGGGCAGGACACCGTGTGGACCGTGCGCAACGGCCGCTACCAGCGCGTTCCGGTGAAGGTCGGGGTGCAGGGCGAAGACGTCGTGCAGGTCAGCTCGGGGATCGACGCCGGGCAGCCGATCGTGGTGGGCGGCGCCGACCTGGTGCATCCGGGCGACAAAGCCTCGTCATGACCGAGCCGGCGATCGTCGCGGTCGACGTGACCCGCACCTATGACCTGGACGGCGTGTCCGTCTCGGCGCTGCGTGGCGTGTCGCTGACCGTCGAGGCCACCGACTACGTGGCGATCGTGGGCACCTCCGGTTCCGGCAAGTCGACGCTGATGCACCTGCTCGGCGCGCTCGACCGGCCGTCCAGCGGGGTGTTGCGGATCGGCGGGCGGGACGTCTCCACGCTCGGGCCGGCCGAGATGGCGCTGCTGCGCAACGAGACGATCGGGTTCGTCTTCCAGTCGTTCCACCTGCTCGCGCGCACCACCGCCCGGGACAACGTGGCGCTGCCGCTGGTCTATCGCGGTGTGGGCCGCCGCGAGCGCCGGGAACGGGCGTCGGCGATGCTCGAACGCGTCGGGCTCGGTCATCGCCTCGACCACCGGCCCAACCAGATGTCCGGCGGCGAGCAGCAGCGGGTGGCGATCGCCCGCGCGCTGGTCACCGACCCGTCGGTGCTGCTCGCCGACGAGCCCACCGGCAATCTCGACTCCACCACCGGCGAGCAGGTGCTCGGCCTGCTCGAGACGCTGAACGCGGACGGGGTGGCGGTCGTCCTGGTCACCCACGACCGCGAGGTGTCCGCCCGCGCCCACCGGCAGATCGTCATGAAGGACGGGCTGATCGTGGAATGAGAGTCGCGGAAGCCTGGCGGGTCGCCATCGACGCGCTGCGCGCCAACCGGCTGCGCAGCATCCTCACCATGCTCGGCGTGGTCATCGGGGTCGGCGCGGTGGTCGCGCTGGTCAGCATCGGCACCGGGACCAAGCGGCAGATCGAGCAGCAGGTCGAGGGGCTCGGCTCCAACCTGCTCATCGTCGTGCCCGGCCGGCTCGACCCGGGGGCGGCGCCGAGCGCGTCGACGCTGAACATGGACGACGTCGACGCGGTCATCCGAGTGGTCGGCGACCGGTCGCGGGTGGCCGTGACGATCAGCTCCGGGCAGACCGTGCGTGCCGGTTCGCACAGCGCGTACGCAAGCATGCAGGGTGTTCTGGAAACAACGCCGACCGTGTTCGTCCGGCGTCTCGACCGCGGGGCCTATCTGACCCGCACCGACGTGACCACCGGGCGGCGGGTCGCGGTGCTCGGGGCCGGCATCTCGTCGCAGCTGTTCGGCGACCGCGACCCGATCGGCCGGCAGATCACCATCGGCGGGGTGCGGTTCCGGGTGATCGGCACGTTCGAGAAGCTCGGGCAGAGCCTCGGCGTCGACCGGGACAGCGAAGTGCACATCCCGGTCACCGCCGCGCAACGCCTGCTCGGCACCAACCGCATCGACGGCCTGGCCATCCGGGCCCCCGACCGCGACACCATCGACGTGCTCGGCAAGAACGTCGTCGCTGCCCTGGTCAAACGGCATCCCGACACCGACTTCAGCGCCGTCACCCAGGAACAGATCCTCGGCGTGCTCGGCGACATCCTCGGCGTGCTCACCGGGGTGCTGGCCGCGATCGCCGGCATCAGCCTGCTCGTCGGCGGCGTCGGCGTCTCCAACATCATGCTGGTCTCGGTGCGCGAACGAACCAAGGAGATCGGTCTGCGCAAGGCCGTCGGCGCCCGCCCGCGCGACATCAGCATCCAGTTCCTCCTCGAGGCGGTCCTGCTGACCACGATCGGCGGCGTCCTCGGCATGGCCCTGGGCATCACCACCTCACTGGTGGTCGACCGCCTGACCCCGGTCCCGGCCGCGGTGACCTGGTGGTCCCTCGCCCTGGCCTTCGGCGTGTCGGCCGCGGTCGGCATCATCTTCGGCGTGATCCCGGCCCAGCGAGCCGGCCGCCTAGACCCGGTGGTGGCGCTGCGCACCGAGTGACTCCGGCCGGTCGAAACCCGAGAGAACCTTGCTTTAGCCGGATTTATCGGGTGAAGTCTCGCTAATCTCTGGAAGTGCGGCAATACGGACAACCGCCTGAGCTCGAGGCCGCGATGTCGGCGCTCGTGTTCCGTGCTGGGCCCCTGTTGTGCGCGCTCCGGCTGGACGAGGTCATCGAGACCATGCGGCCGCTGGAGACCCAGCCGCTCGCCGGCACTCCCCCGTTCGTTCTCGGCATCAGCGTGCTGCGCGGAGTGCCCACCCCGGTGATCGACGTGGCCCGCCTGCTGCGCGGCGGCAAGGGCGAGGCCGAGCGGTACGTCGCGGTCCAGACCGAACGCGGCGCGGTCGCCCTGGCCACCGGGGAGATCATCGGCATCCGTACGGTCGACGCGAGCACCACCGGCGGCCATCCGGCGCTGCTCGGCGGCCGGTCGAGCCGCCTCGTCGCGGGCGTCGGCACGCTGGGCGCCGAACCGCTGCTGCTGTTGCAGAGCATGCGGGCCATTCCGGACGAGGTCTGGGAAGCCGCGGCGGTGGCTGCGCCATGACCGCCTGCACCGAGCGGCACCCGGCCGCACCGGACGACGGCATCGCGAGCGGGGCCGCGTCGTGACCAGCGATCCGGAAGCCGGCCGGTTTCGCGAGCTCCTCGGGCGCTGGCTGGGCTGGACCTTCAGCGACCGCGACGCCGGGCAGCTCGGCCCGCTGCTCGCCGACCGGGCGCACGCGCACCGGATGAGCCGCACCGAATACCTGAACCGGCTGGCCGCGCGCCCCTGGAACACCGAGCTGACCGAGCTGATCGAGCAGCTCAGCATCACCGAGACCTACTTCTTCCGGCACGGCGAGCAGTTCCGCGCGCTGCGCCAGGAAGCTCTGCCGCAGCGGCTGCTCGCCCGCTCGTCGCAGCGGGCGCTGCGCCTGCTGTCGGTGGCCTGCTCGTCCGGCGAGGAGGCGTACAGCCTGGCGATCGCCGCGAAGGAGGCCGCTCCCGGGCCGGACTGGGTGATCGCGGTGACCGGCGTGGACGCCAACCCGGCGGTGCTCGGCCAGGCCGCCGAGGGCTGGTATTCGCCCTGGTCGTTGCGGGAGACCCCGGACCCGGTGAAGCGCCGCTGGTTCCGGGCCGGCGAGCGCGGCTACCACGTGGTCGACGAGATCCAGCGGCTGGTGCAGTTCCGCCGGCGCAACGTCGCGGAGCCGGACGACAGCCTGTTCCGGGCCGGCCAGTACGACGTGATCTTCTGCCGGAATCTGCTGATGTACCTGGTCCCGGCGGTGGCGAAGGCGCTCGTGGCCCGGGTGACCGCGGCCCTGGCCCCGGGCGGGTACCTCTTTCTCGGGCACACCGACTCGCTCGGCGCCGAGCCGCCCGGCCTCGAGCTGCGGCACACGCACGACACCTTCTACTACCGCCGCCCGGTGGCGGAGGTGGCCCCCGCTCCCCGGCCCGCGCCGTTCGTCATACCGGAGCGGCCGGCCGCGCCGGCGATCCTGGCGGAGCCGGAGCCGGACGCCTACCGGCAGGCCGTGGAGCTGTTCGGCCGGGAGCGCTACACCGACGCGCTCGCCCTGCTCCCGAAGCCGGAGAAGTCGCCCGAACGGCTCCTGCGCGGCGTGCTGCTGGCCCAGGCCGGCCGGCTCGACGACGCGGTCGACGCGGCCCGCGCGCTGATCGACGACGACGGCCTCAACCCGGACGCGCACCAGCTGCTCGCCCTCTGCCTGGAGGGTGCGATCGCGGTGCCGGAGGCGATCGGCCAGTACCGGCTGGCCGCCTACCTCGACCCGGGTTTCGCGCTGCCCCGGATGCGGCTCGGGCAGTTGGCCCGCCGGCAGGGCGACGACCGCACCGCCGCCGCCGAGCTGGACCGGGCCCTCGCGCTGCTGCCGGCCGAGCAGGAGCTGCGGATCATCCTGTTCGGCGGCGGTTTCGGCCGGATGGCGCTGACCGCGCTGTGCCGCACCGAGCTGGAAGCCTGCGGGGCCCGGCGATGATCGCCGTGGAGCAGCGGATCACCGAGCTGCGCACCGACTTCGACCGCTCGTTCGCGGCCCCGATGGGCAGCCACGACGTCGAGCACGTGGAACTGCTCGCGGTGCAGGCGGCCGGGCGGCCGTACGCCCTGCGCCTCGGGCAGACCGCCGGGCTGCACCCGGACCGCCCGGTGACTCCGCTGCCCGGACCGCTGCCCGCGCTGCTCGGCCTGGCCGGCTTCGCCGGAACGGTGGTCCCGATCTACGACCTGGCCGCCCTGCTCGGGCACCCGATCGCCGAGCGGCCGCGCTGGCTGGTCCTGGCGACCGGGGCGCCCCCGCTCGGGCTGGCCTTTCACGAGCTGGACGGGCACGTCCGGGTGCCGGCCGAGGCGATCATCGCCGAGGCGGCCGCGGAGGGCCGGCGGGGCGTGCTGCGCGGCATGGTCACGCTCGACGGCGCCACCCGTCCGATCATCGACGTGCCGACCGCCCGGGCCGCCGTGCACGAGCTGGCCGGGCACGAGCTGGAAACCACCGAGGGAGCGGCATCATGATGGCGGGACGAACCTTCGGCTTCAAACTGGCGGCCAGCTTCGGGCTGACCCTGGCGCTCACCCTGCTGATGACGGCGACGTCGGTGCTGGCCCTGCGCTACGTGATGACCACCAAGGACGACGTGATCAAGTCGGCGACCACGAGTCTGGTCGGCGCCGAGGAGCTCAGCCGGACGATGGAGCGCCGGATCGGCGGCTACCGCGCGTTCCTGCTGAACAAGCAGACGGAGTGGCTCAACGCCACCAACGCCGACCGGGCACTGTTCCTCACCCAGGTGAACAATCTGCGCAGCTCGCTGGCCGACGACCCGACCGCGCTGAAGCTGCTGGAGGCGGTGTCGACCGACGAGGCCACGCACAACACGGTGGTCAGCGACCTGATCACCAAGCGGCAGAACATGGCCGTCCTGAACATCGACCTCCTCAACGACCCGCGGGCCAAGCCGGCCCGGGACGCGCTGCTCGCCGCGATCGACGCGCTGATCAGCCGGGTCCACGCCACCGTCGACAAGGCCACGACCGAGTCGAACGACCGGGCCACCGCCGCGATCATCTTCATCATCGGGCTCGGCCTCGTGCTCATCGTCGGCTCCGCCGCGGTGGCCTGGCGGCTCAGCCGGGACCTGCGCCGCGAGGTGGGCGCCGCGGTCGGGCACATCCAGAGCTCGTCGGCGCAGCTGGAGGCGGCCGCGGCCCAGCAGGCCAACGGCGGCCGCGACCAGGCCAGCGCGATGAGCGAGATCACCACGACGATCAGCGAGCTGCTGATCACCTCGCGGCAGATCGCGGACAGCGCCCAGCGGGTCTCCAAGGTCGCCGAGGACACCGCCGACGCGGCCCGCACCGGCGACGCCACCATCGACCAGACCCGGGCCTCGATCACCGCGATCCGCACCCAGGTCGACCAGATCGTGCAGCACATGCTGGCGCTGGGCGAGAAGTCGCAGCAGATCGGCGGCGTCGTCGACCTGGTGTCCGAGCTGGCCGAGCAGACCAACATCCTGGCCATCAACGCGACCATCGAGGCCAGCGGCGCCGGCGAATGGGGCCGCCGGTTCGCGGTGGTGGCCGAGGAGATCCGCAAGCTGGCCGACCGGACGGCCGGATCGGCCAAGGAGATCCGGACCATGATCGAGGACGTCCGCGGCGCGGTGAACACCACGGTGATGGCCACCGAGATCGGCGCCAAGGCGGTCGACGCCGGCTCCCGGCAGTTCGACGACGCGACCAACTCGTTCCGCCGGATCGCCCAGCTCGTCGCGACCACCAGCGACGCCACCCGGGAGATCGAGCTGTCCACCAAGCAGCAGACCACCGCGGTCGAGCAGGTCAACGCGGCCGCCTCGGACACCGCCCGGGCCAGCCGGGAGACCGAGGCCAGCGCGGTGCAGACCAGGCAGACCGCGGCCCATCTGGGCACCCTCTCCGGTGACCTGCTCGACCTGGTCGGCTCCGGACGGCACTGACATGGCCGAAGCCCGTGACCCGCTGCGCTACTTCCGGATCGAGGCGCGCGAGCTGGTCGACCAGATCAGCGCGGCCGTCCTCGACCTGGATCAGGAGCCGGGCCCGGACCTGATCGCACGGTTGCTGCGCTACGCGCACACGCTCAAGGGCGCGGCCCGGGTGGTCAAGCAGACCGAGATCGCCGACCGGGCGCACGAGTTCGAGGACGTCCTCGTCCCGCACCGCGACGACGCCACCAGCCGGATGCCGGCCGACGAGATGCGCGAGCTGCTGCGGCTCAACGACGAGATCGCCCGGCACGTCGCCCAGCTCGAACAACTCCAGGCCCCGGCGGTGGAGAAGCCGCAGGAAGGGCGGCTGGACGAGAACGACGAACCGGCCCCGCGCGCGGCCACCGCCGACCTGGACGAGCTGCTGGACGCGATCGGCGAGGCCAGCGCCCGGATCGCGCCGCTGCGCGAGGGCAACGGCGCGCTGGCCCGGCTGCACCGCAACGTGGAGGCCCTCGGCGACCGGCTGCGGGTGGGCCGGGCGGCCGGCGACAACGGCGCGCGGACCGCGGTGCAACGGCTGGCGGCCGAGATGGGCGCGCTGGGCCGCCGCTTCACCGACGCGGTGGACCAGGTCGAACGGGAGCTGGACGAGGTGCGCGGCCGGGCCGAGGGGCTGCGGCTGATCGGGGCCGGCACCATCTTCACGGCGCTGCACCGAGCCGTGCACGACGCCGCCGAGGCCGAGGGCAAGCGGATCCGGTTCGCCGCCCACGGCGCCGAGACCCGGATGGGCCCGAACGTGCTCAACCAGATCAACGGCGCGTTCCTGCACGTCGTACGCAATGCGGTGGTGCATGGCATCGAATCGGAGGCGCAGCGCCGGTCGGCCGGCAAACCGGCCGAGGGATCGGTCACGGTCGAGGTCGAACGGCGCGGCCGGTGGGTCTACTTCAGGTGTACGGACGATGGCCGCGGCTTCGACCTCACGGCGCTCCGCCGGGTCGCCCTTGCCCGCGGCCTGCTGAGTGAGGGTCGCGAGCCGGGCCAGCAGGAACTGATCGACCTGGTGCTGCACGGCGGGATCAGCACGTCGGGCGCGGTGACCGAGGTGGCCGGCCGCGGCATCGGCATGGACGTGGCCCGCGACGTGGCGCTGCAACTGGGCGGCGCGGTGAACATCGACAACCGCCCCGGCCAGGGCGCCACCGTGGAGATCGCGGTGCCGCTGACCCTGCTCAGCATGAACGGCCTGATCGTCGAGGCCGGCGGGACGATCGCGACGATGCCGCTGGACGCGGTCCGGCAGTGCGTGCGGCTGCCCGCCGGCGACGCGGCCACCGCCGCCGCCAGTGGCCGTTTCGCCCACGACGGGCAGGTGGTGCCGTTCCTGCCACTTGCCCGCACGCTGTCACCGGCCGCGCCGGAACCGACCGGCGCCGGGGTGGCCGTGGTGCTCAGCGCCGACGACAACACCGTCGCGGTCGGCGTCGACCGGCTGGCCGGCACCACCACGCTGGTCGCCCGTCCCCTGCCCGACCTGGCCCCGGCCACCGCGATCGTCGGCGGCGTCGCGATCGACTCGGACGGCAACCCACGGCTCGTGCTGGACGCGCACGGCCTGGTCGCCGAGGCGCACCGGGACCGGGCGGCCGCCGGCGGGCCGCCGGAGAAGGGCAAGCCGCGGCTGCCGGTGCTGGTCGTGGACGACTCGCTGACCACCCGCATGCTCGAGCGCAGCATCCTCGAGTCGGCCGGCTACGAGGTCGACCTGGCCGCCTCGGCCGAGGAGGGACTCGACCGCGCGCACCGGCGCGACTACGGCCTGTTCCTCACCGACATCGACATGCCGGGCATGGACGGCTTCGGGTTCGTGGCCACCACCCGGGCCGACCCGATGCTCGGCCACATCCCGGCCATCCTGGTCAGTTCGCGCGCCTCGGCCGAGGACCGCCGCCGTGGCGAGGAGGTGGGCGCCTCCGCCTACGTCATCAAGGGCGAGTTCAACCAGGAGGAACTGCTCTCACACATCCGGAGGCTGATCCTCTGATGATCCGTGTGCTGCTGGTCGAGGACTCCCCGACGATGCGCGGTCACCTGCGCGAGTCGCTGGCCGCCGACCCGGACCTGCAAGTCGTGGGTGAGGCCTCCGACGGCGGGCAGGCGGTCGACCTGGTCGGCCGGCTGCGCCCGGACGTGGTGACGATGGACATGATGCTGCCGACGATGAGCGGCCTGGCCGCCACCGAGCACATCATGGCCGAGCATCCGACCCCGATCCTGGTGGTCTCGTCGGCCGACCGGCAGGAACTGTTCAGCACGTACAACGCGCTCGCCGCCGGGGCGGTGGACGTGCTCGAGAAGCCGCGCGGCGACGCCAGCGACGCGGACTGGGGGCGGCGGCTGCGCTCCGCCGTACGCCTGGTCTCCCGGATCCGGGTGATCACCCACCCGCGGGCCCGGCTCGAGGGCCGCCGGCCCGAACCGCCGCCGCCCATCGCCGCGACGCCGGACACCCTGCGCCTGGTCGCGGTCGGCGCCTCCACCGGCGGGCCCCGGGCGCTGACCGACCTGCTCTGCTCGCTGCCGGCCGGGTTCCGGCCGCCGGTGCTGTGCGTGCAGCACATCGCGGCCAGCGAGCCGTTCGCGGTGGCGTTCTCCGACTGGCTGGGCAGCCAGACCGACCGCAACGTCACCTACGCCCGGGACTGGACGCCGGTCGAGTCGCTCACCGGCCGGGTGATCCTCGCCCCGCCCGACCGGCACTTGCTGGTGCGCGACGGGGTGCTGCGGCTCAGCGACGCGCCGGCCCGGCACTCCTGCCGCCCCTCGGTGGACGTGCTGTTCGAATCGGTGGCCGACGAGTGCGGCCCGATGGCGGCCGGCCTGCTGCTCACCGGGATGGGCCGGGACGGCGCCGAGGGCCTGCTGCGGATGCGCTCGCACGGCGCGGTCACGTTCGCCCAGGACGAGGCGAGCTGCGTGGTGTACGGGATGCCCCGCGAGGCGGCGCTGCTCGGCGCGGCCGCCTACGTGCTGACCCCGGCCCGGATGGCCGCCCGGCTCGCCGAGATCCAGCCCACCGGGACGCGCCCATGAGTTTCCGGGTGCTCATCGTCGACGACAGCCTGACCGTGCGGATGGACCTGCACGAGACGTTCACCGCCGACGGCTTCACCACCATTCTCTGCTCGACCGGCGCCGAGGCCCGCGACGCGATCGCCGGCGCCGACTTCGACGCCGCCGTGCTGGACGTTCTGCTGCCCGACGCCGACGGCCTGGAGCTGCTGCGGGAACTGCGCGGCACGCCCGGGTGCGGCCAGGTGGTGACGGTGCTGCTGTCCAGCGAGGACGAGGTCGCCGACCGGCTGGCCGGCCTGCGCACCGGCGCCGACGAGTACGTCGGCAAGCCGTACGACGCCGGATATGTGGTGGCCCGGGTGCGGCAACTGCTCGTGCTGGGCGAGACGGCCACGACCAGCGCCGACCGCACGACCATCCTGGTGATCGACGACAGCATGACCTTCCGCGAGCAGCTGCGGGAACTCCTCGAGGCCGAGGGGTACGCCGTGCTGACCGCGCCCAGCGGCGAGGAGGGCCTGCGCACCGCGGCCGACCGCCGGCCCCAGGCAATCATCGTGGACGGGGTGATGCCCGGCATCGACGGCGCCACCGTGATCCGCCGGGTGCGGCTCGACCCGGCGCTGCGCGACATCCCGTGCATCCTGATGACCGCGGCCGACGACTACGCCACCGAGCTGCAGATGCTCGACGCCGGCGCGGACGCGTTCGTGCGCAAGCAGCAGAATCTGGCGATCGTGCCGGCCAAGCTCAACGCGGTCCTGCGGCAGAGCGCCGAGCAGTTGCCGATCGAGGTGACCGGCAGCCTGCACGGCCCGAGCAAGGTGCTGGCGCTCACCCCGGACCGGGACCGGCTGGCGGACCTGGCCGAGGCGCTGCGGGCCGAGGGGTACGACGTGGTGCCGGTGGCGAGCACCGAGGACGCCCTGGACCTTCTCGCCGAGCAGCCGGTCGACTGCATCGTGCTCGGCCTGGGCCTCTCCGGCGAACTGGGCCGCGACGCCTGCCGCCGGATCAAGGACGTGCCGGTGATCGGCGAGACGCCGGTCGTGATGACCGGCGAGAACGACGACGACATGCTGGCCTGCCTGGCCGCCGGCGCGGACGACTACGTACGTTCGGGAGCCGGCTCGGAGGCCCTTCGGGCACATGTCCGTACGCAGATCCGGCGCAAGCAGTCGCACGACGAGAGCCGGCGGATCCGCGAGGAGCTGATGCGCCGGGAGCTGGACGCCGCCGAGGAGCGCTCTGCCCGGCAGCTCGCCGAGACCCGGGCCTCGCTGGTCGAGGAGCTGGAGTGGCGCAACCGGGAGCTGGAGGCGTTCTCCGGCTCGGTGTCGCACGACCTGCGCGGGCCGCTGCAGGTGATCAGCAGCTTCGCCGAGCACATGCTGGACGACGAGGACGATCCGCTCAGCGCCGAGGCGCGCCGCCGGCTGGGCCGCATCCAGGCCGCCGCGACCCGGATGGCTGACCTGGTGGAGTCGCTGCTGATCCTGGCCCGGGCCAGTCGCGGGGAGCTGCGCCGGGCGTCGTTCGACCTGACCGCGACCACCTGGCAGGTGATTGCCGACGTGGAGGCCCGCTACCCGAACCGCAAGGTGGCCTACCAGGTGCACGACGGCATGACCGTGGACGCCGACGAAGGTCTGGTGCGAGTCATCATGGAAAACCTGATCAACAACGCGGTGAAGTTCAGCGGCAAGGTCGACGAGCCGGTCATCGAGGTGGGCGTCGCTCCCGAGGGCTTCTTCGTGCGCGACAACGGCGCCGGGTTCCCGGCCGGCAAGGCCGGTGAGCTGTTCCACCCGTTCGCCCGGCTGCACAAGGCCGAGGACTTCCCCGGTCATGGGATCGGATTGACCACCGTGCATCGAGCGGTGGAGCGTCACGGCGGCGAAATCTGGGCCAGGGGCGAGAACGGCCAGGGCGCGACCTTCTGGTTCACGCTGCCCGCGGCGGATGCGGTGACAAACGAACGCAGAGCGCAAGCGCGTCGTCACGGATAACGATTCAGTGAAGTTTAAGGTTACATTAATCGAATCAGTTGACGCGGCCTGCGGAATCGCGCGATCGGCATATCGCCAACGCCACAAGAAATTAACAAAGAGGTCCCGCAGCATTTTCCGGGGAAGCACAGATGATCATTGTCTGAGGGGAAAATGAGCATTGGTCCGGCTATGACCGAATCGATGAATCTCTCTCGCCTCGTCCGTATTGACCGATTTAACCGTCATATCGGACAGTGGAGAAACCGGCCTTGACCTGTGGCGCTTGGGCCTAATAGCCTGTGGCACCTCGCCGGTCGGCCACCCCCGGGTGCGAAGCCAGCCGACCGTTCGGGTAAATTCACACCGCCCGGACGGCCGGAAAGAACTGCCGACCGGTGTGCAACACGCAACTGACGTTGGCCTCGATTTATCTCAGAAAACGTGCAGGATTGCCGAGTCCCGCCGCCACGGATTTAATCCGCGGCTAAGGACTCAGTTACCCCCACGATCCTGGAGCCTGTGTGTCCGTCGACGACATCCTTGGCAGCGAACGAACCACGGAACTCACCGTGCCGCGAAAGCCGGCCCGTTCCGGCGACGAGCGTCGCCCCCGGGTCAGTGTCGTGGTCCCGGCGATGAACGAAGCCCGGAACCTGCCGCACGTGCTGGGTCACATGCCGAAAGACATCGACGAGGTGATCCTCGTCGACGGCAACTCGATCGACGACACCATCGCGGTCGCGGAGGCCAGCTGGCCCGGCATCAAGATCGTGAAGCAGGCCCGCCGTGGCAAGGGCAACGCCCTCGCCGCCGGTTTCGCGGCCTGCACCGGTGACTACATCGTCATGATCGACGCGGACGGCTCGATGGACCCGCGCGAGATCGCCCGCTTCACCGCGGCGCTCGACGCCGGCGCCGACTACGCCAAGGGCAGCCGGTTCGCCAAGGGCGGCGGCAGCGACGACATCACCCGGCTGCGCAAGGTCGGCAACTGGGGTCTGAACTTCATGACCAACGTGCTGTTCCGCACCAGCTTCTCCGACCTCTGCTACGGCTACAACGCCTTCCGCAAGGACTGCGTGGAGATCTTCGCCCTGCCGGACCACGCCGACACCAGCGCCCCGCGCTGGGGCGACGGCTTCGAGATCGAGACCCTGATCAACGTCCGGGTCGCGAAGGCGGGCGTGCGCATCGACGAGGTCGCGAGCTTCGAGTTCCGCCGGATGTACGGCCAGAGCAACCTGCTGACCTTCCGGGACGGCTTCCGGGTGGTCCGCACGATCATGCGCGAGCGGTTCGGCTTCGGCGCTCCGGCCGAGACCCCGGCGCGGACCACGACGACCGCGTAGCGAGCACGGCAATCGGCCGCCCGGCGACACGCCGGGCGGCCTTTTCGTCCGCTGCCCCGCGGTTTCGCGCCGCTGATCGCTACGAGGAAACAACACTTGTCCGACATCGTACGTCGAATGTCGCCTTTGCCCGGATCGCGGGCCAACGTCACCATCGCGGCCGGGCCGCCGGAGCCGGTTGGCCGAGGGGCCGCCCGAAGCGGTAAATTCCGCAGACCGATGCGGTCGATCCGGGCTGCCGATTGTCGCGTAAGGCTGGACCTATGTCGCTGCGTCCGTTCCGCCGCGGAACGGGAGAATTGCCGAGCCGTGGCCTGGTGGCCCGGACGATCGTGCGTGAGCAGCGCGGCTCCCGCAAGAGGACCAGGGTCAGGTTCCGCCGGAAGGCGTACGCCTCCTGACCGGTCTTCTCCGCGCCCGCCCGCAGATACCCTCGACAGGAGTAACGACTTCGTGAACCACCGCCGCTGTTTCCGTGAGGGCATCTCGCCGGCGATGGTGTCCCGGCTCGAGAAGGCGGTGCGCCGTGGGCGCTGAGAATCGGCCGGCCGGCCGCGTCTACGGTGCGTCGTCGCCGCAGACGTCCGAGGCCGACTCCGCCGGGCCCCAGTCCCCGGAGGCAAAGGCTCCCGACGCGAAGTCCCCGCAGGCGGCGCCCGGCCGCCCGAACGTGCCCACCGTGCCCGGCAAGCCGGCCGTCCCGACGGTTCCCGGCCGGCCGGACGTCCGCTCCGCCGTCATGACGCCGCATCACCCGCAGCCGGACCGGAAGGCCGAGCCGAAGCCGCCCGGCCGGGTCTACGGCGCGCAGGGCCCGAAGCCCACCGAACCGGCGCCCGCCCCACCCCGGCCCGCCCCGTCCGGACCGGCTCAGTCAGGGCCGGCGCAGTCGGGGCCCGCCCAGTCCGGACCGTCTCAGACCAGGCCTGGCCAGCCCGGGGCCGCCCAATCCGGGCCCGCCCAGGCCAAGCCCGGCCCACCCCGGCCCACCCCGGCCAAGCCCGGCCCCCCGCCGGGCCGCGTCTACGGCGCCCAGCCGCCGTCGTCTGCCCAGCCGCAGACCGGCCAGCCGTCGTCCGGCCAGCCGTCGTCTGCCCAGCCGCAGACCGGCCAGCCGTCGTCCGGCCAGCCGTCGTCCGGCCAGCCGTCATCTGGCCAGCCGAGGCCGGCCCAGCCGCCGTCAGCCCAGCCCAGGCCGGCCCAGGCCAATCCGGAAGGTCCCAAGCCTGTCTCTCCCGGCCGGGTCTACGGTGCGCAGGGCCCGAAGCCCGCCGAGCCGACGTCCGCACCGCCCAGGCCGGGCGTGAACGAGCCCTCCGGCCGTGTCTACGGCGCCCAGCCGCCGGCCGCCGCCAACGGGGCCCCAGCCAAACCCGGCGAGGCCAAATCCGCCAGCCGGGTCTACGGCGGCCAGCCGCCGGCCGCCGCCAACGGGGCCGCTGCCCCGGTCAAGCCCGACAGCCGCGTTTACGGCGCGCCGGCGCCGAAGGCTGCCGAGCCGGCGCCTGCCCAGCCCAAGCCCGACGAGGCGAAGCCGTCCGGCCAGGTCTACGGCGGCCAACCGCCGGCAGCCGCCAACGGCGCCGCCGCCCCGGCCAGGCCGGACGAGGCCAAGCCCGCCAGCCGCGTCTACGGCGCACCGGCGGCCGAGCCGACGCCCGCCCAGCCCAAGCCCGACGAGGCGAAGCCTTCCGGTCAGGTCTACGGCGGGCAGCCGCCAGCCGCCACCGGCGCCGCTGCCCCGGCCAAGCCCGACGAGGCGAAGCCCGCCAGCCGCGTCTATGGCGCACCGGCGCCGAAGGCCGCCGAGCCCACCCCGGACGCGCCCCAGCCCCCCGCGGGCGTCTACGGCGCCCAGGCGTCGAAGGCCGCCGACACGGCGCCGGCCAAGCCCGACGAGTCCGCGCCGTCCAGCCGCGTCTACGGCGCTCAGGCGCCCCCCGGCGCGGCGAAGCCCGTGTCAGCGAAGCCCAGCCCGGCGGTGCCGACCATTCCCGGCCGGCCGGCCTCCCCCTCGGTGCCGATGGTTCCCGGCCGTCCGGCCTCGCCGGCGCCGCAGGGCGCGCCGCCCGAGCAGGCGATGACCGAGATCCTGGTGACCGACGCCCCGGCGCCGGGGCGGAAGAAGCCGGACGAGAAGCCGGTCGCGCAGGCGCTGACCGAAATCCTGGTGGTCGACGAGCCGCCACCGGACCCCCGGCGCGCGGTGCAGATCCGCAACCTTGCCATCGCGGCGCTGATCGTCTCGGTGGTGGTCGGCCTCGGCACCGCCGTGGACGTCGACTTCCCGGGCCGGATGGCGGTCACCGTGCTGTGGGCGGGCATCGTGCCGGGCTGGGTCGCGGTGACCTACATCGGTTTCCGCGACCGTTTGATCGAGCTGGTCGGCTCGGTCGCGCTGAGCATGTCGATGGGCGTCCTGCTGGCGATGACCCAGTTGCAGTCGCACGCCTGGAATCCACGGCTCTGGGTGGCCGTCTGGGCCTTCCTCGCCGCCGGGGCGGCAGTCCCGCACATTCTCCGGAAGGGCCGTAACCGGTGACCGTCTACGCAACCGGTGTGCGCGAGACGCCACTGACCAACTCCGGCCCGATCGCGGCCACCGGGCACGCCTGGCGTGACCGGGAGACGCTGATCGCCGCCGGCACCACGCTGGTCGGCCTGATCCTCTGGATCATCGGCTGTTTCGGCGTCCACCCTCGTAACGCGAACGGCTGGGGCTTGGCCTCGGTGCTGCCGTGGACGATCTGGGCCGGTCTGGTGATCACCGCCGGCGGCCTGGCCTGGGCGATCCACCACCGGCTGGCCCGCGAGCAACTGGCCGGCACGCTGGTGATCTTCATCTTCCAGATGTTCGGCCTCCCGCCGCTGACCGAAGGCTGGGCGCGCACCAGCACGGCCTGGGTGCACCTCGGCTTCATCGACCAGTACGCGACGTTCGGCGAGAGCGCCAAGAACATCGACGCCCGGTTCAGCTGGCCAGGGTTCTTCTCCTGGTGGGGCATGATGACCGACGCGGTCGACGTGCACCGGCTGGCGCAGGTGGCCAACTGGTGGCCGCTGGCCTGCGCGCTGCTCACCGCGGCGCTGGTGTGGCGGCTGGCCCGCGCGCTGGACGTGTCGCAGCGGGCCGCGTGGTACGCGGCCGCCCTGGTCAGCGTGCTCAACTGGATCGAGCAGGACTACTTCTCGCCGCAGTCGGTCGGCTTCATGCTCTCGCTGGCCGTGGTGACGCTGCTGCTGTCCGAGCCGCAGCAGCGCCGGGGCCGGGAACGCGCCGGCAGCCTCATCCTGGTGATGTTCTTCATCGGCGCGATCGTGCTGACCCACCAGTTGACGCCGTTCATGCTGGGCTCGCAGCTGGTGATGATCCTGATCGTCCGGCGCAAGACGCGCGGCCTGAAGGGCGTGTGGGCGGCGATCATCGTGCTGGCCGCCGCCGAGCTGACCTGGTTCGTGCTCGGCGCGCACGAGTTCTGGTCCGGCCAGGCGCTGAAGCTGCTCACCGACAACTTCGGCAACGTCGGCGCGTCGGTCGGCGTCAACCTCACCGACCGGATCGTCTCGGTCGACCCCGGCATCGCCGCGATCCGCAAGCTGCGCATCGTGTACTTCCTGTTCACCCTGCTGCTCGGTGGCATCGGGCTGCTCCTGCGGCTGATCGCCAGCAAGGCCGGCTGGCGGCTGTGGAAGGCCGGCAAGTCGTTCTGGCTGCCGGCGCTGCTGATCGTGGCGCCGTTCCCGGCGGTGGTGCAGAGCTACGGCGGCGAGCTGTTCCTGCGGGTGGCGCTGTTCGCGATGCCGGTCTGCGCGGTGATGGGCGGCGAGGTGCTCGACCGGCTCAGCTCGTGGAAGCCGAAACTCGTCTTCGTCCCGATCGCCGGGCTGGCCGCGCTCGCCTGCACGCTGGTGCTGGTGCGCGGCGGCAACGACGGTTTCGCGTACATCTCCGGCGACGAGGTCAAGATCGTCGACGCGGCCGTCGCGGCCACCCCGCGCGAGGGCATCCTGATGTTCGCCATGGACCAGGGCCCGGAGCGGCCCGAGGCGGTGACCACGATCCAGTGGGGGTCGGTGGGCGGCGTGTGCGGCGAGAACGCGAACCTCAGCGACTGCGCCGCCACGCAGAACGCGGCCACGGTCGTGGTGACCAGGTCGATGGTCAAGTGGGGCGAGCTCGGCGAGGGCCGGCCGGCCGACTGGGCCCAGGTCGAGGTGACCAAGCTGGTCGCGGACGGCTACTACCGGGTCCTGACCCAGAACCGCGACGGCATCGTCCTGGTGCGGACGTCGACCGGAGAGGTGACCACGAATTGATCGAGGCCCTGAACATCATGTCCGGCGTCCTGTTCGTGCTGGTGCTGGCGCTGGCCACCGGCCGCGGCGTGGTGGCCGAGCTGAACAACGACCCGGCCGGCCGGATCACGTCGGCCACCCCTCGGCAGCGCCAGCTCCACCTGGTCGCCAAGATCCTGCTCATCGTGCTCGGCGCGGCTCTGGTCGTGTGCCTCGTCCTGCGGATGTATGTCGAGCTCCGCTGAGCGCGTCCGGAGGGCTCTCGTCGTGGCGTTGTCGCTGGTAGCGCTCGGCTCGGTGCCGGCCTCGTCGGCGCCACGCACGGCGCCACCGGTGCTGGGGGTCACGCACACCCAGTACACCGCGGACGGCGCCGGCGCGGCGGACCAGCAGGCCCGCGACTATCTGGCGTCGGCGCCGATCGCCGGCAACCAGCACCTCATGGGCTGGGGCGCGCTCAACCCGGAGCCGTCGCCGGGCGTCTTCGACTGGAGCACGCTCGACCACCGGATGTCGCTGCTGCGCGAGACCACCGACGATCCGACGCTCACGCTGTGCTGCGCGCCGGACTGGATGAAGGGCGGTCAGGCCGGCCAGACCGACTGGGACCAGATCGAGGTGCCGCCGGCCGAGGCGCATTTCGACGACTTCGCCGAGCTCGCGGGCGCGGCGGCGCGCCGGTACCCGTACGTCAAGAATTTTCTGGTCTGGAATGAATTGAAGGGTTTTTTCGACACCGAGCGGAACACCTGGGACATCGAGGCCTACACCCGGCTCTACAACAAGGTCTACGCCGCGGTGAAGAAGGCGAACCCGCAGGCCCGGGTCGGTGGCCCCTACCTCGTGATGATCTCCTGGGGTGAGGATCAGTCGGCGCTGAGCGGCGCCTGGGGCGCGGTGGAGCCCCGGATCGTCGAGGCGATCGACTACTGGATGAGGCACAAGGCCGGCGCCGATTTCATCGTGGTGGACGGCTCCAACGCGACCCGCGACGAGCAATTGCCCGGCGGTGATGCGGCGGCCACCGCCAAGTTCGGCGACATCACCCGCCAGCTGCGGCAACGCACCGGCCTGCCGGTCTGGTGGGCCGAGGTCTACCCCGAGGTCGACGGCGGGGAGCTGCCCGCGTCGTCGCCACGCCGGGCGGCGATCGCCCTGCTCGCGCTGGCCCGGATGGTCGAGGCCGGCGCCGAGCGAGTGCTGCTCTGGCAGCCGCAGGCGGACAGCACCTTCGGCTCGGTGGCGCTCTGGACCGACACCCGAGCCGACGGCGGTGGCGAGCTGCTGCCGCTGGCCGGCCCGTTCGCCTGGCTGGCCCGGGCGGCGCAGGCCCGCCGCCCGATCACCACCGACTGGAGCGACGACACCGTCCACGTCAGCGACGGCCGGTTCAGCGTGTCGATCAACGCAGCCGACGGCAAGGTCACCTACGGCGCGACGTGAGGCCGATCCCCGGCCGCCGGGGGCAAGCAGGCGGCCGGGGATCGGGGCTTCATCTCACTCGGTGCCGAGGGCGGCCACCGGGCTGACCCGGGCGGCGCGCCGGGCCGGGAGCACGCCGGCCGCCGCGGTCAGCAGGACGAGGATCAGGAAGACCGCCGCGAGCTGGGCGACCGGCAGGCTGAGCGGCGCGTTCACGCCGAGGGCCTTGACCAGCAGCCAGGCGTACGGGACACCGAGCACCAGCCCCAGCGCGGCCCCGATGACGCCGTAGAGGGCGGATTCGGTGGTCAGCATGATCCGCAGGCCACCGCGGGAGAGGCCGACCGCACGCAGCAGCCCCGACTCGCGGACCCGCTCGACCACCGACAGCGCGGTGGTCGTGCCCACCCCGACGACCGCGATCAGGACGGTGAGCCCGATCAGGCCGAGGGCGATGCCCAGCAGCACGGTCAGCTCCTTGTCGATCTCGTCGCGCTGGTCGGCGAGGACGTCGATCCCCCACTGGCCGCCGGCCGCCGTGTTGGCGTCGGTCAGTGCGCGCCGGCCGTCGGTCCGGCCCTGTTCGCCGCTCTTCGTCGCGTCGGCCAGCAGGCCGGCGTAACCGGGAGCGGCGCCGAGCGCGGTCAGGTCGGCCGGGTCGAGCACGAACGCCGAGCCGAGCGGCGCCGAGTCGGGCAGTTTTGCCACCACGGTCAGCTTGCTGACCTTCTTGCCGTTGCTGAGCGTGGCCTGGTCGCCGACGCGCAGCCCGGTGAGGTCGGCGGTGAAGCCGGAGATGACGACCTTGCCGGGGCCGATATCGGCCAGGCTGCCGGCGACCACGTCGAGCTTCTTGAGCTCGGGCAGCGCGCCGATGTTCAGGTCGTTGGCGTTGAGGCCCTCGACGTTCGTGCCGCTGACCTTCACGTCGAGCCGCCGGTAGGGCGTGACGTTGGCCAGTTCCGGCCGGGCCTTGAGCTGGTCGACGGCGGCCGCGGTGATCAGCGGGTCGCCGTGCGCGGTCAGCTCGTAGTCGGCCGGCGCCGACGATGCGGTCTCCCGGTCGGCGAGCAGCCGGATCGACGCGCCGCCGACGAGGGTGCCGGCGATCAGGGTGACGCCGAGCGCGACGACCACGCTGACCGCGGCGGCCCGGCGGGGCGCACCGCCCACTCCCCCGGCGGCGAGCCGGCCGACCGGGCCGGAGCGGCGGATCGGCATGCCGAGGACCGCGAGGACCGGCCGGACCAGGGCCGGGCCGAGCGCGATGAGGGCCAGGAAGGCGAACCCGCCCGAGGCGACCACGGCCAGCATGTTGCGCGTGGCGTCGTAGTCCTTGGGGTCCCGGCCGGGCAGGTTCTTCGCGACGTACGCGGCGAGCAGCACCGCCACCGCGGCCAGCAGCAACCCGGCAGCCCAGCGCAGCTTGCCGATGTCCGTGCGGCTGCCGGTGGTGCCGGCGCCACGCAGCGCCTCGAGCGGCGACACCCGGCCGGCGGTGAACGCGGGCGCCACCACCGCCACCATGGTGATCACCACGGCGAGCACGATGGTGCCGAGCGCGGGCATCAGCGGGAAGCCGGGCGACTCGATCTTCGGCCCGAACGCGCGGGCCAGGGCGGGCACGAGATGGCCGGCGCCGAGCGCGAGCAGCACCCCGACCGTGCCGGTGGCCAGGCCGGTCAGCGCGCCCTCGATGGCCAGCGACAGGCTGACCCGGCCGCGGCCGGCGCCGACCGCCCGCAGCAGGGCGAGCTGGCGCATGCGCTGGGCGAAGACGATCCGGAAGGTCGACGCGGCGACCAGCCCGGCCGCGATGACCGCGATGGCGACGAAGATGGCGATCACCTCGAAGAGGCTGTCGACCTGGTCGGCCTTCTCCCCGGCCTCGGCCAGCCGGACGGAGGCCCCGGTGGCGACCGCCGGCTTCTGACCGTCCTTCACCTTGGCCGCGCCGGCCGCCACGATGCTCTCGATCTGATTGCGGACGCCGTCCGAGTCGGCGCCCGACCCGAGGCGGAGGTCGATCCGCTGCAGGCCGGGGTCCGCGATCAGGGCCGAGACGGAGCTTTGCGGGGCGTACGCCTGGAATCCGTAGTCCTCCGGGCCCTCGACCGTGCCGACCACCGTGAGGGTCGCCGGTTTGATCGGTTTGCCCTGGTCGTCGTACTGGAACGTGGCCTTGGTCGCGCTGCCGACCTTCAGCCCGAGCCGTTCGGCGGTCCGCGCCGTGATCGTGATCTCTCCCGGCGAAACAGCCTGCCGGCCGCTGGTGAGCTTGATGACCGACAGCGGCCCGGCGCCGCTGTCGGCGGAGACGTTGAGGTACTCGCTGCCGATCTGGCCGCCGGCATCGAGCCGTCCGGCGGTCTCGGCCACGCCCGGGATCTTGCCGATGGCGGCGAGCTCGGCGGTGGTGACGGTGCCGTTGTTGATCACCAGGTCGACCGCCTCGGGCGTGCCGGACAGGCCGTTGAGCACGCTGCGCTCGGTGATCGTCTGGGCGAGCACGGTGGCGTAGACGACGAACGACACCACCAGCACGGCCAGGCCGGTGAGCAGCAGCCGGGCCGGGCGCCGCGAGACGCCCCGCAGCTGGGTGCGCAGGACCGCGTTCATTGCTTACCTCCGCTCCGCGGATCGGCGCTCATCCACCGTCGTGGTCCGGGTCGTAGCCTCACCGCTGCGCTCATCGGTTGACCGCCAGCGCCTGCAGTGCCTCGGTGACCGACGCCAGGCTGGGCGACTGCACCTCGCCGGCGACCCGGCCGTCGGCGAGCAGCACGACTCGGTCGGCGTAGGCGGCCGCGGACGGGTCGTGGGTGACCATCACGACGGTCTGGCCGAGCTCGCGCACCGAGTTGCGCAGGAAGAGCAGCACCTCGGCGCCGGAGCGGGAGTCCAGGTTGCCGGTCGGCTCGTCGGCGAAGACCACCTCGGGCCGGGAGGCGAGCGCGCGGGCGACGGCGACGCGCTGCTGCTGGCCGCCGGAGAGCTCGCTGGGCCGGTGGCTGAGCCGGCCGGTGATGCCGAGCGACTCGGTGAGGTGGGCGAACAGGTGCCGGTCGACCTTGCGGCCGGCCAGCTCCAGCGGGAGCAGGATGTTCTGCTCGGCGGTGAGCTGCGGCAGCAGGTTGAACGACTGGAAGACGAAGCCGATCCGCTCCCGCCGCACCTTGGTGAGCACCCGGTCGGACTGCCGGGTCAGGTCCGTTCCGCCGAGCAGCGCCTGCCCGGAGGTAGCGGTGTCGAGGCCGGCCAGGCAGTGCATCAGCGTCGACTTGCCGGACCCGGACGGCCCCATGATCGCCGTGAACTGGGCGCGGGTGAATCCGACGGTCACCCCGTCCAGGGCCCGCACCGCGGTGTCGCCGCTGCCGTAGACCTTCACGAGGTCGACCGCCGCGACGGCGGCGAGGGTGTCCTGGGCCGCCAGTTGGGTCTGCATGTCCCACTCCGATACGTCGATGTCGATGTCGACGCCGAGTCTGCGGGTAGCCGGCTGCCTCGCACATCTGTCGCCAGCGGGGAACGTGGATCTGACTTTCGGCCGATGGGAGCCAGTTGACCTGCCATTACGCTGGGTCACGATGCAACCGAATCCGAATCGTCTTGTGCTGCTGCGCCTCGGCCAGATCAGCGCGCTGGGGATCATGGCGATCCTCGGCCTGATCGACGTGTCCCAGGGCCGCCTGCTCACCGGCCCCGGCGGCGAGGCGGGCGGGCTGATCCGCATCCTGCTGGCGATCGGCGCCGCGGCGGTGTGGTTGCCCGGGCACAAGCAGAACTCGACCGTCCTGCCCAAGGCCGCGATCTGGCTGAGCCTCGCGTCGATGACGGTGACGTTCACGGTCGGCGTCACCAACTCCGACTACGCCGCCACCTGGGGCCTGGCCGAGTCGCTCGCCCTGCTCGGCGTGATGCTGGTGGTGGCGCGCCGGGCCGCCCCCGGCTGGGCGGTCGCCGCGGTGATCACCACCGGCGCGGCGGTCAGCTTCCTGCCGCTGCGCGGTGGCCGCGGTGCGGAGTACGTCATCTTCGGCCTGATCCAGGCGCTGGCCGCGGCCGCGGCCCTCGGCATCGGCCTCTACCTGCGCATCCTGGAGAGCTCACGGCAGCGGGCGGTCGATGCGGTCCGCGCCGAGCAGCGGGCCGAGTTCGCGCGCGACCTGCACGACTTCATCGCCCACCACGTCACCGGGATCGTGGTGCAGGCGCAGGGGGCCCGGTTCATCGCCGAGCAGGACCCGAAACGGGTGCTGCTGGCCCTGGAGCAGATCGAGGCGGCCGGCGCGGAGACGATGGCGTCGATGCGGCGGATGGTGGGCGTGCTGCGCGACCCGCAGACCAAACCGGATGCGCCGCTGGCCCCGGTCTCCGGCGTCGGCGAACTGGGCCAGCTGATCGATCAGTTCACCGCCGCGGGCGGCCCGCACGGCCGGCTGCACCTGGACGGCACCATCGACGGCATCCCGGTCGAGGTGTCCACCTCGGCCTATCGGGTGGTGATGGAGGCGCTGACCAACGTGCGGCAGCATGCGGTCGGCACCCGGGTGGTCGACGTGTGGGTGCGGCGCACCCCGGAGTGGCTGCTGGTGCGGGTCGCGAACGACGGCACGGCACGCCCCGCCCGGCCGGGCGAACGGTCGGGGTACGGTCTCGTGGGCCTGACCGAACGGGTCCGCGCGGTCGACGGCCGCATCTCGGCCGGCCCCGGCATCGAGGGCGGCTGGGTCGTCGACGCCGCATTTCCGCTCAACGCAAAGGTAGTTTCGTGATTCGCGTTCTGATCGCCGATGACCAGGCCATGGTCCGCACCGGATTCGGCATGATCATCGGGGCGCAGCCGGACATGGAGGTCGTCGGCGAGGCGGCCGACGGCGTCGAGGCGGTCGCGCTGGCCCGCAAGCTGCGGCCGGACGTGGCGCTGTTCGACATCCGGATGCCGAAGATGGACGGTCTCGAGGCGCTGCGCCTGCTCGCCGGGCCGGGCGTGGCCGACCCGATAAGGGTCGTCGTGGTGACCACGTTCGACCTGGACGAATACGTGCATCAGGCGCTGCGCAACGGCGCGGCCGGCTTCCTGCTCAAGGACTCCGGGCCGGCGCTGCTGGTCGAGGCGGTCCGGGCCGCGGTCGTCGGCGACGCCCTGATCAGCCCGTCCATCACCGTACGGCTGCTGGAGCATTTGTCGCCGCCGGCGCCGAAAGGCGACGACGCCGGTCTCTCCCCACGTGAGCTCGAAGTGGTGAAGCTGGTCGCGAAGGGCCTGACCAACGCGGAGATCGCCACCCAGCTGTTCATCTCGGTCGGCACCGTCAAGACCCATCTGGGCAGCGTGCAGACCAAGCTGAACGTGCAGAACCGGGTGAAGATCGCCGCGTGGGCCTGGGAACGCCGCCTGGTCAGCTGACCTTCTCGCCGAGCCCTGCTTTCTCACCCAGCAGGGCGCCCAGCCCGCCGGTGCGGCGCAGCTTCTGCCAGCCGAGCCGGATGCCGCCGAGCGCCGCCAGCACCGACTGGATCAGCACCAGGTACATCAGCTGGCGGTAGACGAACTGCTGCAGCGGCAGCCGCCACAGTGGCCGGAGCGACTCCTTGTCCAGCCGGAACGCGTAGATCGTGCTGAGAGCCTGGATCGCGAGCATGCCGAGCCACGCCGCGAGGGTCTCGACCGGGTTGAGGAAGAGCAGGCCGTAGATCAGGAAAACGTCGATCAGCGGGGACAGCAGCGGCAGCACGGTCTGGAAGATCGCCAGGTTGAGCAGGCCGCGCCGGCCGAACGTGCCCTTCTCGACGATCGCCCGGCGGTGCTTCCACATCGCCTGCATGGTGCCGTAGCTCCAGCGGTAGCGCTGCCGCCACAGTTGCGGCATCGTCGCCGGGGCCTCGGTCCAGGCGCGGGCGTGCTCCTCGTAGACGACCCGCCAGCCGGTCCGCAGCAGTGCCATCGTCAGGTCGGTGTCCTCCGCCAGGGTGTCGTCGGACAGGCCGCCGACCTGCCGCAACGCGTTCCGGCGGAAGGCGCCGACCGCGCCCGGCACGGTGGCCATGCACTGCGCCACGTCGTAGGCGCGCCGGTCGATGGAGAAGCCGACCACGTACTCGATGTGCTGCCACAGGGCGACCATGGTGGTGCGGTTGGCGATCTTCGCGTTGCCGGCGACGGCGCCGACGCGGGGATCGGCGAACGGCTGGACCAGCAGGCGTACGGTGTCCGGCTCGAACACCGTGTCGCCGTCCATCATGATCACGACTTCGGTGCCGGCGTTGGCGATGCCGGTGTTGAGCGCGGCCGGCTTCCCGCTGTTCGGCTGCCAGATGACGGTGACGTTGGGC
This sequence comes from Actinoplanes sp. NPDC026619, assembly GCF_040638295.1. Lineage (NCBI taxonomy): Bacteria > Bacillati > Actinomycetota > Actinomycetes > Micromonosporales > Micromonosporaceae > Actinoplanes > Actinoplanes sp. NPDC026619. The sequence continues at coordinate 406,886 of NZ_JBEZYA010000002.1, forward strand.
AGGGCGAGCGACTCGGCGATCTCCGCGGTCCCGTCGGTCGAGCCGTCGTCGACGACCACGATCCGGATCGGGTGGGTGCTGGCGGCCAGCGATCTCAGGGTGTCGGCGATGCACTCCTTCTCGTTGTAGGCGGGCACCACCACCGTCACCGGCTTCGTGTAGAGCGGCCACTTTCTCGAAGAGCGGGCGTGCCGGCGGCCGAGCACCAGGACGATCAGCAGCCGGGCCACCGTGAGCAGGCCGACGATCAGCAGCAGCGCGGCGAACCAGGCCGTCACGTGCCGGGCCACCCGCACCGCGCCGACCAGGCCGACGCCCAGCGCCCGCTCCTTCGCGGTCGCGGCCGGGTTCACCGTGCTCATGCCGGTGAGCTTGGCGACCGTGGTGAACGTGTAGCCCTCCTGCTGGAGCTCCGGGATCACGGTGGCGAGCGCCTCGGCGGTCTTCGACCGGTCGCCGCCGCCGTCGTGGAACAGCACGATCGCCCCGGCCCCGTCGGCCGGCAGCACCGCCTTCTCGATGTCGGCCATGGTGGCGCCCGACTCCCAGTCCCGGCTGTCCAGGTCGTTGACCACGGTCAGGTAGCCGCGGCCGCCCATGTCGGACATCACCGCCCAGTTGCTGTTGTCCAGGGCCTTCACCGTCGACGAGTACGGCGGCCGGAACAGCACGCTCGAGATCCCGGCCGCCCCGGCCAGCGCGAACTGGGTCTCCTGCATCTCCACCTCACGCCGCCACTCGTTCTTGGTGGACAGATCAGGATGGGTGTAGGTGTGGATGCCGATCTCGTGGCCCGCGTCGTGCACCCGGCGCACCAGATCCGGGTACTGGCTGATCTGCGAACCGATCATGAAGAAGGTGGCCGGCACGTCGTACTCGGCCAGGACCTTCAGAATTTCCGGGGTGTACTTCGGATCGGGGCCGTCGTCGAAGGTCAGCACGATCTGCTTCTTGCCCGCGCTGACCGTGCTCGTGGTCGACCCGTCGGTCTGGATGATCGGGCCGCCCTTGAGCGCCGCCGACGGCACCTCGTCGGTGTCCGAGGTCGAGGCGACCGCGCCGTCCTGGGTGAACTCGCCCAGGACGATGCCGTTGACCACCAGGATGCTGGCGAACAGGGTGACCACGACGGCGAGAACCACCCATCGCGGCTTGGCGATATTCACAAAAGATCCTTATTCCGCGTACGTCGCGAAGAGTTTGGTGAAGGCGTAGTCCGACTGGGCGATGCCGCTGCAGGAGCCGCTCACGCTGCCGTCGGCGCAGTCGCCGTTGTCCCGGTTGATCGACCAGAAACGCACGAACGCGAGCCCCTTGCGCTCCGCGTAGCCGAGCACCGTGCGGGCATCGGCCACGGTGGTCACCGGCCCGGTGTCGTTGACGCCGATCATCGGGGTGATGCCGAGCATGGCGTACAGCTGCTTGTCGCTCTTGCCGCTCCAGACCGTCGCCAGGTCGTCGTGCACGGCCTCCATGGCCGCGGTCATCGCCGTACCCCAATCGCCGTCCGCCCCGAAGTTCATGGTCATCGCGTTCACCGTGACCGTGAGCCCGGCCTTTTCGATGCTGCGCAGCAGCGCGAGGCCATCGGCCGTGAGGCCGGCCGCGCCGTCACCCACCGGCAGGGTCAGCGTGATCGCGGTCTGCCGGCTCTTCTGCAGCCTGGCCAGCGCGGCGACGACGGTGGTGGCATTGATCGGCCGTTCGATGTCGACGTCCAGATGATTGCTTCCGGCAACATCGAGCGCTTCGGTGTACGCCGTGGCCAGCGCCGCCGCGGAGCAGACGCTCTCCAGGTACGTGCCGGTGGCCCCGCCGGTGGCGACGACGATGTCCCCGCCGATCTTCTTCAGCCGGGCCGCGACGGTCTTGTCGGTGAGCGCGACCGTGCCGTCCCAGGTCGGCGTGCAGGTGCCGGCCTGGTCTGCGACCACGAACGCGACCACGAAATCGGTCAGGCCGGTCTTCTTCTTGACGTCCGCGATGTCCGCGGTGTCGCTGACGATGTCGACATAGGGCGCGACCAGCGGCGGTGCGGCTACCTCTGGTTTCGGAGACGCGCCGGCCGACGGACTTACCGATGGGCTTCCCGACGGCGATGGGCTTGTCGACGGCGTTTCGCTGGTCGTTGCCGCCGTGGACGGGCTCACGACCGGCGCGGCTTCGCTGACCGTGCTGTTGCAGGCCGCGGCGGCTCCGGCCAGGAGCAGGGCGGCGGCCGACGTGACGAAACGGTTCATGGCGGCCTCAGCCGCCGTTCCTCGCCTTCGCGGTCGTCGTCGCCGCGGGCGTGCCGTGCACCGTGCCACGGGTGGTCAGGCCGGTCTGCGGCGCCTGCAGCACGCTCACCCCGACGACGCCGATATAGAGCACCGCGGCCGCCGCGGCGACCATCCCGGCCACCGCGAGCAGCCGCCGCCGGCGCCCGCTGGTGTCGACGAACACCTTCTGATCGTTGGGCGCATTGAGCCTGGTCGAGGCGTAGAGCATGCCGTTTCCCCTCTGGTTGCCAGCGTGCTCACGACGCTAGAAACGCAACCTGAGGAACAGATAAGCCTGTTCTCAGCGCACTCTGTGCAAAGACCTACCGGCCGTGGCACGGATCACCACGGCCCACAGGTCGTTATCAGGCCTTGCCGGGGTGCAGCACAACCTTGGTCCAGCCCTCGTCGCGGCCGTCGAAGTGCACGTAGCCCTCGGGCGCCCGGTCGAGGGTCAGCTCATGCGAGACGATGAACGACGGATTGGCCCGCCCCTCGGCGATCAGGTCGCGCAGCGCCCGGTTGTAACGCTTGACCGGGCACTGGCCGGTGCCCATCGTCTGACCCTTCTGCCAGTGCAGGCCGTAGTCGAAGGCGAGCTGACCCTTCTTGGCGAGCTTGTCCTTGGCCTTCGGATCCGCCGGCACGTAAACCCCGACGACGCCGATCTGCCCGGCGTAACGAACGGCCGCAACAAGCTGATTGAGTACGAGGTTGGGCTGCTCGTTCCCCTGCGGGTCGTGCGCCTGGTAACCGACGCACTCGCAGCCATTGTCGGCGCCGAGGCCCTTGGTCTCGCCCAGGATGTATTCGACCGGGTCGACCACCGAGTCGTCGATCGGGATCGCGCCGATCTTCTCGGCCAGCGCGAGGCGGTCCGGGTGCCGGTCGACGACCCAGACCCGGCTGGCGCCGCGGAGGACGGCGGAGTAGGCGGCCATCAGCCCGACCGGGCCGCCGCCGAAGATCACCGTCTTGTCGCCCGGCCGCACGCCGGCCAGCTCGGTGGCGTGGTAACCGGTCGGGAAGATGTCGGCCAGCATCACGTAGTCGGTCTGCGCCTCCCAGGCGTCCTCGCCGAGGCGCAGGCAGTTGTGGTCGGCGTACGGCACGCGCAGCAGCTCGGCCTGCCCGCCCTGCCACGGCCCCATGTCGGCGAAGCCGTAGGCGGCGCCGGCCAGCTTGGGGTCGGGCTGGGTGGTCAGGCAGTAGTTGGTGAGGCCGCGCTCGCAGTTCCCGCAGAACCCGCACGAGACGTTGAACGGCAGCACCACCGGATCGCCGACCTTGATCTTGTCGACCGCGGTGCCGACCTCGATCACCTCGCCGAGGTTCTCGTGCCCGAAGACCCGGCCCTTCTCGAAGCTGGTGCGCCCCTCGTACATGTGCAGGTCGGACCCGCAGATGTTGGTGGTGGTGACGCGGACCAGGACATCGGTGGGACGTTCGATCTTCGCGTCCGGAATGTCCTTCACCGTGACCTTGCGCGGCCCCTCGTACACGACAGCTTTCATGGCTTACCCCCCGTTGGTCGGACGACCTCAGGGTTCCCGCCCCAGCCTCCCCAAAACGGATTTATCACGAAATTGGAAGCCAGTACCGGCGGGTGCCCTTCCGTACGTCCTCGACGATCCACCGATAGGTGCAGTGCACCCAGCCCGGCTCGACCGGGGCGGTCACGTCCTCGTCGGCATGCAGGCGCGCGATCCAGCGGGCGAAACCCTCGGGCGTGTCCACCTCGTCGGTGGTGCGGAGACCGGCGCCGTCCTGATGAACGCCCCGGCCCCACTCCTGGCGCGACTCCAGCCAGGCGTCGTACAGGCGGGTGGTCGGCTTGATCAGCTGCGGCATCCGACCACCCTGGGCAGGGTTCAGCCGCCGGCGGCAGCGAATTTCAGGAGACGCTGGATCTGGCTCTGGCGGCGGGTGGTCACGGTCGCGGCGAGGGTACGGGCGGGCGGATACGCTCCGCCGGACTCCTCCATCCTGGACGTCTCGACACAGTTGCCCAGGTGACCCAGGAGCAGGCTCACCGCCGTACGGTCAAATGTCCTGGTGTCCGAGCGCAGCTCGCCGATGTCGGACGGCCGCAACATATGCAGCTCGCCGTGCCCCGCGTGGGCCCCGGCTTCCGGATCCGCGGTGAGCGGCTGCTGCCAGCCGAGAAGCCAGCGCCGCATGGTGCCGTCCTCCTCGCGCCACTGGGCCCGCAGCTCTGTCGCGACTTTTTTGACCTCGACATCACCGGCGCGCTGTTCGGCCAGCTCGGCCACCTGGTCACCCTCGGCGATCTGCGCGATTCCCATCTGCAGGAACATCACGTCGACGTCGTTGAACAGGGGCGGGCCGGCCGCCGGCTGCTGTTCCGAGCAGCCGGCGACCAGCGCCAGGATCAGCGCGATCCGGATCAGACGGCTTGCCACAGGGCCGGGACGTTCGGCGGCTCCCAGCCGGCCAGCGCGGTGTGCGCCTGCCGGCAGCGGTACGAGGCGCCGTTGTAGGTGACCACGTCACCGACCTTGTAGGCGGTGCCGGCCGTCCACGTGCCGGTGCTCGGCGGCGCGGTGGTCGGAGCCGTCGTCGGGGCGGTCGTCGGCGGCTTGGTCGTCGGGGCGGTGGTGGGGGTGGTCGTCGGCGGCGTGGTGGGCGTGGTGGTGCTGCCGCCGCCGATGTTGAGGTCGACGCAGGAGTAGAACGCGTTCACCGTGTCCGCGATGTTCCACCGGGCGAGCACCGTCTGCCGGCCGGTGAAGCCCTTCATGCTGACCGTGTGCGACTTGGTGGCGCCCGGCTGGGCGCCGCCGTCGTTGAAGCTGGCCAGCAGGGTGCCACCGATGAAGTACTCCCACGTGGTGGTGGAGTGCCGGGCGGTGAGCACCCAGTTGAACGTGACGGTCTGGCCCACACTCGCGGCCGGCCACGCCTTGGAGGTGTCGTTCAGCACGGTGAACCGGCTGCCGCCGCCGTTGCACTGGGTCGAGCCCTTGGGCGCCTCGACGCTCTGCGGCTCGTAGACGATGTCGCCGCAGTTGGCGACCGCGCCGCTGGCACAGTTGGCCTGGCGGCTGGGCGGGGATGAGATGTAGCCGTGGGCCGAGGCGGGGGCCACGGCGACCAGGAGCGAGGCGACGATCGCCGCGATGCTCAGGGCGGGCAGGGTGAACCTACGTCTCATGAAGGACTCCTTGGGGGTAGTTAGCTCTTCATGGGCGGGGGCGGCGTTCACCCGAACATAAGTTAAGGATTGTTAACAGTAAATAGACTTAACGAAGTTTTTCGATACGTCACTACTGAGCCCCTTTATTGGGCTGCCGGTCGCCGGATGATCCGATACGTTCGCGCGATGGAACCACTCACCGAGCAACAGATCCGCGCCAGCTTCGTCAACTGCAGCAAGGGCGAGGCCGGCCGCATCAAGATGCCCGCTGACCTGGCGGTTCTCCCCTGGAACAACCTCGACTTCGTCGGCTGGACCGACCCGGCCGCCCCGCAGCGGGCGCTGATGGTGGTCCCGATGGACACCGGCCCGGTCGGCATCCTGCTGCGCCGCCCCGACTCCCGCCGCACCAGCGCGATGCGCTCCAGCATGTGCCGCGTCTGCCTGACCGGCCACACGTCCGACGGTGTCACGCTGTTCGTGGCCCCGCTCGCCGGGGCGGCCGGCCGCCAGGGCAACTCGGTCGGCGACTACATCTGCTCCGACCTGGCCTGCTCCCTCTATCTGCGCGGGAAGCGCCAGCCCCGGGGCCGCCTGATCCGCCACGAGGAGACGCTCTCCCTCGACGAGCGCATCGACCGGGCGATGACGAACCTGCACGGCTTCGTCAAACGGATCGTCGCCGGCTGACGCCCGGCCGGGCCCTGTGGTGGGTCATGCGACGCACCTCGCCGGTTGCGCTGATCAGGCTTCGGTGAACGGCGTCAGCAGGCGCTGGCAGCGTTGGGGGTCCTCCGTCAGGCCTGCGGTCAGGGACCACAGCCAGTAGTCGGTGGTGCGGTAGATCAGGCAGTCTCGGGCTTGGTCGCGGGTGAGTTCGGCGGCGGCCACTGCCGACTCGAAGTTTTGGAGAATGTCGGTCGGGGCCGGCATCTCGTCTATTCGGGTCCACAGCAGTCGGGCCAGGTCGTAATCGATGTCGCCGCGCATCAGCACCGGGTCTACCGTCAGCCAGGGCTCCCGGGTGCCGCGGAGGATCTGCGCCGAGTGCAGGTCGCCGTTCACCGCCAGCTGGGACTCGGTCCTTGCCAGGCTCGCGCCGGCTTTCAGCGCCCGGTGCAGGGTGGTTTCGGGGAACGGGCGGCCGTGGCGCTCCCATTCCGTCGGCAGCGTCGGCAGTCTCTTCGCGATCACGTCTGCGGTGTTCGGGGCTTGTTGCGGGGCCTTGATTGCCAGGCGACGCATCATTCGGCCGAGGATGGGGATGGCCTCGGTTACCGGCAACGTGTGCAGTGATGCGCCCAGTTGCTCCAGCAACATCGCGCCGCCATTGACGTCGGCGTCGATCAGTTGGACGGTGCCTCGGCCGTTCCAGAAGCGCAAGGCCTCCGCATGGGCGGCCACTGCGGGGCTTGGGGGCTCCAGGCGCAGGACGAGACGTTCGCCGGCTCGGGTGACCGGGATGATCGCGGCGTTGGAGCCGTGGGTCATCTCGCCGGTGATCGTCAGGTGCCAGCGCTCGCCATAGGTGCGGGCTCGGCCCGGCAGCTCATCGAGCCAATCCGTGCCCCCTCGCCACCAGCGCGGCATGTCCCGGAAGGACTGCGGGACGGTGATTTCGGCGCCGTCCTCACTCCCCCGCATCGGCCGGTGCTAGCCGCACGTCGACCGTGACCCGGCCCCGCTCGTCGCGCCGGGCCACCGCGTGGCCTTGCCGGTCGACCCCGTCCAGCCGTACGGACAGGGGGCCGCCGTCGCGGAGGAAGTTGCGCCACCAGGTCTTGGAGTCGGGCATCGCCACCGTGATCAGGATGCCGTCGGCGGTTCGCCGGTAGCCGATCGGGATGGTGAAGGTCCGCCCCGACTTGCGGCCGGTGTAGGTCAGCATCGCGATCCCGCGGCCCACCAGCCGCCCCCACCGCGGCGAGACGGTCAGCCGGGCGACACAGCCGTTGACCACCTTGACGAACCGCAGCCGCGACAGCCCTTGCTTGACGTCACTCATGGCCCCGACGATAGCGATCCCCCGGTCGCCAGCCGGCAAAGTGAGAGCAGTGCACCGATGTTTGCCTCACTCGTATTTCGGCAGTTGCCAGGCGCCGCCTCGGTCCTCCGTCGACAACCTCGCCACCAGGTCGGGGATGCGCAGGAAGCTGGCCAGCGCGGTGGCGTCGAGGAACGCCTCCACTCCCAGCCGGCTCGTGGGCATGCCCAGCTTCAGCAGGTTCGGCTTCACCCCGGCCTGGATCGCGTCGACGAACGGGCGCAGTGTGGTGTCGTAGTTCGCCAGCGCGCGGGGCAGGTCGCGTGGGTTGCGGTTGATCTCGCCGGCCAGGACGTAAGCGCCGACCAAACCCCCGGAAATGCCCATTCCGCTGTACGGCGAGGCGCAGTGCGCGGCGTCGCCGACCAGGACGACGCGCCCGTCGGACCAGGTGTCCGTGCGCACCTGCAGCACTTCCTGCGAGTAGAAGCTCGGGGTCGTCGCCATGCCGTCGATGAACCGGTCGGCCTGCCATCCCGCGTCCCGGAAGCGGGCGGCCCAGAACTGCTTCTGCCGGTCGGTGGACTCCCGGTGGACGGCTGAGGCTTCCGCGGACTCCTCCCGCAACACGAAGTAGGCCTGGGTGTCGGCCGGGTTGTGGCTCCGGCGCATGATCATGCGGCCGGCGGAGGCGAGGTACGTGTCGCGGATGTTGGTGTCCGACGCGATGCGCGGCACGAACCAGTAGGCCATGTGGATGCCCACTCGCCAGTACGGCTCGGGCGAGCCGGCCGGCTGGATCGCCCGGCGAACGCGCGACCCCTGCCCGTCCGCCCCGACGAGGAGGTCGAACTCGCCGGACGAGCCGTCGGAGAAGTGTGCGACGACGCGTTGCCCGTCCTGCTCGAAACGGTCGGCGCTGACGCCGAAGACGTACTCGGCGTCGTCTTTCGTCGCATCGTGGAGGATGCGAACCAGGTCTCCGCGCATGATCTCGTACTCGGACGTCAGGGACTGCCGGCCGCGCCCGGAGGTGTTGGCCATGATCGTCGCCCGCGCCCGGCCCCTGGCGTTCACGAAGGCGACGCCGGCCTCGTCCACCAGCCGGCTGCGGACCACGTCGAGCAGGCCCATCCGCTCGATGGCATCGATGCCCTGGCCGCGAAGGTCGACCTGGGCGCCGGTGTCTCGCAGCCCGGGGAAACGTTCGACGACGGTGACCCGGTGGCCACCGCGAGCGAGCCAGTAGGCAAGTGCCTGACCAGCGATTCCGCCGCCACAGATGAGGATCTTCATGTCGTCCACCCCAAAATCTATCGGTGATAGTTGACCCGCTTTACACGGTCACCTATCACCGATAGATTGTCAACGTGACCAAGCTCAACCGGGAAACCGTCATCGCCGAGGCGCTCGATCTGCTCGACGAGGTCGGCCTGGAGTCGGTCAGCACGAGGCGCCTGGCGAGGCGGCTCGGTGTCGAGCAGCCGTCGCTCTATTGGCACTTCGGCAAGAAGGAGGAGCTGCTCGCCGCCATGGCGGAGGCGGCCATGCTGCCGCACGCGGCCGCTGCGCTTCCGTCGCCCGGTGACGACTGGCGTGACTGGTTCCTCGACAACCACCGCGACTTCCGGCGCACCCTGCTGATCCGCCGCGACGGCGCCCGCCTGCACGCCGGGCTGCTCCCCGGGGCGGCGGACCTCGGCCGGATCGCCCACAAGATGGCGTTCCTGATCGGTTCCGGCCTGCCCGAGCGCGACGCGCAGATGGCGATGCTCGCCGCGAGCCGCTTCACCGTCGGCAGCGTCCTGGAGGAGCAGGCCGAGGCCGGCGCACTGCGCGACGCCGAACTCCCCAGGATCGACCACGACTCGGCCTTCGAAGCCGGGCTGGCCATGATCGCGGACGGCCTGGCGCAGCGAGCACGGGCCGCCTCAGACTGAGGGCTCGCGCGGCGGCTGGAGCACGCAGAACTCATTGCCGTCCGGGTCGGCGAGCACGTGCCAGACCCAGCCGTACTCGTCGAGGGGATCGGTGGTGACGCGCTGGGCGCCCAGGGCCACCAGCCGCGCGACCTCGACGTCGAGGTCGGGGACCCGGAGGTCCAGGTGCAGCCGGTTCTTTCCGGACTTGGGCTCGGGCACCCGCTGGAGCAGCAGCTCGACGCCGTTGCCGTCGGCCGGCATCAGCTGCTGGTAGCGACCCGGTGAGCTCGGCTCCGCCCGGTAGCCGAGCACGCCGCACCAGAAGGTCGCCGACCGCTTGAGGTCGAAGCAGTCCAGCACGACCGCCAGCTCAACATCGTCTCGCCCGCCGAAGCGAGCCGGTCCACCGGTCATGACAGCACGCCCTCGGGTCGTAAAGCCTTCAAGAAGGACAGGAAGTCGTCCCAGAACGTGCTCTGGTCGGGCAGGTCGAACATGTGGCTCCCCGTGGTGCCGGACAGGTTCGCACAGGATGGCACGTTATGGTCGGGCCGTGTCTCTCGGTCGGCGGTCGATGATCCTGACGGCACTCGCTCTCTTCTGCACCCAGCAGTTCGGCGGTGACGCCGTCCGGGCGGCGCCACCCGCACCTCCGCCCGCCGTCGTCGTGGCTCCGCCGGCCGCCGGGCCGCCGCCCTCCGCAATGGACGCGCTCGCCGGCCCGGCCGCGCCGGCCGACCTGGACGTCATGACCTTCAACCTTCGGTACGCCAGCACCCGCACACCGAACTCGTGGGCGCAGCGCCGCCCGGTGACGCGGGCGCTGCTGACCACCGAACGGCCCGACCTGATCGGCACGCAGGAAGGGCTCGTCGCCCAGCTCCGTGACATCAAGGCCGACCTGGGTCCCGGCTACGACTACATCGGCGTGGGCCGCAACGACGGCCGCACCAAGGGCGAATACGCGGCGATCTTCTTCGACAAGGCGCGGCTGCTGCCGCGTACGTCCGGGAGCTTCTGGCTTTCCGAGACGCCGCAGGTGCCCGCGTCGATCAGCTGGGGCTCGTTCGCCGTACGCATAGTGACCTGGGTGTTGTTCGCCGATCTGGAGACCGGCCGGCATTTCTACGCGGTCAACACCCACCTGGACAACCGGAGTGAGAACGCCCGTCGCTGGTCGGCCCGGCTCATCGCGCAGCGGCTCGCCGCGTTCGAACCGCTGCCGATCGTGCTGACCGGCGACTTCAACAGCGCGGCGCAACCGAGTTCGCAGGTCTACTCCACCCTGGTCGGCCGATCCGGCTATCGCGACAGCTGGACCACCGCGACGCGCCGCGGTCCGGGTTACCAGACGATCCACAACTATCAGCGCCTGGTGCCGGACGGCGAACGCGACGACTGGATCCTCACCGCACCGGGCGTGACCACGGTGGCCGCGCTGATGAACACCTACCGCCGCGGCACTCAATACCCGAGCGACCACCTGCCGGTCCAGGCCCGGCTGCGGCTGCCATGAACGGCTTGATCAGGGTACGAACGAGGCCAGCTGCTCATCGAGCCACGGGTAGAGCGACGACCTGCTCGCCGCGGTCATGCAGACCAGCATCGCCGCCGCGCTGACCGAGGCCGACGACCTGTCACGCGCGCTGCCGCCCCGCGCGGCGCTCGCCGAATGGCTGGTCCGGCTGACCTGGCAACTACGCATCTGGCACGACCTGCCGTACTGCCTGGCCACCGCCCACCACGACGCCACCTCGCCGATGAACTCGACCACCGACCCGCTGCTGACGCGAACCGGCAGCCTCCTCGACGCGGCAAAGGCATCCGGTCAGGCAATCAAGAGCACAACGGCCGATGAGGTGTACGAGTTGGTCCTCGCACTTTCCTGGGCCGTCGACCGCTTCCACGACGACGAGGCCGCCGCCCGCCGCCGAGTCACGATGGGCACGGCCGGCATTTTCGCCACCGCGTAGCCGGCCGGGTCAGCGGCGGCCCGCGGCCAGGGCGACCAGGAACTGGCCGCCGCCGGCGTCGACGCTCGCGGTCACCGGCAGGCCGGGCACCAGCCGGGAGAACCGGTCGACCAGCCAGTCGGCCGCCTCCTGCGCGTCCTTCTTGCTCGGGCAGCGGGCGACCAGCTCACGGCCGCCCTTGCGCTCGAGCCGCTCGGCCACGGTGATCAGCGGGGCCGGCTCCACCACGTGCAGCCGGTCCGGCCAGGCGATGACCACCTTGACCGCGCCCTTGCGGGTGTTGCAGGCACGGTGCGCGAGCCGCTCGGCAACCTTGGCCTTCCGGTCCGCGGTGCGACTGTCGACGCTGGGCCCACGCGGATCGTTCACCGACATGCCGGCGTCGACCGGCTCGTCGCACACCCAGCATCGCCAGCCGTCACGCTTGGCCACGTCATCGAGAAGACTCATCCGAGCAATCTAGTCGCTCCCCGGCTCGTCGAAGGTGAGGCGCAGGGTGCTCCGGTAGGCGTCCCCGGACGAGGACGGCACACCGCCCGGCTCCACGTCACCGCTCCAGACCTTGACCGCCCGGAACCCGAACCCGTCCTGCGCCGCGACCTCAGCCCGAAACCACACCGCCTGCCCCGCCGACAGCTCCCGGAACCTCTCCCCCGCGACCGCCGAGAAATGCACCCAGCACCCACCCGGAACAGCCGCCCCGTCGGTGACCCCCCACCCGTTATCCACCCAGAACTCACGCACCACGCCCCGACTCCTCATCACCGGCGGCTGCCCCCGTAGAGGTGAACTCGGTGGTCGGCGCTGTGGTCAGGCTCGCGCCGCTGAAACCCGTCGGCCACGACCTCACCGTTCCCGATGTGCACCACCCAATCCTCGTAGTACCAGCTCGGGTCGCAGGCGCAGGTCGTCATCGTGAACCGGAAGTTCGCCCGATAGCGGCCGACCTGCCCCGGCATCAGCGTGAAGAGGCGGCCCGGACCGCTCCGGCGCGGGTACGCCGCCCAGCCCGGCAGCCGATCCACGACCAGCTCCGAGCCTTTCAACTCCAGCCACAGATCAACATCGCGGGCCCGCCCCAGGTCACCGGTGAGCACCTCGTCGTGAGACACGTAACCGACCTTCTCATCGGCAAGCACGTCGTGAACCAGCACCTCGCCAGCAGGCAGCGGGGCGGGAAGCATCGCGGGACGGCACAGACCGCGGCGGGCATTCGCATGCGGCGCGCTTCGTGCTGCCGCGCCCCATCGCACACGCACCCGCTGGATCGTGATCACAACTCACGATGACGCGGCGGTCATCGCCACGCCATCCGTTTTTCGATCCGCCACCGGCAACCGCGCTCCGGCCACGGCGGCGTACAGCTCGCGACTAGCCTGATCCTCGTGCCGGTACTCGACGCTGCCGAGCCCCTGCCGCGGCGGCCCCGGCGAGTCCTGGTTGCCGGGGCCTCCGGGTCGGGGAAGACGACGCTTGCTGCTCGCGTGGGCGTTCTGCTGGGGGCGCCACATGTGGAGATCGACGGTCTCTACCACGGCCCGTCGTGGACCAGGCGCGCCGAGTTCGAGGACGACGTGCATCGCTTCAGCGCCGGCCCCAGCTGGGTGACCGAATGGCAGTACGACTCCGTCCGCGCCCACCTCGCCGACCGCGCCGACCTGCTGATCTGGCTGGACCTGCCCCGGACGACGGTGATGCGCCAGGTCGTCCGGCGAACCCTCCTCCGCCGTCTCCGGCGGCAACAGCTGTGGAACGGCAACGTCGAACCACCGCTGCGAACCATCCTCACCGACCCGGACCACATCGTCCGCTGGGCCTGGAACACACACGGCAGAACCGCGGGTCGCGTGGAGGAACTTTCGGCCCGCCGCGGCGACCTGCCGATCGTCCGTCTCCGGCGGAGAGCAGAGATTGATCAGTGGTTGCAGGGGCCACTCGCCGTGAGCGCGTGATCAGTCGGTTGCCAGACTGTTCTGATAGCGAAGCCAAAGCCGGGCATGCCACGGGTTGGCGTCGCCGGCCGGCCGCACCGGAGGATGGGCCGCCGGCGCCGTCTCGACCAGGTGCAGCAGCGTCCAGGCCATCCCGAAGCAGTTGTCCGGCCCGAACGCGCCGATCAGAAGTTCGGCCTCGTCGTCGGTCACCGGCCGCTGGATCGCGAGCAGCGCACGCTCCTGCGCCTCCAGCGCCGCGTCGGCGTCGTCGGATTCGTCGTCCTCCGGCCGCAGCGGTCCAAGCTCGACGAACCGCCGCACTTCCCGGCGAACAGTCATCGAGAGCTAGATCAATTCCGACAGCGAACTGTCCGGGCCGGCGGTCTCAAGACCAAAATCAAGCTCATCGCGTACGCCGTCAATCGTGCCGTCGTCGCCCAGCACTTCCGGAACGTCGTTGCTCAGCTCGAGCTCGTCGAGCATGTCGTACGCCTCACCCAGCGTCGACGCGCCCCGGGCCTGCGCCCAGAGCAGGGTGTCGCGGGCCTCGGCCGACGGCGCGAATTCCTCATCCCACGGGTTGCTCACCGGCTACATCTAACCAGCTCCAGCCGGGATGCCGTGGGGTGACCGGCCGCTACTGGAGGCGGCGCAGGGCGGCCCGGGCGGGCGGACCCCAGGTGGGTTTGCCGCCGGGCCGGCCGTGCACGCCGGCGTCACCGATGAGCAGGCCGCTGAGGACGCGGGCCATCGCCCAGCCGCGGGCGCGGCGCACGGTGGCGGCATCCGGAGCCGGCCGGTAGGCCGCGACGAAGTGGTCGACGCCGTCGTCCGGCAGCAGCAGCCACCCGGCGGAGAGGTCGTAGGCCGGATCGCCGGCGCAGAGATCACCGAAGTCGATCACGCCGCAGAGGGCACCGCCGGCGGTGAGCACGTTGGCCGGGTGCAGGTCGGCGTGCAGCCACAGCGCCGGCCCGGCCCACGGCGGCGCGGTGATCGCGTCGTGCCAGACCGCGCGGACCGCCTGCGGGTCGCTGATCAGTCCCTGCTCGGTGGCGGCGACGACCCCCCTCGCGAATCCCTCGGCCCGGCCGGCCAACGGCCCGCCGCGGTCCCGCCCGGTGGGCGCGCCGTCCGGAGCGGGCCGGTGAAGCGCGGTCAGGAAGGCGGCCAACGAGACGGCCGACTGCGCCGTGTGGGTGACCGGCGCCCGGTCGGCAGGTTCGCCCGGCACCCACGTGGTGACCAGCCAGGGCCGCGGGAACCGCTCGGACGGCTCACCGAACCGCTGCGGGACCGGAACGGGCAACGGCAGGCGCGGGGCCAGTCCGGGCAGCCAGGCATACTCGTTGCGCAGCAGCGCATCGGCGGACCCGGTAGCCCACGGAAGCCGTACGGCAAGATCGTCGCCAAGCCGCCAGAGCTGGTTGTCCCATCCCCGCGCGCCCAGCCGGACCGGCCGATCGGCAAGATCGGGATGCTGCTCCCGCAGCAGATCGCGGACCAGCTCCGCGGTGATTTCCGGGTTCACGATCGCGGCTGCAGCAGGGCCGTCCGCTCGCCCTCCAGGAGCGCCAGCTGTTTGCGGTTCTCGGTGATCCGGGCGGACAGCGCCGACCGGATCCGGCCGACCCTGCCGGCCGCCTCGCCGAGCTGGGCCAGGCTGTCCTTGATCTGGCCGCGGACCGACAGGTCGGTGAGGATGTTGTCCAGCCAGACGTCGGCGAAGCGGGTGAAGCCGCCCAGCTGCAACCGCCCGGCCAGCGACGGCAGTGGCAGGTCGACGTCGCGCAGCTCGGCGCGGAGCACGGCGAGGCGCCGGTCGGCCTCGGCGGCGCGGGCCGCGGCCTCGTCCAGCCGGCTGTGTTTGACCATGCTGGTCAGGCCGCCGCCGCCGAGGAACGTGTCGGCGGTGGACCAGTCGTCGGCCGACTGGAGCAACTTGTTGGCGTCGTTCAGGGCCTGGGCGGCGGCGCGGGCGGCCCGCTCGGCCTCGGTCAGCTCCTTGAGCTCGGCGGTCAGCCGGCCGCGGGCACCGGCCAGGTCGGCCAGCCGCCCGGCCGGCCCGGCGCCGTCCGCGAGCAGTTGCCGTTCCTTCGCGGCGAGCAGGTACGCGTACGTCGTGGGCGCCGTCGACGTCGCCACCAGCCGCGCCTCGACCTCGGTGAGCTGGGCCCGCAGCGCGTCCAGCCGGTCCTCGGCCTGGGCCACCCGGTAGCGCGCCGTGGCCGCCTCGGCCCGTTCCCGGTCCAGCGCCTCCGCGCGCGAACCACGCAGGCCGGCCAGGAGCCGGGTCAGCGAGAAGTTCTCCAGCCGGTCCACGTCCCGCTGCTCGATCGCGTGCCGGCGGCGCAGCTCCTCGACCTCCCGGCCGAGCTGGGTGATCGCGGCGCCGATCCCGGCCTTGCGGGCGCCGAGCAGCTCACGTTCGCGGATGTCGGCGGCAAGCCGGGCGAGGTCGTCGTCCATGCGTCCAGCAAACCCGAGGCGCGCAACCCCGGTCAGCCCCACCAGAAGGTGGTGGCGATGATCGCGTACAACGCGATCAGGGTGACGCCCTCCAACCAGGTCGATTCCCCGTCGAAGACGATGAACGCGGTGGCCAGCACCGCGACCGCGACCGCCATCACCAGCAGCGGGGCGAAGACCAGGGTGAGTGTCGTCGCGGTGAACAGGCTCAGGAGCACCAGCGCCGGCGCGAGCACCAGCGCGACCTGCAGCGGGCTCTGGATGATCACACTCATCGCGAAGTCGGCCTGGTTGCGGTAGGCCAGCTGGATGCCGACCACGTTCTCGATCGCGTTGCCGGCGATGGCCACGATGACCAGGCCCGCGAACGCCTGCGACACCCCCAGCGCGGCGATCGCCGGCTCCAGCGCCGAGACGAACCAGTCGGAGACCAGCGCCGCGGCCAGGCTGGCCCCGGTGAGCATCGTGATCGCCAGCCACAGCGGCCATCGCGGCCCCCCATGCTCGGCGGCCGGTGCGGAGTCGGCCGGTGCGGAGTCGACCGGTGCGGCTGCGGGCGAGCGTTTGAGCGCCGAGGGCAGCGAAAGCAGGAAGACCCCCAGCAGTACGACGGAGACGACCAGCGACAGCGCCTTCTCGTGCGGCGCGGCCGGAGCGTGCACGTACTGCGCGAGGCTCGGCATCACCAGGGCCGCCGTGGCCAGGACCATCAGCACGGTCGACGTGCGGGCCCGGGCCGAGTCGAACCGTTGCGGCCCGTGCTTCAGGCCGCCGACCAGGAACGCCAGCCCCAGCACCAGCAGGATGTTGGACAGGATCGAGCCGATGATGGCCGCCTGGACCACCGCCAGCAGACCGGCCTTGAGGGCGAAGAAGCCGATGAACAGCTCGGGCAGGTTGCCCAGCGCGCTCTGCAGCACCCCGGTCGCGCCCGGCCCGAACCGGTCGCCCAGTTGCTCCACGCTGCGCCCGACCAGCGAGGCGAGCAGGGCCACCGCCGCGCCCGCCACCACGAACGCCAGCACGGCGGGCACACCGCTGTAATGCAGGGTCCCGGCCGCGGCGACGGAAACGACGCCGATGGTCAGCACCACAAGGTCCGATTTGCTCAGCACACGTCCGGTCACGAGATCATGATCGCAGATCGGCCGTCCACCTCAGACGGGGTGCAGCGCGGAGCCCCCGGCCGGATCGTAGGAGATCGTCAGAACCCGGTCGGCCTGCAGATAGATCGAAAGATCGGCGGCCACGCTGCTCTGCCTGGCCCGGCCGGTCACCGCGATCGTCAGCGTGCCGGCCTCGACGTGATCGACGAGCACCAGGGCGTCCCGGCCGAGAAGATCAGGGCTTTCATCCACCGGTACGGCGACGACGCGGTGCCGTGGCAGCCGGACCCGGAGGCCGGCGGCCAGACCGGCGGCGCTCAGTCCGTGCGGCGGGCGTTCGTCCACCCCGTAGACGACGAGCAGCTCGTCGCTGGTGGCCAGCTCGGCGAGCCCGGTGACCAGTGCCGCGGGGCACAGCCGGGTGTCAGTTTCGCCGAGCACCGCCACGGTCGTCGCGGTCGGGCTGGGCAGCGGCCGGAACCCGACGGCAAGTCCCAGCCCGACACGCAGGTGACACGTCCGCACGTAGAGCGCGGCCGCGAACAGCACCGCGGCCAGCAGGGCCCAGGCCGCGGCGTACGAATGCGTCAGTTTCTCCATCCCGGCCAGCAGCAGCGGCGGGATCAGCGCGCCGAGCGCGCCCGCCGCGCCGGTCACCCCCATCACCCCACCGGCGCTGTACGGCCGGGCGGCCTTGCCGATCAGGGCGAGCAGGACACCGCTGGCCAGCCCGTCGCAGACCGCGACGCCGGCGATCGCCACCACCGGGATCCACCGGTGCGGAGCCGACGCGACTACGACGCAGAGGGCCGCGGCGATGCCGTAACAGATCACCAGCAGCCCCGCGGTCGGACGCCGGTCGGTGCGCCATCCGCCCGCCAGCCGCGCCACCGATGCCAGGACGACCACCGATCCGGTGGTCGCCAGCGCGTGGAACCAGGTGAAGTTCAGCGCGGTGACCAGGTAGACGGGCAGGAACAGGGCGATCGACACCATGCCGCTGAGCGCGACCACGTACAGCAGCGACACCGACGAGGTCGACGCGAGCCGGATCAGCGCCGCCGACTCCCCCACCGGCGAGTCGGTGCGACCGGCCGGTGCGGGCTCG
Source organism: Actinoplanes sp. NPDC026619 (assembly GCF_040638295.1). Classification (NCBI taxonomy): domain Bacteria; kingdom Bacillati; phylum Actinomycetota; class Actinomycetes; order Micromonosporales; family Micromonosporaceae; genus Actinoplanes; species Actinoplanes sp. NPDC026619. The sequence goes on from NZ_JBEZYA010000002.1 coordinate 424,800, forward strand.
CGGATCAGCACCGCCGCCAGCCCGGCGAACACCACCAGCAGGCCACCGAGCACCAGGGCGGTGAGCCGCCCCTCGCGGTCGAGCCCCCAGGAAGCGGCCGAGATCAGCGCGGCGAGCGCTGCTCCAAGACCGAGAACCCCGAGCGCCCAGCCCCGCCGCCCGTACGGAAAAAGGCGCGTGACCAGCGCCGCGCTCACGACGAACGCCGAGCTCGCCACCCCCGCCGCCGCTCCGGCGACGACCGCCACCGGCAGCGAGTCGGCCAGGCCGAGACCGGCCACCGCGACCGCGGCGATCAGGCTGACCACGGGAAGCATGACGCGTACGCCGAACCGGTCGGTCAGCACTCCGACCGGCAACCGCACCAGCGCCGCCACCAGCACCGGCAACCCGATCAGGGCGACGTACGCCCCCGGGGTGACCCCGAACCGCTCGTACAGATGCGGGCCGAGCAGGATCGAGGCCCGCAGATTCAGCCCCAGCCCGATCGTCACGAGCACCAGCGTCATCCCCGCACGAGGCAACGGTTCTACCGAGAAGGTCATCGCCAACACGCCCGATCCGGGTCAGGGTCCAGGCCCATCAAACCAGCCTCCGCGAGCCGGGTCCAAGCGTGCACTCGGGAGTGTCAAGAACGAAGATGCCGATCGATCAGCTCCACCCGCTGCTCGACCGTCGCCACCGGCACGTCGACCAGCTCGAATCCGAGCTCCCGGTAGGCCCGCACATGAAATTCTGCAAACCGCTGCGACTGTACGAGGGTGATCCGGCGCGCCGCCGTCGGCGTGATGAAGCCCAGCAGGTGCACGAAGAAAACCCGGGGCTGATAGATCCCGGCCGCCATGACCCGCTCGACCTCACCGGCAAGCACCGGCGTCACCGGGTGCCCGATATAGCGAGCGAGCGCCAGCGTGCAGATCGGCGACCGGTCGAACACCTGCACCGTGACATCCGCCGGCACCGCCCGCAGCTGACGCTCCCGCTGAAGCTCCGTGATCGCGTCAAGGAAATCCGCAGCCCGCGACTGCAGATCATCCCCGGCGGCGTGATCGCGCGCAATGACATCGGTGGCCGCCTCCCCCACCACGGCATACCCGCGATCACGCAGCCCCGCCAGAACGGTCGTCTTACCGGCGCCGGGAGCCCCGGTGATGATGTAACGGCGCACGTTCGGCTCCTGGTGCTCCAGCCCGAGAGGAAACCTCTATGGCTGATTCGAGGATTGCCCGGGTCGGGTTTCAGCAGCCGGGTTGCCACCAGGAAGGCATGCGGGCAACGGTTGCCCGGACGCAGTTGCCAGGCGCCTGCCAACCCTCACCGCCACCGGGAGCGCTGATGCTCAAGGCCGCCATTCTTGCCGTCACCATTCTCCCAGGCGTCGCCGCTACGCCCGCTGCGGCCGGCAACGCGCCTATTCGGTCGCCGATGGCCGCTACCGCCGAACCGTCCTGGCGGTTCATGCAGACAGCCACGACGAATCGGTTGGTCATCGACGATGTCGTCGATCCGTCGGTGGTCTGGGCCGTCGGGGGCAGCACCGAGGTCGCCGGCAGTGTCGTACTCACGGCGGACGGGGGGCGGTCCTGGCGCAACGTCACCCCGCCCGGTGGCGCCGCCAAGGCGTTCCGCGACGTCGAGGCGACCGACCGCGATCACGCCGTCGTGCTGGCGGGCGGGCCGTCCTCGCAGATCTACCGCACCGCTGACGCAGGTGCCACCTGGCACGTCGTCTTCGAGGATGCGAGCCCCAGCGCCTACTACAGCTGTATGGCCTTCTTCGACCGCCGCAGAGGCCTGGCAGTCAGCGACCCCGTCGACGGCCGCATCCGCCTCGCCGGCACTGAGGACGGAGGCCGCAGCTGGCGCATCCTGCGGAACGTGAAGATGCCTCCGGCGGTCGATGGCGAGACGCTCATATCCAGCGGCACATGCCTGCAAGCGGCCGGACCGGACGCCTGGTTCGGCACCAGCACGCCGGCGGGCGTCAACAACCGGGTCTTCACCACCAGAGACGGCGGCCGTAGCTGGTCGGTCGCCACCACGCCGTTGCCCGGCGGTGAGGACACCGGCATTCTTTCGCTGTCCTTCCGGGATCCCCGGCACGGCGTCGCCATCGGCAGCGATCCGCGACAGCCTTCCGACACGCTCAACACGGCAGCTGCGCTCACCTCGGACGGGGGCCGCACCTGGACACTGGCAGGCGCCACGTCCGGCCGCCGGGTCAGCGTCTCGTGGCTGCCCGGCCAAAGCCGCACTCTGATCGCAGTCGGCCTCGGAAGCGACTTCAGCACTGACGGCGGGCAAACGTGGCGGCCCTTCGACGACACCACCCTGCCCGGCATCGACTGCCAGCGCGGGGCGGGCTGTTGGGCAGTCAGCGCCGGCGGACTCGCCGCAAAGCTGTCCTACGGTCACAGACACTGAACCCGGGTGGCACGCCGAGGATTCGAACCGAAACTAAGGAGCAAAGGGGCGGGCGATCATGGGGGCCGCCGACAGATCATCGATCATCCTAAGGGCGCGACCATCGTCGCTTCGATGCGGACAAAGATGTTCCGTCGATCTCTTCCCCATCGACGTTTCTCCTCGATCGAGCTATTCCTTACTGACGTCGACCGTCTTGCGGAGTCGGCTGACGGCAGCGACCAGGTCAGCCCATGGGAAGAGAGCGGCGGCCGGCGGCCCCATGTTCGGAGTTGGCAGGGGATAGCGGTCCGGATCGAAGAGCAGCTCGACGCCCCATGACCGGAGCGCCTGCACGCTGGCCATGAAGGCCGGATGGCGGGCGAGCGCCACGTTCGGCGTGGGGACCGCGATGATCGGCAGCGGCAGACCGATGGCCTCGTTGAGCATGCCGAGGGCAAGCGTGTCGCTCGCTCCCGATGTCATCTTGTTGATGGTGTTGAACGTGGCCGGAGCGATCACGTACGCGTCGGGAAACGGTAGGACGTCCGGCTCGTCTGGCTGCTTGTAGTCGTAGCGGACCTGGTGGCCGGTGATGGCCGCGATCTCGGCGAGGTTCATGAACTTCACGGCGGACGGTGTCGCGATGACGCACACGTGCCAACCGTCGTCTTGCATCTGGGAAATGAAGCTGGGCAGGTCGGCGGCGGGGCGTCCGCCGCACGCCACGACGTAGAGCACGGGTTGACCGTGGGTTGGCATACCGCTCCATCACTCGACCGATGGCTTGTGCCCGGTAGTCCGAGCCCAACCGCTGTCGGCGGCGGAGACCCTGACGATTGGACTCGCCGCCTGATCAACGCAGCCGACCTGTGGCATGAGTCTCGGACAGTCTTCAATTGTCAGTAGGAGCAGATCCGGATTCCGGCACGCTGGCCCCTCCGGGGCCTCCTGCCTTGGTTGGCTTGGCATCGCCTACCTCTGGCGGACCGCCGGGGATTCGAACCCCGAACCTAAGGTTAAAAGTCCTCCGCTCTGCCATTGAGCTGGTACTCCAGCAGGAGATCCGTTTAGGGACGGGCCTGGCCGGTCTTCAATTCTTGCCCGCCAGGATCGCCCGGTCGATCGAGAAATAGCCGAACGCCAGTTCGTTGTCCGGGTCGAAGAGGATTCCGCGAGGTGTCGGGCGGCTGCGGCCGGCAATGCGAAGAAATTCGGTCTGGGCCTGCAGTCGCCGGCGGAAAGAGCGGTCGGCCGCGCCTTCCGAGTCACCGACCGGGTCCGGTCCGGTGTTCTCGAGGGCCCTCAGCGCGCTCTGTTCGGCCTCGTGGAATGCCGGGCCGCCGTTACGCGCCAGGAAGGTCGCGATGAAGTCGGCCGTCTCGCTGACCAGCTCCGTCAGCTCCTGGAGCTCGCCCGGGCTCTGATGCTCCGCGCCGAGCCGCGCGATCGCCCAGGTGAGCCGTCGGTCGATCTTCCGCAGTGACTCATGCGACGAAGGGTCGAGCGAACCGGCGAAGCCTTCGATGTTGCTCCGGAACTCCGCCAGGTGGAGCTCGGCGAACAGGTTCGGCAGCATCTCCTCGCCGAAGATCGCCACTCCGGCCGCACCGAACAGCACAGCGCTGACCGCCGCCACGCATCCGGCAACAATTAAAACGCGAGCGGAGAGCATGCGCTTCACCGCGGGAGCGTAACCCGAATTGCCGAGCTGCCGGCCGTCCACGCGGGACCGGCCGGCAGGAGGTGGGGCAGGGAAGTCAGGCGGTGGCGGGCTTCTCGAAAACGTCGGTCTCGGGGCTCACCTTGCGGGCGTGGCGGTAGCCGAAGATCGTCAGGACCAGCAGGGCCAGGGCGCCGGCGAAGCTGGCGATCGCCGAGAAGAGGGCGATCTGGCCGAACTTCCAGAAGGCGTACGCGTTGAGCAGCATGCCGCGCAGCGTCTCGCCGCGGAACAGGGTCTGGACGGTGGCGGCCAGCTTCGTGTCGTCGGGGTTCGCCTGCGCCTCGGTGCTGACCTGGGCGTACGTCTTGCCGCCGGCCATCTCCTTGAGGTGGATCGCGATGAAGTGGTCCGCGTACGCCTCGGCCTGCGCCCCGGTGGTGAGCTGCTGACCGGCGTACTTGTTGAGGTAGGGCCCGATCTCGCCGGACTTCAGCGCGTCGCTGCCCTTGGCCGGGAAGAAGATCTGCTGGGCGGCCAACTGGTCGTGCACGGTGTCGTTGGCGAAGTTGTATCCCCAAGTGAGCAGACCACCGGCGATGAGGAGGCCGGCGGCCAGGACCGCGCCGACCGCGGTAAGGATGATGTCGAAAGTCCTGCGTCGCATGGTGCACCTTCGGAGCTTGTCGAGTGATTCAGCAACCAAAGTGTGTGATCAACGCAGGCCCCCTCAACAGGGCCTCTATCCCTCCCGTACAGGCCGAAAGTCCCGGGCCGGAAGTCACTGGGTGATCAGGGAGCGCAGCACGTCGCCGAGGGTCAGCACCCGGATGCCGGACTTGCCGGCGACGTAGTCGACCAGCGCGGCGTGGTTGGCGATCGAGAACTGGGTCGAGCTCGCCGGGCTGGTGACGATCTCGTGGCAGCAGTAGACGAGCAGGCCACCGTGGTTGGCAACCCCGTCCACCTGCGCCTGCAGGCTGGCCAGGACGCTGTTGTTGTCCAGGACGAAACTGCGGATGGCGTACGGGTCGGCCGGCGGAACCGTCTCGGCGCTGGTGGCCGTGCTCGTCATGGCCCGGGCGTAGGCGACCCCGCTGAGCCGCATCTGCCGCTGGACGGCCGCGTGGTGCCGCCCCTGCGGATAGCAGTGCCCGACGAACCCGTCGGTCAGGTCGTTGTCGATCAGCCACTGGACGGTGTCGCCGATGTCGGAGTCGAGCTCGGCCGCCGACAGCGGGTTGGCGCCGTAGACGACGCCGGTGGCGCTGTTGGTGGCGCCGGCGAACCCCCGGTCACCGCGAGAGCCTGCACTTCCGCGGCTGGCCGGTGGAGCTGTTCGTGCACACCACCGGCCGCCTCGCTGCGATCCTGGCGAACGAGCTGGCCGCGCGCAAACCCAGCACGCACCGGATGCTCGCGCGCGGCGTCGCCCTGCAGGGCGACCCGGGCGACCTGCCGGCGCAATGCGCACGCACGCTCGCCGCCGGACCACCACCCCTGACCAAACCCGAGAAAGACCGGCTCCGGTACGCCTTGACCGACACGCTCGACGACTACACGCACGCCACCAACCCGGGCGAACGCGAGGTCATCGCGACCCAGCTGTGGATCGAGACCGCCCAGGCGGAGCTGGCACTGACCGGCCGCTGGATCAGCAGCGGCAAGTGGCTCCTGCGCGAACTACGCGAGTCCGACCCGGCGTTCGCCACCCGCTGGCTGGCCGCCCGCACCGCCCCGGCCCCACTGGCCACCCAGGTCCTGGCCGGCGCGGGCGGCCCCCTGTTCGACGGTTACCGGGCCTGACCCGACCCCCGCCCGCCCGCCGCTACCGATCATCGGCGACGGCTGGCCGATCAGCGGACTCCCGCGGTCCACCATGGCCGGAAACATCGACGATCCAGGCCGGCGGATCGGAGTTGTGGCGTGCTGTTGACCGACATCGCCAATCCCTGGGCCTTCGCCCGCTACCTGTTCGAACCGGCCGCCGCGAACCCGGGCAAGCCCTTCCAGCGGTTGTCCGATTGGCGGGCCCGGCTGGGCGTCGCCTGCATCGTCTGGCTGAGCCTGCCCGACGCCGGGGTGCGGTTCATCTTCTGGAAGGTCGTGACGAACGCGTCGTTCAGCATCGCCGCAGGTGCGGCGTTCGCGGCCGCGGTCGCCGGCATCTACTGGCTGATCACGCCGAAGCCGGTGGCGCCGGCGACCTCGGCGTACGCCGCCGCGACTGTCCGCCGCGCCCTGTTGTCGATCGGGATCACCATCGCGATGGGCGTCGTCGCCCGGATCGGCATCGTCGGGTTCCCGGTGCTGGGCTGGCTGCTGGGTCTGTGGATGGTCGCGTTCGGCCTGGCCATGCTGTGGTTCTGCCTGCGCTGGATGTTCGGCGTCAGCAACGTCAACGACCTCCTCGGCCCGATCGTCACCGCCATGACGGCGGTGACCGCCTTCGCCATCGACAAGATCGTCACGACCGAAGCCGACCCGAGGCCGCAGAGCATCCAGGACCTGATCGACTACGGCGGCCTGGCCACGGTCCTTACACTGGCACTGATCGAGTACATCGTGATCGTGAGGACCGGCGGCCACGCCCCGAGGCCGTACCCACGTCCGTACGGCCACTACGGACCGCAGCCCACGCCGTGGCGGCAGGAGCAGCCCACGGCTCCGCTCAACGCGCTGTCGATCGTGGCGATATCGACATTCCTGTTCTGCTGGCCGGTCTCGATAATCCTGGCCGTCCTGGCCCTGCAGCAGATCAACCGGACCGGCGAACGGGGCCGCGGCCTGGCCATCATCGCCCTGGCCCTCAATGCCATCTTCCTGCCACTGTTCTGCCTGCTTGCCGCTTGGCGGATCCGGCAGGACGGCGGCCTCACCTGACCTATGCCGGTAGTCGCCCCCGGCGCCCGGGGGCGACACCTCGGGATCAGCTGTTGACGAAGGCCGTTGCGGCGGTGGCGCCCTTGCTGTCGATGGCGGTGTTTGACTCGATCGGGCTGGGCACGCTGCCCGGGAAGACGATGTAGGTGACGCCGGACGCGACGCCGCCGTTCTCGGGGTCGGGGTTGATGCCGAGTGCCTTCGCGGTCGCGTAGGACGCCTCACCGATGATGTTGCTGGGGCCTTCGTCGGCGAACACGGCGTACACAATCTTGTTGTTGTAGATGATCGCCGCGACGCTGCCGGGCTTGATGCCGCTGCTGGAGTAGTTGAATCGGGAGCTCGGCAGCGGGATCACGAAGTAGTGCGTCTTGTCGGCCTGGAACGGGTTGCCGGTGGACGTCTCGAACGACGTCTGGTCCTGGTACCACGGGTCGGTGTCCTCGTTGCAGTTCGAGGTGCGCACGCCGTCGCAGTCGATGTCCATGTCGGCCTTCCAGAAGAACGCCGATCCGCTCTTGCAGATGTTGACGGTCGACGAGCCGCCGTCGTCGGTGGCGTACTTGGCCTTCGAGGCGACGGTGCAGGAGCTGACCTTGGCGAGCAGTTGCGCGGCGGTCGGGCCGGCGGCCTGGGCGGGGGTGGCCGCGAACACGGTCGGCACCAGGGCGAGCGCGGCGAAGGCGGTGGTGAATTTGCGTTCCACGTGGTCCTCCGAGGGGGGTTGAAGGAACTGTTAGGCAACCTTCCTGTCAGTGGAACGTATAGATACACGTCGCAGCATGCAAGACAAAGCCACAGAGAAAAATCGGGTCCACATACATAGACGGGTGTAAGCGGGCAGACCGGCGAGTAACTTAGCCCTTTCGCCGGGGCGCATCGATCGATATCTTTCCCGCCATGATGCGCATGAAGCGCGCCGCCGCCCTCGCCGGCGCCGGAGCAATCGCTGCCGCCCTGATCGCTGTGCCGACCGCGGCGTTCGCCGCCGACGCCTCCTATCGCACGCTCAGCACCGCCGCCAACCCGGACTGGATGCGCGGGCTGCCCGACTCACGCAGCCTCGCCGCGCTCAGCATTCCGGGGACGCACGAGACGATGGCCATCCACGGCGGGGCGTGGACGCAGACGCAGGAGGACTTCGGGGACTCCGGTGGGACGCTCGCCGCGCAGCTCGGTGCGGGGGTTCGGATGATCGACATCCGGGCGCGGGTGAACACCGGCAACACGTTCACCATCCACCACGGGGCCACCTATCAGAACGCCAACTTCGACGACGTACTCAATAAGCTCGGTGATTTCCTGTCGGCTCATCCCGGTGAGACCGTGCTCGTGCGGCTCAAGCAGGAGTGCACCGGCGAGATCGGGTCGTGCACGGATGCGTCGGGGCAGGCGAGTTTCGTGGACATCTTCGACTCGTACGTCACCAAGCGCCCGAACCTGTGGTGGACGCCCAGCGTGACCCGGTCGTCCGCGGCGGCGGTGCCGGCGCTCGGCGCCGTCCGCGGCAAGGTGGTGCTCGCGGTGATGAACGGCGCGCAGGGTGGCCGCTACGCCAGTTACGGACTGGCGCAGTTCGACGGCTGGAACGACGGGTCGTCGACGTATGTGCAGGACAACTACAACGTGCCGAACGTCGGGGCGATCGCGACCAAGCGGGACCAGGTGCGCCGCTTCCTCGACGCGACCAGCGCGGGCGACCCGGCGAAGATCTACGTGAACTTCGCCAGCGGCGCCAGCGTCTTCGCCCAGCCGCAGCAGGTGGCCGGCGGCGCGCTCGGGGTGCAGGGCGTCGATCCGTTCCTGCTGACCTACCTGAACCAGGGGCCGGAGGTGCACACCCCGGTGGTCCGCACCGGTGTGCTGATGCTCGATTTCCCGGGCGGCGGGTTGATCAACAAAGTCCTCTCGTTCAACTAATGCTCCCCAAAGAGCGGTCGATAAGGCCGCCCGGGAGGGCCGATGACCGAGATCACGCAGCAGGCGGCACGGCTGCTCGAGCAAGCACAGAGCGGCCAGGCGGCGGAGGCGCTGGCGGAGGCCGAGATGTTTCTCGGCGGCGGGAGCGACGGTCCGGCCTGCATGCATTTCGTCCGGGCCCTGGCCCTGACCAACCTCGGTGACCCGCACGCCGCCGTCCCGGCGTTCGACCTGATGGCGACGGCGGCCGTGCGGGAGAACAGCCCGGGCTGGCTGGCCTGCGCGCTGGCCAGCCGGGCCTCCGCCCAGCTGCGGCTCGGTGAGGGCGAGGGCGAGACCGGCGTCCTGCAGGATCTGGTCACCGCGGAGATCGCGGTGTCCGGCGAATCCGAACCGATCGCGGCGGTGAACGGCCGGGTCGCGGTCGCCATCGGCTATTTCGAGCTGCGGCTGTACGAGTTGGTCGGCGCACACTACGACGTTGCGTACGCGATGAGCCCGCCCGACAACGGCAACCGCGCGATGTGGCTGTTCAACCAGGCCGAACTGCACCTGTTCTGGGCGCTCGAGCTCTACCAGGTCGGCCAGGTCGCCGGGGCGGAGAGCCACACCGCCGAGGCGGAGCGCTACGCGATGCGTTCGGCCGCCGAGGCCCGTGGCCCGGACGCCGCGGTATGGCGGGACTTCGCCCTGCTCGCGGCGGCCTGCGCGCGGGCCGACCGGGAGGACCCGGCCGGCGCCGCCATCGACATCGAGCGTTATCTGGCGATCGCCGAGGAGCGTGGCATGGCCGCCTCCGCGCTCGCCTTCACCTACCCGTTCCACGCGGTCGCGCTGCGCCGCTCGGGCCGGCTGGACGAGGCCCTGGCCGTGATCGACCGCGCGGTGGACGGCCTCCCGCCGGACGCGGGCTGGCTGATCACCGCGGCCACCCACCGGACCCACGCGGTGCTGCGCGACACCGACGACGCCGAGGTCGGGATGCGTTACGGCGACACGCTGGCCGGCGCGATGTGGCGGCACCGGCTGCGCATGCTGCAGTCGGTGGAGGCGATGAAGTCGCTCGAGCTGCTGCGCGTCCAGCACGAGCAGGCGTCCCGGGCGGCCGCGCTGGACGCGCTGACCGGCATCGCGAACCGGGGCGCCTTCGACCGGGCGGTCCGGCAGGCCCAGGACAAGCCGGCCGACCGGTTCGCGGTCCTGCTGGTGGACACCGACAAGTTCAAGCAGATCAACGACACCGCCGGGCATGCGGCCGGCGATGCCGCCCTGCGGTCGATCGCCGACGCGCTCGGCGCGCAACTGCGCGAGCAGGACCTGCTGGCCCGGCTGGGCGGGGACGAATTCGCGGTGCTGCTGCCGGGCCTCGGCACGACGGATGCGGTACGGGTGGCCGAGCGCATGGTCGCCGCGGTACGGGCGATTCCCGCCTGCCCGGCGACCGTCAGCGTCGGGGTGGCCGGGACCTACGCCGCCGACCTGCCGGACGCGCTGCGGCACGCCGACGAGGCGATGTACCGGGTGAAACGACGGGGCGGCGACGGCGTGGAGTCGGTGGTGGATATCCGGGTATAGCTGCCGTATGCGTCAACCATCCCTGGGCGTACGCCTGACCGTGGCTGCCGCCGGCGCGGTGGCGCTGCTGATGCCGGCGGCCATGGTCGGCGTGCTCGTGGTGGGCAAAGCCGGCTGGCTGCACCGCCTCGACCGATCAGTGACCGATGCGCTGCACGGTTTCGCCCTGGACCACCCGGCCTGGGTGTGGTTCATGAAGGCGTGGAGCCTGGCCTTCGACCCGAACGTGTGGCGGCTGGGCGCGCTTGCCCTGCTGATCTGGCTGGCCCGGCACGGGACGCGGTCGCTGGCCTGGTGGGTGGGGATCACCATGATCGCCGGCGGGGTGCTGGGCGCGGTGCTGAAGCTGATGGTCGGGCGGCACCGGCCGGACCTGCTCGATCCGGTGGCGCAGGCGACCGGATACTCGTTCCCGTCCGGGCACATGCTGAACAACGCGCTCGGCGCGGCCGTCTTCCTGCTTGTGCTGCTCCCCTACACCCATGACCGGCCGCTGCGCCGCGCGCTGCTCTGGGCCGGCGCGCTGGTGATCCCGCTGATCACCGGGGTGAGCCGGGTGGCGCTGGGCGTGCACTGGACCAGCGACGTGGTGGCGGCCTGGTTCCTCGGCATCGCGCTGGTCGCCGCGATGGCGGCGGCCTACCTGGCCCGGCGGCACTCGCACCTGACGCCGGACGGATTGCAAGCATGAAAGACCGTCGATTCGGGTAACGCCGGGCCCATGCTGGAGAACCGGGCGGTAATCGAACATCGAACGGCGTACTACGCCAAGCGCATCCTGCCGTGGATGATCGCCCTGTTGCTCGGGATGATCGGCCTCGGACTACTGGTCACCAAGGTGTTCGACAACGTGTGGCCGTTCACTGCCGAGGACAACCTCAACCGGTGGTTCGCCGACCACCGCACCGGGCCGTTCAATGCGATCACCTATGTCGGCAGCCTGTTCGGCAGCACGCCGGTCATCGTCGGCCTGACCGCGATCATCGCGTTCATCCTTCTCCGCACGCTGCACAGCTGGTATGAGCCGCTGTTCCTGTGCGCCACGGTGAGCGCCCAAGCGATCGTCTTCTTCTTCGCGACCCTGGTCATCGACCGGCAGCGCCCGATGGTCAAGCACCTCGACAACTCGCCGCCGACCTCCAGCTTCCCGTCCGGGCACACCTCGGCGGCGGTCGCGCTCTACTGCGGACTGGCCTTCGTGCTGGCCGGCCTGGTGCATCAGACCTGGCAGAAGTGGCTGTGCTGGGCGCTGGTGCTGATGCCGCTGTTCGTGGCGTTCTCCCGCCTCTACCGCGGCATGCACCACCCGAGCGACGTCACGGCGTCGTTCCTCAACGGCGCGCTGTGCATCGCCCTGATGTCGTGGGCCATCCTCAGGTCAGAGCAGCGATCTTCAGCTTTGTGACCGCCACCGGCCCGGCCGTCGAGCGGATCAGCACCTGATCGACGCCGCCGTGCTTGGCGGCCAGGTCGGCCGGCACGGTCAGCGTGGCCGAGTCGGCCCGCGAGAAGTCCTTGAAGGTGATCTCCATCGTCAGCGAGTTCGGCGTCAGCGGGGTGACCTGCACGGCGCCGACCGGGGCGTCCTGCAGGAAGTCGAGCAGCAGCGGCACCTCGTGACACTTGGCCGGGTCGTCCGGCGAGCTCGAGGTCAGGAACTTCCCGGTCGGGTCGTCGACCACGGCGGCACTACGCGCGTTTTCGCAGCCGGCCACCGCGACGGCGCCCGGGTCGGCGCTCACCAGGAAGCCGTCGTTGCGGAAGACGTCGCTGGCCACGACACCCGGCGGCGGGGTGGTCAGGTCGATCTCGCGAGCGCCGGTGCCGGCCGGCGGGGCGGTGGTCGCGGCCGGCGCCTCGGACTGCTGCGCCGGCGGGGCCGCGGCCTCCGAGGTGGCGGCGGGCGGCGCCGCGGCGCTCTGCTGCTGCGGCGGTGGCTGCGCCGCCGTGGTGGCCGCCGCTCCGGCCGTCGCCGGCGCCTGCTGGGTGGCAGCGGCCGGGTCGGGTTTGTCGTTCGCCCTGGTCAGCAGCGTCGGCACGGCGATCGCGGCGGCCAGCACGATCACCCCCGCGGCGATCCCGGCGATCTTCGCGAACTTCGACGCGATCCGCGGCTGCTGGATGAACGACGCCGTGCCGATCACCGGCGTCGCGCCCGGCAGGTCGGGCGTCGCGGACAGGGTGAGCTGCCGCTGCTTCTCCTTGTTCCATGGCAGGGGGGCCGACACGTTCAGCAGCGCGCGGGCCGTCATGCCCGGCGGCAGGTCGAGCCAGCCCGGCTGGAACACGGCGCTGACCCGCCGCTCCGGGTCGGTGGCGGTCAGGTAGAGCCGCACCGGCGCGTTGCCGCCGTTGCTGACCTCCAGCGTGTACTGCCCGGACCGCCCGCCGGTGACCACCTCGGGCGTGACGCGCAGGGTGATCGCCTCGACGCTGGCCAGCTCGATCGGCACCTCGACGCAGCGGGACACGTCATGCCGGTACTTCGACCGCACGAGCGCGCCCACCACATAGGTGCCGGCCGGGGCAGGCGGCTGCACCGGCAGGTTGACCTTGACGGTCAGCGTGCCGCTCTCGGCCGGGCGCAGCTTGGCCACCTCGGGCTCGGTGCGCACGGTCGCCCCGTCGGGCAGGCCGAGCATCTCGACGCCGTAATGCTCCACGATGTCACTCGCGTTGCGCACGGTGACATCGAACTGGAGGTTGTCGCCGGGCGAGGCATCCGCCCGCTCCGGCGCGACATTGACACGCAGCGGCAGGGTCACCGGCTCATGCTGTCACTTCCCCGCGATTTTTCGCGACCGCCCAACTAGCTAATCCCCGACACGAGATCTTCGAGCGTCGCTCGCGCTCCCTTGTGGTGCAGCCCGGCGAGCACCGAGCGGTACGCCGAGACGAAGCGCTCGTTCTCCACCAGGTCCCCGAAGACCTCCCGGTTCTCGATGAACGCCAGTGGATCCTCCCGTTGCCTCCGCGCCGCACCCGTCAGCGGCCCCTTCAACCGGTCGACCACCTCGATCGGTTCCCCCTGCTCGTCGACGCCCTCGTCGTAACGCGCCCAGGACGCCACGATCGCCGTCGACAGCAGGATGTCGCCGCCGGTCTCCAGGTTGCGGCGGATCACCGGCAGCAGCCACTTGGGGATCCGGTCGGAGCTCTCCGCGCACAGCCGGGCCACCGTGTCGCGGACCTGCGCGTTGGAGAACCGGTCGATCAGCTGGTGCTGGTACTCGCGCAGGTCCACCCCCGGCACCGGCTCCAGTGTCGGCGTCGCCTCGCGCTCCATGTAGGCGAGCAGGAAGCGGGCGAACAGCGGATCCTGCGCGACCTCGTGCACCAGGCGATAACCGGCGAGCCACCCGAAATAGCACAAGCCCTGGTGGGACGCGTTCAGCAGACGCAACTTCATCAGCTCGTACGGTTCCACGTCCGGCACCACCTGCACGCCGGCCTCCTCGAACGGCGGGCGCCCGTTGCCAAAGCTGTCCTCGAGCGCCCACTGGGTGAACGGCTCGCACACCACCGGCCAGCCGTCCTCGACGCCGAACTGCTTGCGCACCTGGTCGCGGTCCTCGTCGGTGGTCACCGGCGTGATCCGGTCGACCATGCTGTTCGGGAAGTGCACGTTCTCCGCGACGTACGACGCCAGGCCCGGATCACGCAGCCTCGCGAACGCCACGAAGCTCTGCCGCGCCACCTCGCCGTTCCCCTGGATGTTGTCGCAGCTCATGATCGTGAACGGCGGCAGGCCGCGCTCCCGGCGCCGCTCGATGGCCGCCGTGATCAACCCGAACGTGGTCTTCGGCTGGTTGCCGGCGGTGAGGTCGTGCCGGACGTCGGGGTTGTCCGCCATGAACTCGCCGGTGACCGCGTGGAAGTTGTAACCCCCCTCGGTGACCGTCAGCGACACGATCCGGATCTCCGGCGCGGCCATCTTTTCGATCGCTGCCTCCGGGTCGTCCGGCGCGTAGAGATATTCCACGATCGAGCCGATCACCCGGGCCTCGAGGTTGCCGTCCGGCGACTTCACCACCAGCGTGTAGAGGCCGTCCTGCGCGTCCAGCACCTGCCGCATCCGCTCGTCGGCCGGCATCACCCCGACCCCGCAGATCGCCCAGTCGAGGGCTTTACCGTCGTTCATCAGGCGATCCAGGTACATCGCCTGATGGGCCCGGTGGAAACCGCCCACTCCGAAGTGCACGATCCCGGCCCGCAGGTCGGACCGGTCGTAGGACGGGACGGCGACATCCTTCAGAGACGTCAGGTTGGCGTTACGCAGCGGCAGCATCTTCGATGACCTCCCGGCGGTGGATCGGGGATAACCCACAGCATCCCACCGAACCCCCTAGGTCACCGGCGACCGAGCCCATCGATCTTCTGCCCGCTCCCGGTCAGCGCCGATTAGATTCGACCTCGTCGCCATCACCCTGGGAGGGCACGTGTCGGGACGATTCGTTTACTGGATGAATGTGTCCGCCGATCTCCGGATCGAGCACGCCGACGGTGAGGAGGGCGGCGGAAACTGGATGCGCATCGGGGAGCCGCTGCACCGCGAGTTCAACGCCCGGGCGCGAGCGCTGTCGATGATGGTCCAGGGCCGCACGATCTACGAGACGATGGAGTCGTTCTGGCCGGCCGCCGCGCAGGACGCCGCGGAGCCCGACTTCATCCGCGAGTACGGCGAGATCTGGACGTCGAAGCCCAAGGTCCTCGTCTCCCGCACCCGCACCGACGCCGGCCACAACACCGAGGTCATCGGCGGCAAGGGCGACGCGATCGAGCGACTCGCCGAGCTGCGCGACCGCACCGACGGCAGCATCGGCGTCGGCGGCGCCACCATCGCCACGCTCCTGCTGAAGGCCGGCCTGCTCGACGAGCTCCTGCTCTTCACCCACCCGGTCCTCCTCGGCACCGGCCGCCCGCTGTTCGACAGCCAGGACACGCCACTCGAGCTGGACCTGCTCGAGCACAGCTCCTTCGACCAAGGCGTGACCATGCACCGCTACGCCCTCCGCCGCAGCTGATCACTATTAGCGGCAACATTTCACCTCGTACCATTGTCCTTCTTTCCATTCTTTGGAATTGCCACGAGGATTGGTTGCGCTCTAAGATCGGAGCCGCTCCAGAACGCGCATCAACTGGTCATAGGTCGGCGTGGCCGCGCCGACCGCCAGGATGGTGCCAGGAGCAAGTGGATCCCCCACCGGCACGCGTGCGCACCCTCTCGCCCGCAGCCCCGGATGCAGGTGATTCCCTGGTATTCGCCGAGGCAGCGCAGCTGTGATCTCGTGCATGCCAGTCTCCCTTCCGTGAAGTTCGGCGACCCCGATCGCCGGCTGAGCGGCAGCGACGGACACCCGCGGGGCTCGGGCATCCGCCGCGCCTGGACCCATATTTGGCGAGGACATCGGGAGTGCACAACGATCCGCAGGTATGAATCTCGGCCGGATGCCAATTTTCGACATAATTTCTCGTTTGGCATTCCACGAAGGCATTCAAGACATTCCACGATGGAGTACGGGCCGACTCCATGGCGCATGGATCAATCGCAAGGAGGCAGCAGTCCATGGAGATCCAGAACGCCGAGCGAGCCAGCTCGACGGTCCCCCGGCGTCAACTCGGCCGCTTCCTGAGGCAGCAGCGCGAGGCCAACGGGAGAACGATCAAGGAAACCGCCGAGCACCTGGATTGCTCGGTCCAGAAGCTGTGGCGGATAGAGAAGGGCGCCGTTCCGGTGCGGGGCCCGGAGGTGAAGGCCCTCTGCGACTTCTACGGCACCGACCCGGAGATCGCCGAGGCGCTCGTCGGCCTGGCCCGGGAGACCAGGGCCCGGGGCTGGTGGCAGTCGTACGACGACCTCGTCATGCCGGATTCGTTCGTGCTGCACGTCGCTCTGGAGGAGGCGGCCGGCCGCATCCGCGTGTTCGAGCCGCAACTGGTTCCCGGGCTATTGCAGGCGCCCGCCTACATGGAAGGGGTCATCCGGGGCGGCGGTCCGCACCTCGACGACGATGCCGTCAAGGCGGCGATGCGGAGCAGGCAGGAGCGCCAGGGGCTGCTCTCCCGGCACTTCCCGCCGCCGCCACGACTGGAGGTGATCCTGTCCGAGGCCGTCCTGCTCGTCTCGGCGACCACTCCCGGTGCGATGCAGCAGCAGCTGTGGCACCTGCTGAAGGCGAACGAGGAGGGGAAGGCGATCATCCGGGTGCTGCCACTCTCGGCCGGGCTGCATCGGGCATGCGGGACGGGCAAGTTCGCGATCCTCGAGTTTCCCGCACCGGCCACCCGCGACCGCGGTTCCCCGGAACCGCCGACCGTCTACAGCGACAGCCTCACCGGCGCCCTCTATCTCGACAAACCCCAGGAGATCGAGGCGTACGAGCGGGTGTGGACGGACCTGGACACCCGCTCGCTCCCGGTGGCCGGCTCCAACGCCCTGATCAGCGAGGTCATGCGGGAGAGGCATGACCTCGCCGGGACGGTCAGGCCTTTCGCCAGCGAGCCCGGTCCTCGCCTGACTTGAGGGTGCAGCGCATCAGCGTGCCCTTGGTGGTGTGGCCGGTCGCCCCCTCGGGCGAGCAGAACGCGCCCGGGTGCACGGCTTGCCCACCGGCGGTCGGCTTGGTGGTCGGCTTCGGCTTCGCCGTCGTCGGCTTGGGCTTTGGTTTGGCCGTCGTCGGCTTGGGCTTCGGCTTCGGCGTGGTCGGCTTCGGCGTGGCCCTGGCGGTGGTCGCCTTCGGCTTCGGCAGAACGGCGACCGCCGCCGTCGCGGTCGGTTCGAGGGCCGCCTCGGTGGTGGCCTCCACGGCGGGAGTCGTGGCGGCCGGCGGCACGGGGGTCCGGTCGGACGGCGCGCCGCAGCCACCGACCAGGACACCCAGGACGGCAAGGGCGATCACGGCATGTTTCGGGTGCGGCTTCATCCGGCTCAGGCTCGTCGGACAACCGCGCACACCGGATCGGGTTTTCGTATCGGGCCGATCGCCGTCCGGTCCGGGAAAATGCGGGGACGGCGTTACCGCCGAGCGAACGGCCGACCGCTATCGAGCGCCTCGGCGGTGGCCGCATCGGCCGGGAAATACGATTCCACCGCGATCTCGTCGAGGGTCACGTCGAATGCCGTACCGAATCGGGCAATCATGTTGATGAAACTCAATTCACGGCCGCCATGCCTAATATGGATAGGCAGAGCGATATCGTCCGCGCCCGGTCGCACCGGGTCGCCCATCGAGCCGTAGGTCAGCATTTCCGCGTGCAGCGACGTCAGAAACGGATCGCCGGATTGGTGCACCTGACCGGCCAGTCGATAGAGCAGCCGGGCGCGCACATCCGGCATGTTCGTGACCCGCGAGGCGAAGCCGCCGGGATGCATGCTGAGGCGCATCATGTTGACCGGCGGCTCCAGCAGGGACGCGTCGACCCCGTCGAAGAACACGGTCATCGCGGCGTTGGCCAGAACCAGGTTCCACCGCCCGTCGACGGCCAGGGCCGGGTAGGGCCCGTGCCCGTCGAGGAGTTGGCGGACCGCCCGCCGCGCGGCCGACATCTCCGGCAGATCCCATCCGCGTTCCTGATAGACCGGCGCGTATCCCGCCGCCACCAGAAGGCGATTGCGCTCGCGCAACGGCACGTTGAGGTGCTCGGCCAGGCGCAACACCATGTCGCGGCTCGGCATGGTGCGGCCGGTCTCGACGAAGCTGACATGCCGTGCGGAGACGTCGGCCCGACCGGCGAACTCGAGCTGACTGAGACCCCGCCGCTGCCGCCACTCGCGAAGCATCTCACCGACCGCAGAGCCCATTGCCGGAGTGTAGCCACCCCCATCACGACGAGCCATTACCAGCGATGTAATCGACGCCGCCTCATTCCGCTGACAACATCGGCGCATGACATCCATCAAGGACCAGTTCCTGAGCGCTTTCGCCGAATTCGCGGCCGGTCGGCACGACGTGCTTTATTCGATTCTCCACGAGGATTTCGTGGAACACAGTCCCGGCAATCCCTCCGGCCGCGACGCATTCGTGGAATTCATCAAGAACGGCCCGGTCGCCACCGCGAAATTCGAACTCGAGCGGGTGATCGCGGACGACCAGCACGTCGTGGTGCACTACCGGATGACCGGCGGCCCGGGCGACCAGGCGGTAGCCGTGGTCGACATCTGGCGGTTCGACAACGGGCTGATCACCGAGCACTGGGACGTGGTGCAGCCGGTCGCCGAGGGCAGCGAACCCTAGAGTGATCCGATATCGCCATCACGCTGGAGGTCGGGTTCATGTCGCAGGTCCGCGTACACAACTTCGCTGTCTCCCTCGACGGCTTCGGCGCGGGAGAGGGGCAGAGCATGGAGGCGCCCTTCGGGCATGCGCAGGGGCGCCTGATGGAGTGGTTCTTCGGCACCCGCACCTTCCAGGCGATGCACGGCAAGGGCGGCGGCGGAGCCGGTGTCGACGAGGCTCTGGCCAGCAATTGGGGTCCGGGCATCGGCGCGGAGATCATGGGCCGCAACAAGTTCGGACCCCAGCGCGGCGCCTGGACCGACGATGAGTGGAAGGGCTGGTGGGGTGACAATCCGGTGTTCCACACCCCGGTGTTCGTTCTGACCCACCACCCCCGCCCGTCGATCGAGATGGAGGGCGGAACGACCTTCCACTTCGTCGACGCCGGTCCGGCCGAGGCGCTCGCGATGGCCCGGGACGCGGCGAACGGGCTCGACGTGCGCATCGGCGGAGGTGTTGCCACCGTCCGTCAGTTCCTGGCCGCGGACCTCATCGACCACATGCACATCGCGCTGGTGCCGATCGTTCTCGGCCGCGGCGAACGGCTCTGGGACGGGCTCGAGGGCCTCGACGAGCGTTTCACCATCGAATCGGTGACCACCCCGAGCGGCGTCACCCACCTGACGTTCACCCACAAATAGGCATTTCGCCGGCCGAACCCAGCGGCCGCAACGCGCGACGTTGGCCGGCCGCGGCGATGCCATGGACCAGGCGGGCCAGCCCGGCCGCTCCGGCGGCGTCGTCGGCCCGGCGCACGGTGGTGCGGATCGGCACGACCTCGTCGAGCTGGACCTCCTCGCGGAGCAGCAAGAACACCAGGATCAACCCCGCCAAACGAGCATTGCCATCGTCGTACGGATGGAAGAAAGCGACGTCGAGATACGCCCGGGCCGCGCGGGCCGTCACCGGTATGTCCCGGTCGGCCGCCTCGGCCAGGCACGCGGCGAACCGGTGCTCGGTGTCGGCGTGCAGCCCGTACCGTTCGCGGCCGTTCTTCGCGTAAGCCGGCGCCCGCCGGAACGCCATCCTCGTAAGCGGTCAGCAGTCGCCCGGACGCGAAGCCGAGGTAGCCGTCCCGAACCGCCCGCACCGGCAGCTCCAGGTGCGGGACGGGCGGCGGGGTCGAGGTCTCACCAGGTGAGTCGCGAGAGATCAGGAAGAGCGGTCACCGCAGAACTACCGAACACTCAGGACGATGATCACCATGTCGTCGCTGACCTGCCCGCCGGCGGATCGCAGCGCCTCCCCGAGCAGCGAGTCGGCGATCTCGTCGGCCTTGGTCGTGCCGGCCCGGCGCAGGACGGCGTGCACCCCGTCCGGGCCGAAGACGGCGTCGGATTCGGGGGCGCCGGCCTCGGTGACGCCGTTGGTGCACAGCGCCAGGACGTCGCCCTCGTGCAGCTCGAGGTCCTGGATCTTGAGGTTGAGCCGCGGGAGGAGACCGAGCGGCGTGCAGGCCAGGCCGAACGTCTCGACGGTGCCGTCGGCACGGCGTACGGCCGCTGGTGGATGCCCGGCCGTGCAGAGGCGCACGGCGAACCCGGTGTCGCTGGGGCGCACCGAGAGATAGGCGAGCGTGACGAAGCCGGACGAGCCGGTCTCGGCGAACCAGCGGTGCAGAGCCGTGTCGAGCTCGGTGAGCACGATCGCCGGCGAGCTGGCCCGCACCGCGGCGGCGCGCAGGGTGTATTTGGCCAGCGCGCTGGTGCGGGCCGCGGAGGCGCCGCTGCCGGCGACGTCGCCGAGGAACACCGCCCAGCCGGTGGGGGTCTGCACGGCGTCGAAGAAGTCGCCGAGAACGTCGCTCTCGGCCATCCGGTAGGCGACGCCGATGTCAAGGCCGTCGATCACCGGCAGGTCGTGCGGCAGCAGGCTCTCCTGCACGGTGCGGGCCAGCTGGCGGTACCGCCCGGCGGCCGCCCGTGCCTGCTCGGCGTCGTGCGCGGCCTCGTCGGCGGCGATGCGCAGGGCGACCTCGCCGCCGGCCGCGTGGGCCAGGACCTCCAGGGTGCGCACGTCCTGCGGGCTCCAGGCGCGGGGCCGGTTGTCGACGACGCAGAACGAGCCGAGCACCTGGCCGTCCGGGGAGCGGACCGGGAAGCCCGCCCAGGCGACCACGCCCATCGACTCGATCGAGGGGTTGTTGCTGGTCATCGGGTTGAGCCGGGCGTCGTCGATGACGACCGCGTCGTCGGTGGCGATGATGTACTGGCAGAACGACTCCTCGACCGGGTTCTGCCGGTCGGCGAGGTCGGTGCTGGTGATGCCGATGCAGCTCTTCCAGAAGGAGCGCTGGTCGTCGACCACGGTCACGAAGCCGAACGGCGCGTCGAGCAGCTCGCACGCCAGCCGGGTGAGCCGGTCGAACGGCTCCTCCGGCCCGGTGTCGACCAGCCGGGTGCGGTGCACCGCGGCCAGCCGCGCCGGCGAGGTCAGCATCGTCACGCCGTCAGTCTACGAGGACATTCATCGACGACCGCGAAGCAAAAAGGTCAGCCGATCTGGGCGCGCAGCTTGGCGAGGGCCTTGGTCAGCAACCGGGAGACATGCATCTGCGAGATCCCGACCTGCTCGGCGATCTCGCTCTGCGTCAGGTTGCCGTAGAAGCGCAGGCTGATGATCCGCTGCTCGCGCTCGTCGAGGCGGGCGAGCGCCGGCCCGAGGGCCACGCGCAGCTCGGCCAGCTCGAACTCGTTGTCCTCGCCGGCGATGGTGTCACCGAGCGTGGTGTTGCCGTCGTCGGTGGTCGGCGTGGAGAGGCTGGTCGTGTTGTAGGCACGGGCGCCCTCGAGGCCTTCCAGCACCTCTTCCTCGCTGATGTCGAGGTGCTTGGCGATGTCGGCCACGGTCGCCGAGCGGCCCAGCTGGTGCGCGAGCGTATTGTTCGCCGCGGTGATCGCGAGCCGGAGCTCCTGCAGGCGCCGGGGCACCCGGATCGACCAGGTGCGGTCGCGGAAGTGCCGCTTCAGCTCGCCGACGATGGTCGGGATGGCGAAGCCGGCGAACTCGATGCCGCGCTCCGCGTCGAACCGGTCGACCGCCTTGATCAGGCCGATCACGGCGACCTGCTGCAGGTCGTCGGCCGGTTCGCCGCGGCCGGCGTAACGGTTCGCGAGGTGCCGGGCGAGCGGGAGCCAGGCTTCGATCGCCCGGTCACGCAGGCCTGCCCGGGACGGGTGCCCGGCGGGCAGGCCGGCCATCGCGGTGATCAGCTCACTGGCCAGATCGGGAGAGGCCGACGTGGTGTCGGTGCTGTCCGACGTGGTGTCGGTGCTGATTACGGCCGTGGCGGTCATGGAACTCCCAGCGTCGGTTCGCCCATCCTTGCCCGGGTCGGGCACGGATGCCAGTGACCGCTAATTCCACGAACGCCAGCTGCGTAAACTCACCCGATCAGGCACATTGAGCAAGCCGAAAAGGGGGGGCTAGACCGGCGGATGGCCCGGCCACTGCCCAGGCTGCGCCGGCGGCGAGGTCACCACCGGTGGATGGCCGTAAGCCGGCGGATAGCCGTAAGCCGGCGGCTGGGGGTAAGCCGGTGGGCGGGAGAAATAGGCGCGGGCGGTTCGTGGCGCGGTCAGGGTCACCATCGCCGCGATGCCGACCAGCACGATCCCACCGCCGGCCAGCGGAATCCCGCCGCCCACCGCGGTGATGAGCAGGAGCAGCGCGCCGAACAGGATCGTGAACGTCATCACGACCAAGCTGGTGATCCACGCCCACATCCGGCCTTTGCGCACGTGATACGCGAGGACAAGGATAAAGACACCAACCAGCAGGATGAACGAATTGAGTACGAGGAACACGCCCCGGGCGCCCGCACTCCACTGGTCCTGACCCAGATTGACGACCACCCCGTACAGCACGCGGCCCACGCTGATGACTCCGACGACCGCGACCAGACTGGCGCCGATCTCCACCGACAGCGGCCGTCTGAAGTCCAGCTCGCTCAAAGTACCCCCGTACGACATCCTTGCTCTCCTTACCGCATTGAACCTGATCGTTGCCGGCCCATCTTAGGGTGACGCCCGCCGGCCGGTCGCTAAGCTCGGCACCATGCGCGTGGATCACGAGGTTGTCTCCGGCACGTTCAGCCTGGACGGGCAGACGTTCGACGTCGACAACAACATCTGGGTGGTCGGCGACGACGCCGAGTGCGTGGTGATCGACGCCCCGCACGACGTCGACGCGATCATGGCGGTGGTCGGCGACCGCACGGTCCGGGCGATCATCTGCACCCACGCGCACGACGATCACGTCCGCGTCGCGCCCGCCCTGCGGGAGCGCACCGGCGCGCCGATCCTGCTGCACCCGGCCGACCGCCCGCTGTGGGAGCTGACTCACGGCACCTCGGTCAGCTGGGATCAGGACCTGGCCGACGGCGACAAGATCGGCTCGCTGACCGTCCTGCACACGCCCGGCCACGCGCCCGGCGCGGTCTGCCTCTACTCCCCCGACCTGGGCTGCGTCTTCACCGGAGACACCCTGTTCCAGGGCGGCCCGGGCGCCACCGGGCGTTCATATTCGGATGCGGACCTGATCGTCGACTCGATCCGGGCCAAGCTGTTCACCCTGCCGGGCGAGACGGTCGTGCACACCGGCCACGGCGCCGACACGACGATCGACGCCGAAAAATAGAAACGGCGCGCCCCTGGTGCAGAGGGGCGCGCCGTTCTTTCTCCGATCAGGCCGCGACAGTGGCCTGATCGGTTGTCGCCGGAGTTCCGGAACCGCCGGACATGTGCCGCAGGTAGGCCGGCAGGGTCAGGAACTCGGGGCAGGTGCGCTCGGTGAGCAGCACCGTGAGAAGCGTCCGGGCCTGGCCGAAGAGCCGCGCCGACTCCTCGTCGAGCGCGCCGGTCTCGCTGAGCACGTCGACCTCCTCGCGCAGCATCCGGGTGACCAGGGCGGCCGAGACCGGAACGCCGTAGTCGGTCGGGGTGCTGCTGTGGATCCACTGCCAGAGCTGCGCGCGGCAGATCTCGGCGGTGGCCGCGTCCTCCATCAGGCCACCCAGCGCCACCGCGCCCCGGCCGCCCAGCCAGGCCGCGATGTAGCGCAGCGCGACGCTGCAGTTGTTGCGCAGCGCCACCTCGGTGACCTGCACGCCGAGCGTCTTGACGTCGAGCAGGTCGTCGGCGGTGACCCGCACGTCGTCGCGCTTGCGCACGATCTGGTGCGGCTCGTGGCCGAGCCACTGGTCGAACACGTCGCGGCAGGTCGAGACGAGACCGGGGTGGGCCACCCAGGAGCCGTCGAAGCCGTCGCCGACCTCGCGCCGCTTGTCCTGGCGGACCTGGTTGAGGGCCCGCTTGGCGGCGACCGGGTCGCGGCTGGGCACGACCGCGGCCATCCCGCCGATCGCGTGGGCGCCGCGCCGGTGGCACGTCTTGACCAGCAGTTCGGTGTACGCCCGCATGAACGGCGCGGTCATCGTGACCTGGGACCGCTCCGGGAGGACCACGTCCGGCCGGTTCTTGATCATGCTGAACAGGTAGTCCCAGCGGCCCGCGTTCAGACCGGCCGAGTGCTCACGCAGCTCGTACAGGATCTCGTCCATCTCGAACGCCGCGGTGATCGTCTCGATCAGGACGGTGGCCCGGATCGTGCCGCGCGGGATGCCGAGCTGGTCCTGGGCGAAGTTGAAGACGTCGTTCCAGAGGCGGGCCTCCAGGTGCGACTCCAGCTTCGGCAGGTAGAAGTACGGGCCGCTGCCCCGGTCCAGCTGGCGCTGGGCGCAGTGGAAGAAGTAAAGACCGAAGTCGAACAGCGAGGCGGAGACCGCCCGGCCGCCGATGCGCACGTGCGCCTCGGGCAGGTGCCAGCCACGCGGCCGCACCATGATCGTCGGAATGGTGGACCCGACCTTGTACTCCCGGCCGTCCGGCGCGGTGTAGTCCAGCTTGCCGTCCAGCGCGTCCCGCAGGTAGAGCTGGCCGAGCACGACGTTCTCCCAGGTGGGCGACGTGGCGTCCTCGAAGTCGGCCATCCAGACCTTGGCGCCGGAGTTGAGCGCGTTGATGGTCATCTTGCGCTCGGGCGGCCCGGTGATCTCGACCCGGCGGTCGGTGAGATCTTTTGCGGCGGGCGCGACCTGCCACGATGCGTCGTCGCGGATAGCCGCCGTCGACGCGAGGAAGTCCAGCTCGTCGGTGCGGGTGGTCCGGCGGCGCCGGCGGCGCTCCAGGATCTGCACCCGCCGGGCGCCGAACTCACGGTCCAGCGCCACGACGAACGCGACGGCCTCGGGGGTCAAGATCTCGGAGTAGCGGCCTTCGGTCGTACCGGTGATCGTGACCTCTTCAGCCATCAGAACTGCTCCGTCTCGGTCGAGCCCTTGAGGGCGGTGGTCGAGCTGTCGGGGTTGAGCGCGGTCGAGACGGCGTCGAAGTAGCCGGTGCCGACCTCGGCCTGGTGCTTGGTCGCGGTGTAGCCGTCCGACTCGGCCGCGAACTCGGCCTCCTGCAGCTTCACGTACGCCGTCATGCCGGTCTCGGCGTAGCCGCGGGCCAGCTCGAACATCGAGTGGTTGAGCGCGTGGAAGCCGGCCAGCGTGACGAACTGGAACTTGTAGCCCATCGCGCCGAGCTCCTTCTGGAAGCGCGCGATGTCGGCGTCGTCGAGGTTCTTCTTCCAGTTGAACGACGGCGAGCAGTTGTACGCGAGCATCTTGCCGGGGTGCACCTTGTGCACCGCCTCGGCGAAGCTGCGGGCGAACTCGAGGTCCGGCTTGCCGGTCTCGACCCAGAGGAGGTCGGCGTAGTCGGAGTAGGCGACCCCGCGGGCGATCGCCGACTCGGCGCCGGGACGCACCCGGAAGAAGCCCTCGGACGTCCGCTCGCCGGTCAGGAACGGCTGGTCACGCTCGTCCACGTCGGTGGTGAGCAGGTCGGCCGCAAGCGCGTCGGTGCGGGCGATGACCAGCGACGGCACGCCGAGCACGTCGGCCGCGAGGCGGGCCGCGTTGAGCGTCCGGATGTGCTGCTGGGTCGGGATGAGCACCTTCCCGCCCAGGTGGCCGCACTTCTTCTCGCTGGCGAGCTGGTCCTCCCAGTGCACGCCCGCGGCGCCGGCCACGATCATCGACTTCATCAGCTCGAACGCGTTGAGCGGGCCACCGAAGCCGGCCTCCGCGTCGGCGACGATCGGGGCGAACCAGTCACGCTCGTACTTGCCGGCCGCGGTGTCGATCTGGTCGGCGCGCATCAGCGCGTTGTTGATCCGCCGGACCACGGCCGGAACCGAGTTGGCCGGGTAGAGCGACTGGTCCGGGTAGGTGTT
Source organism: Actinoplanes sp. NPDC026619 (assembly GCF_040638295.1). NCBI lineage: Bacteria > Bacillati > Actinomycetota > Actinomycetes > Micromonosporales > Micromonosporaceae > Actinoplanes > Actinoplanes sp. NPDC026619. Next base: position 450,801 of record NZ_JBEZYA010000002.1, read on the forward strand.
CCCGGAGAGGTTCGCGTCCGCCGCGACCTGCCAGCCGGAGAGGTAGATGGCCTTGAGGCCGGCCCGCACCTGCTGGACCGCCTGGCCACCGGTCAGCGCGCCGAGCGCGTTGATGTAGTCCTCGCTGTTCAGCAGCTCCCACAGCCGCTGCGCGCCGCGCTCGGCCAGCGTGTGCCGCTCCTGAACGGTGCCGCGGAGCTTGATCACGTCCTCGGCGGCGTACGTGCGCTTGATGCCCGTCCAACGGGGATCGCCGGCCCACTGGAGAGTGAGGTCCGCTGCGGTACCGCCCCGGGTCAGCTGATCAGTCATCGAAAGTCCCTTTCCTGCCCTGTCGCCGTGTTGCTCGGTGGAAGAATTCGACTGTCGCTCATCGCGCAACCCCCTCGGCAGGCATTTGTGAGCAGAAGAAACGCAGAATTTCTGCTAGCGTCAAACCCGTGACCGCTTCACTTTCTGAGGGCGCCGTCGATCTCGTGATCCTGGGTCAGCGCCTGCGCCACCTGCGCAAATCGAAGAACATGACGCTCGAGCAGATGAGCGAGGCGGTCGGAAGAGCGCCGTCGCAGCTCTCCATGATCGAGAACGGCAAGCGCGAACCGAAGCTGTCCGTCCTGCAGGCCATCGCCGCGGCCCTCGGCGTGCCGCTGCAGGATCTTCTCCGCACGGAGGCCCCGTCGCGGCGCGCCGGGCTCGAGATCGACCTCACGCATTTTCAACAGGAATCGGCGTACGCAAGTCTGGGTCTGCCGGTTGTCCGCGGTGGCCGCAGGCTGCCGGCGGATGCGCTCGAAGCGCTCGTGGGTCTGCATCGGGAGCTCGGCCGGGTGCTGGCCGAGCAGAGCGCCACCCCCGAGGTCGCCCGCAAGGCGAACGCGCAGTTGCGGGTCAATATGCGCGAGCGCGACAACTACTTCCCGGAGATCGAGGCGGCGGCGGCGACGGTGCTGCAGTCGGTGCGTTACACGACCGGGCCGCTGTCGCAGCGCGGCATCCTCGACATCGCAGCGTCACTGGGCTTCTCGTTGCACTACGTGAACGACCTGCCCGGCTCGACGCGCTCGGTGACCGACCTGAAAAATCGGCGGATCTATCTGCCCCAGGTGGCCAGCGGCAAGGGCCATGATCCGCGGGCGGTGGTGCTGCAGACGCTCGGCCATTTCGTGCTCGGGCACAACGATCCCAGCGACTACGGCGATTTCCTGCGCCAGCGGGTGCAGGCCAACTACTTCGCGGCGGCGCTGCTGATGCCGGAGAAGTTCGCGGCCGACTTCCTGCGCGAGGCCAAGGCCGACCGGGCGCTCGCGATCGACGACTTCCGGGACGCGTTCGGGGTGTCCTACGAGACCGCCGCGCACCGGTTCACCAACCTGGTCACCCATCACTTCGGCATCCCGGTCCACTTCACCCGGGTGCACGAGAACGGCATCGTCTACAAGGCGTATGAAAACGACGGGGTCCGCTTCCCGGCCGACGTCACCGGGTCGATCGAGGGGCAGCTGATCTGCCGCAAGTGGGCGTCCCGCTCGATCTTCCACGCCGACGACCCGTACTCGTCGTTCTACCAGTTCACCGACACGTCGGCCGGCACCTACTGGTGCACGGTGCACATCGAGTCGACCCGGTCGGGCGAGTTCTCGGTGACCGTGGGCACGCCGTACGAGCATGCCCGCTGGTTCCGCGGCGGCGACACCACCCGGCGCACCGTCTCGCGCTGCCCCGATCCGGACTGCTGCCGGCGGCCACCTGCCGACCAGGTGCGCCGCTGGTCCGGCGGCGCCTGGCCGAGCGCGCGGGTGCACTCGCACCTGCTGGCCGCCCTGCCGCCGGGGACCTTCCCCGGCGTCGACAACCAGGACGTCTACGACTTCCTGGACCGGCGAGCCTGAGACTCGTCATCCCGGGCCGCCGCACATCATGCGCAGCACACGTTCGGCGGTGGCCCGGCGGCTCTTCTTGCGGGAGCACAGGCTGATGGTGAGAGCGCTGAGGAACACGGCCGACTTGATGACCGGCCACAGCAGAAAGGCAACGGCAAAGATCAACGGAGCAAGGTGTAGGGGCATGCGGAACAGCCTGCGATGAGCGCGCCCTGACCAGGAGCTACCTGACTTTATACAGCGCACCTCTGACAACTTCGGCGAGCGGCTGACACGGTCTGTCGGGATCGGTCAGTTGTTCGTGGACTGAGCCACATGCGATCCTTGGGCGTCTGACAACGGAGCGTGCGGAGTGTCCATCGCCTTGCCAGGCCCCGACAAGGTGCCGGAAGGACCCAAGCGCGACCTCCTGATGCGGCTGCACGAGCTCTACAGCCAGGCCGGCAAACCGGCCACCCGGGTCATCAGCAAGCGCATCGACACCGAAAAGCTGGAATCGGTCTCGTACGAGACGATCAGCTCCCTGCTGCGCGGCGACAACGTCCCCGGCTGGGCCCGGCTCCAGTCGATCATCATGGCGCTGTGCCTGATGTCGGTGCACCCGGTCGAGGCCGCTCAGGAGCTGGTCCGGTTCAACGACCTCTGGCTGCGGTACGACTCACCGGGCGCCCCGCCGATCCGGGTCCTCCCCACGGAGATCATCCGCCCGGCGCGCCCGATCCCACCCACGATCCCGGCTCGCGTCGTCGTCGCCCGCGTGCACGGCGAGCTTCCCGCGCGCGACACGCGGTTCACCGGGCGGGAGAAGCTGCTCGACGACATCGAGGCCCAACTGGCCGCGTCGCCCGAGAAGCCACTGGTCCTGTTCGGACCGATCGGCGCGGGCAAGACGCAACTGGCCGCCGAATACGTTCGCCTGCACCGCGACCGCTACGCGGTGACCTGGTGGGTCGACGGCGCGAACGCCGAGCGGGCCGGCGAGTCGCTGCGCCACCTGGCCCACCGCCTCGACCTCGACGACGAGGGCCACCTGTTCCCGGTTCTCGAGCAGGCCGGCCCGTACCTGCTGGTCTTCGACGGCGTGCTCACCGGCGACGTGCGCAAGCTGCTCAACACCCGCGGCGGCAACGTCATCGCGACCACCCGCAACGGCGGCTGGGCGCGGGACAGCCCGCACGCCGAGCTCGAGGTCCCCGACCTCGACCCGAGCGAGGCCGCGCAACTGCTGCGCAAGGAAGATCCGCACCTCACGCCGGAGCAGACGTCGGGCGTGATCGAGGTCGCCGGCCGGCTGCCGATCGGTCTCGCCGAGGCCTGCCGGCTCCACCACGAGCAGGGGCTGCCCTGGGCCGATCTGGCCGGCCCGTTGTTCGGCGGCGGTCCGGTCGCCGACGCGGTCCGGGTGGTCCTGCGCGACGAGATGGCCGGCGAGACCGACCTGCTGCGCATGCTGACGCTGCTGCTGGGCTTCGGGCCGGCCCCGGTGTGGGGGTGGACGCTGCGGGCCGGCGCCGACCGGGACGTCTCGGCCGGCGTGCACCGGCTGCTGCGCGACCCGGCTGCGATGCGGCACGCGATGCGGCTGCTGGCCCGCTCCGGCCTCGGCCGCCGCGGTGCGGACGGCGAGTGGATCATGATTCCGGCGATCATCCGGCTGGTGCTGCGCGAGCTGCTGCCCGAGGCGTACGGCGAGGTCAACCGCCACGACGTCGTGCAGATCCTGGTCGCCGCCGACCCGGGCCAGCCGGAGAACGCCGAGACCCTCGCCCAGCACCGCGCGATCGCGCCGCACATCCGCCCGGCCGCGCTCGCCGCCACCCACCGCCCGACCGCCTACCAGACGATCCGGCACCAGATCCGCTTCCTGTTCCGCACCGGCGACCTCGAGGCGGCCCGGCAACTCGGCCAGGACGTCGAGGCCGCGCTCGCGGAGCCGGGCGCGCTGGCCGCCTCGGACGAGCTGATCCTGCAGATCAAGCGCGACCTCGCGGGCACGCTGCGCGCCGCCGGGCAGTACGTCCAGGCCCACCGGCTGTCCGCGGAGGCGATGGCGGAGGTCACCGGCCGCACCGACCGGGCGGTCGCGCTCGACGTGGCCCGCAGCTGGGGCCACGATCTGCGGATCGCCGGCGAGTTCGAGCAGGCGTACGAGCTGGACAGTCAGACCGCGCGGCAGCATGCCGGCCGGTTCGGCGCCGACGACTTCCGCACCGTGGCGAGCCGTTACAACCTGTCGGTCAGCCGCCGCTTCCTGGGCCGCTTCGGCGAGGCCGAGCAGGCCGACCGCCGCGACCTCGACCGCCTGCGGTCCGTCCCCGGCGACACCGACCGGCAGGCCCGGTGGGCGAACTCCCTCGCCGAGGACCTGTACGGCCTGGGCCGCTACTCCGAGGCCGAGAAGGTGCTGAGCGAGCTGCCGGAGACCGAGTCGGAGCGGGAGCTGCTGCGGGCCCGGCGGATGGCCGGCGTCCTGTCCCGGCGTCTCGGCCGGCTCGGCCCGGCCGTCGAACAGCTCGGTGTCTGCTATCAGGCCTGCGTGCGCGAGCTCGGCGAGCAGCGGGAGCTGACCCTGGCGGTGTGCATGAGCTTCGGCAACGCCCTGCGCGACCTCGGGCAGTTCGGCACCGCCCTGCACTACTGCACCCTGGCGGTGTCGGGTTACCAGGCCGCGATGGGCGCCGGCAATCCCCTGGTCGAGGTGGCCCGGGCCAACCGGGCCGCGGTCCACCTGGCGAGCGGCGACACCGAACGGGCGGCCGCCGAGCTGGAGCAGGCCTACGGTGTGCTGGTCGCCGCGTTCGAGGAGCGGCACCCGTTCACCGTGCTGACGGCGGTCAACCGCGCCGCGCCGGGTTCGGCCGAGCTGGCCCGGGAGGTCTTCGGGCCCGGCCACCTCGACACCCTCATCGCGGCCGCCCGCGGCCCCGGCCTCGACCAGACCCTCGCCACCCTGCGCCGTCGCTTCGGCGCCGGTCATCCGCTGGTCACCCGGGTGGCCGACGGCGCACCGGTGGTCGTCGATATCGAGCTGCCGTCCGGCTGACCGACGCTGTCAAATCTTGTCAGGTCGCGTCCGAATCGCCGCCGAAACCGTGTCCTCGACTGGACAGAAACCATAACTTTGGTCGGGCTCTGCCCTATTCGTATACCAAAACTATATTGACGCCCGCTGAGACGCTTCGGCCATCTCGGTGCGACGGAGGCCATGATGATCGACACTGACCCGAACCAGTCCGCCGGGGAGCCCTGGGCACCCCTGGTCGACGTGTCCCGCCTTCCACTGGCGCCGCTGAGCGCGGACGCCGACGGGATTCTCGGCCGGTCACTGCGCCGGGTGCTCGACAGCCTCCATGATCGCGACGGAGTGATCAGCGCGTTCGGTTCCGCTTTCCCCGAGGACTGACATGGACTCCCGGGCGGCACCATGGCCGTACGCCGACTTGGATGTCGCCGCCCTCCGGGCCGGCGGCCATCGTCCCGTGCCGTTCCGGGAGTTCGTCCTCAAGATCCACCAACGCTGCAACCTGGCCTGCGACTACTGCTACATGTACGAACACGCCGACCAGAGCTGGCGGGAACGCCCGCGCACGATGTCCGACGAGGTGCGCGACGCGACCCTGGCCCGGATCGCCACCCATGCCCGCACCCACGACCTGTCCCGCGTCCGCATCGTCCTGCACGGCGGCGAGCCGTTGCTGTACGGTCCGGCACGGCTGTCCTCGCTGGTCACCGCGGCCCGCTCGACCCTTCCCTGCCCGGTCGAGTTCAGCATGCAGACCAACGGCGTGCTCCTGACCGAACGAACCCTCGCCGTCCTGCGGACGCACGGCATCGCGGTCGGCGTCAGCGTCGACGGCACACCCGCCGAACACGACCGGCACCGCTCCTTCCCCTCCGGGAAGGGCAGCTTCGGCGCCGTCACCCGAGGACTCACGCTCCTCCAAAAACCGGAAAATCAGCAGGTGTACGGGGGTCTGCTGTGCACCGTGAACGCGTCCGCCGACCCGATCGCCTGCTACCAGCAGCTGCTTGAATTCGCCCCGCCGGCGATCGACCTGCTGCTGCCCCATGCGAACTGGGCCGCCCCGCCGCCGGAGCCGGTCGCCGACTGGCTCATCGCGGTCTTCGACCGGTGGTACGGCGAGAAGTCACCGGTCCGGATCCGGCTGTTCGACGACGCGATCGCCCTCGTGCTCGGCGGCGCCGCCCGCGGCGAACAGCTCGGCCTGAGTCCCTCCGGCGTGGTCGTGGTCGAGTCGGACGGCGACATCGAGCAGGTCGACGCGCTGAAGAGCGCCTACCCGGGCGCCTGCGCCACCGGGCTCAACGTCCTTCGCGACGACTTCGATCCGGCGCTCGACCATCCCGGGATCGTGGCCCGGCAAATCGGCCGGGCCGCCCTGTCCGACGAATGCCTGGCCTGCCCGGCCGTCGCGTTCTGCGGCGGCGGCCACTACGCCCACCGCTACCGCCCCGGCGCCGGCTTCCGCAACCCGTCGGTCTACTGCGCCGACCTGCAACTCTTCCTCCGTCACGTCTACGACCGCGTCGCCGCCGACCTGAACACGCTCGTGGGGAGCTCGTCATGATCGCCGTTCACCAGCTCTCCCCCGCCCTGTTCGAGCGGCTGGCCACCGGCGACGGCGGCGTCGAGGCGGTGCGCGAACTGCGCGAGGCACAGTTCAGCAAGCACCTCATGCTGATCCGCTACCTCCTGGACCAGAACCCGGCCGCCCACGCCCTGCTGGACCGGGCCCGGGACGCCGCGCCGGACCGTTTCCGCGACATCATCGGCGCCCCGCTGGTGGGCGGCTGGGCCGCGATCGCCGGCCGCGCGGCCATGCAGGACAAGCTGGACCCGGCCGACCTCGGACACCTGAACGCCATCGCGATCGTGGCGGCCGCCGCGGCCGGCATCGACGCCTCCGCCGAGATCCCCGTCCACCACGGGCTCGCGGTGCTGCCCGGCGTGGGCGCGGTCGAGGCCGGCGACGCCACCTCGGTGACCGTGACGACCACCCACGGCCGGCTGCGCCCCGCCACCGGCGGCTGGCTGCCGGTCCGCGACCTGACCGCGTCGTCGCACGGCCAGGTGATCCGGATCGGCCTCGACGACCTGCACCCCTACCGGCACGGCCACCACGTGCCCCCGGCCAACCGCCTCACCGACGCCGAGATCGAACGCTGGCGCACCTCCTTCACCGAGGCCTGGCGCCTGCTGGCCACCCACCTGCCGGACCGGGCCGCCGAACTGGCCGCCGGCCTGGAAACCCTGGTGCCACTGCAGCAGCTCGACCCGCGCTCGGCCCGCAGCGCCACCATCCGGCACGCCTTCGGCGTCTTCGGCCTGACCCTGCCGCCCACCCCGCACGACTTCGCGGTAACGCTGGTGCACGAGTTCCACCACTCGAAGCTGAGTGCCATCCTGGACCTCACCGAGCTGACCGACCCGGACGACAAGGGCCGCTACTTCGCCCCGTGGCGCACCGACCCACGCCCGCTGGCCGGCCTGTTGCAGGGCGTCTACGCTTTCGCCGGCGTCGCCGACACGTGGCGCGGCCTGCGCCCCGAGATCCCGGCGGCCACGGCCCGCTTCGCCGAGGCCCGCCTGCAGGTGGACCGCGGCCTGACGGCCGTCGAGGACTCCGGCGCCCTGACTCCCGTCGGTGAAACATTCGTAGCCAGCCTCCGCCAGACTGCGAACCGCCTGCTGGCCGAGCCCCTCCCGCCCGGTGCCGACGAGGCCGCCCGAGCCGCCCTGGCCCGCACCTACGCCGCTTGGCAGAACCGCAACGCTGCCTGACGCCCCTACGACCGTCCTCTTTGTCGGAGCAGCACAGCCACGTTGCTCGCCGGCGGCACCCAGTGACAAGATCGTCGCTCATCGTCATGATGGTTAGATGTCGCGAGCTCCCCGGAGAAGGCTGTTCATCGTCGGCTTTTTCCTGCTTGCCTCCGCCCTGGGCGGCCTGACCTTCACCCTCGGGCTCGGCGACACCGACAGCGTCTCCAGCATCGGTAGCTTCCTTTGTGCCACGGTCAGTCTCGGGCTGTACACCACGGATCGGGTGATCGCGGCCCAGGCCGCCGGCGATGGCAGCGTGGCCGCGCTGCCAGTCCGCTCTTCGTGGCGAAGCCGCTTCCTGGACTGGCTCGTCGGAAGCAGCTACCGGGTCGAGCGAGCCGAGCGGGCGCTTCGCCGGGCGGCCGGCGCCGGGCAGCAACGCGCGCTTCCGGCGGCCACGTCGAAGGCCACGATGTCCTGGGCGGTCGAGTTCCGGCGCGCGACGCTGCTGGCACTGCGATATCAGCCCGCGAAGGCCCGCAATTGGACAACGGACCCGCGCCTCCGCCCGCCTGACGCCGAGTTGCGCCGGGCCTTCCCACCGCGGCAGGTACGCCGTCTGGACGAGCTCGTGGCGAGCGCCGACCTCGACGTGCTGTTCAGCGTGGTCGACTTGGCCAGGAGCCTCGGCGCCCACACGCTCGAGGATCGTACCCTTGACCGCATCGCCGACGAGCTCAGCCGGACTCCCGAGACGGTGCTGGCCGCCGAGTTCGGACGTGACACCGATCGCTGGCGGTCCTTCTTCGAGCGGTTACCACCCGAGCGAACGTTCCGATCCTTCGAGATCGCCTTGGTCCGCGGCCGGCTCCGCGAGGCGGCGGTCCTGGTGAAGGAGCCCAGTCAAGTCGAACGGCTCGCATCCGAGTGTTTGGCGAGCCTCGATATCGACGTCGTCGATGCCGGAATCGATGCGGCGACGCGGCTCCACGATCTCGCGGTGGTCGCTTGCCTTCAGTTGCACGCGGGCGAGATCTTGGACGGAGAGAGCCGTCGGACCGACGCCGTCGGGCGTTACGCGGCCGCGCTCCGGGCGTGCCCGCCGACCGGCATCGAGACGCTCCTGGCCTTGGTGCAGCCGTGCCTCGTCGCGGTCCACTCCTGGGCCGAACGACATGAGTATGTCCCGGCCGCCGAATTCGTCGAGCTGCTGCGTACAGGTCTGGCATCTGGAGGCCAGGCCGGGCCGGCCGCCGAGGTCGATCTGGTGCGGGAGGCCCTGCTGGCCGAGGCGAGGCAATGGTTCGGGCAACGATTGCGCAGGACCGCCGAGCCGAGCCGGCCCGACGTCTATCTGAAATGGTGCCGGTTCGAGGAGGCTGCTGGCGAGCTCGCCACGGCAGCCCGCCGCGCCGAGGACGGTGGCCATGTCCTCAAGGCACATAGCCTGTTCTCGAGAGCGACCCTGTACGGCGAGGCGGTTCGAGTCAGCCAGAACGACAACAGCCCTGAGGGCCTAAGCCTGCGCGCCGCCACCCGAGCCGCCGCCGGCGACCTCTTCGCCGCGGCCGAGGACTTCCGGCGGGCCGGCGCCTGGCAGTCCGCCGCGGACAATTACCTCAAGGTTGATGCATACGCGGAGGCCGCCGACTGCCTCCGAGAGTTACATCAGGACCAAGCCATCGAGATCCAGCAGTTCGTGGAGACCGTGCGCAAGCTCGGCGACTTCGACCGCCTGGTCCGGCTCTGCCTACAGGCGATCGAGGACCACGGCCGCCACGCCGCCGCCCTTCGCGAGCTGCGGAGACTCTTGAGGGAGCAAAAGGTCGGTGTGGCCCTGCGGGCCAAGGTCGACGAGACCATACGGCGCGTCGACGGCTGGATTCGGCAGGCGTTCGAGGCTCGCGCGCAGGCGTGGACACAGCAGGCGGCCGAAGTGGTGGACAAGCGGTTCGCCCCGACGTGGGGGCTCGATCTCGGCACGAGCACCTGCATGGTCGCGATATACGACACCAAGCAGAAAAGACCCGTCCTCTGCTACTGGCACCATGACGCTGGATTCCCCTCGACGCTCTGCATCGACAGCGAGGGCCGCGAGATGGTCGGGCTGCGCGGCGAGGAGATCGCGTTCAACCGATTGCGCGGCGAGCCCATCAGCGACACCAAACGCGACATGGGTACCAACATGACGTACGGGGGTGGGCTGGTGGGGACCTATCGGCCCGAGGAAGTCGCCGCGCGATTGATTGCTCATGGCCGGATGATCGTCGAGACCATGCTGGTCGGACAGGTGCGGGAGCAGATCGCCGAATACTCCAGCACCGAACTCGGCGACTTCACCGAGGAGTGGCTCGACTGGGCACTGCGGGAACATCCCGTTCGCCTGATGCGTCCTCGGGCCCTTGTCACCATCCCCGCGTATTACCCGATCAAGGCTAAGAACGCCACGCGGGACGCCTGCCTCATCGCCGGTGTCGACCTGGTGCGGCTGATCCACGAGCCGACGGCCGCCTGCATCGCGGCTACTTTCGAGCGTGTTCAGATCACCGGCCGCGTGATCATCGTGGACTTCGGCGCCGGCACGCTCGATATCAGCCTTCTCAACGTGGAGGACCAGTTCTATGAGGTGCGGAGTCTCGCCGGCCAGACGCGACTCGGCAGCCGCGACTTCGACGTTCAGGTCGCCGCAGCGCTGGCGCAGCAACTGCGGCGTGCCGGCGAGGTGGTGCCGGATACGAAGGAGGCGAGGCATCGGCTCGAGGTCGCAGCGGAGAATCTGAAGATACAGCTCTCCTCCAGCAGCGAGGCGGAAGTCACGCTGCACGCGTTCAACAGCCATGACGTGGTGGTGACCCTGACCAGCCACGACCTGGAGTCCATCATCGCTTCGTCGCTGGCACAGCTCCGCCAGGTGTGTGCTGCCGCCCGTCCACCTGAAGGGGCCGACCATCTTGTCCTGGTCGGCGGTCCGGCCCACTCGCCCCTGGTTCGGCGGCACATCCAGGAGGCCTTCGGCGACATGCCCGTGAAACCGGTGTTCGAGCCACGCACCGCAGTTGCCATCGGCGCGGCACTGCAGGCGGCTGTGCTCGACGGGAAGATCGACGAAACCCTGCTGACGGATGTCACACCGTTCTCTTTGGGGATCAAGGCAATATCCGACAAGGGGAATCGCCATTTCGGCAAGTTGGTCGAGGCGGACGCGAGAATTCCGCTGAGCCGGTCCGAGGTGTTCTCGACGGACCAGGATGATCAGACGAATGTGCACGTCGAGGTCTACAACGGCCACCTGCACCCGGACTCCTTGATCGGCCAGTTCAGCCTCGACGGGATCGCACCGGCGCCACGCGGAATCCCCCAGATCGAGATCACCTTCGCCATCGACTCGAGCTGCGTGCTGACTGTCACGGCAAGAGATCTGGGAACAGGGAAAACCCAGAACGTCCGGATCACCGACACGACGATGTTGTCCCCTCGCGAGACAGAGGACATGCGCAGGCGTCTCGACCAGGTAGCCGCCCAGCAGAAGCTGACGACCGCATTGCGGGAGGCGCGTCGGCAGCTGATCGATCTGCTGGCCGAGACCGATGGCGTCGGCTCGGGCGTGGACCACCTTTGGGAACAGGTGCGACGCCGGATCGAAAGCCTCGATCCAGCCATCGGATCAAGGCTCGACGCCGAGACCGCCCTTACGCTCAGCGAGATTCGCGGCCGGGCACTCATGACGAACACCCGCGTCCGCGACACCTCCGAACGGATCGACGGAGCACGCGACCAGGCGCGGCGCGCGGCCAACCGAAAGTGGGGTCCCGCTCTGGAGGCCGAGCTCGTCGAACTGGCGAAGCATGAGACGGTCCTCCGCTCGGCCGCCGAGCAGATGGCGTCGCTCGAAGGCGAGTTGCTCTCCTGGTTCCATCTCCTCGCCCAGGTCGAGACAGTCGCGAGTCATGCCGAAGTGTTCCGACAGCGGTATGCCCGAGGCGACTACCGAGGTGCCCTCGACGTTGCCCGGACCGCCGGCCTGACCGACCCGGTCGACGTGGAGCGCCGCCGCCATGCTCTCGCCGAGGTCAGGGATGTAAGCGCATACCGCGCGGCAGTGGCCGATGCACGAGCGACGGATCCGCAGCTGAGCCGAGCGGCCGTCGATCTCGCGCCGGCAGTCACGGTGAGCAGGGTGGCGACGCCCGGCGGCCCGGTCATGACCGCGAGCGGCCTGCTCTTGGCCGGTGACCTCGTGGTGACCAGCCGCGAATGGATCCCCGGCGGCGGCAACGTGCGCGTTTCCGTTCTCGGCCTACCTCCCGTGGAGGGCATTGCCAAGCCGTCCGCGCACAGCGACAGCTTGATCGTGGTCCAGCTAGAAGCCCCGCTTCCGGTAACGGTTCCCCGCCTCGGCTACAGCGCCTCGCTGCAGGTCGGCGACGCGGTAACGCTGCCCACGATCGCCGGCGACCGCTATGCGCTGAGGCGCGGAATCATCGAACAGTTCCTGGACATGGCCGCGGGGCATCCCGCTACGATCCGGGTCAGCATGCAACATATCGACCCGTCGCTCACCGGCCGATTGGTCCGCAACGACCTCGACGAGATCGTCGGCATCGTCGTTGCCACGCGGCATGTCCCAGGACAGGTCACGGTCGTGACAGCCGATACGCTCCGCCTCGTACGCCTCGAAGCATGAGCGCCCGTGGGCGGGGAGTGCCCGACTGTCCGCGCGTGTTGGCGGGTCGTGACCGACGCTCACGCCCGGCGGAGACTTGGGCGGCTTCGGTCCGGGCCGAGGTGCTTGAGGTCAGTGTGGTCCGGGTGTTTCGGTGCCGGTTCTGCGGCGCCGGGCCGGTTGGCGCGCCCACCGGAGCAGCGCGATCTTGATCAGGGCGAGCGCGATGACGGCGTCGAACGCGACGCTGCTCCACCATGAGTGCCGCACCAGCGCTCCGGCCAGGCCGAGGTGCAGGGCGGCCGCCAGCACCACGGCCAGGCTCAGCAGGCCGGTCTGCCGGTGGCGGCGCAGGAAGCCGCGCTGCCGCTGGGGGGATGCGGCCGGGTCGGCACCCTGCCAGACGACGGGCAGGGGGTCGCGGCGGCTGAAGCGCTCGAGGTCTCGGTCGATGACGTCGCGGATCTGGGCCAGGCCGTCGTCGTCGACGGCGTCGATGCGCAGGGCGAGAGCTTTGTTGTCGGCGGTGAGGGTGCATTGTCCCCAGCCGGTGAAGACAACCGTGCCGGCGGTGTCGGTCCAGTCGGCGGTCACCTCCACTGGCCGGCGGGCGGGCGACGCAGCCAGGTGCATGCGAGGGGTGTGGCCGCCCGAGCCGATCGCGGCGGCGTGCCGGCAGAACTGGACGAGGTAGCGGCCGGCCCGGTCGGTCGGGATCCGTGCGTACGAAGTCGGCATCGCGTTCCTTGGTAGTTGGCTGACCTCCGCAATTTATCGAGACACTCTGTCTACGTCAATGACGAGTTGTTGGCCTCGTGACGGCATGTAGGATAATCGCGTGCCGAAGCTGTGGACCGAGACGATCGACGCGCACCGCGCGGCGGTGCGGGACGCCGCGATGGACGCGCTCGCCGCGCTGGTGGCCGAGCATGGTCTGGTCGCGTTGACGATGTCGCAGATCGCGGCGAAGGCCGGGATCGGCCGGGCGACGCTGTACAAATACTTCCCCGACGCCCAGGCCGTGCTGACGGCCTGGCACGAGCGCCAGGTCACCGCGCATCTGGACCAGCTGATCGCCGCCGACGATCCCGCGGCGGCGGCCGTCGTGCGTCTGGAGGCGGCCCTGCAGACGTACGCGCACATCCAGCACCAGTCCGCCCGCCACGCCGGTGGTGAACTCGCCACTCTGCTGCACCGCGGCGAGCATGTCGCGTCCGCCCAGCAGCGACTCCGCGAGTTCCTCGAAAGCCTGCTCGACCGGGCCGTCCAGGCCGGCGACGTGCGCCAGGACCTCACCGCCGCGGAGCTGGCCGCCTACTGCTTGCACGCCCTGACCGCCGCCGGCGCGATCGCCGGCCACGACGGCGTCAGCCGCCTGGTCGCCGTGACCCTCGACGGCCTGAGCTCCACAAAACCTGGCAGCGTCACCAACCAGGCCAAGCCGGCGTAGTGACCGGCCGCTCACCAGGCGGAACGCCCCGTCCGATCACCGCCGGACAGCCGGACAGCGCCGACCCGGCCGCGGTTGCCGAGGCGGTCGATCGGGCTCTCGATGAGGTCGGCCGGTTGGACATCCTGGTCAACAACGCCACCCTGCCGACGGTCCGAACGCCGACACCATCAACGGACTCACCGCCCTCGGCCATTACGCGGCGCCGGCCGACGTAGCGGCCGCGGTGGTATTCCTGGCCGGCCCGGAGTGCCGTTACCTCACCGGAGCCACGATCAACGTGAACGGTGGTTTCACCATCTGACAAGGGCATCGGCAATCGTCTCTAGAATGCTCAGATGATCGGGGATCGGGTGCGCCGGTGGGCGTGGGTGGGGTTCCTCGCCCAGGTGCTGTTCGTGGCGAGCTGGCTGCTCGCGGCCGTCTGGCAGGGCAGCGGTTACCACCCGATGGAGCACACCATCAGCGACATGCTGGCCGTCGGCGCACCGGCCGCCATGGTGCTCATCGTCGTGTTCACCCTGTGCGGCCTGGCCACGATCCTGTTCGCCTGGCTGGCGGTGCGCCCGGCCCTGCGCCCGGGCGGCCGCACCGCCACTGTCGGCGCCGTCCTGTTGACCCTGTCCATCTTCGGCGTCGGCGACGTGCTCGCCGGCGCCGAACGACAGGGCTGCCGCCTGGCCGACCCGGGCTGCACCGGGCCCGACCAGCGGGCCAACCTCGGCGGCAAGATCGACACCATGATCACCCCGACCGGCATCCTGCTTTTCATCGCCGCGGTCCTTGTGCTGGCCGCGGCCATGAAACGCGCGCCCGGCTGGCAGCGCTGGGCGTGGCCATTCCGCAGCGTCGGCGTCGGCTTCGCTGTTCTGCTGTTCGCCTTCGTCAACGCTCCCGCCGGCCTGACCGGCCTGTTCGAACGCTTCCTCGCCGCCTTCGGCGCCGCCGCGATCGCCGCCCTGGCCCTAGGCATCGCCCGCCGTGCGAGCTGACCCGAGCCGGAGAGGACCCGAGTGCACCTAATGGACGGTGTGCCGGGCCCAGCGGCGCGGCGTCGTGTCTTCGATGATCTGGCCGCCGGACATGACGAGGACTCGGTCGGCGATGTCGATCGTGGACGGCCGGTGGGCGATGATCAGGGCGGTGCGGCCGACCAGCGCCGTACGCATGGCGTGGTGGATCTGGCGTTCAGTGAGGATGTCCAGTGAGGATGTCGCCTCGTCGAGGATCATGACCGACGGGTTGGCTATCAGAACCCGGGACAGCGCGATCAACTGCCGCTGGCCGGCGGACAGGCGGCCGCTCAGGTGGGTGTCGTAGCCGTTCGGCAGGGCGGCGATGAAACGGTGCGCGCCCACGGCGGTCGCGGCCGCCTCGATGTCGGAACGGCTGACGCCTGGGTGGCCCAGGGCGATGTTGTCGGCGACGGTCGCGGTGAACAGGAAGGCTTCCTGGGGCATCAGCGCCACGGTGCGGTGCAGGTCGTCGGTGGGCAGGGCGCGCAGATCGACCCCGTCCAGGAGGATCCGGCCGCCGGTCGGGTCGTAGAGTCGCGCCAGCAGCTTGACCAGGGTGGACTTGCCGGAACCGGTGGCACCGACGAGCGCCACGATCTGTCCTGCGGGAATCGCCAGGTCCAGGCCGGGCAGCACAGTCGTGCCAGGGTGGTAGCCGAAGCTGACCCCTTCGAAGCACACCGGACGGCCCAGTTGCCCAGCGGGCAGGCGGGCCGGGTGGGCCGGCTCCGCGACGGTGGGTTGCCGGGTCAGGATGGCGGCGATCGCCCGGAGGGAGGCCGACGCCGAATGGTAGGCATCCAGGACGCCGCCGAGCCGGAGCGGTTCGTCGTAGAGGCGGCGCAGGTTCAGCACGACCGCGGCGAAGATGCCGAGCTCGACGTCGCCGGCAGCGACCTGGGCGGCGCCGGCCAGCACCAGGGCGGCTACCGCGATGTTGGCGACCAGCCGGGAGGCGGTGACGTAGCGGGCCATCTCCAGGCCGGCGGCGCCGTTGAAGCGCTCGTGTTTAGCGTTCAGGCCGGCGAAGGCCACGTCGTTGGCTCGTTCCTGGCACAGCGTCTGGACGGCGCGGATGCCGGCGAACGTCTCGGCGGCCCTGCTGGCGAGCATGGCGAGCGCGTCTGACCGGTGGGTGTAGACGGGCGCCGAGCGGCGGCGGAAGGAACGCATCGTGGCGAACAGCGGCACGATGACGGCCAGGGCCGCGGCGCCCAGTGGCCAGTCCAGATAGAGCAGCGTGGCGGTGATGACCACGGTGGACAGGCCGGCGGTCACGATCTGTTCGATGCTGCCGTCGAGCAGTTCGCGGAGGGCCTCCACGTCGCTGGTAGCGCGAGAGGTGAGCCGCCCGGAAGCGTGCTGGTCGTGGAAGGCGAGGTCCAGTCTCTGCGCGTGGACGAAGATGCGGTCCCGGAGGTCGGCGAGCACGTCCTGCCCGACGCGGGCGGAGGCGGTCACGAACCGGAATTGGGCGGCGCCGGATATCGCCGCGCACAGCAGGTAGCCGGCGGCCACGGCGATCAGCGGGCCGGTGTGGTGCGCGCGCAGGGCGGGCACGGCCCGGTCGAAGGCGTAGGCCACCAGCAACGGGCCCGCCTGCTGCGCGGCCTGCCGGACCAGGAGGACGGCGACGGCCAGGCCGATGCGCCGGGCGTGCGGCCGCAGCAACGACCTCAGCAGCGCCGCCGCGGTCAACGGGCCGTCACCGGCGTCATCAGCTCCGCGTACTCCCGGTTGGTTCGCAGCAGTTCGTGATGCGTTCCGGTGGCGGCGATCCGGCCACCGGACAGCAGGGCGACCCGGTCGGCGAGCAGCGCGGTCGACGGCCGGTGCGCCACGATCAGCGCCGTCGTGGTGGCCAGGACCCGGCGCAGCGCGGCCTCGATCAGCGCCTCGGTGTCGATGTCGAGGGCTGACAGCGGATCGTCGAGCACCATCAGCCGGGGCCGGGCGGCGACCGCCCGGGCCAGTGCCAGCCGCTGACGCTGCCCGCCCGACAGGGTCATGCCCTGCTCGCCGAGGCGGGTGCCGGCGCCCTCGGGCAGCGCGCGCACGAACTCGTCGGCCTGGGCGATGCGTAACGCCCGGTCCAACTCCGCGGCGCCGGTCGAGCGGGAGCCCATCAGCACGTTGTCGGCGATGCCGGCCGAGAACAGGGTGGGCTCCTGGAACGCGACGGCGACCAGGCCGCGCAGCTCGTCGCGGGACATGGTGGCGATGTCGGTTCCGTCGAGCCGGATCCGGCCCGCGGCCGGCTCGTACAGGCGCGGCACCAGCGCCGCCACCGTGCTCTTGCCGCTGCCGGTGGCGCCGACCAGTGCCACGCTCTCGCCCGGCTCGATCCGCAGGCTGAACTCGTCGAGGATGCGCGGCGAGCCGGGGTAGCGGAACCGGACCCGGTCGAACACCAGCCCGGCCGGACCCCGGCCGCGTCGGGCGACGGGTCCGGCCGGTACCTCGTCAACGGCGGGCGTGCCCATGACCTCCAGGTAGCGGTCGGCGGCGCCGGCGGCCGCGTTGCTGAGTGCCAGCAGCCCGGCGGTGGAGTCCACCGACGGTTTCAGGACGCCCGCGATCGCGACGACCGCGAGCAGGGTCCCGGCCGACACGGTTCCGTCGGCCACCTTTGTCACGCCCACCATCAGCACCGCGGCCAGGGCGAGGTCCGGCAGCACCGACAGCAGCACCGACACGGTCGCCAGCAGCCGCGCCTTGCCCAGCTCGGTGTCCCGAAGGCGGCCGGCCAGCTGCCGGAACCGGCGGGCCTGGTCGCTGCGGCGGCCCAGGCCGGTGATGACGCGGATGCCCAGGATCGACTCCTGGACCGTGGTGGTCACATCACCGACCTGGTCCTGCGCCTGCCGGGCCGCGGCGGCGTAGCGGGTTTCCAACAGTGCGCACAGCGGCAGCAGCACCGGCACCGGGGCGAGCAGCAGCAGGCCGAGAAGCCATTGCTGGGCCAGCAGGAGCGCCGATCCCACCACCAGCGTCACCGCGTTGACCACCAGGAACGGCAGCGCCACCGCGAGGAAGCCGTGCAGCAATTGCAGGTCCGTCGTGCAGCGGGACAGCAGCTGGCCCGACGGCCACCGCTCGTGGGCGGCGACCGGCAGCCGCTGGACATGGCCGAAGAACTCCTGCCGCATTCCGGCCTCGATGGCGGCGAGCGGGCGCGCCACCAACCGGCGCCGCACCCCGAAGATCGCGGCCTCGGCCACGCCCAGCGCCAGCAGCAGCCCGCCGCCGAGCCACACCCCGGCCGGGTCGCGGTGCGCCACCGGCCCGTCGGCGATCCCCTTCAACACCAGCGGCATCAGCAGGGCCAGCACCGACGCCGCAGCGGCGAGGACCGTGGCTGCGGCCAGGCGCAGGCGGACCGGGCGCACCCACGGCCACAGCCGGGCCAGGGACCGCACCGCGGAGCGAGTCGGAGTCGGCATCAGCCGTAGACGCTAGAACCGGATTGCGGCCGGCACACGCGAATAAACGGGCCCTCAGGTCGGGGGTGGTTCGATGTCGCCTTCCAGGCGGTGGCCGTCGGTGGCCAGGAGGACCTCGGGGTGGTCGGGGCCCAGCAGCGCCTGCAGGCGGCCGACCGCGTCGTCGAACATGGCGTCGGCCTGGTCCGAGGCGCCGGCGGCGCGCAGGTCGTGGGCCAGGTTGACGGCGCGCATCAGCACGTACGGGTGGTCGGCGCCGCCGCGGGCGCGCAGGCCCTCGGCGTCGGTCGCGCGACTCAGCTCCATCATCCGCTCGGACAGGGCCAGTGCCTCGGGCGCGCGGCCGGTCAGGGCGTACCCCGTCGCGACCGACGTGCCGGCGCACAGGGTGTAGGGGTGTTCGGCGGCCAGTTTGTCCTGCAGCCGGGTGTACGTGGTCAGGTCGACGGCCAGGGCCCGGTCGGGCTCGCCGGTCGCGCGCAGCAGGACCGCCTGGTTGACCTTGGCGGCCAGGGTCAGCGGATGGTCGGCCGTGAAGTCCTTCCGGTAACGGGTCAGCGACTCGTCGATCAGGCTCGCGGCCTCGCCGTACTCCCCCAGTTGCCGCAGCGTGTTCGCCAGGCTCATGCTCGCCGCGACCGCGTGTTCGTGGCCGGCGCCGAACTTGCGGACGGTGCGCTCGCGGGTCTCGCGGATCAGCTCCAGCGCGCCGGGCCGCTCGTGGCCGGGCCGCCGGTCGGGGTGCAGGTGGCCCAGCTTGCGCATGGCTATCGCGTAGGTTCGCTCGGCCAGCAGGACCGACGGGTGGCCCTTGCCCAGCATCCGTTCGGCGGCCGGCATCCACTCGTCGAGGCGCTTGCGGGCGGCCTGGTAGTGGCCCAGGCCGTAGTAATCGCGCGCCACGTTGATGTGCATGTGGACGACCTGCGGGTTTACCACGCCGGAGTCGGCGTAGTGCGACGCGATCTCCTCGTCCAGGCGCAGGGCGGTGGCGAACTCGCCGATCAGGCGGTGGTCGACGGCGAGGTTGCCCATCGCGCGCAGGATGTAGACGTCCTCGTCGACGAAGGTGCGCCGGTGGGCCAGGACGCTCTGCCGGTCGAACTCCAGCGCCTCGCGGTAGCGGCCGGCGATGCGCAGGTCGTGGCCGACCTGGTTGCCGGTGACCACGGTGTAGTCGTGTTCGGGGCCGAGCTTGTCGTTCTCCTTCAGCCGCTGGTAGGCGTCCTGCAGGATCTCGGCCGCCCGGCGGCTGTCGCCCAGCGCCCGGGTCGCGTTGGCCACGTGGGCCAGGGCCAGCAGCGTGGCGTGGCCGTCCACCCCGATGTCGTCGGCGCCCGGGCCGGCCTTGGCCCATTCGTCGGCGGCGGATTTCGCGAGCAGGCGGCTGCCGTCGTAGTCGCCGCTGATGTAGAGGAAGCGGACGTGGTCGAGGACGGTCTGCCGGCCCTGCGGCGAGCCTGAGTGGATCATGTCGGCCGGCCGGAGGTGCGGGCCCATCTCGGCCTGCAGGTCGAGCTCGCCGATCTCGTCGGGGTCGCCCGGGGCGGCCGCGGCCAGCAGGTTCTGCACGTTGCGCAGGGCCTGTTCGCGCTGCTCGGCGTCGAGCGTGTCGCGCAGCACCCGCTGCACCAGCCGGTGCACCTGCAGGCGGGAGGTCTTGTCGGCGCTGGCGTGGATCGGCGACGACGGGGTGCGGCTCACCGTCTTGGCCAGGCCGTAGCGGCGCAGCTCGCGGGTCAGCTGCCCGTTGCGGACCGGGCTGTTGAGCGCTTCCTTGAGCGGCGAGGACAGGTCGGCCATCCGGCCGCGGCTCAGCAGGGACTGCCGGATGCCGTCGCCGCCGAGGTAGGCGAAGAGCGCGAACAGCTGGGCGATCGCCTCGTCGATGCTGTGCAGCTTTTCCAGCGCGACCGCGACCAGGGCCGCGACCGTGCGCGGATAGTTCGGCGGGCGGCCCTCGTCGAGCAGCTCGATGTGGTCGTCGAGCAGGCGGAGGTATTCCGGGATGGGCATGCCGGTCGCGACGTACCACGCGGCTGCCTGCTCCAGCGCCAGCGGCAGGTCGCCGAGCTTGTCGGCCAGCTGGTCGGCCTCCTCGGCGGTGATCGGCGGATTGCCGTTCGGGTCGAGGGTGCGTTTGGCGATCAGCTCGACGCTCTCGTCGCGACGGAAGATGTCGACCTCGATCGCGACCCCGATGCCGCTCCACAGCTCGTTGCGGGTCGTCACGATCACGTGGCCGCCGGTCGTCGGCAGCAGCGGCAGGAGGCTGGCCGGGTCGTCGGCGTTGTCGTAGACCAGCAGCCACTCGCGGTCGCTGCCGGCCAGCCAGTTGAGCAGGGTGCGGGCGGTCTCCTGCTGGTCGTCGGCGATCGGCAGGTCGAGGCGCTGGGCCAGCAGGGTAAGGGCGGCCAGCACCGCCGAGATCTCCTCGGACGGGATCCACCAGATCAGGTCGTACTGATCGAGGTGGCGGTGCACGTATTCATTCACCAGCTGGGTCTTGCCGACGCCGCCCATGCCGCGCAGCGCCGGTGGCATCACCGACGTCGACATGCCCTGCTCGAGCGCCACGTCGAGGGCCGCGCCGAGCCGTTCGAGCAGCTCCACCCGGCCGGTGAAGTTGCGGTTGCGGATCGGGATCTCCCCGACGATGCGCTCCTCGGGCCGGTAGACGTGCCGGCGGGGCGCATAGAGGCGGGACATGGTCAGCTCGGCGAAGCGCTGCGCGGCGTCGCCCGGGTGCCGCAGGGCCAGGATCTCACCGAGGATCCGCAGGTCGGCGGGCGCGTCGACCAGCTCGTGCAGCAGGGCGGCCAGGTCTTCGCGGGCGTCGTCGGAGCGGGTGAACGCGAGATCGCGAGTCAGGGTGTTGCTCAGCTCGGCGACCCGGTCGTCGCGAATGGAGCGGCTCTCGAGACCCGGCACCTGGAGAAGCGCATCGAGGAGAGGAGTGTGCGGTTCGGACACAGCTTCTCTTTTCGCCGAGCGGGGTGATAAATCCCTGAGCCCGCAGGATATCGGACCCGCGCAGGCCAGGGGTACCAGCGGAAACGTCGCATCATGTGCACTTGACCTGAAGCCGGGTCGAGGTCGCATGGTTCACGACATGGACATCGACGCATACCTCGACCGGATCGGGGCCGGGCGCTCATCCTCCCTGGCCGAGCTGCACCGCGCCCACCAGGAGACGGTGCCCTTCGAGAACCTCAGCATCCACCTCGGTGAGACGATCTCGCTCCACCCCGAAGATCTTTTCGACAAGGTGGTACGGCGTCGGCGCGGCGGCTTCTGCTACGAGCTCAACGGCGCGATGGCGATCGTGCTCGAAGAACTCGGATACGGCGTCGCCCGAGTCGGGGTGCGGGTGTACGGCGGGGAGCGGTTCGGGCCGATCTTCGATCACCTGGCTCTGATCGTGACCGATCACGACGGTGAGCGGTGGCTGTTCGACGTCGGCTTCGGCAGCCACTCGACGTACCCGCTGAAGGTCAGTGACCGAGGCGAGCAGAAGGACCCCGGCGGGGTTTTCACCGTCGCCGAGACCGCGGCGGGAGATCTGCTGGTCAGCCGGGACGGGAAGCCGGTGCACCAGATCGAGGTGCAGGCCCGCGAGCTCGGGGATTTCGAGCCGGCCTGCTGGTGGCAGCAGACCTGGCCGGGGTCGCATTTCCGGAACGGCACCGTGTGCACGCGGCTCGACGGGGACGGGCGCATCACGATCTCGGGACGCAAGCTCATCCGTACGTCATCAGGCAGCCGGACCGAGACGACGCTGGACAGCGACGCCGACCTGCTCGCCGCCTACCGTGATCTCTTCGGGGTGGTCCTCGACAAACCCGTGTCATAGGGATTGCCTATGACCGCGCCCGGCAGTTGGTCGCTACCGGGCGCGCCTCGCGCACCGGACGCTGAACAGCGTGATCGTTGTCGTGCTGGGGATGGCCGCCGTGCTGTGCGGCAAGCTCGTGCCGGTGCTGGGCGTTCCGCTGTTCGCGGTGGTCGGCGGGATGCTGCTGAGCCGCTTCCGGCGACCCGGCACGAAGACGCTCGAGCTGGCCAAGGGGCCGGTCCTGAAGGCGTCGGTCGTGCTGCTCGGCGCGCAACTGTCGCTCGGCGAGGTGGTGAGCGTCGGGGCCGGATCGCTGCCGGTCATGGCCGGGACGCTTGCGGTCTGCCTCGGACTGGCCTGGCTCGCCGGTCGCCGGCTCGGGGTGCCGGGCGATCTGCGCACGTTGATCGGGGTCGGCACCGGCATCTGCGGGGCCTCGGCGATCGCGGCGGTCACCCCGGCGATCCGGGCACGCAGCGACGACGTGGCGTACGCGATCTCGACGATCTTCCTGTTCAACGTGGCGGCCGTGGTCGTGTTTCCGCCGCTCGGGCACCTGCTGGGGCTCAGTCAGCAGGCGTTCGGGCTGTTCGCCGGGACGGCCGTCAACGACACCAGCGCGGTCGTCGCCGCGGCCACCGGATACGGTCCCGCGGCGGCCGATCATGCGGTTGTGGTGAAGCTCGTCCGTACCCTCATGATCGTGCCGGTGGTCCTGGTTCTCGCCCGCCGCCGGGGCGGAAGCCGCGGCAGTCTCGTGCCGTGGTTCCTGATCGCGTTCGTGGGCATGGCTGCCCTTCCCGTGCCAGGCTCTCTGCAGCCGGTCATTCACTGGGTGGCGACGCTCTGCGTCGCCGTTGCCCTCGCCGCCGTCGGCCTCTCCACCGATGTCGCCGCCCTTCGCCGGGCCGGGCCGCGACCGCTGCTGCTCGGGCTCGTGCTGTGGATCGCCGTCGCGGCCACCAGCCTTGGCCTGCAACAACTCGCGTAAACTCGGCCCCGATGCCCCTGCCGCCGTGGATCAGTGACCTGCCCGCCCTCGACCTTCTCCTCTCGGTTGCCGAGACCGGCAGCGTCGGGCGGGCCGCCCAGCGGCACGGCATCAGCCAGCCGACCGCCAGCGAGCGCCTCGCCCGGCTCGAACGGCGTCTCGGGGTGCCGCTGCTGGTGCGCTCGCGGCGCGGCAGCCTGCTCACGCCGGCCGGGCAGGCGGTAGCCGTCTGGACGCAGCAGGTGGTGGACGCCGCGCACCATCTCGCCGACGGGGTGCGCACGTTGCGTGACGACCGGCAGGCCCGGTTGCGGGTGGCGGCGAGCCTGACCGTCGCCGAGTACATGCTGCCGGCCTGGCTCCTCGCGCTCCGCCGCACCCACCCGGACCTGGAGATCTCCGCTCAGGTCGCGAACAGCCAGGGCGTCTGCGAGATGGTACGCGGTGGGAATGCCGACCTCGGGTTCGTCGAGTCGCCGGACATCCCGGCCGATCTGAGCTCACGGATGGTGGGGTCGGACCGGGTCGCCCTGGTGGTAGCGGCCGGTTACCTTTCGTCGCGGGCCTCGTTGCGTGTCGCCGACCTGCTGTCGCAGCCGTTGCTCCTGCGGGAGCCGGGCTCGGGCACGCGCGACACGTTCCTCAACGCCTTGGTCGCTTCGCTGGGTGAGATGCCCGATCTGCCGCATGCGACCAGCCTTGGTTCGACCACGACGATCTTGGCAACTACCCGGGCCGGCGGCGGCATCGGGGTGGTAAGCGCGCGAGCCACCGCCGGGCCGGTTGCCGCAGGCGAGCTGGTGGAGCTGCGGGTGCCGTCGCTGTCGCTGGTGCGGCCGCTGCATGCGGTCTGGCTCGGGGCGACGCCCTCCGAGCTGGCGGCCGAGCTCATCGTTAATTCGATTGCCGCCTGATCAGGACTGCGGAATCCTGGTCGGCATGACGCGCTGACGCTTTCCTCCCGGACCCTTCTTCTTCCCACGAAAGCGCTTCAGCCTTGTCTGCTTCCGTTCGCGTCTTCGCGTCCTCATCCAGTTGGATCGAGTCCGACGCCGTCGATCAGTGCCACCGGGTGGCCGCCCTCGACGGCATGCTCCACGTGGCCGGCATGCCCGATCTGCACCCCGGCAAGGGTGCCCCGATCGGCGCCGCCATGCATTCCACCGTGCTCTACCCGTTCCTGGTCGGCTCCGACATCGGCTGCGGCATCGCGGTGTTCCCGATCGCGCTGAAACGACCGGTGCCGGAGAAACTGGCCGCCCGCTTCCCCGACCTCGACCGCTCCCCCGCCGACGACGACCCGGCGTGGGACTTCGTCGGCCGGGACGTGCCGCTGGGCCACCTGGAGGGCATCGGCACGGTCGGGCGCGGCAACCACTTCGTCGAGCTCGCTCGCCTCTCCACCGGCGGTCTGGTGCTGATCGTCCACAGTGGCTCGCGGGGCCTCGGCGAGAGCATTCTGCGCGACCACACCTCGCAGCACGGCGCCGGCCCGGCGGCCTCTCCGGCCGACTACCTGAAAGCCCATGACGAGGCCGTACGGTGGGGATCGCTCAACCGGCGCCTGATGGCCGCGCGCGTCGCCTACGCCCTGGGCGCCACACCCGCCGACCCGATCGTCGACGAGTGCCACAACTCGGTGGAGTGGCGCGACGGCGGCTATCTGCACCGCAAGGGCGCGGCCAACGGCGACGGACGGGACGTGCTCGTCGCCGGCACCCGCGGCACCCGGTCCTACCTGGTCCGGGGGCATGCCGGGCCGGAGGCGGGCTGGTCGGTGGCGCACGGGGCCGGTCGCAAGATGTCCCGGTCCGACGCGCTGCGCCGCGGCAAGGCCAAGCACACCGTCGAGGAGCTTCGCCGCACCCCGCTGGGTTCGCTGGTCGTGTGCGGCGACCGGCAGTTGCTGTTCGAGGAGGCGCCGACGGCGTACAAGAAGATCGAGCAGGTGATCGACGACCTGACGTCGTTCGGCCTGGCCACCCCGATCGCCGAGACGGTCCCGCTGGTCACCTACAAGACGGCGGATCGAGGGCCGCGCCGATGACCGTGCATCTGCTGCTGTCGGCGGGCCGCGGCCCGCAGGAGTGCGCGTGGGCGGTGGCCGGTCTCGTGGCCCACCTGGAATCGTCGGCGGCCGACCCGGACTCGCCCCGGGGCGAGTCCGCCCGGCTCGCCGCGACCCCGATCGAGTCCGCCCGGCTCGCCGCGACCCCGATCGAGTCCGCCCGGCTCGCCGCGACCCCGATCGAGTCCGCCCGGCTCGCCGTGACCCGGGTCGAGTCGGTGCCCGGCGAGCGGCTCGGCACCTACCGTTCGGTGCTGCTGCGCATCGACGGGCCGGGCGCGGCCGAGTTCGCCGCCGGCTGGACCGGCACGCTGTGCTGGCAGGCGCCCAGCCCGTACCGCAAGGTGGGTCGTAAGAACTGGTTTGTGATCTCGCAGCCGGTCTCGCTGACCGTGCCACGGACGCACTTCGCCGAGGACGATGTCGACTTCGTGCCCTGCCGCACCGGCGGCCCGGGCGGCCAGCACCGCAACAAGGCCAGCACCGCGGTCCGCGCCACGCATCGCCCCACCGGCCTGACCGTGGTCGTCGACACCGAACGCCACCTGAGCCAGAACCGCCGCCTCGCCGTCGAACTGCTGCGCGACAAGATCGCCCGGGGCAACGAGGCCTCGGCCCAGGCGGCGGTCACGGCTCGCTGGCAGATCCACGACGACCTGGTCCGCGGCCAACCGACTCGTAGGATCAGATCGTGAGCGTCAATGCGTTGCGAGGCTGGGCCGAGGAGCTGCCGGCCGGCCGGTGGATCCTGCTGCACGCCGCGGCCTATCTCGCCCTGAGCGCCACCGCACTCGCCCTGACCTGGCACGACGGCGTCGGCGGCCTGCTCTTCGCGCTGGCTTGGGGCGCGCCGGTCTTCGCCCTGCTGACGGCCGGCTTCGGCACCTGCCTGGGCTTGCTGCGCGTGCTGGCCGATCTGCCGTGGTACTGGTACCGCGCCGTGGCCCTGCTCTTCTTCGCCGCGCCGCTGGGACTGATGCTGTCCGCCGGCGTCTCGGCCCGGGATGTCGGGGTGGCGGCCGGCGTGCAGATCATCATGGCGCTGCTTCTGGTGCAGCCCCGACGCCACTGGGCGACCCGAGACCCCGCCATGGACGACCACCGCTGGTGAGCCGGCCCGGACAGCGGGCGCCTCCGCTGCCCGTGCCCGCCGCGACCGCCCGCGCTGCCCGTGCCCGCCGCGACCGCCCGCGCTGCCCGTCCCCGCCGCGACCGCCCGCGCTGCCCGTCCCCGCCGCGCCCGTGCCCGCCGCGCCCGTGCCCGCCGCGCCCGTGCCCGCCGCGCCCGCCCACGCTGCCCGTCCCCGCCGCGACCGCCCACGCTGCCCGTCCCCGCCGCGACCGCCCACGCTGCCCGCTCCCGCCGCGCCCGCTCCCGCCGCGCCCGCTCCCGCCGCCCCCGCTCCCGCCGCCCCCGCCGCGCCCGCGGACCGCGCCCGCACATTTCGCCGGTCCAGTGTGGATCTAGGGAACTTGCTGCTAGGAGTTCGCAGGAACTCACCAACATCGAGATCTCCGCTGGCGAGAAGCCATGTTTTGGGGGAATTGCGCAGCGCCGCTGTCCGCAATGCGGGACCTCCAGCCATTAGGCGGGACGATCATTCGCTCTGTGGGAACGGTGCCCACTTGGTGGACCCCGCGTCCCATCGAGTGAGCGGCTAGAGGTCGGGCGACGCGGGACGGGCATCGGCGTACCGCTGCGGGGTGGACTTGTCTGTTGCCTCGGCGAAGATCGGACGGCCGTCGATGCTGACGCCGTTCTTCACCCGGCGGTATTCGGCCAGGTCGGCGTCGGTGCGGCGCTCGTGGGCGCGGATCAGCAGGTCGCGGTCGCCCTCGTAGGACATCAGGGGAACCGAGTAACCGCACGAGTCGGTGATCCGGTCGACCGCGACGTCGATCACCGAGCGGACGCCGTGGGTGTCCGGCGGGGCCGGGAACAGGCTCAGCAGCTCCGGGAACTCCGCCGCGGTGACCGGGATCATGCGGCCCTGACCGTAGAGCCGGACGATGTTCGGCGGGCCCTGGAAAGCGCAGAACATCACCGTGATCCGGCCGTTCTCATCGAGGTGGGCGGTCGTCTCCGCGCCGCTGCCGTGATAGTCGAGGTAGGCGACCCGGTGCTCGCCGAGCACCACGAACGTACCGCCCATGCCCTTGGGTGAGACGTTGACGTGCCCGCCCGGCCCGCTCGGCGCGGTGGCCACGAAGAACATCGGCTGCGCCTCGATGAAGACCCGAAGCCGGCCGTCGATCCGCTCATGCACCTTCATGGGCCGATCCTGCCTCGCGGCGGCAAGGCGCTCGAACCGGTTTCCCAATCCGCGGTCGTTAAGCTGCGGAGATGGTCCGGGATGAGCTGCTGCGGCTGCGCGCGGGCGCGCGGGCCGAGGAGGCGACGCTGGCCGGGGACCTGGAAGCGCTGTTCACCGCCTCCCGGGACTCGAACGCCGACGACGAGCACGACCCGGAGGGCGCCACCATCGGCTTCGAACGCGCCCAGCTGACCGCGCTGCTGGCCGCCGTGCGGGCGCGGATCACCGAGGTCGACGACGCGCTGCGCCGGTTGGACGCGGGGAGCTACGGCGTCTGCGAGCGGTGCGGTCAGCCGATCGCCGCCGATCGGCTGGTCGCGCGGCCGTTCGCCCGCTGGTGCATGAACTGCGCCTGATTTCCTCAGGTCCGGGTCCGGCCGGCCGACCTGGCAGGGCGTGAGAAGACCGAGCGCGGCTGTTTTCCTCGTGGCCTCGGTTGTCGCCGCGCAGTTGCTGTCGGTCGGCACCGCCGGCCCGGTGCGCGAAACCGTCGCCGACACGCAGGCAGTGGTGGATGCCGAGGTTGCGCTGCAGACCGGCGGCAACCCGCTGAGCATGACCGACGGGCTGTTCGTCGACCCGCAACTGCCGGCCGCCCGCTGGGTCGCCGCAAACCCGTCGGAGACCCGGGCAGCCGCGATCCGGACCGCGATCAGCCGGCAGCCGATGGCGCACTGGTTCACCGGCACCAGCGACGCCGACCTGGGCAAAGCCGTCACGAACTACACCCGGTCCGCCCGGATCGCCGGCAAGCTGCCGGTCCTGGTCGCCTACAACCTGCCCGGCCGCGACGCCTGCGGCGCACAGTCGGCGGGCGGGGCGGCCAGCTCGGCGAGCTACCAGAAGTGGATCTCCACCTTCGCCACCGCGATCGGCACCCGCCCGGCGATCGTCATCCTCGAACCGGACGCGCTCGGCGACTTCAGCTGCATGACCACGACCCAGATCACCACCCGGCTCAGCCTGCTCAACGCCGCCACCCGGACGCTGGCGGCGAAGGCCCCGAACACGTGGACCTACATCGACGCCGGCCACGCCAACTGGACCGGCCCGGCGACGATGGCCGAACGCCTCCTCTCGGCCGGTGTCGCGCAGGCCCACGGCTTCGCGGTAAACGTCTCCAACTTCATCGGCACGACCGAGTCCCAGCGCTACGCCCAACAGGTCAAGACCGCACTGCACCGATCAGCCGGGTACGTCATAGACACCAGCCGCAACGGCAACGGCAGCAACGGCCAGTGGTGCAATCCCGGCGGCCGCAAACTGGGCAAGCGCTCGACGGCGAACCCGGCGGCGCTGCAACTCTGGATCTCCAACCCGGGCAACTCCGACGGCAAATGCGGCGTCGCCCCCACCACCAAAGCCGGCGTCTTCAACCCGGCCCTGGCCCAGCGTCTGATCGCGGGGAAATAGAAGAAAGTTCAATGGCAGTGGCGCTCCCGAGGGCCGGCCTCAACGCCGCCCAAACCGTCGTGACAGCCGGCGGCGAGGCGTGTCCATTGCGATGTCGGCCGACCGTTGAGCCGGAACTGGTCACCGTCGGTCCGGAAGCGTTGCGGCCAATCGTCAGGTGACACCTCCCAGCTTTCCTGTCGGCCGTAGACGGTCATGTCGAGAAGACCGTACGACGGCGCCATCGGCTCGACGCCGCGTCCGGTGGTCCAGTAGGTTTCGAAGACCTGGTCACCGCGGCGCAGGTAACACGCCTTCATCCCGAACGCGCGCCCCGCGACGAGGGACTCCAGCGACTGTGCGGGCACCGCGTACCAAGGCGCCTGCCAGCCCATGAAGTCGCGGTAGCGTGACGACTCCTCGAACGGTCCCTGGCAGAAGACCGCGAACGTGACGTCGCGCGAGTGCAGGTAGGACAACTCGAGGACCTGACCGGTGAAGAAGGTACAACCTTCGCATTGGTCGGCGGCCGGGCTGCCCGTGTGCCACATGTGGTACGACGCGATGAGTTGAGACCTCCCCTCGAAGACGTCGAGCAGAGGGACCGGACCATCGGCGCCCACGAGAACGGCGGCCGGGTCGACCTCGACCATCGGCAGTCGTCGCCGGGCCGCTGCGATGGCGTCGCCTTCACGCGTATGTGCTTTCTCACGGCTTCGGAGATCATCCAGCTGCTCCTGCCAGGCCTCGCGATCGGCGACCGGGGGTGACGGACGCATGAGCACCTCCTCGACTAGTTACTATGACCCTAGTAGCTTGAACTATTACCCAGCAAGCATTGGAGGTGGCCCGTGCCGGTTCAGCGGGGCTATCGGCAGGCCTGCGGCATCGCGCGCGGCCTCGACATCGTGGGCGAACGGTGGTCACTGCTCCTGGTCCGCGAGCTGTTGCTCGGGCCGAAACGATTCACCGATCTCCAGCAGGCCCTGCCGGCCGCAAGCCCGAACGCGCTGTCCGACCGGCTGCGCGAACTGACCGACGTGGGCGTCATCAACCGCCGGCAACTCCCGCCGCCCGGCGCCGCGCGGGTTTACGAACTGACCCCGTGGGGGCGCAGCCTCGAACCGATCGTCATCGCGCTCGGCACCTGGGCGCTGGCCGCTCCCCGTACGGCGGAACAGCAGTTCGTGAGCGTGGACAGCGCCATGTTGACCATCCGCACCTATTACGTCCCGGCGCCGGGACGACCCGCGACTCTCCGGATCGAACTGGACGACCGCGGTTCGGCGGGGGTGTTCGGCGTCCACCTCACGAGCGCCGTCGCCGAGGTCTTTCACGAGCCGCCACTCGAGCCGGACGCTGCCCTGACCACCAAGACAGACGCCCTTCTCGCCGCCTTCGGCAACGCCGACCTACGCGGGCTGATGGACACCGGCGCCGCCATGAGCGGTGATCCGGAAGCCGTACGCCGTCTCCTCGTGGCCGTCCAGGTCCCGGCCCCCGCCGACCAACAGCAGTGATCACCGCGAGACCGGGACCGGCAGGCTCGACGATCAGGACGACATCTAGGAGCAGGTGCCGAGCGCGAAGTCCTGGTGGCCTCGGCCGGACTGGCACTTGACGGTTCGGGCGCCCGAGCTGAATCGGTAGCTGCCGCCTTGGCCGGGGGTGAGCACGACGCGGTAGCGCTCGGCGGCGACCGAGTCGTCGCCCAGCCGGGACATCGTTGCGGTCACGACCGTCTTGTCGCGATCCGGCTCCAGGAGCAGGCGGATCTCGGGGCGGCCGTCGAACGGGCCGTTCAGGCCCAGCAGTTCCGCCGCGGCGGTGTCGGGTGCTGCCGCCCAGCTCGGGGATGAGCGGTCGATCAGGTCGTTGAAGCCGGCCGCCGTGATCGTGCCGGTCGCCCGGTCGACCTCGATGCGGCCCGGCCAGCGCTCGCCCGGGGCGGGAGTTGCCGGGACCTTCCACAGTTTCGCGCCGGACTGCTCGACCGGGTCGCCGCAGCCGGCGACGAGGGCCAACAGGATGACGATCAATGTCCCGGCCGGCCGCATGGCGCGATCCTATCCACATTGCGCCACCTAACGCCTGCGAGCATATCTTTGTTGCGAAGATATGGTCGCGTCGATACGGTGGGCGCATGAAGACGCCGCTCCAGGAGCCCACGTTCCTGATCCTGACCGCCCTGGCCCGGGCGCCGATGCATGGCTATGGCCTGATTCTCGAGGTGAGTGAGCTGTCGGAGGGTCGGCTTTCGCTCCGGCCCGGCACGCTCTACGGCTCCCTCGACCGGCTTGCCGACGACGGGCTGGTGACGGTGGACCATTCCGAGATCGTCGACGGCCGCGCCCGTAAGTACTACCGGCTCACCGATCAGGGCACCGATCTGCTGCGGGCCGAGACGGAGCGCATGCGCCGGGCGGTCGAGGCGGCGACCAGCCGGCTGTCGCGCCCGGTGATCGGGCCGTCGGGTGCGCAGCTCGCCGGCGGTGTCGCATGAGCGAGGTGCTGCGTGAGCGCTACACCAAGCTCCTTCGGTGGTACCCGGCCGCCGACCGCGCCGAGCGAGGCGCCGAGATCGTCGACACGTATGTGGATCTGGCCGCGCCCGGGCAGCGCCGGCCGCGGCCCGGTGACGTCGCCGATCTGATGGTCGGCGGGCTGCGTCAGCGCCTGCGGGCTCGCAGTGCCCTCGGCCTCGCCGACGCGCTGCCTCTCGCCGGCACCCCCGCTCTGATGATGGCGACCGTGCTGGCCGGCATCTGGCTGATCAACACCGAAGGCAACGGCGGCCAGTACGACTCCGGCGCACCGATGCTGGGCCCGTTCCACACGATCGGCGTGTTCGCGTGGGTCGCCTGGCTGCTCGTGCCGGCGGCCGCACCGGCCGGTTTCGGGCGGTGGGCGGTCGCCACCGCGATCACCGTGACGGTGGGGGTCGTGGTGGCGGTGTCGGTGGTCCCTCCCCTGGATCTGACCGCTCTCCACCCGCCCCTGTTCATTCTCGTGCCGCAGATCGGGCTCGGCATCCTGGCGCTGGCCGCCGACAACCGCCGCGGCTTGCGGGACACCGCCGTCCTCGTCGCCCCGGCCGCCGTGGCAGCCCTGCTGGCGGCGCTCGTCGCCGCCGAGCAGCACCACGTCGGGCGCGAGGCGCTCCTGGTGGCGGCACTGATCCTGACCATGGCAGTGATCGTCATGGGCGTGCTCTTCACCGTCCGGCGTGACCGGCGCGCCTGGTGGCCGGCGGCGTTGTTCGTCTGGCCGATCCTGCTGCTCGGCATGGGGCTTCGCTTCCCGCAATATTCGTTCCTCAGCCGGAAGGTCGTCGTCGTCTGGGCCGTGGCGACGCTGATCGCGGCCGTTGCTGTGCTGGTGACCGCAGTGCTGGGGCAGGCTCGGCGCCGGGAGGCACTGCGCGCGCAGCACATCCACCGGCTGGCCGAGGAGGCCGACGGGGACACCGCCCCCTGAGCCGATCGGATCACGCCGACGCGGACGGCGGCACCTGAGCTGGTCGCCGAATCGCCCCGACGCCTAACGATGGTGCCGCCACCAAACCGACGCGACCGCCACGAGGGCGTAGGCGAGGCCGACCGCCGGGCCGGCGTTCAGCCGGCTGCTGACCTGGCCGCCCGGATCACCGGCAGCCAGGTAGAGATCCCGCAGCCGCATCATCACCGCGCCCCAGTGATCAGCCACGCCGCGGATCTGGACGGAGGTGCCAGGGCCCCACGCGAGCCACAGTCCCTTGTCGTCGTGTCGCACGCCGTGCAACCGCGCCCACGGCACGCGGTGGACCCGCACACGGTCGTGCACGACAAGGCCACCGGGCGTCAACCTGACCCGAGTGTTGAGCCGGCCCCAGCCCTCGTAGGTCAGGAAGCCACCCATGCCGAGCGCGACGAGGGTCTGCCACCAGCCGTCGGGCAGGCCGGCCAGCACCGCGGCGGGTCCGGCGGCGAAGCCGAGCAGCGCGAATGCGCCGAGCACCCGGTCGCGCGGGTGTGCCCGCAGGAGGACGGGCAGCTCGGGCAGGTCGCCCGGGTCGGTGACCGGCACGGGTTCGCCGGGGAGAACGCCGGCCGGTTCGGGGCGTTCCCGTGGCGTACGCAGCGGTGCCTCGGGCAGCAGGACGGCGTCGTCGGTGATGAGCAGGACCCAGCCGCCGTCGCGCAGGTCGCCGGCCACGGTCACGGCCTGCGGCTCGTCCCGGCCCCCGGAGCTGCGCCAGTCCCGGCCGAAATCCTCCCTCTCCGCGGCCGCCCAACCCTGGGCCCAGTCCACCTCCTCGCCGGTCAGGTGCGGCCTCGTCCGCCGGGTCGGCGTTGCCGCGACCGGAAGCACCGCCATGCCGCCGTGCAGCACGGCGCGGCCCCGGTCGTCCGGCTCGGCGGTCAGCTCCACGGCGGGCAGCGGGCCGCGCAGCAGCCGCCGGCGCGCCGACCGCATGCGCTGCTCGCCGGCCAGCAGGAGGCCGGCGAGCCCGAGCGCCCCCAGCCCACCGCTGAGCCACGGGGTCACGTCCTCGGGTTCGGCGACGAGGTGCGCCCACGAGCCGTCCACCAGCACCGGGACGACCTGCCCGGCTTCGTACGAGCCCTGGACGTCCACCCGCACCGGCCGCGGCACCTCGACGACGACCACACTCTCGGCCCGGTCGGCACTGCGGATGACGGCGTCCGTCCGGACCGCTGCCGACTCGTGCGCCGCCACCTGGGCGACCCGATGGTCGTACCAGGCGATGCCGCCGGCCCCGGCGATGACCAGCAGGACAGCGAAAATGGTGCGCCCTCCCCAGCCGGGAAAGCTGTCCCGCAGGCGCCCGGCGAGCGCCGCGTCCAGGCGTGCCGTGCCGGCCATCTCGGCCACCACCGCCGCCTGCCGGCGTCGCGCCACGACCAGCCAGGCCGCCGTGGCCAGGCAGAGCAGTCCGTGGACCCCGAAGGCCACGTTCGCGGCCGGCAGATCGTCACCGATCAGGTCCAGGAGGGCGAAGAGCATCCCGGCGCCGCAGCCGGCCAGCGGCAGCCACCACAGCAGGACCGGGGTGGCTGCCAGGACGACGAGCGCCACCGCGAACGTCACGTCCGGTCCGCACACGCCCGGGTCCAGGGCCGTGCAGGGAGCCGTGTCACCGGCCAGCGCAATGAGAATTGCGGCGATCCACGCGACGAGCAGCGCCAACCGCAGCTTCCACCACGGCGCGGCCGCGGCGGTCCACCGGTCGACATGCTGGTCGTCCAGCGCGGGTGCGCCGGGACGCGTCACCGGCGCCGCCCGGCTTCGAAGATCACGACATCGAGCATAGGTCAGCCCAAGTAGTACCAGACCAGGGTGACGGCCAGGGCCAGCAGCGACAGCGTGGCCAGGATGATCAGCGGGATCAGCAGCCAGCCCCAGCCGCGCCTGCCGCCCCCTTTCTGCGGGGCGATCATCGGCGGGGCCAGGGTGCGGGCATGCGGGCGGGCCTGGCGCAGTTCGATGCCACAGCGTTCGCAGCGGATGCGGGCCGCCTCGTTCGGGTAACCGCAGTTGCGGCACGGCGCCTGGCCGCGCTGGGCGCCGTAGTTGCCCGACGGGAACTGCCGGGTGTCGGTCACCGGCTGGGGCACGACGCGCAGGTTGGTCTCGTCGACCCGCTCGTTGGGGCTGCGCGGGATCGCCTGGGCCTGGGCGTCGTCGTTGCCGCCGCCCTTGCGCAGGAACATCAGCGGGTAACCGCAGTTCGGGCACAGCTGGTCGCGGTCGGGCATGACCGGGTTGCCGCAGTCGGGGCAGGGCATCTGGCGGACCGAGCCGTACGAGTCAGGCATTGTTGTCTCCACTGCCGGGTGGGCGGGCGCGCCCGCGGGCGGGCTGCGGCTGGAAGCGGACGTCGAGCTGGATCTTGGCGCCGAGCGGGATCTCGCTCTGCAGGAACGCCATCACCTGTTTCTCGGTGAGGTGCCCGGTGTGGTCCATCTGCACGACCACGACCGCATCGGGCGGCGGCACCTTGTCGTTGCGGCCGTAGACGCCGCCGGCGTCGAGCACGGTGACCCGGGCGCCGGTGGCCGCCTGCAGCAGCGCCTCCACGCCGTAACGGGTGCCGCGCCAGCCGAGCAGCTTGCCGACCTCGCGGACCAGCGAGCGGCGGTAGTCGGCCGGGTCGGTCGGTTCGAGCATGACGCCCAGCCAGGAGCCCAGGTAGGCGAGCATCTCCGGGCTGGCCAGGCCGGTGTCCATCTGGAACTCGATCGCGTCGATGCGCTCCCGGACGGTGTCATGCACCTGTTCGAAAGCGGTCACGAAGTCGCGCAGGACGGGGTCGGTGGCCATCACCCGGGGTAGCTGCTCGACGAGCCAGCCCCGCGACAGTGAAGAGGTCATTGCTGGACCACCACCCGGTGCTCGTACGACATGAACAGCGCCTCCGGCAGCAGCCGCAGCCGTTGTTCCACCTGGTCGAGGGTCCGTTTGCGGCGCAGGTCGGCGGAGAAGAAGTGCACCGCCTCAACCCCTTGAACACCGAACGACCCATGGAGTACGCCGTAGACGTCGCCGAGGCGCAGGTCGGTGTCGAACGGCCAGCCCTGTCCGCTGGGGCCGCCGGTCAACGGGTTGAGGTATTCGTAGAGGGCGCGTTCGGCTCGTTCGCGCACGGTCTCCGTGCGTACACCTGGAGCAGCCCGGACCTCCGCGACCACCTTGACCCCCTGGTAGCGCGGCGCGTCGATGCGCAAGCGCATCGTCAGCAGCCGCCGCGGCTCCAGATAGGCCTTGATCGTCTCCTCCAGCTCATCGGAGATCGCCAGGTCATCGAGGGTCAGATTCTCCGGAGCAACATCGACGCGGGGTACGACGAGCAGCTTCGCCGGCTCGGCCGGGTTGTCCGGGGGCAGGCAGCGGGCCCGGGCGACGTTCGGCGCGGCGTCCAGCGTGAGCCGCTCGACGTCCTCGGCCGTCACCGCCCGCCGGCCGCCACGCAGCAGCATCGGCCCGCGCACCTTGGCATTTTCCACCGTCTCGGCGTCGACGCCGCCGGCCGAGGCGTCCAGGTTGGTCACCCCGGCAACGAACGGGATCGACGTGTGCAGCACGGTGAGCCGGTCGGCGGGCACGTTGCCGCGCCGGCCACCACCGAAGCGGTAGCCGGTCACGTAGATCTGCGCGTCGACCGGCGGGATCGCGCCGTGCTGGAACACCCGGCCCTCCCGGTCGAGCACCCGCGGCCCGAAGCGCACCTCGCCGGTGGCGCCGGACCAGGTGAAGACCTGGTCGTCCTCCTCCGCGTCGGACAGGTCGGCGACCTCGGTCCACTCCTGTTCCTCGGGTTCGCCGGTGCGCTCGTGGCGGGGCAGCACCACCCGGACCGTCTCGTCGTAGCGGCGCGGCAGCACCGGCACCCGGCGCACCTGGAACACCTGGCCGGGCCGGCCGTTGCTGGCGCCGAGCAGCTCGGCCGGGGCCGGCTCGGCGTGGTGGGCCGGCACCGCGCCGCCGAGCGCCACCGCGGAGAGCTGCTCGAGGATCGGCGGGTTGGTGTAGTCGGGCTGACCCTCGATCGGCCGCACCAGGCGGCAGCGCAGCCAGAACGCCCGCTTCGAGCCGATCGCGAGGGCCTCGTGCCGCATCGGCAGCAGCAGCGTCACCTCGCCGGTCGAGTTGAAGCCGGCGCTGGTGTCGTCGAGGATCCGCACGTTCTTCCAGGCGGTGCCGTCCCAGGCCTCCCACACCCGGGGCGGGCGGCGCGGGTCGACGCCGGCGCCTTCCGGGCCGGTGGTGACGTCGAGGCGCAGCAGGTTGCCGGCCGCCGACTCCTCGAGCCCGAAGTAGACCGCCTCGTCGACCTGCAGCGTCGGGAACAGCTGCACCGACGCGGCCTCCCGCCGCAGCTCCTCCCAGTGGTCGGCGTAGCGGTCGCCGGCGTGGGTCAGGCACGCCATCAGCTTCGGCGGCCGGACCAGCAGCTCCGAGTCGGTGAGGAAGACAATCGGCGCCTCGTCCTCGCGGCGCTCGGTGCTGACCTGGCTGCCGGCCGGCACGCGCACCACGTCGTCGCGCGCGGAGGTGAGCCGGAACAGCAGGTCGGCGCGGGCCGGCACGGCGGAGAACAGCTCCACCCCGACGAGCTCGAGGAACTTCACGTAGAGCCGGTCCGGCACCTGGTTGAGCCGGTAGAGCGTCATCTCGGTCATCCAGGCGAACAGCTCGATCAGCGCGACGCCGGGGTCGGAGACGTTGTGGTCGGTCCAGTCCGGGCAGAGCCGGTTGATCCGCCGTTTCGCCTCGTCGACGATGTCCTGGAACCGCCGATCGTCCAGGTCGGGTGCGGGGAGGCTCATGCCGGTACTCCGCTTCGCTCCGCACCGACATGAGACACAAAGGCGCTGTATTTGATGATTCGCTCGCTGCGCTCGCTCATGGCGCCGGCTCCTCGGTGGGAATCGTATAAAACGGAAAGACCAGATTGCGTACGTCGTTGGTGGACTTGACCCGGTAGGCGACGGTGATGTGCACCGTGCCGGTCGACTGCTCGCCGTCGGCCTCGACGAGCTGCAGCTCGATCCGTGGCTCCCAGCGTTCGAGGGCCACCCGCACCGCCTGCTCGATGAGCCCGAGCGTGCTCGCGGTCAACGGCGCGAACAGTTGCTCCCACATCGAGCAGCCGAACTCGGGCCGCATCACCCGCTCGCCCGGCACCGTGGACAGGATCATCCGGATCGCCGCGTCCACCTCCTCGACGCCGGTGACCAGCCGGACGGCGCCGTTGCGGCCGATCGCGGCCGGGAACGCCCACCCGTTGCCGATGAAGTCGTCGCCGGCCATCACGCCACCAGCACGTCGGGCGACCCGGCGCTGATCACGCTGGTCGGCGCGTCGACCGGGTCGTTGCAGGTGGCCACCTGGTC
Organism: Actinoplanes sp. NPDC026619; assembly: GCF_040638295.1. Lineage (NCBI taxonomy): Bacteria > Bacillati > Actinomycetota > Actinomycetes > Micromonosporales > Micromonosporaceae > Actinoplanes > Actinoplanes sp. NPDC026619. Next base: position 488,536 of record NZ_JBEZYA010000002.1, read on the forward strand.
GCCCATCCGGGCCAGCGGCTTGCCGTTGACCAGCACCGTCGGCGAGCCGATCAGCACCCGGCCCTGGTTGGTCGGCGGCTTGCTGAACGGCGACGGCGGGATGTGCGGCGGCATGTTCTGCGCGACGCTCCCCAGCGTCGCGGCGGGCAGACCATTGATGAGTACGTCGGTGGACAGTCCCGTCATCAGCTGCCCCGCGAACGGGAGCGGGGAGGGCGTCGGCACCGGGCCGCCCGGCGACGGGACCAGCAGGATGTGGATGTCGGTCCCGGTGACCGGGTCGTTCTGGCGGGCAGCCGGTTGCGGCATGGCGGCGCCTCCCCTCAGTTCAGCTTGATGGGCTTGCCGGACGCGGTCAGCGGCCCGGACGCGGTGATCTCGACCTGGGCGCCGCTGAGCGTCAGCTTCGACGTCGCCTTGATCTCGATCTGGGTGGCCGTCAGCACCAGCTTCTGGTCGCCGGTCAGCGACGACTCCGATTTCTCCAGCTTCAGCGCGCACGGGGTGCCGCCGAGCAGCAGGTCGATCTCGAGCTTGTCGTCGTCGAACACCAGGCGCGAGTCCTTGCGGCTGACCAGCATCCGCTGGTTCACCGAGCCCTTCGCGATCGCACCGGGATCGGGCGGGGTGTCCTTCCGGTTCCACAGGCCGCCGAGAATCACCGGCCGGGTGGTGTCGTCCAGCTCGAAGCCGACCAGCACCTCGTCGTCGACCTCGGGGATCCACTGCAGGCCGCGCTGCTTGCCGCCGCCCGGGGTGGCGATCCGCGACCAGGCGCTCTCGTCGTCCTGCGACAGGGTCGGGAACTTCACCCGCACCCGGCCCAGCTTCTCCGGGTCGTCGTTGTTGGTGACGATCCCGACGACCAGCCCGGACCAGCCGCTCTTCTCCGGCGCCTTCCCGGTGGTGAGGTCGGCCAGGCCGGCCGGCTCCTTGCCACCACAGACAAACCTCGTGAGGTACGGCTGATTCGCCCCGTACGAGTGCTCGACCTGGGTGACCCGGTAGTCGCCGGTCATCCGCGAGCCGATGCCCTCGATGTGCACCTTCGCGCCCGCGCCGATCAGCGGGTCGCCCATCGCCTCGCCGCGCAGCACCACCTCCTCGCCGGAGGCACGCAGCAACAGCGAGCCGGCCAGCGCGTCCGCCTCGGCCTGGTCGGTCACCGGGAACTGGCCGGCGTTGCGCTTGACCCGCCCGAACGCGCGCCGGGCCGCATCGGTCATCTCCTGCGCGGCGGGCGCGTCGGTGCCCGGGTCGGTGCGGTCGGCCCGGCCGGTGATCGCCTCCTTGCCGAGCTGGTCCCAGCCGCGGATCTCCACCTCGTCGCTGCGCTCGGCGGCCGAGAAACGCGTCGCGAACTTGGCCAGGTTCTGCCCGTACGTCAGCTTCGGCGGATTTGCCGTTGATCTCGGGGCCTTCTTGAAGTGGAATGTCTTCTCGCTGATCCACACGTCGTAGCCGATCCGGGCGCCCCGCCGGCGCAGGAACGCGTAGTCGGTCTCGCCGGCCTGCAGCACGTAGTCGTGTGTGCCACCGGTCGCGTCCACGTCGGCGTCCAGGCCGTACTCGCCGGCGATGCGCGAGGCGATGTCGGCGTCGGTGACCCGCTGGAAGCTGCGCGACTTCGGCACCCGGGCCAGCCGGTGGGTCAGATCGAATCCGGTCAGCACCAGCTCGTGCCGCCCCGACACCCCCGGCTCCACGCTGATCGCGGTGATCTCCCCCGCGGTCACCACCACCGGGTCGCCCTCGGCCCGGAACGCGATCTCGATCCGGCTGCCGATCGCGAACGTGCCCTTGTCGAACAGGTCGAAGTGCGGGTCGTCGAAGTGGATCGCGAAGTAGTCGGGCAGCTGCACCGACTCCTCGACCCGCACCAGCACCAGCCGCTGGTACGTCTCCGGCGCGAGCGGCCGGCCGTCCACGGTGAGCTGGGCCCCGTCGAGCCGGCGCTTCTGCTCAGCCACGGCGGCGCACCGGCAGCTCGGGGATGATCATCAGCATCCCCGGCTCGAGGGAGAGCGGGTCGACGATGTTGTTGGCTTCGGCGATCAGCCGCCACCGGGTCGAGTCGGCGTAATGCTTGGCGGCCAGCCGGTCGAGGGTCTCGCCGTGGCCGAGCCGGTGCACGGTCTGCAGCGACGGGGTGTGCGAGGTCGGGTTCTGCAGCGGCTTGATCTCCTCGTCCTCGTACTGCTTGAGGGCGAGGTCGGCCTTGGCCCGCAGCGGCATGCCGCTGGCCGCGAAGTAGGTGAACTTGAGCGTCAGCCGCTCGACGACCGCCTTGAACGATTGCATCGGCCCCCAATGGAACGTCACCCACGGCGGCCGGAAGTTGTTGCGGTTCTTGTCCGAGGCGGGCAGCTTCTTGTCGACCGCGACCAGCTTCATCAGCTTGTCGGTGTGCAGGGTGACCGACGTGCCCTTGTCGGTGGTGTCCAGCGTGATGCTGAGCGCGAGCGTCCCCGGCTGCCCGGCCTGGAACCGCAGCAGTGGCGCGTTGGCGCCCTTGTTGTCGGCCGCCTGCCACGACGCCGCCTTCGTGATCGTCAGCTCCGACGGGTTGAACAGGAACGGGATGACATCGTTCAGCTCGGTCCGCAGCTCGGCCTTGGCCGGCGCGGAGTCGACTCCCGCCATCAGGACTCACCCACCATCTGGAACTCACCCATCAGAAGACTCCGGCCCACCGGCCGCCACGCCGCTCGATCTCGCGGAGCAGCCGGCGCTCCACGATCTCGACGACCTGGTCCGGGTCGAGCGCATGCTTGACCGCTCCCGCCGCGTCCGCGACGGCCCCCACCGCTCCGCCGACAGCCCCGGCCACGCCACCGGCCGCCCCGGCCACGCCACCGGCCGCCCCGGCCACGCCACCGGCCGCTTGGCCGGCCGCCGACACCGCGCCACCCGCCGCTTCCTGCACCCCTGACATCGCATTGCCGGCCATGCCCTGCAACCCAGAGAACGCGTCCCCCGCGGCCCCGGAGAACGCACTTCCCATCGGACTGCCGGACGCCTCGATGACCGCGGCCCGGGCCGCCCGGGTGGCGACCTCGCTGACCGCGCCCAGCCCGCCGCCGACCGGCAGCGAGTCGACGATCCCCGCCCCGGTGGTCGCCGCCTGCTTCCCGGCCGCGAGCGCCTGCCGCTCGTCGTCGTCGAGCAGCCCCGACGCGCCGTCGAGCAGGAACCGGGGCCGCCGGACCGGGCTGCGGGTGTGCATCAGCTCGTGCGCCAGAACCGCCGAGACCGCCGGCCCCGACGGCGGCGCCGCCGGCAGGTGCACCACGGTGCCGGTGGTCGCGCCGAGGGCTCCGGCCGAGGCCAGCGCGTGCCGGGTGTTGGGCCCGGTGGTGAACAGCGGTGGCCGGGCCCGCCCGGAAAGCGCGGACGCCATCGCGTGCAGCGCGCCGGGAAGCGCCCGGGGCGCCTCCAGCGGCCGCGCGGCAACGGCCGCCTCCCACCGCTCGCGCGGGCTCTCCGGCGCGCGCGCCGGCCCTCCGGCGCCGACCCGATGCCCGGCCGCCGGCCCCACCGAGACGGCCCCACTCGGATCGGGCACATTGCCGGGCGGCAGCGATGCCGCCCCGAGCACCCGGAAGTCCGTCGCCGTCTCCGGGCTGCTGACGACCGGCCCGGCATTCGGCCGCCCGATCAGCGGCATCGCGCCCCGAGACCCGATCACCCCGCCGGCCCCGAGCGCGTCGTTGCCAAGCACGCCGCTTCCGGTCAGGCCATTCCGAGACACGCCGTTCCCGGGCGCGCGGCTTCCGGCCGCGCCGTTTCCACCCGCGCCGTTTCCACTCGCACCGTTTCCGCTCGCACCGTTTCCGCTCGCACCGTTTCCGCTCGCGCCGTTTCCACCCGCGCCGTTTCCACCCGCGCCGTTTCCGGCCGCGCCGCGCATGCTGCTGCGGGCCAAGCCGGGCACGCCGTATCCGGCCGAGCCACGCATGCCGCTTCCGGCCGAGCCACGCATGCTTCCGGCTGAGCCACGCATGCCGCTTCCGGCCGAGCCGAGCCCCCCGCCTCCGCTAGGGGCAGGCGCGAATCCGCTCGCCGCACCGTCGTTCCCGGCGAGGCTTCCAGCCGTGCGCCCGCCGGCGGCGCCGGCGTCGCTGAGGCCCGCCCGGCCGCGTCCGAGCGCACCCAATCCGAACGGTGTCATTCCCTCCACTTCGGACGAACTGACATCGGGACCGCGGCCGGCAGATCCGAGCCCGGCAAGCCCATGGCCGGACCCTGGTTGGTGCGGAGCATGTCCGACCGGACCGATCCCGTTGCGACCGAGCCCGGTGATCGAATGCACGGTGCCGCCGCGCCGCCCGAGACCACCCAGGCCGGCGTCATCCCCACCCGAGCCGGAGCCGAGACCGCCCAGGCCCGCGCCGTTCGAGCCGGCGCCGGGCCCGCCCCGGCCAAATCTGCCCGAGCCGGTGCCAGAACCGCCCGAGCCCGAGGAGAGCAGGTCATTTGCCGTGCCGTGGCGACCGCCTTCGGTTCCGGTCCGCGCCGGGCCACCTCCGGTTCCGCTCTGCGCCGGGTCACCTCCAGTTCCGGCCCGCGCCGGGCCACCCCCGGTTCCGGCCCGCGCCGGGCCGCCTCCGTCGGGTCGCCGCGCCAGCAGGCCCAGCCCGAACGGGGCAAGCCCGCCGACTTCCGCCCAGCTGATATCGGGGCCACGCCCGGCAGACCCGCTCCCGGCAAGCCCGAGGCCGGAGAGCGACCCACGCAGACCGAGCCCGCCCGGCCCACGAGCGTCGGATCCGCGCCCACCGGGCGCCGGCGAACCCGATCCGTTCCGGCCGCGCGCGGGACCGGCCGGGTCGTGCAACGAGTGGTCGTCGTGCCCGCGCCCCCGATCAAGCCCCGTGGCACCGGCACGCCCACCACCGCCCGCCGACCCGGCCGGAGCAGCCTGCCTCCTGCCGGAGGCCGCTCCATCATCCACCCGGCCGGCAAGCTGGTCACGGACTCGGATCGAATCCGACAGCACGGATCCACCGCCGGACCCGACCGGCGCTCCGGCCGGCCCCATCGGCAGGTCGTGCCCGGGACGGACGTCCGGCCCGCCCGGCGGCCGCCCGATCAGCGATCCGGGGCGGCCCGAGGTCAGTGGCGCACGAGCCGCAATCAGCCGGCGCGGCGCCGGCGATCCGCTGCGCCCGCCGGCTGCCCGGGAGGCCCCCGGCATCGCCTGGTTGACCGAACCCGCACCGGCCTCGCGTTCGCGCTCGGCGCGGAACCACCGCAGAACCGACCACGAGGTGCGCACACGCAACCCACCCAGCAGGCCGGCGCCCACGGCGGGCCCGGACGCGGGATGCGCGGCCCCGGCCGCCTGACCGGCCGCCCGGCCGACCGAGCCGACCGAGCCGGCCGACGGCCCCGGTGGCCGGTGGGTGGAACCGGTCAGCCCCGGTCGCAGGGACCGGGGCAACAGGCGGGCCAGGAAGCGGGCGGCACGGCGGAGCGGCCGGGGTCCATCACTTCGGCGTGGCGACGGTGAAGCCACTGTGGCACACCTCCAGCTCCTCGATGGCCAGGTCGCGGGAGGAGGCGGCCAGGCGTGGGCCGGTCCACTTGACCGGCTTCACGTCGATCAGGGACCACGTGCGGAACGGCTTGCCGGTCTGGTAGACGACGCTGATCGAACCGGTCACCGGGACCACCTTGTTCTGGTTGCCGGCAAAGCCGTTGCCGGAGAAGCCGGACAACCAGGTGAACAGGGCGTCGGAGTCGGTCAGGCCACGCTTGAACACGATGTTCGGCCAGCGCATACGGCCGAGCAGCTTATGCGTGTACGCGTTCTGGCCGCCCTCCATCAGCTCCTCCACGTCGATGGACACGGCCAGGCCGGTCACCTCGGTGAACGAACCGATGTTCAGGTCACCGATCTTGAAGAGGAACTTGCCGACGAAGGGCGGTCGGACGATGTCGTCAGCCACCTGCCACTCCTTGCCATGCGCGCTCGTTCAGACCGCCCACCTCCCGCAGGAGGCGGATGCGGTCGCCGTGTTCCAGGTCGAGCAACCGGTCGAAGTCCCAGTGCAGGTGGTAGGCCAGAAAGGCGATCTCCTGCCAGAGCTCGTCCTGTGCGTAGTGCCCTAACCCACCCCCACCGACGTCTGCGGGAAAGGGGTGCCGGGCTCCAGCGCCTCGAGGATGCTCGGGTCCTGGAAGTTGATGATGCGGTAGAGATCTTGCAGGTAGGAGAAGTCGGAGACGAACAGCGACTCGACGGTCTTGGTGGTGACCCGGGAGACGCTGCCCAGCTGGGTGATCACCCGGGCGAGGACGATCACCGTCGCGTACGCCTCGTTCTCCTTCACCCGGCCGTCGCGCAACGGCTCGATCTCGTCGCGGGCGCACGCCAGCCGCATCACACCGGTGCGGTGCAGCGTGCCGTCCTCGTCGACGTAGCCCTTCGGCAGGGTGAAGGGAAACTCGGTCTGCAACCCACTCATGCCCGGTGGACCCCTTCATGGGTGATCGTGATCTTTTCGGTCGCGATCTCGTTGCTGCCCGCGTCGAGCTCGGCGCCGGTCCACTTGGAGACCCAGCCCTTCTCGAAGTTCCAGCGGGCGACCTCGGCCTTCATCGAGTCCTTGATGACGATCGAGCCGTCCCGGCGCGCCGAGTCGACGTCGCCGTCCTCGACCTGCTTGCGCCATTCCCACAGCGCCTTCGACTCGTCGATCCGGCGCTCCAGGGTGATGTCGCTCCACTTCATCGCCCCGGGGACCTTCCGAATGAGCATCTTTCCGTCCTTGGTGGCTTCCTTGTACTCAATGATCTCGGTCTCCGACTCGACACCGGAGCACTTGCGGAAGCTCGCCATCTCAACTCCCCCGATTTCCAGGAAGAAGCTGAAGGTAGTCATCAAATCAGGCATCGGAACTCTCCTTAAGACAATTACGATCCGCCGCTGTGCTACTCGGAGGCGGCTCCGCCGCCCTGCCACTGGCTGATCCGGAAGATGACGAACTCGGCCGGCTTCACCGGCGCGATGCCGATCTCGACGATCAGCTTGCCCTCGTCCACCGAGGACGCCGGGTTGTTGCTCTCGTCGCACAGCACGTAGAAGGCCTGCTCGGGGGTGGCGCCGACCAGCGCGCCCTGGGTCCACATCCCGCGCAGGAACGAGGTGATGTTGCGCTTGACGCGCTGCCACAGGTCGAAGTCGTTGGGCTCGAAGACGGCCCACTGGGTGCCGCGCTGGATCGACTCCTCGATGAAGTTGAACAGCCGGCGCACGTTGATGTACCGCCACGACGGGTCGGTCTTGGCCAGCGTGCGGGCGCCCCAGATCTTGGTGCCGTAGCTGCCGAACGACCGGATGCAGTTGACGCCCTCGGGGTTCAGCAGGTCTTGTTCGCCGCCGGTCACGTCGTTGGCGAGGCGGACGATGCCGCGCAGCGCCTCGTTGGCCGGCGCCTTCCACACGCCGCGGGCGGCGTCGGTGCGGGCCCAGACGCCGGCGACGTGGCCGGACGGCGGAACCGTCAGGTAGAGCTCGCTGTTGGTCGCGCCCGGCCGCGCGAGCGGGTTGGGCACCACGACGTTGGGATAATAGAGCGCGCCGAACGCCGAGTCGCGGGCCAGGCGCGAGCGCCATTCGAGGGCACGGGTCGCGTTGAGGCCGGGCGGCGTGTCGAGGATCGCCATCTTGTTGTGGCTGGCCTCGCAGAAGTCGATCAGCTGCTTCTGGGCGCCGAGGTACATCTCCTCGTCGACCGAGCCGTCCTCCTTGGTCGCGACCGTGATCAGGTCGGGGATGGAGACCATGGTGACGCTGTCGGCGATGGCGAGGCCCTGGTAACCGGTGCGGTCGGTCTCGCTGCCGACCAGGTCGGCGGGGGTGACCGACTTGCTGGACACCGGCGGGGCCTGCAGGGTGTAACGCCCCGCGGCCGGGCTGCGCTCGGCGAGGGACGCGCCCTGCAGCGGCGTCACCTCGATCCGCACGAACTTGGACCGGTCGTTGACCGTCTTCTCCACGGTGCGGGCGCTGCGGCCGCTGAACTGGATGCCGCCGATCTCCTCGCGGAGGGCGCCGGCCTCGAAGACGCGCAACGTGTACTCGCCGCCGTTGCTGCTGCTGGCGGCGCCGTCACCATCGCCCTCGGCGGGCGGCACGGCGGCCGGCGGGACCACTTCGACCTCGAGGTTGGCGTCGGAGCGGACGGCCGACAGCTGCAGGCTCGGCTGGCCGGGGTTGTCGGCGGTGGGCAGCGACAGGGTCGGCTTGCCGCGGCCGAGGTCCTCGCCGTTCTCGTCGGTGGTCGGAATGCGGCAGATGTAGGCCTTGCTGCCGCCGTTCTCGAAGAAACCGCGGACCGCGTGGGGCAGGACCGCGCCCTGCACGTAGCCGCCGTAGATCCGCTCGTACTGCGGCCAGCTCGTCACCAGCTGCGGCTTGACCCCGTCCGGGTCGGTCGGGTCGCCCTGCTCGACGTCGTATCGCTCGGTGAAGCCGACGAATGCGGCGACCGCGGTGCCCACCCCCTCGATGGGCATGGATCCGCTCGGTTGTTCCTCGATGTAGACGCCCGGTGCTCCGTACGACGCGGCCATGAAGTCTTCCCCCTGTCAGGCCTGCACCGCGCTGGTCAACAGCGCGGGGTCAAGGTCGGATTCGTAGAACTCCCCGTAGTGCAGTGGCGGGAACACGCGCATCATCGGATGCTGAGACGAGCAGGCCACGACCTTCACCCGCGGGAACCGGTGCACGATCACGCGCACGAGTTCGCCGGTGTTGTCCTTGTCGAGGTCGAGCACGATCACGTCGGGCAGAGCCTCGAGCAGCCGGCCCAGCACGTCGTCACCGGTGGTTTCGACGAGCTCGATGCCGTCGGCCCGGAGGATCTGCTCGATCCCGAGACGATGCAGAGCCTCGAAGTCGCCCATCAGGACCCGCGTCATTGCCTCACCCCCGCAGTCGCCGCCGGGATGAGCCTCTCTCGCGTCGCACGTGGACAGAAGGTGCGGCGGTGCAGCCATTGGTGCACCGCCGCTTCCGGGGGCTTGTCCGGTACGGCGGCCGCGGCCGATGCTGAGGGCCGGAGGTGGGCCGGTGAAGGATTCCGCACGGCAGGAGCCGACCCTTGCCGAGCAGCCGGCGCGCGCGACGCCTGCGGTTGTGGAAGCCGTGACGCGTACCCCTGAAAGAAGCGCAAGCAACTCCGCGCTGCAACGCATGGCAGCCGGCCGGATGCCCCGGCATCCGGCCGCCGTCGGCGCCTTCTCCCCCGGCGGCAACAGCGCGCTGCAGCGGCTTGCGCAGCCGAAACTCACCGTGAGCAGACCCGGCGACCCGTACGAGAGGCAGGCCGACGCGGTCTCCGAGGCGATCACCGACGGCGGCGGCCCGATGCCGTCGATCTCCCGCCTGGTCACGCCGGCCGCCGCCGCGGGCGAGCCGCCGGAGGGGCCGCAGACACCGCCCGGTCTGGAGCAGCTCATCGCCTCCCCGGGCAGTGGCGCGCCGATCCCGCCGGATGTGCGCGCGAAGATCGAGGAGCACCTCGGCTTCCCGCTCGGCGGCGTGCAGGTGCACTCGGACCGGCAGGCGCAGGCCGCCGCGGCGCAGCTCGGGGCGCGCGCGTTCACCGCCGGGCAGCACATCTTCCTGGGCGCCGGCGAGTCGGCCGGCGACCTCGCGCTGATGGCGCACGAGGCCACCCACGTCGTGCAGCAGACGTCGGTGGGCATCTACCGGATGCCGGTCCAGCGCGACGCCACCGATTACCTGATGGGACCGATCGTCGGCCTGGTCAAATCCGTGCCGGGTTACGACATGCTGACCGTGGTCGCGGGCTACGACCCGATCGCCAACCGCAACGTCGACCGCAGCCCGGAAAATCTGACCCGCGGCGTGCTCGGGCTCGTGCCGTTCGGCAACGTGGTCGCGAACAAGTTGATCGAGCTGGGCGTGGTGCAGGGCGCCTACCGGATGCTCGACGAGGGGCTGACCGCGCACAACCTGACGCTGGCCCGGATCCAGGGCGAGATCGACGCGGCCTGGAAGGAGATCGACCTCACCGACCCGGACGGCGCGCTGACCATCGTGCGCCGGCACGTGTCCGGCCTGTACGCGGACGCGCTCGGCTTCGTCAAGGGCATCTACGACGCGATCGTGCAGCTCATCCGGGACGCGGCGGTCGGGCTCGCGGAGAAATACCTGGTCGGCACGCCGGTCTGGGAGCTCACCAAGAAGGTGCTCCACGAAGACCCGCTGCGCGGCACGCCGGTCGAGGCCACCACCGTCCAGATCCTGGAAGACTTCCTCACGCTGATCGGCAAGCAGGAAGCGCTCGCGCAGATGAAGGAGCGCGGCACCCTGCAGAAGACCGCCGACTGGCTGGACGGGCGGATCGCGCAGTTCCTCGGCATCCTCGGCGAGTTGAAGGCGCTGTTCAAGGCCGGTTGGGAGGCCATCCAGCCGGAAAACATCGCGCAGCTCGGCGACAATTTGGGCAAATTAGCCGAGCAGGCGCGCGGGTTGATCGCAAAGGTCGGCGCGTTCGCGAAGGACGTGCTGACCGAGGTCGTGCGACTCGTCAAGGACGCGCTGCTGGAGTGGCTGAGCGCCGAGGCCGCCAAGCTGCGCGGGTACCGCCTGATGACGGTCATGCTCGGTTCCGATCCGGTCACCGGGAAGCCGGTGGCACGCAACGCGGAGAACCTGATCGGCGGGTTCATCGCGCTGCTGCCGGGCGGCGAGGAGACGTACAAGAAGCTGGCCGAGGCCGGGGTGATCGCCGACGCGGCGGCGAAGATCGAGGGCGCGATGACGCGCCTCGGCATCAGCAGCGAGATGATCGTCGGCACCTTCAAGGGCATCTGGGACGCGCTCGGCCTGGAAGACCTGGTCAACCCGCTCGGCGCGTTCGGGAAGATCCTCGACAAGTTCGGCGAGCCGCTGCTGAAGATCGTCGAGTTCGCCGCCGAGGTCCTCAAGGTCGTCATCACGCTGGTCCTCAAGCTGATGAACTTCCCGCCCGGGATCCTCGACAGCATCATCTCGAACGCGATGGCGGCCATCGAGGACATCAAGAAGGACCCGGTCGCCTTCCTGATGAACATGCTCGAGGCCCTCAAACAGGGCTTCATCGGGTTCGTCGACAAGGCCGTCGGTTACCTGGTCAACGGCCTCGCCGACTGGCTGTTCCGGGGGCTCGGCGCGATCGGCATCCAGAAACCGCCCGACCTGTCGTTCGGCTCGATCCTCACGATGGTGCTCCAGGTTCTCGACGTCACCACCGAGAAGCTCTGGAAGAAGCTGGGCGACCACATCGGCCCCGAGGTCGTCGCCAAGATCCGCACCGGCATCTCGATGGCCGAGGGCGCCTTCGACTTCATCAAAGACGTCGAGGAGAACGGCGTCGCGGCGATCTGGAAACACATCGAGAGTCAGCTCGGCAATCTGTGGGACACCCTGCTCGGGATGGTCAAGGACTGGATCGTCGGCGAGATCGTCGAGAAGGCCACCGCCAAGCTGCTGTCCATGCTCGACCCGACCGGCATCATGGCCGTGGTCAACAGCGGCATCGCCTTCTTCAAGGCGGTCCAGTCGGTGATCGAGTACGTCCGCGAGATTCTCATGATCGTCAACGACTACGTGACCACGCTGGCCGCGGTGGCGGCCGGCAACGTCTCGGCCGGCGCGCAGAAGGTGGAGAAAGGCCTGGCCGCGGCGGTGCCGGTGGCGATCGGCTTCCTCGCCAACCAGGTCGGGCTCGGCGACGTGCCGGAGAAGCTGGTCGAGCTGATCGGCCATCTGCGCGAGCTGATCGACAAGGCCCTCGACTGGCTGTTCGCCAAGGCGGTGTCGCTCGGCAAGTCGGCGCTGTCCGCGCTCGGCTTCGGCGGCCCGCCGGCCGAGACCGCGCCGGGTGAGACCCCGGAGAGCGCCGCGGTCAAGGCCGAGGCGTCGACGATGCTGCAGGAGAAGACGAAGGCGCCGTTCAAGAGCCGGGCCGAGCTCGAGGCCGTCACGTCGAGCGTGCTCGAGACCCTGAAGCCCAAGGGCCTCAAGTCGGTGGTGCTGCACGACGTGCCGAACAAGCCCGGCCAGTTCACCATCGCGGTGGCGGCGAGCCCGGAGACCAAGGCGGCCGACGCCACCATCGTCGACGGCGAGGCGATCGCCGGCAATCCCGCCGAGCTGGCCGGGCCGTCGGCGTGGGAGGTGCAGGAGGCGGGCGCGAAAAAACACAAGGTCAAGTTGTCCGCGCACTGCATGGACAACAACGAGTCGGTGCTGATGGGCCTGGCCAAGGACAGCGGCGACCCGGGCTGGGCGAGCGTCTGGAACGCCGCCCTGGGCGCGCTCAACGCGGCCCGGTCCAAGGAGTACCCCGACAACCACGACGCCTACCAGGCACTCGTGGCGATCGCGCGGCCGGTCAAGAACCTCTACGACCCGCCGCTCAACGTGCAGGTGCACCACGACAAAGAGGTCAAGCAATACCCGGCCGCCAACCGGAAGACCCGGGCGCAGCGGCTGCAGCAGAAGATGTCGGGTCACATCGCGGCGGCCATCGCCGACCCGGCCCGAGTTGCCGGGCTGACCCCGCCGGAGCGGGCGCTCCTGCAGGTGCCGGACCCGGCGAACCGGGCCGAGATGATCCGCCTGCACGTGCAGGCCCTGATCGACGAGCAGATCGACTCACCGGAGAAGGGCTTCAGCGCCGAGATGGAGGGCGTCGTCGACATGTTCATCATGACCTCCGGCGCTCACCTCGGTGGCGTGCACGGCAACCGCAAGGCCGACGAGAAGAAGGACGCCCAGGGGCCGCGCGTCCCCGGCGGGGAGCACGGCCCGGCCGAGTGGGACTAGCTCCGGTCCGCGGTGCGGACCGTGATGGTCTCGGTGGGCGGTCCGGCCACGGCGCGCATGGCCGCGTCGACCGTCACCGTGACGACCAGGTCGAGGCCGGGTTTGAGCTGGCCGCCCAGGGCCGACCAGAAATCCGAGTTCTCGCTGCCGTCGCCGCTGCGCAGCCGCAGTGAGGGCAGGGGCTTCACCTCGGTGAACGCGCCGCGCAGATGAGCGGCGTCGATCACCGGGTGCAGCAGCAGCGCGGACAGCACGTCGCCCAGCAGCGAATGCTCGTCGCGCACCTCGCTGGTCCAGGCGGTCACCAGATAGCGGCAGTCCACCCGGGGCAGCGGATCGCGGCGGTAGCGGCGGCCGTCCGCCTCCTCGACGATCACCTCGCCGTAGTCGCGTTCGGCCAGGTTGGGGCGTACGTCCCAGAGATAGAGATCGACGGTGGGGCGGGAGGAGAGGGCAGCCGACCACTCGCCGTCGGGCGCGTCGAACGCTACGTCGACGTCGCGGGCCGGCAGCGGCACCACGTCGCGCAGGAACGCCTCGAGCGTTTCATCCAAAAGGTGCAGCATCGGCGTTCCTGTTCACGAGTTCGAAGTAACGGTCGAATTCCTTTTCGGTGCGCAGGCGGCCCATCTTCTGGAACTCGCGCTTCACCGACAGCACCGCGTGCCGCATGGTGATCGGGCTGTCCTCGGCGGCGGCCAGGAATGCCGCGCCCAGTGCCGCGTTGCTGATCACGCCACCGGTGATCTTGAACTGGCGGGCCAGGAAGTCGAGGTCGATGTCGGACATCGGCGCGGTCGCCGGGAACACCCGCGACCAGATCTGCCGCCGTTCCGGCTCCTCCGGCGGCACGAAGTCGATCGCCACCGAGATGCGCCGCAGGAACGCCGGGTCGATGTTGCGCTGCAGGTTGGTGGCCAGCACGACCAGCCCGTCGTAGGTCTCCAGGCGCTGCAGGAGGTAGGCGACCTCGATGTTCGCGTACCGGTCGTGGGCGTCGCTGACCTCGGACCGCTTGCCGAACAGCGCGTCCGCCTCGTCGAAGAACAGCACCAGGTCACCGGCCGCCGCCGCGCCGAAGATGCGCTCCAGATTCTTCTCGGTCTCGCCGATGTACTTGCTCACCACCGACGACAGATCCACCTTGTAGAGGTCGAGGCCGAGCTCCCCCGCCACCACCTCGGCGGCCAGGGTTTTGCCGGTGCCGGACGGCCCGGCGAACAGGGCGACCACCCCGGTGGACGGCGCCGGGCTGAACTGCCAGCGCCCGTAGACGATGTCGCGGCCCCGGTGCCGCCCGGCGAGCTCACGCAGCTGGGCCGCCTCCTCCGGAGGCAGGATCAGATCATCCCAGGCGCGGCGCGGACGGATGCGGACGGCAACGCCGTCCAGGTGCCCACCGGCAAGCCGGCGGACCGCGGGCGCGATCAGGCCCCCATCGGCCGAGGCGGCTCCCGCCACGAGACGCAACTGCTCACGACTCAGCCGGTACGCCGGGTCCGGCGCCCGTCCCAGCAGTGCGGCCCAGTCGTCGTCGCCGGCCACCCCGTCGAGCACGTGGACCTCCCGCCACGGCAGGTCCGGGATCGCCTCGAGCGGCTGCTCCCCCGGCGAGGAGAGCACCCAGCCGAGCTGCCCGGCGCGCTGGATCGCGTCCTGCCCGGCCGGCGTCAGCGGCTCGGCGAGCTCGAGCACCACGGTCAGCCCGCCGATGGTCGCCTCGCGGATCACCGCCCGCCACTCCGCCTCGCTCGCCGGCGGCGTGGTGATCAGCAGTCCGATGTCGCCGATCGCCCGCAGCCGGCTCTCCCGGTCACCGCCGTTGACCAGCATCAGCCCACGCTGCCCGGTCTTGCCGCCCGGCCTTAGGGTGCTGCCCGCCGGCAGGCCCGGGTCGGGCGTCGGGTCGCCGGCGAGGTGCCAGATCAGCCGGGCGGCGGGCTCGGCGATCAGCGTCGCCCACGGCCCGTCGCCGGTGAGCCGGGCGAGGCCGGTGCGGGTCAGCGCGCCGCCGGGCGACAGCGACCGGGCCGACGGATGATCTTCCTCGAAGAACACCCGGCCGAGGGTGGCGAGCGTCAGCCGCGGGAGGTGCACCGAGTCCTGGATGTACGCCACCAGGCGCTGCCGGGCGGGCGAGACCTCCACCGCCACCAGCACGGCGAGCACCTCGGCCTCGGCGGTGGTCAGCCCGGCCGCGGCGACCAGATCGGTGAACGGCCCCGGTGGGCGGGCGGCCAGCGCCGCGCGTGCCTTGACGACCGGGCCGGCCGCGCCCGCGCGCACCGCCGCCACCCGTTCCGGCCCCGGGCCGTCCAGCCCCGGCAGTGTGGCCAGCAGCCGGTCGACCTCGTCGTCGGCGACATAGAGCCCGGCGAAGTCACGTGGCGGCCGCCCCTCCCCCAGCCGGCAGATCAGCGCCTCGCGCTGGAGCAGCGCGTCGGCCACGGCGGTCCAGACCTCCATCGGCGTGTTCAGATCACGCCTTCCCGGGTGGCCACCGCGACGGCCTGCGCCCGGGTGCGGCAGTTGAGCTTGGTCAGCACGTCGTGCACCACGTTTTTCACGGTGCGCTCGGAGAAGCACAGGTCTTCGGCGATGCCGCGGGTGTCCATGCCGTCGGCGAGCAGCCGCAGCACCGACCGCTCCCGGGTGCTGAGCCCGCCGGGGCCGAGGTGCGAGGTCTGGGTGACGTGCAGCAGCAGCTTGGCGAGCATGTCGCCGGGCAGCGCGACACTGCCGGCGACCACCGAGCGCAGGCTGGTGATCAGGGTGTCGGCGGTGAGCGTGCGGTGCGGCAGGATCGCGCTGACCCCGGCGTCGACCATCTCGCGGACACTTTGCTCGGTGACGTCGCGGACGGTGGCGACCAGCCGGGTGCCGCGGCCGTCGGCCAGGCGGACGGCGCGGCGCAGGGCGGAAGCACCGTATTCGAACACCAGCACGTCGAGGTCGGCGAGCACGGGCTCGGGGGAAAGCACCGCGCTCTCGCCGCGCACGACGAAGTCGGCCTGCTGCAGGCAGGCGGCCATGCCGCGGCGGACGATGGCATGACTGTCATCGATCCACACCGTTGGCGGCCGTTGTGAGATCATGCGTTCCCCCTGGTCAGCGCCCTATGTTCGGGCGACCGCCCAGTCATGATGGCCCGGCCGAGTCGATCAGAACAATAGCTCTTTCGGCTGTGTCGTTGATCCAACTCAACTGCCCGTTTCGCTGCCCTTTCGTGCAAGCCGGTCGCCCCGTATACAGAGTGGATTACGCTGTCTACCCTCGGAACCATGCCGAGGTACTCAGCCGAACAGATCTACGGTTTCGCCCGCCGGGCGGGCTTCTCGCCGGACGAGTCGGCGACGATGACCGCGATCGCGCTGGCCGAGTCGGGCGGCAACAGCAAGGCGCACAACCCGCACGGTGAGGACTCCCGCGGGCTATGGCAGATCAACGGCAAGGCGCACCCCGACTTCCTGACGAAGTACAACCTGTACGACCCGGTCGACAACGCCAAGGCCGCCTTCGAGATCTCCCACAAAGGTGACGACGTTTCACCTTGGACGACCACGCACGGCGGCCTCAGCTCGCGTTATGTCCGCTACAAAGAGGACGCGCAGTCCGCCGCGGTGGCCTACGGCGACGGCCCCGACCGTGGCATGTGGAGCGGCACCCGGGGTTACGGCGACCACAAGGGCGCCGCAAGCGGCGACGACCCGGCCGGGGTGGCGCTGCACGACGTCGCCGGCTCGCCGATGACCCTGGCATCGACGACCGCACCCACCGCCGGCGCCGACAACGCCGCGCTCGACACATTCCTCAAGGTCGCCAAGGCGCAAATTGGCGATCGCTATGTGTTCGGCGCGGAAGTGAAGCTGAGCGATCCCAATCCGGCGGTTTTCGACTGCTCCGAATTCACCCAATGGGCGGCTTTCCAGGCCGGTTCGAAAATCCCCGACGGCGCCACCGCTCAATATCTGCATTTCAAGGAAAAAGGCATGCTGGTCCCGGTGGACCAGGCGAAGGACATTCCCGGCGCGTTGCTGTTCTCGTTCGACCGCGAGCCGCGCGCCGGCGACGGCCGCACCCCCGGCGCGCACGTGGCGATCAGCCTCGGCGACGGCAAGGTCGTCGAGGCCGCCAACCCGCGGGTCGGCGTCCGCGAGTCCAACGCCGGCAACCGCTTCGAGTTCGCGGCGATCATCCCCGGCATCTCCGACGGCACCGGCACCCCGATCGCCAATCCGGTGACCGATCCGCTGTCCACCCTGATGGCCACCCAGACGGCGGCGCCGATCACGCCCGAGCCGGTCGCGCTCGGCGGCGCCGACACCGACCGCGACGGCCTGAGCGACCTGCTCGAACGTCGTTACGGTCTCGATCCGCTGCGCGCCGACACCGACGGCGACAACCTGACCGACGCGCAGGAGATGGTCACCTACCACACCGACGGGCGGAAGGCCGACACCGACGGCGACGGGCTCAACGACGCGTTCGAGCTGGCCCAGGGCCTCGACCCGCGCTCACCCGACTCCGACGCCGATGGGCACATGGACGGCGCGCTCACCCCGCTGGCGCAGGCCGACTCCGACTCGGACGGTCTCGACGACAGCCTGGAAAAGGTGCTCGGCTTCAACACCCAGCTGTCGGACTCCGACTCGGACGGCTTCAGCGACGCGCTGGAATACCACAACGGCTCCAACCCGCTGGACGCCCACGACAACCCGCTGCTGCACGGTCAGTTCGCCCAGCAGCAGGACCAACAGCTGGGCCAGCTGGGGACGAACGGGTCGACTCAGATACCGGGCGGTCAGCTTGCCGACGTGACCGATCTTCCATGACCTGGTTGATGCGACCATCGTGGACGTGGAACTGACCTTGCCGGACGAGCCGGTGGCGCTTGCCCCCGGTGTGCCGACCCGAGTGCCGGTGCAGCTGCGCAATCCCTACGCGCAGCCCCTCGATCTGCGCATCTATCTGGCCCGCGGCCGTGCCGCCGGCTGGGCCACGGTCGAGCCGGCCGGCCTGCACCTCGGCCCCGGCGAGACCGCCGAGGTGTCGGTGGTGCTCCAGACCCCGCCGACGCAGCCGCCGAGCTCCTCGCTGGTGCCGTTCACCGTGCACGCCGAGGAGGCGACCACCGGCGAACCGGCCGGCTTCGCGACCGCGCTGCTCAAGGTGGCACTCCCGGTCCCGGTCACCGGCAAACTCGTTCCGAAGGACGGACCCCAGCACGAGTACGACCTGCGCCTCGCCAACGACACCCGGGTCCAGGCGCCGCTGCGGGTCACCGCCCAGCTCGACCCGTCGTCCGGCTCGGTCACCGTCGAACCGGAGGCGGTGCTGCTCGAACCGGGCACCGCCGCGGTCGTCGCGGTGCGCGCGAAACCCGGCCGCCCGTTCACCGGCTCGCCCCGCTCCTTCGCCGTCGTCGTCAAGGTCGCCGACGCGTACGACGCGGACCGCGAGCCCTACCTGACCCTGGTCGCCTCCGGCACCCGCAAGTCACGCGTCCCGACCACCGTGCTGTTCGTGACCGCCACCGTGCTGGCCATCGGGGCGAGCGCGGCCATCCTGCTCACCGGCGACCACAACTTCCTGCCCTTCGGTAAGAAGAACGCGGCGGGCACCTCCACCGCGGCCCCCGCCAAGGTCACCATCGGTAAGCCGTACGCGCTGGTCGACGTCTTTCCGCACCGCGGCGCCGACGGTGGCAAGGGCGCCGCTGACGCCGCGCTCGCCAAGCTCCAGGCCGCCGGCATGCCGGTCCGGCTCGTCGACAGCCTGGCCTCCGACACGCTCGCCGACGATCCCGACGGTTACTGGGTTCTGCTGCAGGATGGTTTCGGGTCACCGCAGGCCGCCGAGCAGTACTGCACGCAATGGCGTTCCGCCGCGCCGAAATGCAAAGTCACGCCTTGAGAAGCAGCGTCTAGGGGGCCTCCGGAATGCAGTACGGGCTGGGTATCGACCTCGGCACCACGCACACCGCCGCGGCGGTGCGGGTGGACGGTCGGGTCGAGGTCGTGCGCCTCGGCGGGCGCCGCGCCGAAATCCCGTCGCTGGTGTTCGTCAAACCCGACGGTGGCCTGCTCATCGGCGAGGCCGCCGAGCGCCGCGGCGCGGCCGAACCGGCCCGGCTGGCCCGCGAGTTCAAGCGCCGGATGGGCGACCCGGTGCCGATCCTGGTCGGCGGCACGCCCTTCTCGGCGCACGCCCTCACCGCCAAGCTGCTGCGGCACGTGCTCGACACGGTCGCCCAGCTGCAGGACGGCCCGCCCGCCGCGATCACCGTGACCCATCCGGCGAACTGGGGGCCCTACAAGCGCGAACAGCTCGACCAGGCGATCAAGCTGGCCGACGCCGGCCCGGTGCAGCTGCGCAGCGAGCCCGAGGCGGCCGCGCTGCAGCACGCCACCGCCCGGCGCATCGCCGACGGCGAGACCGTGGCCGTCTACGACCTCGGCGGCGGCACCTTCGACGTGGCCGTGCTGCGCCGCGACGGCGACGGGTTCGTGGTGCTCGGCGAGCCCGAGGGCGTCGAGCAGCTCGGCGGCATCGACTTCGACGAGGCCGTCTTCGGGCACGTCCTCGAGGTGCTCGGCGACAAGGCTCAACTCGACCCGGGCGACCCGGAAGCCGTGGCGGCCCTCGCCCGGTTGCGGCGCGACTGCGTCGAGGCCAAGGAGGCGCTCTCCTTCGACACCGAGACGATGATCCCGATCGCGCTGCCCGGCCTGCACACCCGCGTGCGCCTCAACCGCTCCGAGCTGGAGTCGATGATCGCGCCGTCGCTGACCGACACCATCTCCGCGACGCAGCGCGCGCTGCGCTCGGCCGGCGTGGCGCCGGCGCAGGTCAGCGCGTTCCTGCTGGCCGGCGGCTCGTCGCGGATCCCGCTGGTCGCACAACTGCTCTCGACCGAGTTCCAGCGACCGGTCGTCGCCGACCCGCACCCGGAGCACAGCATCGCGATGGGCGCGGCGGTCGCGACCGCCGTCGTGGTCGGCGGCGGCTCACCGTTCGCGGCCGCCGTGCCGCCGCCCCGGCCCGCCGAGCCGTCGGACGGTTATTCGGCGGCCGGAGTCTCCGGGGCCGGCCTCTCGGCCACGGTGCCCGCGCCGGCCAACGCCGGCGGCGCCCCCGCTGGCAGCGCGCCTTACGGTGGCGGCACACCCGCGAGCAGCGGCCCGCCCTACGGCGGCGACCCGGCCGGCGGCCCTCCCTACGGAGGCGGCACACCCGCGAACGGCAACCCGCCCTACGGCAGCAGCCC
>NZ_JBEZYA010000002.1:508747-677569 GCF_040638295.1 Actinoplanes sp. NPDC026619
CCGGCCGGCGGCCCTCCCTACGGAAGCGGCACACCCGCGAACGGCAACCCGCCCTACGGCAGCAGCCCGGCCGGCGGCCCTCCCTACGGAAGCGGCACACCCGCGAACGGCAACCCGCCCTACGGCAGCAGCCCGGCCGGCGGCCCTCCCTACGGAAGCGGCGCCCCAGTCAGCAGCGCGCCTTACGGCGTCAGCGGCACACCTGCAAGCGGTAACGCCGCGGTCAGCTCCGCCCCCTACGGCGGCGCGCCGGCCGGCGGCGGCGCCCAGGTGAGCAGCCCGCCCTATGGCGGGGGCGCGCCGGCCGGTGGCGGGTCGGTGGCCTACTCGCGTGGTTCGGCCGCTATCCCGGGCACGGCGGCTGCCTCGGGGATGGCCCCGCAGCCGGGCGCGACGCCGCCGATGGGCCTGGCCGCCACGTCCGTCGCGGGAGCGGCTCCGATCTTCGGTGGTGCGGCTCCCGGCGTACCGAATGAGTCGCGGCCTTGGCCACCGCCTCCCCTCGCCGGGGCGCCCAAGCGCAACCTCGGCAAGATCTTGATGGTTGTCGCCCTGGTGGTGGCGGTGATCGCGGGTGGAACGACGGTCGGGCTGATCCTGCTGAACAAGGGCAAGAAGGACAACGAGACCGCCGGCGGCGTGACGCCCACCGCGACGACGGCCGCGGCGACCACCCAGCCGACCGTTGACCCGCTGGCCCCGCCGACCGACACCATGCTGATCCGGGTCGACACCGGCAACGGCGACGCGCAGGTCTCGAAGGTCTACTCGTTCAAGCCGGGCGAGGACACCCGCACCGAACTGCCCGGCACCAAGCCCGGCGACGTGCTGCCGAAGTGGTCGCACACCCGCACCCAGATCGCGCTCACGCACAACAACGGCGACCACACCTCGATCGACATCATGAACGCGGACGGCACCGGCCGGCACGAGGTCGCCGAGGACGCCGGCGGCCGGGTGGCCTGGTCGGCCGACGACAAGAAGATCGCGTTCATGAAGAAGTTCGACGGGATCAAGCAGATCGCCGTGCTCAACCTCGAGACCGGCGAGCTGAAGCAACTCACCAAGACGACTACGCAGAAGGACGACGCGATGTGGTCGCCCGACGGCAAGTCCATCCTGTACTGGCTGAACCGGAACGGGGTGCGCCAGGTCTACGAGCTGACGGTGGCGAACCCGAAGGAGCCGGGCCGGCAGATCACCAAGCCGGAGGTGGGCCAGGTCAACGACCCGGTCTATTCGCCGAAGGGCGACCTGGTGCTGTTCACCCTGGAGGTGGACAAGGAGAACTCGGACATCTGGCTGGTCAACATCGACGGCTCCAATCCGCACCGGGTGACCTCGAACCCGCAACGCGAGATGGACCCGACCTTCTCGCCGGACGGAAACTGGTTCGCGTTCGTGCGGGGCGCCTACGACCATCCGACGATCGTGGTGGAACGCGTGGCCGGCACCGGCGAACAGGTCCTGACCAAGAACGGCGCCCGCGAGGGCCACCCCTGCTGGTTCTAACGCCGGTGGAGGAAGCGGAGGAGCCGCCAGGCGCGCCGGCGGATGCCGTCGTTGCCGGACCAGAGGTAGACGGCGGCCAGAACCACGGTCATCACGAGCTGTACGACCAGGACGGTGCAGATCAACGAGAACGTCATGCCACAAAGAATCCCCAGCTCAGGCCGGGTACGGAAGGTGTTTGGTCACCTTTGGACGGCGTACGACAACGTTGGACGCGGGCGAGACGGTCTTGACCAGCCCGACCGTTTCCGATCATGCTGACGCGGCGATGACTGACCATCCCGATCCCGCTCTGGCCCGCCTGCTGGCCCACGTTGATCAGCTCCGGATGGCCGCGGGCGGTCTGAAGGCGCCCGAGATCTCGAAGCGCCTGGGTGGCATTCCGGGTCGATCCACGGTCAACAACATCGTCAGCCGGAACAGCAGGATCCTGGTCTCCTGGGAACACGTCGCCAAAGTCGTCGATTTCCTCGGCGGCGACCGTGGTGTCGCCCTGGATCTGTGGACGCAGGCAGAGGCCGCGATGAGGGCAGAGCCTGCGAGCGCGACGGACGCCGAGCCCGAGATACTCAAGTGCACGCCGGTCGAACTCGATCTCAACTGCGTGCTTCCGCATGCGGCCGACGACCAGTGGGTGCCGCGTGGGGTGTTGGCGCGGATGGCCGTTGAAGGTCTGTCCCTGGCCGACCTCGGCGACGAGCGCGACCAGCTTCTGCGGCGCGAGCTCATCCGATCGCTGATCACCGCCCGCCAGATCGTCATCAACCGCAGCTTCCTCGTGCGCAATCCGGTGTTGTCCCGGGCCTACCGCGACGAACCCGAAGAACGTCGGGCCTTCACGACGCTGTTGTCCGACGAGGCGATCGTTCCGTATCTCTACACGGAGAAGACCCCGCTGGAGAGCGAGTTCGCCACCGAACCGGCGGCGCGGCAGGCCCAGGAGGTGTGGAACGAGATCCTGCATTCGACGGTCGTGATGTGTGTGCGCCTGTCCTGGAACAACGCCAAGAATCTCGAAGCCACGAACGGGCTCCAGCAGAGTTTCGCGGACGGACTCCGGCGAGCGGCCGGTTCCCAGCTCCGGATGTTGCTGGAGGACGTCGGGACGAGCGCCGATGAAGTGGACGACTTCCGGAAGAAGCTCGGGCACCTCCCGCAGCTCGGCCGGGCGGACGCACCGGAGCCGGTGTCGCGCACGTTGCTCTACAAGCACTACATCGTGAAGCGGGGAACCGATCCGCGCGCCGGCGACTACGACTTCACCCGGACCCGTCATATGGTCCCGCTGAAGTGGGTGCTCGATCTCGTCTACCACTCCAACCTTGCGTCCCGGCTGGGTATAGCGCTGATCACCCCGGTCGACTCGGCCAATCGCTCGGTAGTGCATCACCCCAACTTCCTTCAGACGTCCGCTCGGCGGGGCGGCTACAACGCCCGGCGGGTGCAGATTTCCATTCAGGAGGCGATCCAGCACTTCAGCGCCGGTTCGCTGAAGGTATTCGAGCGTCTTACGCTGGCCGATGTCGTCGAAATTCGGACGAATCCGGTGTGGTTGAGCTATGCCCGGTCGGTCGACGCGCTGCTCAAGGAGCCCTGGCTGATGTCGCATCCGGAGCGCGGCCTGCCGCACGTCTACGCCCGTCATCAAGATCTGATCGACTACGTCAGGCGGCGCTCGTGACCCACGTGATGATCTATGGCGCGGCCGGCTTCGTCGGCACCACGCTGCTGGCGGCCGACGAGCCGCTCGCCGAAAGACTGACCCTCGTCGATCAGAAGCCGATCATGGCACAGCCCCAGCATGCCGTCATCCAAGGGACCGCCCTGCCCGACGAAGCGGCCGATGTGCTGCTGGTGCTCGCCGGCCAGACCGACGTCGACCAGGCACTGGCCGATCCGGCGCTCGCGTTCACCGCGAACGGCGCCATCGCGCTCGAGGCCGCGGAATGGTGGCGCCGTCACCCGCAGGCACGGGTCGTCTACCTCTCCTCCGACGAGGTACTCGGGGTGGCCGACGAACCGCTCGCCGAGGATGCGCCCTACTGCCCCACCCAGCCCTACGCCGCCTCGAAAGCCGCCGCCGAGATGACTCTGCGGTGCTATGCGGAGTCGTATGGCATGGATCTGATCGTTGTTCGCAGCTGCAACCTGGTCGGTGGCCACCAGCGGGCGCGCAAGCTTCTCCCGACCGCGGTGCGAACGCTGGCGAGCGGGTTGCCGGCCCCGGTCTTCGGCACCGGCCGGCAGACCCGTGAATACATGGCGGTCGAGGATCTCTGCGAGGCGCTGCGTCTGGCGGCCTCGGGCACCCTGCCGGCGGACATCTACCACTGTTCGTCCGGAACGGCGTTCACCGTGCTCGACGTGGTCGAGATCGTCGCCGAGGCGGTGGGCGCGCCGGCGTCCTACGAGCACGTCGCCGACCGGCTGGTGCACGACCGGGCGTATGCGATGAATCCGGCCCGGCTCCGCTCGTTCGGCTGGGAGTCCCGCGTCTCGCCGGACAAAGCGATCCGCCGCGCCGCCCAGCACATGCTCGCGGCCTGGCAGCGCGGCGAACAGCTGACCCCACCCCTCAGCTGACCAGGATTCCCTCGCAGCTGCGGGCCACGGCTCGGGCCGCGGTCTTCAGTTCGCGGGGGGAGAACGGGTGTTCGGCGATGTTCTGCCAGCGGATCAGGGCCTCCTGCGCGCCGGCGGCGATCCGGCCGCGGGCGGCGTCGGCGGGCAGGCCGAGGCGGTGGTGGGCGGCGCCGCCGGCGCCGCCGAGCAGCAGGTCCATCTCGGCCAGTTGTTCGTCGGTGCCGGGCAGGCGGCCGGATCTCAGCTGGTGCAGCAGGCGCAGTTCGACGAACTCGTGGGCGCTGGCCCGGATCCGTTCGGCCTCGCCGGCCAGTGCCGAGCCGGGCGGGATGCACTCGTCCAGCACGGCCAGCGCCGAGCGGGCCTTGAGCACCTCGCTGCGGCCGACGAACTGGGCGGTGAAGACCTCGCGCAGCCGGTCGATGCCGCTGTGCTCGGTGAGCGCCTTGGCCAGGGCGGCCGAGTCGGTGACGGTCTTTTCGCGGATCAACCGGATGGAAAGACGAACACCGAACAGACCCAGGCGCTTGAGTACGGCGGCCCGATGCGTTCCCGAGGCGGCGAACCGGTCGGCCGTCAACAGCAGGTCGACAACATGCTCCATCGGTTCGGCCGCGATCGCGGCGAGGGTCCGGTATTCCTCCTCACGCAGGGTCGCCCCGGCCGCCCCGAGCAGCCCGGCCACCGGCACGACGACCGGGCAGAGCTTGCGGAGCCGCTCGTCGGTGGCGTATCGCGCGGCAACCCGGCCCGCCGACGCCATCGCGTCCAGCCGGCAGCCGCCGATCTCGTCGGCCCGCGACAGCACGCCGACCGCGTTCACCGGGGTGCCGCTGGAGAGGCCGTCGCCGTGGAACGACTCGAGGAACCGGACGTCGCTGCCGTGCATGTGGCGCAGCAGGTAGATGACCGCGTCGGTCTGTGCCGCCCGCTCCCCCTCGGCCTCCAGGAACGCCATGGTCCGCAGCGACACGTCGGTGGACAGCGACGCGATGCCGGGCGTGTCGATCAGGGTGTGCTGCCGCAGCCGGCTGCTCGGCACCCGCACCTCGAGGTGTTCGACCTGCTCGGCGGGACGGCCCAGGGAGATCTGGATCGCCCCGTCGCGGCGGGTGAACGGGCGCGGCTCGGCGCTGCCGTCGGTGAGATAGGCGGTCACGGCGTAGGTGCGGCCGTCCGCGTACCAGGTGACTATCCGGGTGCACTCGCCCGCGTCGGTGGGTGCGAGCTCCTCGCCGACCAGGGCGTTGAGCAGAGTGGACTTGCCGGCCTTGACCTTGCCGGCGATGGCCACCCGGAGCGGCTCGTCGACCCGGCGCCGCGCGTCGACGAGCCGCTGATCCGACATCTCCGAGATGGCGCGGTCGAGCAGCGTACGCACCTGGTCGAGGAGGAAGCTCATCTCAGGCCGCCAGCCGGTTCAGCCGGCGGCGCTGCTCGGCGAGGGCGTCGGCGCGTTCTTTCCGCTCGTCCGGTGGCAGGTCGGCGATCTCCCGGACCGCCGCCGCGGTGGCCGCCGCCGAGCGCTCGGCGGCCTGGGCGCGGGCGGCGAACTCGTCGCGCAGGAACCGCTGGGTGCGCCGGATCGCCTCGCGGCAGTCGCGGCCCACGTGGAAGCCGACGTCATCGACGTACCGCCGGAGCTCCTGTTTTGCCTGAAGCCGCCGCTGCTGCACCTGGCGTTCCCGCTCGCTCTTGATCATGCGGCGGCCGAGGGTCATGCCGGCGAGCAGGCCGAGCGGCGCGGCGAAGGCGAGGCTGAAGAACGCGCCGACCGCGCCGAGCATGTAGAAGCCGCCGTAGGTGACCCGGGCGGCGGTGAACGCGCCGAGGAACTGCTGCATGCCCGACTTCTGGAAGCTGACATCGAGCTCGTCGACCTTGCGCAGGGCCAGCTCAGGCGCGGGCAGGTCGACGTCGAGGCTGTCATATTCAATTCCGAAGCGCTCGGCCACGTCGTGTGCGAGCTGCTCGGTGCGGGTGACCAGCAACATCAGGTTGTCGACGGCCGCGGCGGCCGCCTCCCGCTGCGCCCACGCCTGAAAGTCCCGCCAGGTCTCCCGCGGATCGGACTCGGCCAGCAGGTCTTCGCCCTTGCGCACCATGATCCGCAGCCGTTCCCGGAGGTCGTGCTCGATGTCGGCGCTCAGGTCCTGCACGCCGTCGCCAAGCACGGTCTGCCACGAGCCGCCGGCCAGCCAGGCGCTGCGCCGGGACTTCTCCGCGTAGCGCCGCACCACCTCGGGCGCGGCAGCCGGCTCGGCGGCCACCGCGTGCTCGGCCTCGACCCGCTCGCGCAACTGGGCGACGACGAACTGCAGCTCGGCGCGCGCCGCCACGATCTTGTTCTCGGCCGCGGCGCCCAGCACATCGCGGCGCAGCAGCTCGACCAGGCGCGGGAAGCCGGACTCCTCGTTGAGCGCGGTGTCGTCGCGGGCCTGCGCACGCATCCGCAGGAACGAGGAGACCGCCACGATCGGCACATCCAGGCCCGCTCGCTGGAAGTGACCCTCGTTGATCTCGACGATCCGCCGCCACTCCCCGTAGAGGTCGGTCTTGGTGAGCACGCAGAACGCGCGCGGGCAGCGCTCGAGCGCCCGCCGCAGGAACTCCACCTCCGGCGCGGTCAGCTCCTGCGCCGAGTCGGTCACGAACAGCGCCGCCCCGGCCAGGCCCAGCGCGCCCAGCGTGAGGTTGCCCTGGGCCGAGTCGAGCCCGCCCACCCCGGGCGTGTCGATGATCGACAACCCGGCCGCGAGCAGCCGCCGGTCGAGCCGCACCTCGACCGCCCGCACGCCGTTCTTGTCACCCTCGGCGATGTGCCGCGGCAACTCCTCGAAGCCGACCGGCACCGAGGCCAACCCGCCGTCATCCTGCGGCACCTGCAGAAACGCGGCCGGCGGCCGGCCGTGACGCAGAATCGTCGGCACCGCGGTCACGATGTCGGAGTCGACCGGGCAGATGTCGGTGCGCAGCAACGCATTGACCAGCGTGCTCTTGCCCTGTTTGAACTCCCCCACGACGGCCACCGTCGCGTCGTCGGACCGCAGCCGCCCGGCGGCCTGGTCGAGCCGTTGCACGAGGTCGGCGCGCTGCGCGGCCTCGGCCAGGGCGCGGGCATCGGCAAGCTCGGCGAGCACGCCCGTCGTCAACCGCCCTGCCCTCACCTTCATCACGCAACTCCGGCGTTCGAACCCTACGCGCCCCGCACACGCTCTGACCAGCAAGGCAGCGTCCACGACGGATTCGAGACAGCGGGCGTCCCGGATGGCCGGTCCACCGGACCAATTTTGACACCCGCCGAGACTGAGCGAAGAGCGCCGTTGCCCATTACGATCGGACTGCCGCCGTCGGCTGCACGCCGCGCGGCACCGGAGACCTCCGCACGAATCTCGCGGTACGGCACCCCGCGAGATTCGTGCGGGGCCTTTCCGAGATCCTCACCGCCACCGGTCAGCGCGTCAGGGCCAGCCGCGCGCCGAGGCCGAGCAGGGCCGTGCCGGTCGCCGCCTCCAGTCCGCGACGGGCGACCGGGCGGGCGAAGAACCGGCGCAGCGCGGCGATCAGGTTGGCCACCGTGAAGAACCAGGCCAGCGTGACTCCCACCGCGACCAGCGACAGCACGAGAACGTCGCCGACCCCCGCGCCGCTGGGCACGAACTGCGGCAGCAACGCCACGAAGAAGACGGCCGCCTTGGGGTTGAGCACGTTGCAGAGCAGTCCGTCCCGGAAGGACAGCCAGGTGCTCCGGCCGCCGGCTGCGCCCGGATCCGCCCCCGGGTCCGCCGGCGCGTCACGCCGGATCGCGGCGATCAACGCCCGCACACCGAGGTAGGCCAGATAGCCGGCACCCGCGTAGCGGACCACCTCGAGCACCGCCGGAAGCGCGCTCAGCATGGCCGCCACCCCGGCCGCGGCGGCCGCCGCCCACCCGAAGATCCCGGCGGCCACACCGGCCGCGGCCGCCATCCCGCCGCGCCGCCCGGCAATGGCCGCCCGCCGCACCACGACGGCGAAATCCGGCCCGGGCGACATTGCTCCGAGCACGATCACACCCGCGAACCCGAGCACCTGTCCACCAGTCATGCCGTTCCCCTAACCGTCGATCGCAATACCTTCATAGGCCGGGACCAGCTCGCCCATCCGCGCATCCGAGTCGCCACGCTCACCGCCGGCGAGGTGGGCGGCGAGGTCCTCGACATGGATCTGGAGCCCGGCCGCGAAGATCGCGAGCCATTCCAGGCGGAGACCGCGCTGCTCGACCACCAGGATCGTCCCATCCCCGTCGGCGGTCAGGGTGACCTCGATGACCTGCTCGTTCGGCGCGTGCTGGCCCTTGGTCGCCACGATGAAGCGCCGCGGTGACTCGCACGCCTCGATCCGCCCGGTGGCCTCCGCTCCGCTGGAGTGGAACCGGGACCGGTAGGTGCCGCCGAGGTGGAGGTCGCCGTCGAACTCGCCGAGCCAGCGCGCCAGCCGGCCGGGCTCGGTGAGCGCCGACCACACCTCGTCGATGCCGGCGCCGAGGCGGTCCTCCATGCGCGCGATCCCGTTGCCGTCCGCGGATCGCAGGCTGCCGAGGACGTGCGGTTCCGCCTGTTCCTGGCTGGTCATCCGGTGCCCCTCGTCGACTTCGCCCGGCTGCATCGGTGCCGATGTTATTCCTGGACGGTCCCGGCGTGGGGGCAGGCGGCGGGCCGCAGGCCGCCAACGGCCGTGCCGGTGCAGGTCGCTGCGCTGCTCGCAGTGGACCTGGGCCATCTCCGTATCGTCCGAATTCTGGTTTTGGGGGTCAGCGCAGCCGGCCGTCTGACCGTGGTCGGCCAAGCTACCGACGAGTAGATTGCGGTCTGTGACGCACGAGGTCTTCAACCAGCCGCCGCCCCTGGTCGACTACGACGTGTCCGCCGACGCCGCCCTGCTCGCGGCGGTGGCGCGGGAGGGCGCGCCGTGGGCGGTGGGCGATCTGCACCGCCTCGGCAAGCAGGCCGGGACCGCTTCGTCGCAGCTCTGGGCGGACGAGGCGAACAGGTTCGAGCCGCGGCTGATGACCCACGATCGGTATGGGCATCGGATCGACGAGGTGGAGTTCCATCCGTCGTGGCACCAGCTGATGTCGGTGGCGGTCGGCGCCGGTCTCGCCGGGGCGGCCTGGACCGATGGCCGCCGCGGAGCGCACGTGGCCCGGGCGGCCGGATTGTTCGTCTGGTCCCAGGTCGAGGCGGGCCATTCCTGCCCCGTTTCAATGACATATGCCGTCGTGCCCGCCCTGCGTAACAATTCCGCTTTGTCGAAAATGTACGATCCGCTCCTGACTTCCCGTGAATATGACCCGGGGCTCCGGACGCCGGCCGCCAAGCGCGGGCTGCTCGCCGGCATGGGCATGACCGAGAAGCAGGGCGGCTCGGACGTGCGCGCCAACACGACCGCCGCGACCCCCGCCGGCGACGGGACGTGGCGGCTGCGCGGGCACAAATGGTTCACCAGCGCCCCGATGTGCGACCTGTTCCTGGTGCTGGCCCAGGCGCCCGGCGGGCTGTCGTGTTTCCTGGTGCCGCGCGTTCTCCCGGACGGCACCCGCAACGTCTTCCGCATCCAGCGCCTCAAGGACAAACTCGGCAACCGCAGCAACGCCAGCTCCGAGCCGGAATTCGACGACACCGTCGCGTGGCTGGTCGGCGACGAGGGCCGCGGTGTGCGCACGATCATCGAGATGGTCGCGATGACCCGGCTCGACTGCGTCACCGGCTCGGCCTCCGGCATGCGCGCCGCCCTCAGCCAGGCCATCCACCACACCCGCCACCGCAGCGCCTTCGGCCGGGTGCTCGCCGACCAGCCCGCGATGAGCAACGTCCTCGCCGACCTGGCCATCGAGTCCGAGGCGGCCACCCTGTTGGCGATGCGCCTGGCCGGCGCGGTCGACCGGGGCGAGCAGCAGTTCAAGCGCCTGGCCATCGCGATCGGCAAGTTCTGGGTGTGCAAGCGGCAGCCGGCCGTGGTCGGTGAGGCGCTCGAGTGCCTCGGCGGCAACGGTTACGTCGAGGATTCCGGTCTTCCCCGGCTCTACCGGGACGCCCCGCTCAACTCGATCTGGGAGGGCTCCGGCAACGTGCAGGCCCTCGACGTGCTGCGCACCCTGAACCGCGACCCGGAGAGCCTGGAGGCCCTGCTCGCCGAGATGTCCGCCGCGTCCGGCGCCGACCGCCGCCTCGACGCCGCGGTCACCGAACTCAAGAAGACACCGGACGAGAGCCAGGCCCGCCGGGTGGTCGAGCGGATGGCCCTGGTCCTGCAGGGATCACTGCTGGTACGGCACGCGCCGCCCGAGGTGGCCGACGCCTTCTGCGCCACCCGCCTCGGCGGCGACTGGGGCCACACGTTCGGCACCCTGCCCACGTCGGTGCACACCGCCGCGCTCGTGGATCGAGCAGCACCCGCTTAGCAACGTGGCGGGACTCATGCCGGCGGCCGGGCTGTCGATCTCGCTGGACGTGAGGGCTTGGTGGACGTGGCTGACGGTCGGGGTGCTCGTGTGCCTCGGCTATCCGCTGCTGCCCGGCGGCAGTCTCGGCTCCACGCTCGTCTACACCGGGCTCGGCCTCGCTGCTGTCCTGGTCATCGTGGCCGGGGTGTGGCGTAACCAGCCTCCGAACCCACGTTCCTGGTACCTCTTCGCGGCCGGCGTTCTCACCTTCGTGACCGCCGACATCGTGTACGAGGTGAGCGGCCGGATCCTGGGTTACCCCCCGTACCCGTTCTGGGACGACGCCCTCTATTTCATCGCCTACCCGATGGTGTTGGCCGGCCTGCTCGGCGCCTCCCGCGGCCGCCGCCGCCCCGGCCGGACCCGCGACCTGGCCGGCGCGATCGACGCCGCCGTGATCGCCGTCGGGGTGGGCCTGGTCTACTGGGTGTTCCTCATCCAGCCGACCCTCACCGACCAGAGCACCCCGATCCACGTCCGCCTGGTCTCGGTCGCCTACCCGACGTTCGACGTGCTCATGTGCACGGTCGTGACCCGGATGCTGACCCGCCGCGACAGCCGCAGCCCGGCCGTGCTGCTGCTGGCCGCCGGCTGTCTGGCCAATCTCGGCGGCGACGTGGTCCTGACGCTGACCGAGTCGTTCACCACCTACTCCGACGGCGTCATCGGCTCGGGATTCCTGCTCGGGTACGTCGCCTGGGGCGGCGCCGCGCTGCACCCGTCGATGCGCCAGGGCAATCGGCCGGCCGGCCCGGCGACCGGTGACTTCCACCGCGGCCGGCTCAGCCTGCTCGCCGCCTGCACCCTGCTGGTGCCGGCCGTCCTGTTCATCCAGGGCATCCGGCAGGACGAAATCAACTGGATGGCCGTGGGGATCGGCGCGGTCGCGCTGTTCCTGCTGGTCCTGGCGCGGCTGGCCGGCTTCGTCGGGCAGGTGCGCGAGCAGTCGGTCAAGCTCGAGGACCTCGCCATGCGCGACGACCTCACCGGCCTGGCCAACCGCCGGCTGTTCGAGCAGTCGGTCACCGCGGCGGTCGCCGGCGGCGAGGCCCAGGTGTGCCTGCTCGACCTCAACGGCTTCAAGATCGTCAACGACCTGTACGGGCACACCATCGGCGACCGGCTGCTCATCGAGGTCGCCGGCCGCCTCACCACCGCGATGCGCGGCGACGACATGGTCGCCCGGATGGGCGGCGACGAGTTCGCCGTGCTGGTGGCGGGCGGGATCGCCGAGGGCGACGCGGTCGTGCGCCGGCTGTCCGACGCGCTGCGTCAGCCGATCTCGGTCGGCGGGCACGAGCTGCTGGTCGCGGCGACGTTCGGCGTGGCCGACACGGCCGGCACCGACGATCCGGTCGAGGTGCTGCGCCGCGCCGACGTCGCGATGTACGCGGCCAAGGACGCCGGCAGCCGCCAGCACCGTCGCTACTCCCTCGATCTCGACGACCGGGCCGGCGAGGCCGCCCGGATGGGCGTGGACATGCGGATGGGCCTGGACACCGGCCAGTTCCGGATGGTCTACCAGCCGATCGTCGCCCTCCCCGAGGGCCGCACCCGCTACGTCGAGTCGCTGGTGCGCTGGCAGCACCCGGACCGCGGGATGGTCAGCCCGGCCGAGTTCATCCCGGTCGCCGAGCAGAACGGCCTGATCGTCGAGCTGGGCGAGTGGATCCTGCGGACCGCCTGCGACCAGTTCGTCGTCTGGCGCGAGACGCACGGCTCGGACGCGCCCCAGCGGATCAGCGTGAACGTGTCGGCCCGGCAGCTCAACGAGCCCGGCTTCGTGGCGGTCGTCGCCGACGTCCTGGAATGCACCGGCATGCCGGCCGACCACCTGATCGTCGAGGTCACCGAGACCGCGGTGTTCGGCGGCGGCACCGCCGTGCAGGCGGTCAAGGACCTCAAGGCGCTGGGCGTACGGATCGCGCTGGACGACTTCGGCACCGGGCACTCGTCGCTCGGCCTGCTGCAGACCGTGCCGGTGGACGTGCTCAAGGTGGACAAGTCGTTCGTCGACAACCTCACCATGGCCGGCCGGCACGCGGTGATCGCGACCGCGCTCATCCAGGTCAGCAACGGTCTCGGGCTGACCGCGGTGGCCGAGGGCGTGGAGACCGCCGAGCAGGCGGCCGAACTGCACCGGCTCGGCTACCAGTACGCCCAGGGCTTCCACTTCGGCAAACCCGCCGCCGAACCCGACTTCCAGTTCCACGGTACGGCGGTCGTCGTCGGCTAAAGTGCCGCGGTGGCACTCGGCTCGGACTTCCGGCGGCTCTGGACGGCGTACGCGATCAGTGAGGCCGGCACCGGCCTGAGCTTCGGCGCGATTCCCCTGGTCGCGGTGCTCGTCCTCCAGGTTCCCGAGTTCCAGGTGTCGCTGCTCGCGGCGCTCGGCGGGCTGGCCGCCGCCGTCATCGGGCTCCCGGCCGGACCGTGGATCGAGTTCCGCCGCAAACGCCCGGTGATGATCCTCGCCGACCTCGCGCGGGCCCTGGCGATCATCAGCGTGCCGATCGCCTGGGCGACCGGCATGCTGACCTATGCGCAGCTCGCCGTCGTGGCGATCGTGCAGGCGGCGGGGGCGATGGCCTTCGCCGCGGCCAGCGGATCACACCTCAAGGCCCTGGTCGGCGCCGAGGATCGGGCCGCCGCCAACGGCCGGTTCGAGGCGACGTTCTGGACGGCCTACAGCGCCGGCCCGGCCGCCGGCGGGGCGCTGACCTCGTGGCTGGGCGTGTGGTGGACCCTGTCGGCGGACGCGGTCAGCTTCGTCCTGTCCGCGGTCAACGTCCGCCGGCTGCGCTCCCCCGAGCCACCCCCGCCGGTCCGGGCGCCCGGCGGAAATCGCTGGAGTGAGATCGCGGCCGGGTGGCGCTACATCCTCGCCCACCGCGGCCTGCGCACCCTCTACCTCAACTCGCAGGTCTTCGGCGCCGCCATGATGGCCGCCTCCCCGCTGCTGACCGTCCTGATGCTCGGCGAACTGCACTTCGCACCCTGGCAGTACGGCGTCGGCTGGGGCGTGCCGTGCGCCGCCGGCGTCCTCGGCGCCTTCGCGCTCAAGCCGCTCCTCGCACGGTTCGGCGAGCGGAAGGTCCTGCTGATCACCGGTGTCGGCCGCGCCGTCTGGCTGCCGTTCCTGGCCGCGATGCCGGCCGGCCCCCTCGGCCTGGTCCTGCTCATCGTGGTGGAGTTCCTGGCCCTGTTCTTCACCGGCGCCTTCAACCCGGCGTTCGCGACCTACCGGATGACGCACACCGAGGACGGCTACCTCTCCCGGGTCATCGCCGCCTGGTCGATCACCTCACGCACCACGCAACCGGTCGCCATCCTGCTCGGCGGGGCGCTGGCCGCCGCCACCAGCGTGCGCTTCGCGCTGCTGGTGTGCGGCCTGATCGTCGCGGCGAGCTCGCTGCTCCTGCCCTGGCGCGAGCGGGTCAGCGCGGAGCAAGCAACTCCCGTACGCTAGCCAGCAGCTCTTCCTGGGAGATCGGCGAGGCGTTTCCGCCGGTGCGCGCGTCCTGCATCGCTTTGGTCAGCTGCACGCGGCGCAGCACCTCTTTGATGTCCGCCCCGGTCATGCCGTGGCTCGCGTGCCCGAGCGCCTTCAGGTCGATGTCCTCGGCGAACATCACGAAGCCGGGCTGCTCGTGTGCGGCGATCAGGCCCTGGATCATCTTGCGGAAGATCTCGGCCCGGCTCGCCTCGTCCGGCTTCGGCACGCTGATCTTCACGTCGAAGCGGCCGGAGCGGATCAGCGAGTCGTCCACCCGGTGCGGGAAGTTCGTGGTCGCCACCACGATCACGTTCGGGTTCTCCTCGATCAGGTCGTTCATCTCCTGCTTGAAGATGCCGGCCACCGCGTTGAGCGCCTGGCTCGCCGCGTCGCCGCCCTGGCCGGCGTAGCTGACGATCGAGTCGAACTCGTCGAACAGCATCAGCGTCGGCACCCGGTAACGTCGCGCGTCCCGGAAGATCTGCTTGATGTTGCGCTCCGACCCGCCGAGCCATTTGTCGAGGATCTCCGGGGTGCGGATCTCCCGGAAGTCGGCGCCGATCTCGTTGGCGAGCGCGCGCGACAGCATCGTCTTGCCGGTGCCGGGCGGCCCGTACATCAGCAGGCCCTGCGGCCGCCGCGCGCCCCAGCGCGCCATCGCCTCCGGGTGCCGGAACGACACCGCGATCTGCCGCAGCTCGGCGACCACCCCGGTGAGCCCGCCGACCATGTCGAGGGTGACGGTCTGCGTCGTGGCCGGGGTCGGCGGCAACTGCTCCCGGCTGATCACATAACGCCGCCCCTTCAGCGCGTCGGGGCCGGTCAGCTCGAGCACGGTCTGCAGCGTCAGCCCGACGAAAGCCTGCAGGTGAGCGGGGGTGACATCGTCACGCGGCACCTCGGCGGTCAGGCGGACGACGGTCCCGCTCTCGTCCCACGTCACGCCGGCCTGCAGCCCGACGACGGCATCGGCGAGGGTCTCGGTCCGGCGATTTGCTTCCGGCTGGGCGGGTTTGTCAAGACCGAGCTTGCGGTACGCGGCGGCAGCCGCCGCACCCACCCCGTCCACGATGCGCGTGGTGATCGGGTCGCCCTGCTCGATGCGCTTGGCCAGCAGCAGGCCGACCGGATCGTTGCCGAGCACCAGCTTGCGGATGCGCTCCTTGGACAGCGGCTCGTCGGCGGTGCTCACCGCGGCGGCGAACACGTGCACCGGACCGTCCGGCCGGTCGGAACTGGACACGCTCAGGTCGACCCGCCGCACCGGCGCCGGCCAGACGGCGTGCCGCAGCAGGTCGACCGGGTTGACCCGGGCCGCGGCCAGCACGGTGGCCGCCTCGACCAGTTCGACGGTGGCCCCGGCGTACTCGAACGTTTCGCCGCGCGGTCGTGCAAAGCTCGCGTCAGACATGTACCAAGAGTTGCACGCCGGCACACGCACCGCTCGCGTGCGACACGGAGGACAACCATGACCATGCCGCCCATCGTTGACCTGGCCACCTGGCAGGCCGCCCGGGACGAGCTGCTGGTCCGCGAGAAGGCGCACACCCGCGAGGGCGACGCCATCGCGGCCGCCCGCCGCCGGCTGCCGATGGTCGAGTTCGATCCGAAGGTCGAGGTGATCGGCGCCGCCGGCCCGGTCCCGTTCCTCGAGTTGTTCCAGGGCCGCGACGAGCTCGTGGTCTACAAGCACATGTGGCACGACGGCGCGCCGCACCAGGGCCAGTGCGAGGGCTGCACCACCACGGCCTGGCACGTGTCGGACGCGGCCTACCTCCACGCCCGCGGCGTCTCGTTCGCCGTCCTGACCACCGGCCGCCGGCCCGAGGTGGCCCCGTTCGTCGAGTTCATGGGCTACACCCAGCCGTGGTACCCGGTGCGCGACAAGGAAGCGCCGGTCGGCGACAACATGGGCACGATCGCCGCCCGGTGCCGCAGTGGACCCGCCCCGGCGCCACCCCGGAGCAAACCCTGGGCCGCACCGACCACTGCCACTAGACGAGGCGGTGGCCGCCGTCGATGTGCAGCACCGAGCCGGTCATGAAGCCGTTGGTCATCGCGGTCCGGAAGGCGGCGGCGATGTCCTCGGGGCGGCCCACCCGGCCGGCCGGCAGCCGGGCCGCCATCGTGGCCAGCCGCTCGGTCTTCGCCGCCCCGGCGAGAATGTCCCAGATGGCGGTGTCGACCCAGCCCGGCGAGACCACGTTTACCCGGATCGGGGCGAGCTCGACCGCGAGAGTGCGGGCCAGCGACTCCAGGGCGCCGTTCGCGGTGGCCAGCACCGAGGCGCCCGGACCGGGCCGGTAGGCGGCGATCCCGGAGGTGAACGTGATCGATCCGCCGGCGCGCAGGTTCGCGTGCTTGGCGACCAGCCACGGGCCGAGCACCTTGGTGGCCAGGACGTTGCGGGCGTCGTCGAGGGGGAACTCACGGATCGGGTGGTAGGCGCCCGCTGCGTCGGCCGCGGTGACGACGATGTGGCTGCGCTCGGCCGCGAGCAACTGCCGCACGCCGTCCTCGTCGGCGATGTCGACCGGGCTCGCGGTCAGCTGCTTCGGTTCGCCGAGCTCGCGGGCCGCCGCGGCGAGCCGTGGCGCCGAGCGGCCGGCGATGTGCACCTCGGCACCCTCGTCGAGAAGCTGCCGGGCCAGCGCCAGCCCCATGCCGGATCCGCCACCGATGATGAGCACGCGTTCGTTCTGCATGAGCTCAGCGTGGAGCGGCCGCGATCCGCCGTGAAGGCCGCGCCGGGCCTGGTCCTCGCGGGGCCAGGCCCGGTGTTCCGGCCGGTGCGAGACTTGCCGGGTGAGTGAGCTCGGGGAGTTTCTGCGCAGCCGGCGCGGGCGGATCGGGCCCGGTGACGTGGGGCTGCGGGCCGGGAACGGGCGGCGGCAGACGCCGGGGCTGCGGCGGGAGGAGCTGGCCGCGGTGGCCGGGGTCAGCGTCGACTACTACATCCGGCTCGAACAGGGGCGCGACACCAACCCGAGCGCCGCGGTGCTGGATGCTCTCGCCGGGGCGCTGCGGCTGGACGACGACGAACGCGATCACCTGCACCGGCTGGCGAGTGGGCGCCGCGAGGTGAGGCGGCCGGCGCCGGTGGTTGCCCGGCCCGGCCTGCGGCAACTGCTGGAGACCGTGCGTCCGGCGCCGGCGTTCGTGCTGACGCCCGGCAGCGACATCCTCGCCGAGAACCCGGAAGGACTCGCCCTGCTCGACGGGCTGGCCGGCTGGCCGCGCGGGCGGCGCAACATCGTGCGCTACATCTTCCGGCACCCGGCCGCCCGCACGGTCGTCACGCCGTGGCGGCGGATGGCCGAGGACTGCGTCGCCCACCTGCGGGTGGTCCCGGCGGCGCAGACCGAGGCGCTGGTCGAGGAGCTCCTGGCGGTCAGCGCCGACTTCGCGGATCTCTGGGCCCATTACGACGTACGCGTCAAAAGCGGCACCCACCGCGCGTTCCAGCACCCGGCCGTCGGCCGCCTGGATCTGAATTCCGAGGTCCTGACCGTCGCCGACGGCCAGCGGCTGGTGGTCTTCCAGGCCGCCCCGCACTCGCCGTCGGCGGACGCGCTGGCGCTGCTGTCGCTGGCCGCGCGACCGTAGCCCGGTTGGCCGTAGGGTGTGATCATGCGGATTGCGATCTGGCCCGGGGCCCAACGGCCGTATGCGGAGATCATCGAGATGGCCCAGCACGCGGCCGCGACCGGGTGGGACACCGTCTACATCGCCGACCACTTCATGCCCGACGGCGATGACATGGCGTCGCCGATGCTCGAGGCCGGGTCGCTCGTCGCGGCGCTGGGTGCGCTGGTCCCGCGGGTGCGGATCGGCACGCTGGTCTACGGCAACACCTACCGGCACCCGGCCGTCGTCGCGAACATGGCCGCGACCGTCGACCACATCAGCGGCGGCCGGTTCATCCTCGGCGTCGGCGCCGGGTGGCAGAAGACCGAGCACCGGGAGTACGGCATCGAGCTGCCGTCGCCGGGACCGCTGCTGGACCGTTTCACCGAAGCGCTGCAGGTGATGACCGGCCTGCTGCGGCAGCCGCGCACCACTCTGGACGGCAAGTATTACCAGCTGGTGGACGCGGTGTGCGAGCCGAAGCCGCTGCAGTCCCCGCTGCCGCTGCTGATCGGCGGCAAGGGCGAGAAGCGGATGCTCGGCATCGTCGCCAAATATGCTGATTTGTGGAACTGCTGGGGCGTGCCGGCAACGATCGCACACAAGTCGGCCGTCCTCGACCAGCATTGCGCCGCCATCGGCCGCGACCCGTCGTCGATCGACCGGACGGCGCAGGCGCTGGTCGCGGTGGAGGGCGGGCGGCCCGCCGACACCGGCCGGCTGCCGGTGATCGGCGGATCGCGCGCCGAGCTGGCCGACGCGATCGCGGAGTACCGCGCGATCGGCCTCGACGAGCTGATCATCCCGGACGACCTCCTCGGCGAGGGCGCCGCCCGGCTGGCCGCGATGGACGTCATCCGGGAACTGGTCAGCGACTGATTGCCGCCATCTCGGCGTCGGTGAGCGGGCCGCGGGCCTCGGCGGCCAGGCACTCGGCGAGCTCGGTGCGGTTCTTCACGCCGAGCACCACCGTGGCCACGCCGGGAACGCTCAGTGCGTAGCGGTGGGCGAGCGCGGCCGGCGTCTCCCCCAGCTCGGCGGCGAGCTTGCGGAACGGCTCGGCCCGGGTGAAGTCGACGGCCGCCGGGTGGTCCGGCGGGACGTCACGGTCGAGGGCCGAGGTGAGCGAGCCGGCCGCGACGGCCCGGATGCCGATGACCGCGACCCCGTTGTTGCCGGCCGTCTGCCGGATCTCGCCATTGGCGGTGGGCACGTCGCCCCACGGCCAGATGTCCCCGGTCATGTCGAGGGCGTTGACGACGACCTGGGCGGCGTCCGGCCGGGGCTGGCCCGCAGGCTGCGCCCGATCCGCCCGGCGAAGTCGCCCTTCCCGTCGTGCAGCTGCACCTTGGACGTGATCATGACGTGGTCGGCGGCCCGCTGCCGGAGAGCCTCGCCGACCGCCAGCTCCGACTCGGCGTCGACGCCGTAACTGGGCGCGAGGTCGAGCATCGTGATGCCGCCGTCGATGGCGGCGTGCACGGTGGCGACGGCCTCGGCCCGATCGGTCCGCCCCCAGACCCCGGCGATGCCACCGCCGCCGAGGGTGAGCGCGCTGATCCGGCTAAGCCGCCCGAAGTCCCTGATCTCCACAGTGGATTCCTCTCGTAGCTTCTACGCCCCGACCGTAAAGGCTGGAGTGCACTCCACCTCAAGTGGCCGGCGTAGCTTATTGACGAGCTTCACCATGACGGGCAGTGTTGGGGAGTTCGCCCACTGTGGAGATGCTCATGAAGATCACCGTGGACACCAGCCTCTGCATCGGGTCGGGGACCTGTGCGCTCACCGCGCCCGGCGTCTTCGACCAGGACCCGGAACAGCCGGTGGTGGTCGTGCTCGACGACGCCCCGCCGGAGGCCCAGCGGGAGGCGGTCGAGCTGGCCGTCAACAGCTGCCCGGCCGCGGTCATCCGGCTGATCGAGTGACCGGTAACCGTTCGCATCGATCCAGTTACTTCGATATGTTCGAGGCATGCGGAGTGCGGCGGAAACCGAGGTCTCGCTGGTCCTGACGGCGGCGGAGATGTTCGGGCGGGACGGCTATGCGACCACCTCGCTCGACGACGTGGCCCGGGCCGCGGGGCTCAGCCGCGGCGCGGTCTACCACCACTTCGGCACCAAGGCTGCCCTCTTCAAGGTGGCGCTGATCCATCAGGAGCGCCGGCTGGCCGAGCGGTTCGTCGCCGCCTCGTCGGTGCGGGCGGGCTGGGACGCGGTGCGCGCCGGCTGCGCGATCATTCTCGACGGCTACCTCGACCCGGCCATGCGCCGCATCCTGCTCATCGACGGGCCGGCGGTGCTGGGCTGGCAGGAGGTCCGTTCGATCGAGGACGGGTTCGTCGGCGAGCTGCTGCGGCGCGGCCTGCAGCGGGCCGGCGAGGAGCAGGACGTCGAGGCCAGGCTGTCCGTTCTGCGTGGCGCGCTCGCCGAGGCCGGGCTGCTGCTGACCCGCGACGAGGACGCGTTGCCGGCCCTGACCCGCGAGATCGAACTGCTGATCAGCACGTACGAGCGAAACCCGGCCGCCGCCTAGCTTTTCATCTACCCGAAACAAAACTACAGTCGTCGATATCTGGGAGCGCTCCCAAAGCCTCCGTCCCCCATCCCACACGGGAGTTCAGATGCGCCGACGAGCAATTGCACTGGCGGTGGCCGGCCTGGTGGCCGGAGCCGGGCTGATCGTGGCGGCGGCGTCGACCGCCTCCGCGGCCACCGCCTGCGCCGTCGACTACACCCTCAATTCGTGGTCCAGCGGCTTCACCGCCGACGTCAAGGTGACCAACAACGGCTCCGCCCTCTCGTCCTGGACGGTGGGCTGGTCGTTCGCGGGCAACCAGCAGATCACCAGCGCCTGGAACGCCACCGTTACCCAGTCCGGAACCGCCGTCACCGCGGCGAACGTCGCCTGGAACGGCAGCCTCGCCACCGGGGCCGCCACCAGCTTCGGCTTCCAGGGCACATATTCCGGGACAAATGCCGCGCCAACCGCCTTCACCCTCAACGGCGTCGCGTGCGGTGAGCAAACGGCGACGACGCCACCGACGACCCCGGCCACGACCGCGCCGACCACCACCCCGACCACGGCTCCGACGACACCCCCGACCACCTCTCCCACCAGCGCGCCGACTGAGAACTGCGTCGCCACCGCGGTCTGTGACGGCTTCGAGAATCAGACCGGCACGGCCCCGGCCGGCAACTGGGCGATCTCCACCCCGGACTGCTCCGGCGCCGGCACCGCCACCATCGACAAGACCACGGCCCACTCCGGCGGCACCTCGCTGAAGATCAACGGCGCCGAGGGTTACTGCAACCACGTCTTCGCCCGTAACACCGCCATCCTCGGCACCACCAGCAACGTCTGGTACGTCCGCTACTGGGTCCGGCACACCACCGCGCTCCCGGTCTCGCACGTCACCGCGGTGGCCCTGGCCGACGCCAACGACGGCGGCAAGGACCTGCGCTTCGGCGGCCAGAACAGCGCCCTGCAGTTCAACCGGGCCTCCGACGACGCGACCCTGCCCGAGCAGAGCCCGGCCGGCGTCGCCCTGTCCGCCCCGCTGCCGGTCGACACCTGGAACTGTGTCGAGTTCAAGGTCGACGGCAGCAACGGCACGATGGAGACCTGGCTCAACGGCACGTCGGTCCCCGGCCTGCTCGAAGACGGCACACCCACCCACGACATCGACAGCCAGTGGCTCAACAAGACCTGGCGGCCGGCGCTGACCGACCTCAAGCTGGGCTGGGAGAGCTACGGCCAGGGCGCCGACACCCTGTGGTACGACGACGTGGCGGTGAGCGCGATGCGCAACGGCTGCTGAGAACCGTTGCCGGGCCGACCGCCGGAACCCACGATGTAGCCATGCGAATCGTGCACCTGGGCCTCGGGAACTTCTTCCGGGCGCACCAGGCCTGGTACACGTCGGTTGCCCCGGACGCCGGCCAGTGGCCGATCGCGGCGTTCACCGGCCGGTCGGCCGAGGCGGCCCGCCGGCTCAACGCCCAGCACGGGCAGTACACGTTGCTGGTGCGCGGCCCGGAACGGGACGAGGCGCAGCTCATCGGCGCGGTGGACTCGGCGTACCCGGCAAATGATCATCAAGCGTGGCGGGAGCACCTGGCCGCACCCCGCACCGCGCTGGTGACCTTGACCGTGACCGAGTCGGCCTACCTGCAGAAGCCGGGCGGCGGCCTGGACGTCCACCGGGCCGCCGCCGACGTCGCCGCCTGGCTGCGCGGCGACCCGGTGCAGACCGTGCCGGGCCGGCTGATGGCCGGGCTGGCCGAGCGGCGCATCCTCGGCGGCGGTCCGATCGCGATCGTGCCGTGCGACAACCTGCCGGCCAACGGCGAGGCGGCCGCCCGGGTGGTGCTCGACTTCACCTCCCTCGCCGAACCCGCCCTGGTGCCGTGGATCCGCGACCACGTGTCGTTCGTGTCGACGATGGTCGACCGGATCACCCCGCGCACGACTGCGGACGACGTACGGGCGGCGGTGTCCCTGACCGGTTTCGACGATGCCGTGCCGGTGGTCACCGAGCCGTACTCGGAATGGGTCCTGGACGGCGTCTTCCCGGCCGGACGGCCGCAGTGGGAAGCGGGCGGGGCGCGGTTCGTCTCCGACGTCACCGCGCACGAGCAGCGGAAACTCTTGCTGCTCAACGGGGGTCACTCACTTCTGGCGTACGCCGGGAGCGCTCGCGGCCACATCACGGTCGCCGACGCCGTCGCGGACCGGGAGTGCCGCGCCTGGCTGGAGCAGTGGTGGGACGAGGCGGCCCGGTACGTCCCGCTGCCGCCCGGCGAGATCGCGGCCTACCGCCAGGCGCTGCTGACCCGCTTCGCCAACGCCCGCATCCGGCACACCCTCGCGCAGATCGCCGCCGACGGCTCGCAGAAGATCCCGATCCGGGTCGTCCCGGTGCTGCGCGCCGAGATCCGGGCCGGCCGCCTCCCCAGCGGCGCCATCCGGATCCTGGCCGCCTGGATCGATCACCTCCGCGGCGCCGGCGCCCCGGTCGACGACGCCGGGGCGGCCCCGTTCATCGAGCGCGCGGGGAACGTACGAAATCTGCTGGAGCTCCTTGCTCCTGATCTTGCCGCCGACGACGCGCTGGTGGCGGCAATTACTTCCGCACCCGCACCGCGGTGAACGCCCGCAGCACGAACGTCGGGCGATGCACCGGCTCCGCCGTCAGGGCCAGCGCGGGCGCGTGGTCGAGCAGCGCGGACAGGCCGGCCTGCAACTCGATGCGAGCGAGCGGGGCGCCCAGGCAGAAGTGCAGGCCGGCGCCGAAGCCGAGATGCGGGTTCGGATCGCGGCCGACGTCGAAGGTGTCCGGCTCGGCGAAGACGGCCGGGTCCCGGTTCGCCGCGCCGAGCAGGGCCGCGATCTCCCCGCCTTCCCCGATCGTGACGCCGGCGATCGTCACCGGCGCGGCCGCCGTGCGCACGAACAGGTGCAGCGGCGGGTCGTAACGGATCATCTCCTCGATCGCGGCCGGGACCAGCTCTCTTTCTACGCGCAGGCGGGCCAGCTGCGCGGGGTGCCGCAACAGGGCGACAACGCCACCACCGAGCGCGTTGACCGACGCCTCGTGCCCGGCGTTGAGCAGCAGGATCGCGGAGGCGACCAGCTCGTCGCCGGAGAGTTCCCGCTCCGCGACGAGGTGGCTGATCAGGTCGTTCTGCGGGTTCTTCGCACGAGCGGCGGCGAGGACCCGCAGGTAGTCGGCGAACTCGCGGCAGGCGGCAAGCGCGGCCTGCTCGGCCTCCGGCGTCCGGGACACCTCGTACATCCGCACGATCGCCGCCGACCACGGGCGCAACCGGTGCCGATCGGCGGCCGGCACTCCCAGCAGCTCGGCGATCACCGTGACGGCCAGCGGCTCGGCCAGGTCGGTCAGCACGTCGAACTCGTCCCCCGCCGCGTCCAGCAACGACGCCGCCTCGGCCGCCACCGCCGGGCGCAGCCGCTCCACGTGACCACGGCCGAACGCCCTCGCCACCAGCGACCGCAGCCGGCTGTGGGCGGGCGGCTCGTTCTCCATCATCTGGTTGCGGTGCAGCAGATTGAACGGCTCCCACTCGGCCGCCGGCTCCCGATCCCGCCAGAACCGGCCGAGCCGC
Source organism: Actinoplanes sp. NPDC026619 (assembly GCF_040638295.1). Classification (NCBI taxonomy): domain Bacteria; kingdom Bacillati; phylum Actinomycetota; class Actinomycetes; order Micromonosporales; family Micromonosporaceae; genus Actinoplanes; species Actinoplanes sp. NPDC026619. The sequence goes on from NZ_JBEZYA010000002.1 coordinate 532,575, forward strand.
CGGTCACGCAGCACCGCATCGGCCGCGGCGTGACTGGCGGCCAGCCACTTGCCGGTGGGCTCATGCCAGCCCACCGGCGCGTGTGACCGAAGCCGGGCCAGTGCCGGGTACGGGTCGCGGATGAAGTCCGGGTCCTCGAAGTCGATCACCCGGCCAATTTAGCCGGACCCGCCCAGACATAGCTCTGCGGCGCAACCGCCACCGACGTGCGGAACAGCGACTCGACCTTGGCCCGCTCGGCGGCGCTCGGGGTGGCGTTGGTGCAGGAAACCGGCGCGCTGCTGCCCGACATAAGGTCGGAGCAGAGCCCCGTGCGGTTGTCCGGCAGCCCGAGGATGTGCCCGAACTCGTGAGCCGCGATCCGCGGCGGGTAATACCCGTCGTTCACGGCCTCACGCCCCATGTACCAGCGCCCGTTGCCGAGCGAGGTCGAATAGGTACGCGGCCACCCGTTGTCGGCGTAGACCCGGATGTTGGCGGTGTGCCCCGTGGTAACCGGCTGCAGCTTCACGTTGCTGACCACCGAGTTCCAGATCTGCGCACCCTGGTTGACCACCGCGACGAACTCCTGCGCCTGACTGGCGTCGTAATACAGAATCTTCGCCGCCGCGGAGGCCGGCGTGGCCCCAGCAACCTGCACACCAGCAAGCGCGAGCACGGCGACCAGCGCGGCCGCCCACCTTCGTAGAAGCATCATTGCCCTCCCAGGGGGTTTGAGGGTTACCCCACCACCCTAGAAAGACAAAGAAGATCATCAATCTAAACCCGGCATATCACTTCCCCTCTCCCACCAGTGCAATACCGCCAAAACCCAAGACCCTCCCCGAGTACGCTCCCCTCTCCCCCAACCGCAGCGCGCCAGTCACCCGACTGCTCATGCCTTCCGCCTTCCGCCTTCCGCCCAGCGCCCAGCGCCCAGCGCCCAGCGCCCAGCGCCCAGCGCCCAGCGCCCAGCGCCGATGGTGGGAATTGCCCTTCCGCCACCCACAGGTGCCACGCCAGCCAAAATCTAATCCTCGTGCCGCGGCCACGAAAGCTATTATCCGACTGGGAAAGAAGCCATTTTGTTCGTCACACAAATACCAGATCCGCACCTTTCCAATATTGGCATGATCGACCGTTGTACCTAGCTCTCCGCGGTGCGGGAGAATGTATTCATGCGGCACCCAGACGGTCATGTGGTCGGCGTTCGACAGCTCCAGTTCTTCACCAACTGCGAGCTCGCCGTTATGCGTGACCGAACGAAAGCCCGCAATTATTCGCCGGAGGCTGATGAGTTTCGTCGTGAGCACCTGCGTCACCGGCGATGGGGGCTCGCACGGCGCCACGCCCGGAAGCTGTGCCGATCGAACGGTTGCTCGGCCGAGTGCGGAGCAGTGGGCCTGCATGACAACTTCGAGGAGATCCCGCCGCTGATCTGGAGCGACCAGACCACCGTCGCACGGCCGCCGCAGCACGTGCCAGACCGCGCGGCCCAGGTCGTGTGGGATGCGCGCGAGGAACAGCCCGGCCGCGCCGGTCCCACCGAGCAGGCAGCGGATGCCAACTCAGCCGATCGGGCAATGCAGGCCAAACCTGCACGCCAGGCGGATGCAGCCGGCCGGGCCGAGGTGGTTGATCAGGCGCACGACGGCGACCAGGCGTCGACAGTCGGCCAATCCCAGGCCGTCGACCAGACGGAAGCAGCCCACCAGGCGTCGACAGCCAGCCAAGCCCAAACACTCAACCAGACGAAAGCAGCCCGCCAAGACCAGACAGTCGACCAGGAGGAAGCAGCCGTCCAAGCATTGGTAGTCGATCAAGACCAGACAGTCGACCGGGCGGAAGCAGCCGACCAAGCGTTGGCTGCCGGTCAGGCGCAGGAGGCTGACCAGGCAGAAGTAGGCAGCCGGGCACCATCAGGGAGCCAGGAGCGGGTGGGCGCCCGGTCGAAGGCAGTTCGACCAGGCGGAGTCGGCACATCAGCTCGGGCCGGGCGGCCGCGGTGGGTCCGCAGTTCCCCGCGAACGATGTCGACCGCCTGCGGCCGCCGCGCGGTCCGGGCCCGGCCGCCTCCCGCGGCTCTTCCGAAACCGCAGCCACCCCTGCTGCTCAATCGCGGCCAGCCCGGCGGCGCCACCGCTGGCGGCCGACCCCCGGCGGCCAAGCGGCCGCCCCTCCACCACGCACACCAGACACCAACCACCGCACGCACCACCGCAAGGGCCGACCCCCGGCGGCTAAGCGGCTGCCCCGTCACGACGCGCATTGGACGCCTGCCACCGCAAGCACCACCGCTGGCGGCCGACCCCCGGCGGCCAGGTGGCTGTCGCGTCACGACGCGCACTGGACGCCTGCCACCGGCGGCGCCGGATCGCCGAACATCGCCCGGCGACACCCGAGTGGGCTGGAACGCTGCCCCGGCCCAGTGTCGGATGTGTCGTTCTGTCGACCGGAACGGCAATCGGTGAAATGCGCGGCCATTGCCCGCGCCGAGAAAGACACCAATGACTTTTCCGCGGCCTGCGGAAAGGGCTCCGGGCAACGAACGGAATGAGGATGTCGGGATTGCCGCGGCACCGGCGGAGTTCCTGCGGCGGCGGGCCGGCCGCGCGATTGGAATGCTGTGGCGATAGGGCGCCCGGCTGCTCATGGCGCCCAGCCTGAAGCGCTTTCTATCGGACGTATTCGGCGTCCAGCAAGGCGGCGGCGCTTTCGGTGGTGGCGACGAAATCGGCCGGGGGGACTCGGGCTACGAAGGCCTTGTGCCGGTCCTCCGGGAGCGGGTGGGTGTTTCGCCAGAACTCGAAGACGATCACCAGGTCGACGTCCAGGTAGGCGTACATCAGGACGTTGTCGACGGCTGCGTCCCACTGCATGAACCAGAACCGCTCCCGGAACCCGGTCTGATCCGCCTTGAGTAACCGGAAGATCTGCTCCGGTGAGCGGCCCGGGAAGGGGCAGGGCTCGATTTCGCGGCGGCGCACGCGCTCCACGTCGAGTCGCAGGTAGTGAAGGAAGGACGGGAGGTAGACCGTGTGGTCGTCCGCGGTCAGCAAGTGGTCGCCCAGCCACAGGTGGACGACGCGCTGTGCGTTCGAGATGATCTCGCCCGCTTCGACGCCGAAGGTGCCCCGGTCACCGAATCGACGTGTCATCAGCTGCTGAGCATAGTGGCGCACCGACGGGCATGGATGCCCCGGGCGACGGCCGCTGCTGCGGTTGGTGGAGCCGTCACCCGTACATGCGAAGGGGTTATGGGCGTCGGCGGATGCCGGCGACCAAGCCGACGCCGACCGCAGCCAGCACGACCTGAATGAGCAGCTCGATCCAGTCGATGCCCTTGGTGTCGTTGACGCCTAGGCCGGCGGCGATGAATGTGCCGATGATGGCGGCCACGATGCCGATCAGGATGGTCAGCCAGATCGGGATGTTCTGCTTGCCGGGCACGACGAGGCGGCCCAGGGCGCCGATGATCAGGCCGACGATGATGGCGGTGATGATGCCGGAGACGTGCACGTTTGCTCCTCGGGGGCGAAGTTCTGAGGTGCGGATGCCCCGTGGGTGTGACTCGGCAAACGTGGCGAGCGTGGCGGATCATCCGGCTTCTTCCGGGCGCGATGCTCTCGGGTCGGACGATCAGGATCGGCTCGAAGGCAAGGAGATCGGTGGCAGCCTGCAACTGCTGACCGAGGTCGGGCCCGCCGAGCACCTCCGCGGTCAGCAGATAATGCACTCCGGGCTCCAACTCGTCGACGACAACGGTGCACTGATACACGTCGCCGTCCGGGCGGCACGGGAAGCTTCCCTCGTCCGCCGGCCTTCCGGTGGTCGCCCGGAATGACAGCACGAGTCGCTGTCCACGGAGGAATTGGGACGGCACCAGAACATCGAAGTCGCCGCCGATCGTCCGAGCGTCCGGCGGCGGCTGCTCGGCGGCGGGCGGTGGCACCGACGACGCGGAAGGCAACGCCGGCGGTGCGACCGCGTACGGCTCCGGGTCGGTGCCGGCCGGCGTGACACGGCTGCCGCCGGGGCATAAGCGCTTCTCACCGGCCGGGGCAGCGGCGGGCTGTCGTGCGCCGCCGAGACGACGACCTTCGCGGACGGACGTGCGGCGGGCCGGCCCGAGACCGCTGCACCGGTCGCCTTCGAGGTCAGCACGCCCGCAACGGCTACCCCGCCGGAGATCAGCGAGAGCACCAGGCCGATCACCGCCAGTATCCGCAGGGTCGGATGCAGCAGGACGACGACAACCCGCCGCCATCGCTCGATGGGCGTAACTTTTACGACGCGAGTGCTCAGCGCGGATAACGTCTCTTTGTTATGGCCCGCACTCCGAACTGCGATGCGGCTGCGCTGGGACAAGAATCTTCCGGCATCGTCCGACCCGGGTGAGCGCTTGCCTCGGAGGACCTGGAGGCGATCTTGAAGCGGATGGACGGCCGCTGCCGGCCGGAGTCGATGATCGCCCGGCTGCGGACCTTCTGCGGCTTCAGCCTCTTCGAGCTGTTCCGCACCGCACGGGCCCAGCCCTCGTCCGCCAGCATCATCGAGCCGGTCGCGAACTCCAGACGCGTGAGCAGCACGAACGCGTGTACACGCGCCGACACCTCTCTGGCGTCGCGAGTTCCATCCGGCCCGGTGACGACCAACGCCTCCAGGATCTGAGCGGCGCCGTGCAACACCTCCGGGCACCGCCGCCGGTTCAGTTCTGCCAGGAAGTCGAAGGCCTTCAATATGAACAGCCCGCACAGGGTGAACAGCACCACGCTGATCGGGATGGGAAGTCGGTCATCGGCAGACGGTGGCGCACCGGACGCCCTGCAGATCGCACCAACGGTCCGTCATGTCGGCCGGGGGCAGACTAAGATCCGCGCCTTCAAGATCCCCACCCCGACGCAGGCCGCCTCGCGTCGGCATCCGCTACGTCACAGAGATGACCCATCGCGGCTGGTCGAAGGCCGGCGCCTGGGAGACTGAGCGTTGGCCGAGACCGAGGGGCGGAAATGTCGAGCGAGGGCAGCACCAGGGCCGTATTGACGGCGCTCAGCGCGAACCTGGCGATCGGGGTGGCGAAGTTCGTCGCGGCGGCGATCACCGGGTCGGCGTCGATGCTGGCCGAGGGCGTGCACTCGGTGGCCGACTCGGCCAACCAGGTGCTGCTGCTGATCGGCGGGCGCCGGGCCAAGCGGCCGGCGTCGGCGCTGCACCCGTTCGGATATGCCCGGGAACGGTATGTTTATGCGTTCCTGGTGGCGATCATCCTGTTCAGCCTCGGTGGGCTCTATGCCGTCTACGAGGGCTACCACAAGGTCCGGGATCCGCATCCGCTGGAGTCGCCGCTGGTGGCGGTGGTCGTGCTGCTGTTCGCGGCGGCGCTGGAGGGTTATGCGCTGCGCACCGCGGTCGGCGAGGCGAACCGCACCCGTGGCAAGCGGGACTGGCTGGCCTTCATCAAGCGCACCCGCAACCCGGAACTGCCGGTGATCCTGCTCGAGGACAGCGGCGCCCTGTTCGGCCTGCTGTTCGCGCTGCTCGGGGTGATCCTGAGCGTGGCCACCGGCAACGGCGTCTACGACGGCATCGCCACGCTGTGCATCGGCCTGCTGCTGATCACGGCGGCGGTGCTGCTCGCCACCGAGACGAAGAGCCTGATCATCGGCGAGTCGGCGGTGCCGGAGCAACTGGTCGCGATCGAGCGGGCGCTGTTGGCCTCCCCCGGCGTCAACCGGGTGATCCACCTGCGCACGATGCACCTGGGCCCGGACGAGCTGCTGCTGGCCGCGAAGATCGCCGTCGACCCGGAGGACGACGGCCGCGACATCGCCGCCACGATCGACGATGCCGAGGCCAGGGTCCGCACGGTGGTTCCGACCGCCAAGGTGATCTATCTAGAGCCGGACATCTATCACCCGGTGTGATCCGCGGCGGCGGGCAGCGTGTCCATGAACGAGCTGACCGAGAAGACCGCGTTGCCGGCTCCGGGCGGACCGTACCCGGGCGGGCTGGTCAGGCCGTTCGCCTCCATCACCGCGCGGTAGGTCTGCAGCAGCCGCACGTGGTATTCGAGCGGCGCGCCGTCCGGGTTCATCTTGCCGAGCGGCGTGGTCGGCTCCGGGCACCAGGTGGTGAAGCGGGGCGTGATGCCGCGGGACATGAAGTATTCGAGGCCCTCGGCGGTCGAGTCGATCGCTTCGTTGATGCTGGTGAAGCCGAACGGCGCGGCCATCTCGATGCCGGCCACGAAGTTCGGGATGACGTTGCGCGGGCCGAACACCTCGGCCGACTCGAGGATGCGGCGGTGCCACTCCTCGCGGCCGACGTAACGCTCCTTGCCGGGGCAGTAGCGCTCGAACAGATACTTGTCCCACACCTCGTAGTTCGGGTGGTAGATCTGGATCCCGTAGTCCTTGAAGCGCTGCACGTCCTCGCGCGGGAGCGCCTGGGCGACCACCTTGCCGATCCAGCGGCCCGGGAAACGCTCCTCGATCGCCTGCGCGTAACGCCCGTAGAAGTCGGCCTCGGCCAGCCCGTCGACCTTGCGGGTGATGCTGCCACCGGTGAGCGTGTAGGCCGTGGAGGTGCGCGCCGTGTCGTACTTGTCGATGATCGCGAGCGCCTCGAGCACCTCGTCGACCGGTTTCACGCCGGTGTAGGGGCGCCCGGCCGCCTTGTGCTGGCGGTAGTTGTGGTTGATGTCGCAGTACTGGCACTCTTCGGTCGCGCCGAAGTACTGGCAGAGGCGGTAGGCCGTCAAATAGATCAGATAGCCCCACTGGATGGTCGGGGCGACCTCCATGACCTGCTTGCCGTTTTCGAGGGTGTGCCGGTAGTAGTCCGGCATCGGCGGCAGGCCGACGTCAGCGATCGGCCGATCGTCGAGGTGCAGTTTGAGAAAACCGTCCGCGTCGGCCTTCACGCGATAGGGCGAATCAGGATTTGTCCGGACCGACACCACCGTGCGCCGCAACTCGTACGGCCCGCCGGTGAGCACGATCTCCTCCGGCGGCCGGCGCAGCGCGGCGGTGCCGAGCTCCGGCAGCGTGCGGTGGTCGAACGAGAAGATGAAGTACGACTTCGGCTTGACGTCGCCGTCCTCGTTGTCGGTCAGCGCCGAGTCGTCGAAGGACAGCCCGCCACGGAGCAGGTCCTCCTTGATGACGGCCTCCCGGGGCACGCCCGGGTAACGCCCCATCAGGTCTTCGACCAGGTCGGTCCGCGATTGCATAGGTCTCCTCCACGCCTTTTGTCCGAGCCTACTTCTCAGACCCGATCGGTCAGTGCGGAGGTGACGAACGTCCTGGCGTGATGCACGAGAGGCCCGTCCGCCGGCCCATGGAAGACGTCGGTCACGGCCGCGACGACCAGCGTCGAGTCACCCACCGCGAGCAGATGCAGCGGCGTGCACCGCAGCGCCGCCACCGCATCGGGCAGCACCGGCTCCCCCGACGCGAGCACGCTCCACCCCTGCTCATCGGTGAACCGCGGCCCACCCGAGCGAGCGAAGTCCCGCGCCACCCCGACCTGCCGCGGCCCGAGCAGATGAACGACGAAACTCTCCGCCGCGAGCAGCGCCTTACCGCTCCCGGTCCCCATGACCGAGAACGACAGCACCGGCGGCGCCACCGACACGGACGCGACGCTGGACGCGGTCAGCCCCACCGGCCCAGCCGCGGTGATCACCGCAACACCGGTCGGATAACCGCGAAACGCCGTCCTCATCCGCTCCGAGAGACTTTCGGCAATGGCAAGATCCACGCGAGCACGCTAAAACCTCAACCAACTTTCAGGTCAAGCCAGGCAGGCCCGCTGACAGCTCTTCCAGGTGTACGCGTGACAACTCCCCCACCCGCAGCAGCGACAGTCACCCGACTGCTCATGCCATCGGCGCCGACTGATCCGAACGGGTGACGCGCCCATTTGCGGCAGTCGGCCATGGTGACAGCGTGAGGGTTTTCGTCAGCTACGCCGGCCCCGACCGCCCGTGGGCAGAATGGGCAGCCCAGCAGCTGGAAGCCGCCGGCTTCGAGGCGGAGCTGGACGTCTGGGACTGGTCGACCGGCGACAACTTCGTGTTGCGCATGAACGACGCGCTGGCGAAAGCCGAGGTGATGCTGGCGCTCTTCTCCCCCGCCTATTTCGCCCGCGACCGCTTCACCACCGACGAGTGGGCGGCCGTGCTGGCCGAGCGCCCTGATTCCCCGTCCCGCCGCCGCCTGATCCCGATCCGGGTGGCCGAGGTGACCCCGCCTCCACTCCTGAGGCCACTGTTGTTCCGCGACGTCTTCGGCGTCCCCGAGGAGCAGGCCCGCCAACGACTCCTGGCCGCCGTCTCGGGACCGTCCCGCCCCACGACCACGGTCCCGTTTCCTGGCGGCCCCGCCCGGCCGGCGCCGGCGGACGGCACCCGGGTCCCGGGCTCGCTCCCGCCGATCTGGAACGTCCGCCGCCGGAACCCGGCCTTCACCGCCCGGGAGCGCGAACTGGCCCGCCTCCGGGAGCGGCTGTGCTCGGGCGAGCGCGCCCTGGTCCAGGCCCTGCACGGAATAGGCGGCGTGGGCAAGACGGAGCTGGCCGTCGAATACGCCCACCTGTTCGGCAACGAATACGACCTGGTGTGGTGGATCCCGTCCGAACGACCCGAGTCGATCGGTGACCACCTGGCCGCCCTGGCCGCAGCGGCGGGCGTGGCCGAGATCGGCACCCCCACACCGGTCGCGCTGGACGCGATCCACCGGCACCTGCGGGGACAGGCCCGCTGGTTGCTGATCTTCGACAACGCGGAGAGCCGCGACGACCTGGCTTCCTGGCTCCCCAGCGGCCCCGGCCACCTGATCATCACCAGCCGCAATCCGGCGTGGACGGGCGTCGCCGAGCCGGTGAGCGTTGACCTCTTCGCCCGGCGGGAGTCGGTCGCGCTGCTGCACACCTACCTGCCCGGCGTCGGCACCGAGGACATGGACCGGCTGGCCGAGGCCTTGGGCGATCTGCCCCTGGCGATCACTCAGGCCGCGGAGCTCCTGACCGGGACTCATCTGCCCGTCGACACCTACCTGACCGACCTGCGCAGGAACACGGCCGGACTGCTGCGCGAAGGCCAACCCCCGGCCGGCTATCCGATGCCGCTGGGAGCCGCGGTCGCTGTCGCCGCGCAACGGCTGGCCGACGAGGACGCGGCAGCGGGACAGCTGCTTGCCCTCTGCGCTCATCTCGGGCCCGAGCCCATCCCCGCCGACCTGTTCACGGCCCGGCCCGACCTGCTGGCCGGTCCACTCGGCGACGTCGCCCAGCGGGAGGTCGCGTTCGGTCGCGCCATTGCGCAGCTCAGCCGATTTGGGCTGGCCCGCGTCACAAGCACCGGCCCACTGTTCCATCGGCTGACCCAGGCCGTCCTGCGCGACACCGACCTCGACCCGGACGGCCACCGGGGCACCGTCGAGAAATTGCTGGTCGCCGCCCGGCCCCAGGACGCGACCGCACCCGCCGATTGGCCGCGCTGGAAGCTGCTGCTGCCGCATGTTCTCGCCCGTGACCCGGCCGGCACCGAGAACCACGATCTACGGTGGCTCGCTATTGAGGCAGTGAACTATCTGCACAGCCGTGGCGACATGCGGGCCGCCTTGCCGCTGGCCGAGCAGTTGCACACCGCTTGGCGCCGCCGTCTGGGGCCCGACGAGACGATAGTCCTCGCAGCCGCCGGCAGCCTCGCCGCCAACTACCGCCGGGTCGATCGCTACCAGGAAGCCAGGGATCTCGACGACGACGGACTGACCCGGAGACGGCGACTGCACGGGGAGGACGCCGCCGCGACGCTCGCGACGGCGCACAATCTCGTCGTCGACCTATCTCTACTGGGCGAGCAGCAGCGCGCACTCCGGCTGAGCAAGGACACGCTCGCCCGAATGCGATCTGTGCTGGGCGACGACCACCCCCACGCCCTCCGGGCAGCTGACACGGTTGCGGCTCTCCTTTTCAGGACCGGCCAGATCCAGCCGGCTTTGGATCTGTCAGAGGACACTCTCGCCAAACAGCGACAGATACTGGGCGTCGACAACCCGTCCACCCTGATCTCGGCCGCAAGCCTCGTCGCCCTGCTCTTCGCCGCTGATGAGTACGACCGAGCCTTCCCATTGGGCCACGACACCCTGACACGCCGGCGACAAGCGCTGGGCGACAATCACCCGGACACCCTCACCTCAGCAGACCACCTCGCCGCCGTCCTGGTCGGACTGGGCCGATACGACGAAGCCCGGGCACTTGCCATGGACACACACGCCCGCCTGCGACAGGTGCTGGGGGACGATCACCCCGGCGCGCTCAGTGCCGCCAGACGTTTCGATGACTTCCTGCGGGCTGCCGAAGCGCGCGACCGGACGCGCGGCGCATAGCCCCGAGCCGGCTTATTTCCAGGGTCGAATCATTCGTTGTTGGCAGTCGGGTGGCCGACAGTTTTGGGAAATTGCCCGGATGGGTGGTCCAAAACCGACACATGGTGGTCGAAGTGCGGGATCGGCGGCCAGGTGCTGTCCGGATCGGCCGATGTGCAACTTGCGCTTAACACGATTGAGTGACTTTGCTCGCGCACAGGCGACCCGGGTGAGGGAGATGGTCACGGTGCCCCATGCAGTAATTTTCGTGCAGCCGGACAGGTTCGACGTCCATGCCGCACGCTGCCTCGACTACTGCGCAGCGATGCGCTACGAGGTGGCCGGCCTGATCTGCGGCGATTGGAACGCCGCACTGCAGATGCTCAAGGACGGGCTCGCTGCCGTCATCGTGGTGTCCGCGATGACTCAGCTCGACCCGCACCGGGAACCGCGGATCGAGGTCGTCCCCAAGCGCCTCAAGGCGCGCCGCGGCACCCGCCCCCGGTTGGTGGCGAAAGTCGCGCACTGACGCGCGGTAGTTGAGCGCAAATCCCCCTCGGCGCTCAGCGAATCATTGACGGCCGGAGCCGCCACTCCGGCACCCCGAGCCTTGCGTCGAGTCAAGCTCCGCAGGCCCGTCTGTACAGTCTCTCCGTGAAGCGTCACGAGAGGGAAGCAAGGGCATGACAGGCGAGGACACGGAAACAGCAGGCCCACGGGTGGACCCGGAGCGGCTCGCGATCTGCCTCACGGTCATGGCCGAGGTGGAGAAGCTCCCACCCGAGCACCCGGACGCCGTCGCCGTCCGCCGCGCCACGGCCGGCCTGTTCAAGACGGTCAAGATGCAGCGCCGCCGGGACCGCCGGGAAGCGATCCTCGCCGCCGACCGTGAGGTCACCGAGGCCACCGCGACCGGGGCGCCGGGCCGCATCGACGACGAGACGGCCGGCATCCCGCTGACGTCGAACACTCGTGGCGCCACCGCCGGCGTGCTGCTGCAGTCGCGCGGTTGTTACGTGTGCAAGCAGCGGTTCACCGTGGTCGACGCGTTCTACCACCAGCTCTGCCCGGACTGCGCGGCGGCCAACCACGCCAAGCGCGACGCCCGCACCGATCTGACCGGCCGGCGGGCGCTGCTCACCGGCGGGCGGGCGAAGATCGGCATGTACATCGCGCTGCGGCTGCTGCGCGACGGTGCGGACCTGACGATCACGACGCGGTTCCCGCACGATGCCGTCCGCCGGTTCGCGGCGATGCCGGACAGCGCGGATTGGCTGCACCGGCTGCGGGTGGTCGGCCTCGACCTGCGCGATCCGGCCCAGGTCGTCGGCCTGGCCGATTCGGTCGCGGCGCGCGGCACGCTGGACATTCTGATCAACAACGCCGCTCAGACGGTGCGCCGCACGCCCGGCTCGTATTCGGCGATCGCGGCCGGTGAGAAGGAAGCGCTGCCGGACGGCCCACTGCCCGAGCTGGAATATTTCGGGACGGCTGGTGCCTCCCCCGCGGCCGCGCTCACCGCGCACGCCACGAAACTGACCGCGCAGCAGGTCACCGAGATGGCCCTGACCGCCCGCTCGGTGGCGATCGACGCCGGCGGCCTGGTGCCGGACACGACGGCGACCAACAGCTGGAGCGACCGCGTGCACGAGGTCGATCCGCTGGAGCTGCTGGAAGTGCAGCTGTGCAACGTGACGGCCCCGTTCATCCTGGTCAGCCGGTTGCGTACGGCAATGACGAAGTCGCCTTTCCCACGCCGATACGTGGTGAACGTGTCCGCGATGGAGGGCATCTTCAACCGCGGTTACAAGGGCGCCGGGCACCCGCACACGAACATGGCGAAGGCTTCGCTGAACATGCTGACCCGCACCAGCGCGGTCGACATGTTCGCCGACGGCATCCTGATGACCAGCGTCGACACCGGCTGGATCACCGACGAGCGGCCGCATCCGACGAAGCTGCGCCTGCACGAGGAGGGCTTCCACGCCCCGCTGGACCTGGTCGACGGCGCGGCCCGGGTCTACGACCCGATCGTCCGCGGCGAGGCGGGCGAGGATCTGTACGGCTGCTTCCTCAAGGACTACGCCCCGGTTCCCTGGTGAACAAAAGCGGCGAACCGCACCCCTGGCCGGGATGCGGTTCGCCTGGGTGTTGCAGGAACTAGCTCTGCACGCTGACCGGAGCCGGCGGCTGAGGAGCACCCGGCAGGGTGTTCGGGAACGGGGCGCCCGGCGCCACGATGATCGGAGGACGGCCCGGGAATCCACCCGGGAATCCACCCGGACGGCCCGGGAATCCACCCGGGAATCCACCCGGACGGCCCTGGCCCGGGAAGAAGCCGCCCGGACGCCAGCCCGGGTAGAACCCGGAGCCGCCGATCGGACGCCACTGGTTGCCCCAGTTACCCGGGAAGTGACCGCCCCAGCCGTGGCCCCAGTTGTCATAGTCGACGACCAGCGCGAAACCGCTGCGGCCGTGGTTCCGGATCCGCTCGCAGTCGTAGTCGTCCCAGTAGCCACGGTCCTCGCCGTACTCGCCGGCGCGGTCACAGGCACGGTAGCTGCCGAAGACGTCAACGACCCGGTCGCCGTGGCGACGCGTCTCGCTGGCGCTGGAACCCGACTTCGCCGTCCCCTGATCGCTGCTGACCGACGCCATGGCCGGGCCGGCAGCCATCGTGACGCCGGTCACCAGCCCAAGGCCGGTCATGGTGAGAATACGGGTAAATCGGTTCATGTCACACCTTCTCCTGACAAACGTTATGTCCCAAGAAGGAGATCACATCCACTGAAAGTCACAGGCCGAATTCGTTCCGTGTCGCCCGATGGTGGAAAAACTGACTCCGGCTACGCTTCCGGCAGCGCGAGGTACGCCGGTCGCAAAAGGTCGACAATCGGGCGGCCGTCGTGTGCTAAATGTGGCGGGTCCAATTGGTCGAGAAGTGCATCGGGCCTGGTCACAGCCCCGGGGCGCCCTCCGGTCGGCGCCAGGGAAAGCTCCTGGCCACCCCAGAAATCGACCGGATTTCCCAGATCACCCGAAGAAATCTCCGAATTGGCCGACGAATAACCCTCGGATTCCGGAGCAATAGATTTCTGCGCGAAAGCCGCTCTGAGTTCGCGCAAATGCAGCAGAAGCTCATCCCGGGAGCGGCCGCGCCAGGCGAAAATCCCGAATGGATCCTCCTCGAAGGACCGCGCCAAGGCGTAACAGGTCGCCGCGAGATGCACGCACGGCATCGGCCACCGCTCGCAGCTGCAGTCCATCGCGACCTCGTCGAGCGAGAGCGGCACGAGACTGAGCCCGGCCGCGGCGAACACCGCACCGATCCCCGGCGGCATCCGGCCGGCGAGCAGGTCAGCGGTGTACCGCGCCTCGGCGACCAGGTCCTGCTCGACCCGCGCCCACTCGGAGGCGCCGAAGCTCCGCATCGCGATCCGCGCCCGGAACGCGGTGGGATCGTCCGGCCCGCGCACCAGGGCGACGACCAGGCTGCCCGAGATGGTGAGCTGCCGGACGTGCCCGGCCCGCTGGTCGCGCCGGCCGCGGGCGAACGTCGGCCCCATCCGCAGCGATTCGAAGGTGCCGAGGAACGCGACCGCCATGGAGTCAGTCAACGATCGCCTCCGGTGCCAGGCGCATCAGCTCGCGCAGCTCGCCGGTGCCGAGCGCGGTCAGCCAGCTCTCGCCGTTGCCGACCACCCGCTCGGCGAGCACGCCCTTGTCGACCAGCAGCCGGTCGATCCGCTCCTCCACGGTGCCGAGGCAGACCAGGGTGTGCACCTGCACGTCACGGCGTTGTCCGATGCGGAACGCCCGGTCGGTGGCCTGCGCCTCGGTGGCCGGGTTCCACCACCGGTCGACGTGCACGACATGGTTGGCGGCGGTCAGGTTCAGGCCGGTGCCGCCGGCCTTCAGCGACAGCACGAAGACGCCCGGACGTTGGTCTTCCTGGAACGCGGCGACCATCTCGTCGCGGTCGGTGCGGCTGGTGCCGCCGTGCAGGTAGCGGACCGGAACGCCGAATCGGGCCGCCAGGTGCGGGGTGAGCATGGCCCCGAACTTGGCGAACTGGGTGAAGCAGAGCACGCTCTCCCCGTCGGCGAGGGCGCCGTCGAGGATCTCCTCGAGGCGCTCCAGCTTGCCGGAGCGGCCGGGCAGCGGTGAGCCGTCGCCGAGGAGCAGGGCCGGGTGCACGCACGCCTGTTTGAGCTTGGTCATCGCGGCGAGCACGATGCCCTTGTTCCACTTGTGCGTGCTCTCGGTCAGCTTGGTGGTCATGTCGTCGAGGACCGCGCGGTAGAGCGTGGCCTGTTCGGTGGTGAGCCCGCACAGGTGCCGGACGTGCCGCTTCTCCGGCAGGTCGGTGATCACCGACGGGTCGGACTTGACCCGGCGCAGCAGGAAGGGCCGGGTGGCGGTGCGCAGCTGGGCCGCCGCCTGCTCGTCGCCGTAACGTTCGATCGGCACCGCGAACCGGGCCCGGAACGTGTGCGCCGAGGCGAGCAGCCCGGGGTTGACCCAGTCCAGGATCGACCACAGCTCGGCCAGGCGGTTCTCCACCGGGGTGCCGGTCAGGGCGATCCGCACCCGCGCCGGGAACTTGCGCACCGCCTTGGCCATCACTCCGGCGCTGTTCTTGACGTTCTGCGCCTCGTCGAGCACCACCCGGTCCCACTTGAAGCCGGCCAGCGCGTCGGCCGTCCGCAGCGCGGTCGCATAGGTGGTGAGCACCAGATCGGCGCCCTCGAAGGCGGGCTGCGAGCTGCCGTGCAGCACGCGCACGGTCAGCGACGGCGCGAACCGGGCCGCCTCCCGCTGCCAGTTGCCGAGCACCGACAACGGGCAGATCAGCAGCGCCGGGCCGCTGCGCCGGTGCAGCAGCAGCGACAACAGCTGCACGGTCTTGCCGAGCCCCATGTCGTCGGCGAGGCAGGCGCCCAGCCCGAGCGAGTCGAGAAAGGCAAGCCAGGAGAAACCCCGCCGTTGGTACGGGCGGAGCTCCCCGCGCAGGCCGGCCGGCTGTGGGAGGAGCTCAAGGTGCTGGTCGAGGTCGCCGGCCAGCAGATCGGCGAGCCAGCCCTTGCCGCCGACCGCAGTGACCGGCAGCGGCAACTCCTCCGGCGGCAGCAGCCGGATCATCCGCAGCGCGTGGCCGGCGGTCATCGAGCCGCCGCCGCGCTCGAGGAACAGCAGGCCGGCCGAGAGCTGCGCCGGGTCGAGGTGCACCCAGCGCCCGCGCAGCCGCACCAGCGGCACCTTGGCCCGGGACAGGTCGGTCAGCTCGGCCTCGGTGAGCACCCGGCCGCCGAGAGCGAGCCCCCATTGGTAGTCGACCAGGTGCGCGAGGTCGGCGGCCTCGTCGCGCAGCACCGGCGCGACCGGGTCACGTTCGCGCAGCTCGAGGGCGAGGCCGAGGCTCTGCGGTTCGCGCCACCAGGCCGGCAGCAGCACCCCGTAACCGGCCTCGGAGAGCACCGCGGCCTGGCTGAGGAAGGCGTGCGCCTCAGCCGTGTCGAGCACCATGTCGACCGGCCGGGGCACCCGCAGGGCGGCGCCGAGGTCGGGGTAGAGCCGGGCGGCACGGCCGAGACCACCGAGCAGCCGTTCCTGCGGGTGCCGGGTCCAGCGGCGCAGCGGTGCGTACTCGTCGCGCCAGATGTCGGCCGCGGTCACCAGCGCGCTCGGTTCGTCGACCGCCTGCAGCAGGAATTCCAGGAGCCAGACGTCGCGGCCCGGCGGGCGTGGCCGTGGGTCGGTGGCGTCCGGTTCCTCCTCCAGTTGCTGCAGGTGGCTGAGGCGGAAGCAGAGCCGCACGGCGGCCCCGGAGGCGGCGTCGGCGAACCACGCGTCGAGTTTCTCGGCGAGGTCGTCGGCGAGCGCGTGGGCGGCGGTGAACGCGCCGTCGATGCTGGTCAGAGCGGCCAGCCAGCCGTCGCCGATCTCGATGCCGGCGAGCGCGAGGCGGGTGCGGACCAGGCCGTCGACCAGCCGGTGCAGGGCGGCGGCGAGCGTGTCGAGGGCGGGCAGGCCGGCCACGTCGCCGGGGCGGGCGCGCTCGGCCCGGCAGGCCGGCGGCATGCGGCGCAGCAGGTCGGCGTGGTGGACGGCGTCGAAGCCGGTGAGCACCGGCCGCCACCGGGCGACCGGCCCGGCCGGCAGGACGGCGGGCAGCACCCGGCCACGCCGCACCAGGTCGGCGGCGAACGCGCACAGCTCGATCAGCCACCGCACGGACGGCCCGAGCCGCCCGTCGAACTCGTCGGCGAGATCGTCGTCGACGAACGGCACCTCGGTGACCGGCACCTGCCACGGCTTCAGCCGCGGGGTGCCGCGCCGGGGCGGCAGCCCGAGCTGCGGCGACGGCATCGGCCCGGCACTGGTGGAGGGCAGCATGAGCACGGCCGGCCCGCGCGAGGCCCCCGCCGGAAGGCGCGACTCCGCAAGCGCGAACGGATGCGACCCGCGCCCGGCCGATGAATCGGATTTGTCCGACTCACCCCAGAGCAGCAGCGACCCGTCCCGCGCGACGAACCCGTGCAGAACCCGGACCTCGGCCGGGACGACGTCGCTCATCGCACCGTCCACACGATGTCCGGCGGCCGGACCCGGGCGCAGCGCGGCTCCCCGAGCGAATCGGTCAGCCCGAGCTCGCCCACGAGGAGCGCGGAGGAATCGTCGAAGAGAGAACGCAGCAGGGCGGTCGGAATGTCGCCGAAGAGAAGCTTGGCTCGCCGAAACATCGAAAAGCCCGAATTGTCGACGTTGCCCCAGCTCAAGTACAGAAATCGGGCCCCCGGACGGCCGTGGACGAACGGGCCGCCCACGTCGAGCAGCCCGTCGACTTCCCGGCCGTCGACGAAAACTTCCCAGACGGCGGACGGCGCCGACGCCGGCACGAGGGAGACGACCTCGGCCTTGCGCTGCACCCCGACCTGCACGTTACGCAGGCGCAACTCATCGGCCACCGGGCCCGGCCGGGCGCCCGGCAGATCCCGCCCCTCGATCCGGATCCGCACCCGACCGACAATAGGCCGGGCGTGTGACAAAAACTCGTTACGAGTGGTCGCGCACCCACGCGTCGATCAGGCCGCCGAAGTGGCCGAGGAACTTCTCGTGCTCGTGCACCGGGTAGGTCGCGCGGACCGTCTCGCGCAGCAGCGACCGGAACTCGTCCGAGGTGACCCAGTCGTAGACGATCGCGTCCACGTTTCCCATGTGCTTGTCGCAGAACTCCTCGTACCGCTCGGTCTCGAAGTACTCGTCGGCGAGCCGGCGGTATTCGCCCAGCTTGTCCTCGTACGACATGGACGGGTCGTCGCCGATGGCGAAGTAGCGGGCGGTGTCGGTGTCGAGGGTCGCCTTGCGGCCGGTCACCACGCAGAACACGGTCCACCGCAACAGCGCCGACATCGCCCACGGGAAGTAGTAGTGCAAGGACGTGA
This sequence comes from Actinoplanes sp. NPDC026619, assembly GCF_040638295.1. Taxonomy (NCBI): domain Bacteria; kingdom Bacillati; phylum Actinomycetota; class Actinomycetes; order Micromonosporales; family Micromonosporaceae; genus Actinoplanes; species Actinoplanes sp. NPDC026619. Next base: position 550,369 of record NZ_JBEZYA010000002.1, read on the forward strand.
TCGCCACGTCGGGACAGGCGTTGGCGTAGTCGATCGGGTGCACCTCGGTGCCGCGCACCAGCGACTCGCAGGAGTTGAACTCCCACCGGAAGAACGCGTTGACCAGCCGCGAGATGGTCACCACCTCCTGCCCGACGTCGGCGGTGAGGAAGCCGTGGTCGACCTCGTAACGCGAGTGCATGGGCTGCTCGGGCCGGAACTTCATCACCATCGTCTCCGGGCCGATGGTCAGCGAGCGGGCGAACACGTCGTACCCCTCGACCGCGGCCTGCAGGTGCATGAGCCGCTCGCCGGAGGCGTCGTAGGCCGCGTGCAGCTCGTCGGAGTTGCGGATCTTCGACACCCCGACCCAGGCACCGCCGTCGTACGGCTTCATGTACAGCGGATAGCCGACCCGCTCCGCCGTCGCGTCCAGGTCGAACTCCTTGTTGTAGCGGGCCGAGGTGTAGGCGTACCGGCTGTTGTCGAGCGGATTCTTGTACGGCACCAGGACCGTCTCCGGCACCTTGAGCCCGAGCCGCATCATCGCGCAGTAAGCCGCGTGCTTCTCCATCGACTGGAACGTGAACGGGCTGTTCAGCAGGTAGACGTCGTCCATCAGCGAGATCTTCTTGAGCCACTCGCGCGGGTGGTAGTACCAGTAGGCGAGCCGGTCGATGACCAGGTCGTGGCGCGGCTTGTCGCGCAGGTTGAAGGGCTCGATGGTGACCCGCTCGGTGACGGCCCGATGGGTGCGCCCGTCCGGCCCGGTGACGACCCCGAGCCGGCGCAGCAGCGCCTCGTAGGCCCGGGGCCAGTCGTCCTCGGTGCCCAGCAACAGTCCGATGGTGTGCTCGACGTCGGCCACGTCGTCCTCCCCGGGGATTCGAGAGTTACGGCCACACCCGCTGCAGCAGCGTGGTCAGGTGCGGATCGAGGGCATCGCGCCATCCGATCCAGTTGTGTGCGTCGCGGTTCTCCGCGAAGGTCACCTCATATCCCTGCCCGCGCAGGGCGCCGGCCATGCTCCGGTTGTTGGCGAGGTTCTCCTCGACGGTGCCGCAGGTGAGGGTGGTGGGTATGGCCGGCCCCGACGCGGCGCGCAGCACCGACGAGACGAACCGGGTGATGCGCAGGTAGCGGCCGAAGCCGGATTCCTGCGAGTCGTACCGATGCTGGAAGAAGCTGCCGGACTGCAGGAACAGCCCGGCGAAGCGGCCCGGCTCGTAACGCTGGGCGTGCAGCATGGCGAGGGCGCCGAGGCTGGCCCCTGCGCCGATCACCGGCGCGTCACCGGCAAGGCCCGGCAAGATCTCCGAGACCAGGCTTTTCGCGTACGGCGTGGAAGCCGCGTACCACTCGAGGCGCTCCCCCGGGGGCAGCAGCACCAGGTGGAACGGCGCGACCCGGCCGGCCGCCACCGACGCCGCCGCGAACCGGCCCAGCTCGGCGTAGGTGTCGTAGTCGGGCCCGTCGTGCGCCACCAGGTAACGGTCGGCGGCGCCGGCCGGTGACCACACCCGCGCGGTCAGTTCGGCGCGCAGCGACGGCGCGGGCAGCCGCATCTCGCGCCACTCGCCCCCGGCGGCCGGCAGGTGCAGCCAGTCGGGTTCCCGGTAGTCCGGGCACCACAGCACCGACGAGTCACCGTAGCCACCCGGCGCGCGGCGTGGATTACCGTCGTCGCAGATGGTCTCGCGGCGCCCGTCGCGGTGGGTCAGCTCGAGCTGGTATTCGATCCGGGCCGCGTCCGGGCGGGGAATCCGCAGCTCCCACCGCCGTTCACGGGACGCGTAGGTGAATTCCGGGAATCCCAGGAACTGGTTGATGAGGCGTACACCAGCCAGCTTTTGATCTTGATCGGGGAGCCGGAAGCAGGCCGCCGAGCCGTCGCACCAAGCCCCGGCCACCCGTTCCATGACCGCACATTAACCGGCAACGCGCCGCGGCGCTCGGCTAAGCGATCAGGACGTGTACGACGTCGTCGGCGAGGACGACGGGGGCAGGCCGAACATCTCGTCCAGGCCGGTGACGCGCAGCTGGCGGTGCACGAACTCGCTGGGATTGCGCAGGATGAACCGGGTGCCGATCTCGCGGGCCGAGTTGTAGCCGGTGACCAGCGCGCCGATGCCGAGCGAGTCCATGAAGACCACGAAGGTGAGATCGACGATCATGGTGAGCGGGCGTTCCCGGGTGAGGGTGCCCTGCAGCGATTCGCGCAACGCGTCCACGGTGGCGGCGTCGAGGCTGCCGCGGACGTCGACCACGATCGCACCGTCGGCCTGACGGCGCGTGGTCATCACCGCCTCGCCCATCGCCGACCTCCGCATCGTGCCCTTTCGACTCACGGTACAACGACGATCGCACCCGCCGCAGGCGGCCGGATGTTTCCAGGAGCGTTCCTCGAGTTGCGGACGGTGTGGCGCTGTGCACAAGGTGAGATCGGTAGTCCCCAATCCGAGCTGAGGGTGGGTGGGCCGTGGCAACCACTTCGGGTAAGCCGGGCATCTTTGCAATCCGGGACGTTCGTTCGCTGATCACCGAGACGACCGAGGAAGGGCACGGCCTGAAGAAGTCGGTCGGCGTGACCCAGCTGACCGCGATGGGGGTCGGCGCGATCATCGGCACCGGCATCTTCGTGGTGATCGGCAAGGGCGCCGGCATCGCCGGGCCGGCCGTCATCCTGTCCTTCATCCTGGCCGCCGTGGCCTGCGCGTTCTCGGCGCTGTCCTACGCGGAGCTGGCCTCGTCCATCCCGGTCTCCGGAAGCGCGTACACCTACACGTACGCCACCCTGGGCGAGATCGTCGCCTGGATCATCGGCTGGGACCTGATCCTGGAATACGGCGTGTCGGTGGCCGGCATCGCGGTCGGCTGGGGCGGCAACCTGAACGCATTCCTGGACGCCGCGTTCGGCTACCAACTGCCGGACGCGATCGCCAAGAGCCCCTCCGAGGGCGGCGTGTTCAACCTGCCGGCCGTCTTCATCGTCTTGGCGATCACCTTCCTGCTGGTCCGGGGGGTCAGCGAGAGCGCCAAGGCCAACCTGGTCATGGTCGTGATCAAGCTGGCCGTCCTGATCTTCTTCCTGGTGGTGGCGTTCGCGAACTTCGGCACCGGCAACTTCAAGCCGTTCGCGCCGGACGGAACGGACGGGGTGACCTCGGCGGCGGCGATCATCTTCTTCGCCTACATCGGTTTCGACGCGGTCTCCACCGGCAGCGAGGAGGCCAAGAAGCCGGGCCGCGACCTGCCCATCGCCATCCTCGCGTCGCTGGGCATCTGCACGCTGTTCTACGTGCTCACCGCGGTCGGCGCGATCGGCATCGCCACGCCCGACCAGATGAAGGGCAGCGACGCGCCGCTGGCCGCCGCTCTCGACCAGGGCGCGGGCATCAGCTGGGCGGCCGGCATCCTGGCGCTCGGCGCGGTCGTCGCCATCACCAGCGTCGTGCTGGTCATCTTCTACGGCCAGACCCGCATCTTCTTCGCCATGTGCCGCGACGGCCTGATGCCGAAGCGCTTCGCTACCGTCAACCAGCGGTACGGCACCCCGGCCCGGCTCACCATCGGCCTCGGCGTGCTCATCGCGATCCTCGCCGCGCTGGTGCCGCTCGGCACCATCGTGGAGCTGGTCAACATCGGCACGCTGTTCGCGTTCGTGCTGGTCAACATCGGGGTCATCATCCTGCGCCGGACCCGCCCGGAGATGCCGCGACCGTACCGCGTGCCGTGGGTGCCGGTGCTGCCGATCATCGGGGTGCTGTTCGCGATCTACCTGATGAGCGACCTGCCCTGGGAGACCTGGGTGCGGTTCGGGGTGTGGCTGGTCATCGGCATCGCGATCTACCTGCTCTACGGCTACCGCAACTCGCGCCTGCGCACCGAGCCGCAGAGCACCCCCAGCTGGGCGCGCGAGGAGGACCCGGCCGGTGATCAACCATGACCGGCCCGGTGATCGCCGGGGCGCCCGGCCCGGGGGCTCTCGCCCTGGGTCGGTGGACCGCCGACACGCTGGGCGTGCCCCTGATCGTGGCCGTCGTGCACCCGGCGCCGGCCGCGCTCGGCTCCGGCCGGGTCGACGCCGAATGGGTGGCCGACCGGCACCGAGCCGCCCAGCGGGTGCTCGACGAGGCCCGCGACACGCTCGGCGACACCGCCGAGTACCGCACGGTCGCCTCGTCGTCGGCCGCGCACGGCCTGCACGACCTGGCCGAGGAGACCAAGGCCGTGCTGGTCGTGGTCGGCTCCGGTCAGGAGGGACTGGGCAGCACCGCGGAACGGCTCCTGGCCGGCAGCGGCTGCCCGGTCGCGGTCGTGCCCGGCGACCTGGTCGAGGCGCCGGGCGGGCTGGGGCTGATCGGGGTGGCGTACGTGGACACCCCGGACGGGCGGGCCGCGCTCGAGCAGGCCGCCCGGCTGGCCACCGGCGCCGGGGCGCGGCTGCGGCTCTACACGGTGGTGTCCGAGGGCAGCACTCCGCTGCCGTTCCTGCACGACGCCGAGCGGGTGTTCCTGGAGACCGCCCGGGAGACCTACGAGCATTCGCTGGCCGCGGCCGCGGCCAGCGTGCCCGGTGTGGAGGCGGACTGGCGCATCATCAGCGGCGAGGTGGTCGAGACCCTGGCCGGGCTGGACGAGGTCGACGTGCTGTTCTGCGGCTCGCGCGGCTACGGCCCGGCCCGCCGGGTGCTGCTCGGCGGGGTCTCGGCCCGGCTGCTGCGCACGGCCCGCCGCCCGGTGGTGGTGGTCCCCCGCAGCGGTTAGGCGCGGTGCCGGCCGGCCTGCGACGCCGACGTGGGCTCGTCGACCCAGGAGGTCGTCGGGGCCACGGCCGGCTCGAAGTCGGTCATCGGCACGTACACCCGGGCGTCCACCGCCTCGGCCAGCAGCAGCGCTGCGACCATGGCGGTGGGCCGCTCGAGCGGGTCCTTGGCCAGGCAGCGCGACATCATGTCGATCACCTCGCCGGGCATGCCGTCGATCTCCGGCAGCGGGTCCGGGTCGTCGTGACATTCGGCGTGCACGAGTTCGGTGGGGGTGGCTCGCAGCCACGGCAGCCGGCCGCTCAGGCACTGGTAGAGCAGCGTGCCGACGGCGAACATGTCGGTCGCCGCGGTGGCCGGGTGACCGGCGAAGCGTTCCGGCGCCACGTAGGCCGGGGTGCCCATGACCGGCCCGTCCGGGTCGTCGTCGGCCGTGCCGATCGCCGCGGCGATGCCGAAGTCGAGCACCTTCGCGCCGGACGGGGTGAGCATGATGTTGCCCGGCTTGATGTCGCGGTGCACCACGTTCTCGCCGTGCGCGGCGGCCAGGGCGGCGGCCACCTCGGCGCAGATGCGCACCCCGATCCGCCAGTCCAGCGGCCCGCCGGCCAGGTGCTGGCCCAGCGTGCGGCCCTCGACCAGCTCCATCACGATGTACGGCTGGTTGGCGGAGGTGCCGAAGTCGTGCACGCCGGCCACGTTCGGATGCGCCAGCCGGGCGGCGCTGCGGGCCTCCCGGCGCACGATGTCGACGGTGGTGGCCTGGTGCGGCGCCATCACCTTGACCGCGACCGGCCGGTCGAGCACCTCGTCGTGGCCGTGCCAGACCTCGGACATCCCGCCCACACCGATGCGTTTGACGAGTTGATATCGACCACCCAGGGTCCGCGTTGCCACAGGCCGCCGGTACCCGCCGCGGATCGGGCACAAACGCTGTACTCAAATACTGTATGGCGATACAGTCCGGAAGCATGACCCGTTACGGCCCGATGTTCGGCCCCGACTACACCTTCCTCGGCGTCCCGCAGTGTGACTGGCGCGAGCCGGCGACCTATGCCGATGCCGAGGTCGTCATCGTGGGCGCGCCCTTCGACGGCGGCACCTCGCACCGCCCCGGCGCCCGGTTCGGCCCGCAGGTCATCCGCGGCACCGACTACCTCCCGCACGACGGCTCCCGGCCGCACATGGCGATGCGGGTCGACGCGCTCGACAACGTGAAGGACGCGGGCGACCTGGAGGTCTACTCCGGCGAGATCGCCCGGAGCTGCGCGACGATCGAGGAAGCCGTCGCCGTCATCGCGAGCAACGGCGCCATCCCGCTGATTCTCGGCGGGGACCACACGGTCACCTGGCCCGACGTGGCCGGGGTCGCTCAGCACCACGGCGCCGGCAACATCTCGGTCATCCACTTCGACGCGCACGCCGACACCGGCGACATCGAGTTCGGCTCGCTCTACGGCCACGGCCAGCCGATGCGCCGGCTGATCGAGTCCGGCGCCGTGCGCGGCGACCGGTTCCTGCAGGTCGGGCTGCGCGGCTACTGGCCCGGCCCGGACGTCCTCGACTGGATGGCCGACCAGGGGATGAACTCGTTCCACATGAGCGAGATCGTCGACAGAGGGCTCGACGCCGTACTGAATCAGGCCTTTGAGATCGCTCTTGATGGTTGTGAGGGGGTTTTCCTCTCGGTCGACATCGACGTGTGCGACCCCGGCCACGCCCCCGGCACCGGCACCCCCGAGCCCGGCGGCCTCAGCGCCCGCCAGCTGCTCGACGCGGTCTCCCGGATCTGTCAGGAGCTGCCGGTGGTCGGGATGGACATCGTCGAGGTGTCGCCGCCGTTCGACCACGCGGAGATCACCGCGATGCTCGGCAACCGGGTGGTCCTCGAGGCGTTGTCCGGGATGGCGCGCCGCCGCAAGGACGGCGACGGCCCCCGCTGGAACCGGGCGACCCCGCTGCTAGAGGGCCGCGGCACGGCGAAGGACGAGCCGGCCTAGCGCGTCGGCCAGCAGGTCACCGGCCATTTCCCCGGTGACCTGCGGATCGCCGAGCGCCACCGGCAGGGCGAGCCCGTCGATCAGGGCGAGCGCCTGCCGGGCCACGTCCATCGGCGCGGCGTCGGTGCCGAACCGCCCCTCTTCGACGCCGGCCGCGATGATCGAGGCGATCAGCTCGTGCCAGCGGGTGTAGTCGCCGAGCACCTCGCGCCGCAGCTCCGCGTCGCGCAGCGCCCACCGCCACGACTCCACCCACAATCGCCAGCCGGTGTCGCTGCCGACCGCGCCGGTCAGGTGCGAGGCGATCACGAGCAACCGTTCCCACGCGCCGCCGGCCGCGTCGAGCCGGGGCGTGACCGCGTCGAAGTCGGCCTGCGCCGCGTACCGGAACACCGCGAGCAGCATGTCCTCACGGCTGCCGAAGTAGTACTGCAACGTCGACACGCCGACTCCGGTGGCCGCGGTGACATCGGTGAAGCGGGTGGCGTCGGCGCCGCGTTCCGCGACGACCAGACCGGCGGCGGCGAGCACGTCGGCCCGCTTACGCGCGGCGCGACGCACGCCGCTCCCGGTCACCTCACTCACGGCGCATGTCTATCACGACGAGATCAGGTACGACGCGGCATCCGTCCCGTCCGCAGGGACGGCCTGATTGCACCCGCCCGGCCGTCCCCGGCCGCCGGGCCGGCATTGACGGCACCCGCCGGGTTGACGATCCTGGTTCGGTGACAACGTGGACGGAAGGGATCACCGACCGTGTCGCCGCGCTGATCGCGATCCCGTCCACCGCCGACCGCCCGGCCGAGTTGCAGCGCGCCCTCGACCTGGTCGTGGCCGAGGCCGGCCCCGGTCTGGCGGTCCGGACGTTTCTGTCGAACGGCAAACCCAGCGCCCTGCTGCACCCGCCGCGGCATCCCGGCCCGTTCCGGGTGATCCTCAACGCCCACCTCGACGTGGTGCCGGCGCCGCCGTCGGGGTTCGTGCCGCGCCTCGAGGGCGACCGCCTGCACGGCCGCGGCGCGCACGACATGAAGGCGGCCGCGATCGTGCTGACCGACGTGTTCCGTGAGCTGGCCGCCGAGCTGCCCTACCCGATCGCCCTGCAGCTGGTCACCGACGAGGAGGTGGGTGGCGCCGACGGCACCGCGCACCAGCTGGCCGAGGGCGTCCGGGCCGACTTCGTGATCATCGGCGAGCAGAGCAACCTGCGGGTCGTCACCGAGTCCAAGGGCATCTGCCAGGTCCGGCTGACCACGACCGGCCGGGCCGCGCACGCCGCCTACCCGTGGCTCGGCCGCAACGCGGTGCTGATGCTGACCGACGCGGTGGCCCGTCTGCTGGCCGCCTATCCGGTGCCGGCCACCGAAGCCTGGAGGACAACCGTGAACGTGGCCCGTCTGGAGACCCCCAACCGTGCGTACAACCAGGTGCCGGCCGAGGCGACGGCCTGGCTGGACATCCGTTACCCGCCGTCCGATCCGGACTTCGCGGGCCGCACCGCCGAGGAGGTCGCCATGCATCTGAGCAGGGTCGCCGGCGTCGAGACCACGGTGGACTCCATCGGCCCACCGCACCACGCCGACCCGGCCGGCCCGTTCGTCCGGGCGCTGCGGGCCGCGGCCGGCACCACGCTGCTGCGCAAGCACGGCGCCGCCGACGCCCGGCATTACCACGCCCTCGGCATCGACGCGGTCATCTTCGGCCCCGGCGGGGACGGTCAGCACGGCCCGGCCGAATACGTCGACATTCCGACCCTACGGCCCTATCACGACGCGTTGGTCACCTTCCTGCGGACGTTCGACGGATGACGCACAGTCGCCCGTCGGCAACGTCAGTCGCCGTTGGCGAGCAGCAGCCAGCGCACCCGGCGGATGAGCTCGGCCGGGCTGAACGGCTTGACCAGGTAGTCGTCGGCGCCGACGGTCAGGCCCAGGTCGATGTCGACCTGCCGGTCGCGGCCGCTGAGCATCAGCACCGGGATCTGCGCGGTCGCGGCCGAGGAGTGCAGCTCGTAGCAGACGCTCAGCCCGTCGAGGCCGGGCATCGCCACGTCGAGGATGACCATGTCGGGCTGCTCCCGGTGCACCATGGTCAGCGCCGAGGTGCCGTCGCCCGCGGTGATCGCGTTGTAGCCCGCCGCGGACAGCTTGTAGGCCACCAGGTCACGCACTCCCTCGTCGTCGTCCGCGACCAGGATGGTCGGATCGGCGACGTCGGCTGCCCATTCGGCGACCGGCGAGACGAGCGAGAGCGACGGGACCGTGAAAGTGGGGACGATGGACGAGGCGGTTGCTGCCACGGCACTCTCCTGACCGGTGAAGTTGACGTTCCGTTCGAGCGCGATCATCGGCGGGGTCCGGCCCGGTCCCAGGAAAAGCCGTGTTGCACGACGGGTGCTTTCCGATGATCCGCGCACGGACCGCCGTGGCCGGGGTGGCGGTCGTCGCCCTGGTCTTCCAGGCGGTGGTGCCGGCTCTGCCCGAACCGGCCGGCCGCGGCATCTCCGACTCGCTGATCGCGGTCGCGCTGGCCACCGCCGCCGTCACCTACGCTCGCCGCGCCCGCCGCGAGCCGACCCGCCGGGCCCGCGCCGCGGTCACCGTCGGCGCCCTGTCGGCCGGCCTGTGGTCGCTGGCCAACGTCCTGTTCCTGGTGGACGAGACCACCGGGCGCACGCTGGCCCGGACCCCGGCCAGCTTCCTCTCGGTGGCCGCCGCCGTCCTGCTGCCGCTGGGCGTGCACCTGCTGGCCCCACCGGTCCTCGGCGCCGAGCGTTACCGCCGGCTGATCGACATCGCCGCGGTCTCCGGTGCGGTCTACGCCCTGACCTGGCTCTACGTCCTGATGCCGGCCCAGGACCGGGGTGCGGACGGCATGACGGCCGGTTTCGCGACGCTGCTGACCGCCCCGGAGATCGTCGCCGCCTCGGTCGCCTGCGTGCTCATGTCGCGCAACCTGCCCACCCGGGCCGGCCGCGCGCCGCGGCTGCTGGGCGTGGCCGCGGTGACGCTGGCGGCGGCCGCGCTGCTGTCACTGCACAGCAACGTCAACGGCCGGCCGTGGTACTCGACCGGCGCCGGCGCCGGGTACCTCCTGAGCGCCGGCCTGATCGCGGTGGCCTGCCACCTGGAGACCCCGAAGTCCGAGCCGCCCAGCACCAAACGGATGATCTCCGGCGCCTGGGCGTTCCTGCCGTACGTGCCGATCCTGCTGGCGGTGGCGGCCAGCGCGGCCGAACAGATCCGCCGCGGCGTCCTGAGCCCGGTGCTCGTCTGGGTCCTGCTGGCCACGTTCATGCTGGTCCTGGCACGCCAGTTCATCACGGTGGCGATCGTCGGCCGGCTGGCGGTGACCCTGGAGCGTCAGCAGGCGGAGCTGGCCCACCAGGCCGACCACGACGCGCTGACCGGCCTGCCCAACCGTTCCTGCTTCCACCGCTCCGGCGCCGAACTGGTGCGGGCCGGCCCCGGACACAGCATGGTGCTGCTGCTGGACCTGGACGGCTTCAAGCCGGTGAACGACGACCTGGGCCATGCGGCCGGCGACGAGGTGCTGATCGTGGTGGCCGCCCGCCTGCGAGTCGCGGTCCGCCCCGGCGACCTGGTGGCCCGCCTCGGCGGCGACGAGTTCGTCCTGGTCCTGGCCGGCCTGGACGACGAGGCGGCCGGCGTGACGATCGCCCGCCGGATCCTGGAGACGATCAGCCACCCGATCCCGGTGCTGGAGACGACCGTCCGGATCGGCGGCAGCATCGGCCTGACCCTGACCCGTCCCGGCGTGTCCCTGGACACCCTGGTCAGCGAGGCGGACACCGCGATGTATGCGGCGAAATCGGCGGGCAAGGGCACTATCCGCCGTTTCGTCCCACACGCCGTGCCCGCCAACTGACACCCAGCGTGCCGGCCGGTGAGAGCGCGATCACGATCTTCCGGGGTGGGTGATTGTCCCGGTCTGCGTGATCTAGCGTCATAGCCGACGCCAGGTGTGCGCGGAAAAATCGGCCGCACTGTCGATGGCGGAGCCGTTCCCACAAGGAGAAGCTCCGCCATTTCCCTTTTCCGCGTCAAGCCGTCTCGGTGCGCAGGTCGTGCGCCCCGTCCGGCCGGGTGGCCTCGTAGTAGATCCGCCGCCCGCCGGCCGGCAGGTCGACGATGCTCAGGTAGCGGAGCCCGTGCGGCGCGTGCGGGCTGCCCACCGGCCCGCTCTCGTCGGCGACCAGGGCGCCGAAGCTGCCGTCGGGCAGCCGTCGCCCGCGGGCGACCCCGGTGCGCTCCTCCCAGTTCTCGGCGGCGGTGGCCCGCCCGTCGTAGGCGACCGTGATCTCGTCGCCGTCGACCTGCACCGACGAGACCCGGACCCCGCGCGCGTCCCACTGCCCGGGCCGCCCGGCCAGCGCAGTGCCCCGCCAGGTCCACTGCACCCCGTCCGGGCTGGTCGCGTACTCGGTCGTCATCCGGTCGGCGTCGGCCCAGCTCTCCAGCGGATGCACCGAGGCCCACAGGTGCCAGCCGTGCTCGTCGAAGTGCAGGACCGGGTCCTTGACCCCGACCGTCTCGTCCCCCGCCAGCACCGTCCGGGCCGGCGCGGTCGACAGCCCTTCGACCGTGTCGGCCTCGACCAGGTCGACCCGCCAGTGCTTGGTGCCTGGAGTGGCGGCGCTGACGTACAGCCGCCAGCGGCCGCCGGCCGTCCGGACCAGGGCGGGCCGCTCGAGCGACTCCGCCTCGAACTGGTCCTTGGTCACCTCCGCGACCGGCGTGAAGGCGAGCCCGTCGGTCGAGCGCGCGATGACGTTCGAGATCCCCCGGCCCTCGCCGATCGGCAGCCGCACCCGGTACGCCAGATAGATCGCGCCATCGGCGGCGATCGACGACGGCGCGCCCGACCAGGCCCCCGGCTCATCCCCCGGTGGCGGGATCACCACGGCGGACTCCTCCCAGCGGGGCAGCGGCAGCGTAGAGATCCCGGTAGACAAAGCGGCTCCTCAAAGCAGGGGTGAATATCCGGACAAGGATGCACTATCTATAGGCAATAGGGGAATTAGCCCGCTTTGGCGTGTCGGTCGACGGACAACCAGTCGTCATAGCGGGCGCCGGTCACATCCTGCAGCAACGCGATGTCATCGGCGAACAACGGCAGCAACTCCGCGCGTTCGGCCGGCGTCGTGACCGGCCTGGTCCCCTGCTTGCGGTGCAGCAGGGTCAGCAGCGGCCCGCGCGCGGCCAGCCGCGCCGGCACCGGGAAGCGATGCCCGAACTCGCCGCCGGCCCGCAGCAACCGGCGCAGCACCGCGTTGACCGGGTTGTCCTCCACCACGTGCCGGTTGACGTTCTCCCTCGGAATGGCCGACAGGACGCCGGTTTCCACCCCGAGGAACGCGCAGACCCGGTCGAGCGTGACGGCCGGCGAATCCTTGAGCTCGCGGTAGCGCAGCAGGAGCACCTGCTCGCGCGGGAAGTGCTTGTAGAGGCTCTCGATCTGAGATCCGTACAGCCCGAGGCGGGTGTAATGCCAGAAGTCGGCCCAGCCGGCCTCGATGCGGGCCGGCTCGGCGCGGCAGGCGTCGAGGAAGTCGGCCTCGGACTCCAGGCCGGCGATCCACAGATGGGTCCAGTTGGAGTGCGCCCGGTCGACCGGGTCACGCAGCAACAGGATGATCTTCGCGTCCGGGACCAGCGCGGCCATGCGTTCGTGGGCCTTGAGGTCGTACAGGTAGAAGGGGGTTGCCTCGCCGCGCAGCGTGCCGGGCGGGGCCGGCGCGAAGAGCGCCTCGTAATCCGCCCGGCGCCAGACGTGCTCCTGATAGGTCTGCACGTCGCCGGGGCCGCCGTGACGCGGCGGCGGGCCGTCGAAGAGGAAGAACTTGGGTTCCTTGACCGCCGACAGGAACAACGACGGGTGCGGCTGCAATGCGGCATGCAGCGCGGTGGTGCCGGCCTTGGGCACCCCGGCGATCAGAAAATCAGGAAGTGGCATGGGGGTCCCTCCTGTCGAGGCCGCTCGAAGTGAGAGTTAGCCTACAGAAGAAGTAGGGTTTCGCTACCCTCCCGCGACGAGCCGGCGCCACCACGCGGCGCGACGGAAACGGGGACACTCCTCCGGCCCGCACAGGGCGCAGTCGGTGCCCCGGCGGTGATGCTCGTGGGCGCCACGCGGATGTCCGCAAACACAGGGTGCTTCCTCAGCCTTCATCGTTTCACCAACGGTAAGGACGCCCGAAAGCTACGGGCCCGGTTGAACAGGCTCCCCATACCCACAAAGTATCCATCGTTCGCGATCTCGTTCGTCACTCGATCGAGCAGCCGCTCCGCACCTGGCACATCACTCTTCGTAATGTCGCTGTGCGGTGACCCAATTCACCGTGGCAATTCCGGCATGTAAGTCTTGTCGTGTTCTGAAGCCTTCTGCACACTAAGCGCGATATGTCGCCGGAACCTTTCCGTTTGCTTAAATGAGCGACCTGTCCGTTACTGAGGGTTACTCGTGTGACATAAGTCAAGATCTGGGCCGCAACCTGAACCCTGCAGGTCATCCAGTTGGCCTTCCCTTCCACCGGCGTATGCCGCCACCCTGTCTTTTCGGTCAGTTGACGCTGTGTAGCTGCTTGCTAAGTTGTTCTTCATAAGCGAGCGACCTGCGGATCTGCCCCTGGAATCCGCCGACAAGTTGCTTCGTCTTGGCACGGGAGGAACCCACATGGAGCTTTCGTCGAGAAACGGGAGCACGGAGGGTAACGACTCCGTGTCACCGACGGTAAGTGTGGTCATCCCGGCGCTGAACGAGGAGCGCAACCTCCCGCACGTGTTCGCGGCCCTGCCGGAGGGCGTGACCGAGGTGATCCTGGTGGACGGCGGCTCGGTCGACCGGACCGTGGCGGTCGCCCTCGAGCTGCGCCCCGACGTGGTCGTCGTGCAGCAGACCCGCAAGGGCAAGGGCAACGCGCTGGCCTGCGGCTTCGCGGCCTGCACCGGCGACATCATCGTGATGATCGACGCGGACGGCTCAACCGACCCGGCCGAGATCCCGCTGTTCGTGCAGCAGCTCGTCGACGGCGCCGACTTCGTGAAGGGCTCCCGCTTCTCCAACGGCGGGCACAGCCACGACATCACCAAGCTGCGCAAGGCCGGCAACGACGGCCTCAACCTGGTGGTCAACGTCCTGTTCGGGACCCGCTTCACCGACCTCTGCTACGGCTACAACGCGTTCTGGCGCAGCGTCGTGCCCGCCCTCAATCTGCCCGACACCCGCCTGCCGCAGCCGACCGACGGCAGCAAGCTGTGGGGCGACGGCTTCGAGATCGAGACGATGATCAACATCCGGGCGGCGGCCGACGGCATGACCGTCGGCGAGGTCGGCAGCATCGAGCACGCCCGCATCCACGGCGAGAGCAACCTCAACACCTTCCGGGACGGCTTCCGGGTGCTGCGGACCATCTTCAGCGAGTACGGCCGGATGCGCCGCCGCAACCGCACCGGCGTCCGCCGCCCCGGCGGCGTCATCGTGCACCAGCGCTCCAGCGCGGAATCCCGGGGCTACGGCCAGATGGCCAACCGCCCGGCGATCACCCGCACCGTCCCGCCGGCCGCCCCGATCAACGCCGCCCCGATCAACGCTCCGGCTCGTGAGGTCGGCACCCGCACCGGCGACATCAAGCCGCTGCGCATGCCGTCCTCGATCGAGGACTGACATCCCCTCCCCAGGAGCAGCTCCCATGAGAAACGCCGTCACGGTCGTCGTCGCGACCAACTCCCCCGAACGCTGGCCGACCCTGGTCCGCGCGGTCGCCTCGGCCCGGTCGCAGACCGTCGCGCCGGCCGAGGTCGTCGTGGTCGTCGACCACAATCCGGAACTGTTCCGGCGGATCCGCCGCGACCTCGCCGGCGTCACCATCATGGAGAGCACCAACCTGCCCGGCCTGTCCGGCGCCCGCAACACCGGCGCGTTCCACGCCGAGACCTCGCTGATCGCGTTCCTCGACGACGACACCGTCGCCGACCCGTCGTGGCTGGGCCGGCTGATCGCGCCGATGGCCGACCCTACGGTGATCGGCGCCCGCGCCGGCGTCACCCCCGAGTGGCAGACCACCCGCCCGCGCTGGCTGCCCGACGAGTTCCTGTGGGCGGCCGGCACGGCCGCCGCGGGCCGCCGGCCGGCCGGCACCGTGCTGCGGCGAGAGCCGTTCCGCCAGACCGGCGGCTTCACCACCGGCGACGACGTCGGCTTCGGATCGCGCATGATCGGCGTCGCCGGCGGCCGGTGGACGTCCGTGCCGGACGCCCTGATCCGGCACCTGGTGCCGGCCCGCGGCACCACGTTCGGCTCGTTCTTGCAGCGCTGCTACACCGAGGGCCGCAGCCTGCGGATGGCCGCGACCGGCCGGGCCGTGCTGCGCAACCTCGCTGCCGGGCAGGTGCTGCGCGCCGGCGGCGTGCTGGCCGGGGCGGCCGCCACCGCCGCCGGTTCAGTTCGTGTCCGCCGTGCCCCGATGCGGGTGCTCGCCCCGGCCCGATGAACGCAAAGCTGGGCCGGGCCTGGACGCCACCACAGCGCCCCGACCCGATCCTCACCGCGCCCCGGATCACGCCGACCGCCGCGGAACTGCCCGCCGTCGTCCTCGACCTCGAGCTGTCCGACCCGCTGCCGTCGGTGCCGGGCGTGCACCCCGACGGCCGTCGCGTCCGGCAGTCCTGGGTGCTCGTCCGGCTGTTCACCGAGCCGCTCGGCACCGTCCTGATCGACGTGCCCGACACCGGATTGCGCCCGGCCGACCTCGGCGCCGCCGTCGAGACCGGTCTCGGCCCGGTGCTGCGGCCCCGCGTCGGTGAACTGCCGCTGCCGATCGACGGTTACACCCCGGCCACCGAGCCCGCCTTCCTGGCCCGCCGCCGCGAGGTGCTGGCCACCGCGCCGCCGATCACCGTGGTGGTCTGCACCCGGGAACGCCCCGGCGCGCTCGCCCGCTGCCTGGACAGCCTGCTCGTGCAGAACTACCCCGCCTACCGCATCCTGGTCGTCGACAACGCCCCGGCCGGCGGCGCCACCGCCGAGGTGGTGCGCTCCGCCGCCCGCCGCGGCCCGGTCGACTACCTGATGGAGCCGGTCCGCGGCCTGTCGTGCGCGCGCAACGCCGCGGTCCGGGCCACGCCCGGCCGGGCCCTCGCCTGGATCGACGACGACGAGGTGGCCGATCCGCACTGGCTCGCCGAGATCGCCCGCGCGCTCGACGACCACCCGGACGCCGACGTCATCTCCGGCGTCACCCTGCCGGCCGAACTGGAGACCCGTGCGCAGCTGTGGTTCGAGCAGTTCGGCGGGCACAGCAAGAACCGCGGCTTCACCACCGCCGTGTTCGGGCCGCGGTCCGGCAGCGAGCAGAGCCCGCTCTACCCGGTGCCGCCGTTCGCGATCGGCGCCAACATGGCGTTCCGGCCCGGCGTGATCGAACGCATCGGCATGTTCGACACCGCGCTGGGCGCCGGCACGCCCGCCATGGGCTGCGAGGACACCCTGGCCTTCACCCAGGTGCTGATCGGCGGCGGCACGATCGTCTACCAGCCGACCGCGCTGACCCACCACTTCCACCGGCGCGACCTGGACGGCCTCAAGCAGCAGATGGTCGGCCACGCCACCGGGCTGGCCGCGGCCTACACCGGACTACTGCTGTCGCGGCCGCGGCTGATCTGGCCGCTGCTGCGGCTGGCGCCGACCGCCCTGCGCGAGCTGAACACCATCTACACACCACCGTCGCAGACCCTGCGCGACGACTTCCCGAGCCACCTGCGCCGGGCCAACCGCCGCGGCATGCTGGCCGGTCCCGCCGCCTACCTGAAAGGCCGGTTCCGGGCCAGACGAGCCACCCGCTGAGGTGACTGGGGTGATGCCGCCTCTGCCAAAAGTCGTAGATTCGGGTCCCGCTCCGGACCGAAGCGGCGGTCCCCCGCGACCCGGAAGGCTACGGCCATGTCCATCGATCCTCTCCGGCTGGCCGAAGCCGCGGTCGCGGCGACCCTGATCCTCGGGACCACCACGCTGCCCGCCGCCTGGAACACCCTCGACCCGACGATCGGGGCGGTGCTCGCCACGATGTGGATGATCACCACCTCTGGTGTCTACGCGCTACACGCCGTAACCTTCGACTTCTTTCGGCTTACAGGTCAGCAGCGACGACGGAATTTTTCCGTCACGCGCGGTAGGCGCTGAACCGTCTTTCGGCCCGGCCCGTATTTCCCGGCAAGACGTTGGCGCTTCAACCACCGGGAGCGACGAAGATGTTCCGACTGATCCAACTCCACACCGACAACGGCGTCCCTCGCATCGGGGTCGAGGCCGACGGCTACGTCAGCGCCCGGACCGCCCTCGCGCATTACCGCAGCCGGCCGGCCGCCTACTTCGGCGTCGGCCGCTTCGACCACGAGGGCACCCTCGCCGAGATCATCCTGGACCGGCTGTGCGGCCCGCTGGGCGACTGCCCGCGGCCCGCCTCCGTCGTGCACGCGCGCACCTACCAACGGTTGTGCGCCACCTGCTCGCTCGGCCTCGAGGTGCTGACCGTGCCCGAGCTGGCCCGCATCCTCGGCATCGCCTGCCGCCTCGCCCCGGTCCTGGCCCGCTCGGGCCGGCACGCCCGGCTCGAGGTCGCCTCGCCCGCCGGCAACCGCATCGCCCGCGAGTTCGCCTCCCACGTGCACGACCCGATCTGGCGCCTCGAGCTCTGCGCCGAACTGGCCCGCGACGCCGGCTCGGTCAACGGCCTGCTGATCGGCGTCGGCGCGCTCACCCACCGGGACGTGCTCGACCTCTATCCGCGGCTGCGCACGCTCGGCGACGAGCTGCCGGTGGGCGTGCGCGAGGAACTCAGCCGGGCCACGGCCCGCCCGCTGTCACCCGCGGGCGTGGCCGGGCTCCGGATGGGCCTCAGCGCCAAGGCATCAGCGGAGTGACACCCGCAGCACCGTGCCGTTGCCCGCACAGGTGCTGCAGTTGCTGACGAACGCGTTCCGCCCCCGGATCGCCAGGCCGCCCGGCGCGGTCAGCCCCGTCGACAGGATCTCCTTCTTCCTGCCGTGGCCGTCGAGGCGGATCAGTGCCCCGGTCCGATCGCCGGAGAGCAGCCCGTTCTTCGCGATCTCGAGCACGTAGAGCTGGTGGTCGGGCCCGAACGCCAGGTCGATGATGTTGGTGAAGCCACTCGCGAACACCGTCGGCTGGTGCCCCGGGCGCACCCGCCAGACCCGCGCCTTGCCCGCGAGGAACGGGAATCCGGTCAGCTCACCCACGTAATAGGCGCCGCCCGGTCCCGGCACCACCGAGGTCGGCACCGCCTGCATCGGGATCGGTGTGCCCGCCGGTGGCCCGTCCGGGATGCCGGCCGGCGCCGGCACCGTCCGCGCCGGGAACACCGCGAGCGTCGACAGCTTGCCGCGCGAGCTCACCCGAACCAGCGAATTGCCACCGGCGTCGGCCACCACCTCGCCGTCGCGCGCCACGGCCACCGAGTTGGGGTTGGTGTCCGGCGGCTGCACGCCGTCGGGGTTGACCCGCTTCTCGAACGCCCCGAGGTCGGCCATCACCCGGCTCCCCCGGTAGAGCTTCGCCATGCCGGACAGCTGGGGCATCTGCGACCGCAGGTCGGGGCTGCCGCCCAGACCGACCGTGTAATAGAGCGTGCCGTGCCGGTCGACGGCGACGTCGGACACGCCACCGGCCTCGGTGCCCGCCGGCGACGCCACCGACGGCAGCCCGCGCAGAATGCGCTTCTGCCTGCCGTGCGACACCCGGGTCACCGCGGCCGACCGGCCGAAGCAGACCTTGCCGCCCTCGGGACCCTCCTCCTGGCACGGCCCGGCGCCGCCCCTGCCCGCCTCGGCCACATATAACGCCCCGTCCGGCCCGAAGGCCAGGCCGCGTGGATTGTCCAGCCCGATCGCGACCGGGAACGGTGGCGGGGAACCACCCGCCGCGGCCGGCGCCGCCGAGACGAGCACGGCGCCGGCCGCGAGGGCGGCGGTGAGAGCGACACGTTTCGTGATCATGTAATCCCCCTGAGTGGTTGCCGAACAGTCAGGACCCTCCCCCCGGGGGAAGGTCAAGCCCATGGCCCGAACGGGCCGGCCACCCGCCACGTCGTTGATCCGACCTCGAACAGGTGACGTACCTTCAAAGTCATGAGCCTGACCTTCGACACCCTCGTCGACCGGGCGAAATCCCTGGTCGCGAGCGGGGGCCGGGCGGTGCTCGGCATTGCCGGGGCGCCCGCGGCCGGCAAGAGCACCCTCGCCGAGGAGCTGGTCGCCGCCCTCGCCCCGCAGCCCCCGGCCGGCCTGGTGCGGGACCGGTGGATCGCGCACGTCCCGATGGACGGCTACCACCTGGCCGACGCCGAACTCGTCCGCCTCGGCCGGCGCGACCGCAAGGGCGCCGCCGACACGTTCGACGCCCTCGGCTACGCCGCCCTGCTGCGGCGCGTGCACGACGACCAGGACGAGATCATCTACGCCCCCGGCTTCGAGCGGACCATCGAGCAACCGATCGCCGGCACCATCCCGATCGAGCGAGCCGCGCGCCTGATCGTCACCGAGGGCAACTACCTGCTGCTGGACACCCCGCACTGGCGCACGGTGCGCCCGCTGCTGACCGAGGTCTGGTACGCCGATCTCGACCAGGACACCCGGCTCGACCGGTTGATCGCCCGGCATGTCCGTTTCGGCAAACCCCAGCAGGCCGCGATCAGCTGGGCCACCGGCACCGACGAGCGCAACGCCGCCGTGATCGCCGCGACCCGCGACCAGGCCGACCTGATCGTTCCCGCCGAGTTGATCCGCCGCATCGGCACACCGCCCGCCTGAAGTGGCATGCTTCATTCGTGTCAGTCGGTGAAACGGTAGAGGCCGAACCGAAGCGCCGCGGCGGTCGCGCCGCCCGCTTCGGCCTGATCCTCGTCGCGGTCCTGCTACTCCTCTTCGGCGTCCCGTGGTGGACCCTGGTCATGTCCGGCAACCACTGGCCCACCCCGGTCGCGGTGATCGGCACGATCGTCTTCGCGCTGACCGCCGTCGCGTTCCCCGGCCTGATGTTCGCCGGCCACGGCCGCAACCACCACGACTGGCCCGCCAAGATCGGCGACACCCTGATGGGCATCGCCTGGGTGCTCTTCGTCTGGTCGATCCTCGGCCAGGTCCTCACCCTCATCCTGTGGCTGAGCGGCGTGGATTCCCCGGCTCGCTACCGCATCGCCACCGCGGTGGTCATTGTCATCGCTCTGGTCCTGCTCATCTGGGGGTACGCGGAGGCCATGCGCGTGCCTCGCATCCGCCGGGTGGACGTGACCCTGCCCAGGCTGGGCGCCGGCCTCGACGGCCTGCGCCTGGTCCTGATCACCGACACCCACTACGGCCCGCTCGACCGCGCCCGCTGGTCGCGCGGCGTGACGGTCGCGGTCAACGCCCTCGACCCCGACGTGGTCGCCCACACCGGCGACATCGCCGACGGCGAGGTCGCCCAGCGCCGCGAGCAGGCCGCCCCGCTCGGCGACATCCGCGCCTCGCTGGCCCGCGTCTACGTGACCGGCAACCACGAATACTTCAGCGGCGCCCAGCGCTGGGTCGAGCACATGGCATCGCTCGGCTGGGAGGCCCTGCACAACCGCCACCTGGTGATCGAGCGCGGCGGCGACCGCCTGGTGATCGCCGGGGTGGACGACCGCACCGCGGCCGGCTCCGGCGTCCCCGGCCACCACGCCGACCACGAGGCCGCCCTGGCCGGCGCCGACCCCGAACTGCCGATCCTGCTGCTCGCCCACCAGCCCGCCCAGATCCCCGGCGCGGTGGCGCACGGCGTCGACCTGCAGATCTCCGGCCACACCCACGGCGGCCAGATGTGGCCCTTTCACTACCTGGTCCGGCTCGACCAACCGGTCCTGCAGGGCCTGTCCCGCCACTCCGACCGAACTCAGCTCTACACCAGCCGCGGCACCGGCTTCTGGGGCCCACCGTTCCGAGTCTTCGCCCCCAGCGAAATCACCCTCCTGACCCTGCACAAGGCCTGACCCAGCGCCCTCGCATCCCAGACGCGCCGCCGGCCGACGTCACACCGACTTCCTTGAATCCGGCCCCTCGGGGTGTCGTGGTCGGCCCGGAATCCAGGAAATCGGGGTCTGGCGTGGGGCGGACAGTCGCGATCAAGCTGACCGATGGCAGCTTGGCGCCCGGGACGCCTGCTACCTACGGCTGATGTAGTCAGCTGCTGCCAGCATCTGGGCGGCGACCGGCTGCACCCCGGCCACCGTCAGCACCAAGCCGGTCGTCACTCGTTCGACCAGGCCCCACTCCCAGATCGCCTGCGGATCGGTGCCGGTGCGTGCGGCCAGCCAGCGGGCCCGGTCCCATGGGTCGGACTCCATCAGCTCGACCGGGTCCTCCCGCATGAGGACGCCCAGGTCGCACTCCGGCTCGGCGATCAGCCCGTCCGGGTCCACCAGCCTGAACGCGGCCTCCGCGGGGTCGTCACCCGGTGCTAGGCGTCCTAGGAGGCTAGGCTCATCGGCCAGTGCCGGGACGCTCAGGGCGTTCCACTGGTGGACGTCGCCGTGGATCAGCACCGCGCGGGCCGGGTTCCAGGCTCGGCGGCGACTCTCGGCCGCGGCCAGGGCCTGGTCGACGGCGGCCGCGCTGCACGGTTTGCCCAGCTCGCTCCACTTTCGAGGGATATAGCTCGCCTGCCACTCGGCCCGGGTGACCGCGGTCGGCAGGTCCGCGCCGGTCGGCCGCCACAGCGCCGACGCCAGGTCGGTGAGGATCTCCAGGCGGCGGGGCTGCGGGATGTTCAGGTCGGCCATCGACGGGCCCAGGTGCTCGAGAAGCAGGGCGCCCCGGCCCTCGTCGTACTCGTAAAGGCGGCAGCAACCATCGCCCGCGGCCAGCCGGAGGACGGTCATTTCGTGGGCGGCGGCCGCGCTGCGGCGGGGCACCAGCACTTTGAGGACGGCGGGGGTGCCGTCGTTACGGGTCACGCTCACGACGTACGCCTCAGTCGCGTCACCGAAAGTGACGCCTGGCCGCAGCCCCCATTCGCGGCAGAGGCCGTCGATCAGCCGGGGAAGTTCGGTCAGCCAGGCGGAAGCGCCGGCGTCGAGCGCCTTGGCCCGCACCGCGGCCGGAATATCTCGCACGGAAGCCGATGGTGACACACGTGATATGCGGCGGCCACGTAATTGCGTTGTAGGTTCTCCGGCCCCACCGGAGGATGGACGCACCGCCACATCGTCGAGCCCCAGGGGTGTCTCATGCGTTTGCTTCGCGACCTGTGGGCCACTTCCCGGCGCCGAACTAGCCTGGTGGGCCTGCTGATTCTCATCGGCGCCGCCGGTCAGGCCGGCGCGCTCGCGCTGACCGGCGCCGTCCTGGTCAATCGATCGATGCCGCTGTTCGCCGTGCTCGCGGGCGCGCTGGTCGCGTCCGTGCTGAGCGACGTGGTGGTCGGTCTGGTGACGGCCGGCCTCACCGCCGACTGGGCCGCGCGGATCCGTCGTGGCCTCAACCGGGTCGCTTTCGGGCAGCCCCTGCCGGCGCTGGAGAACACGCCGGTCGGCGAGCTGCTCGACCGGATCGACGCCGACGTCTACGCGGTCGGCTCCGAGCTGCGCGGCAGCGGCGTGCGGATCGCCCAGTCGGTGGCCGTCGCCACGCTGTCGATCGTCACCGCGTTCTTCGCGTGGTGGCCGGCCGGCGTCGCGATGGTGTTCGTGTCGTTCCTGCTCTACGTCACGATGAACAAGCCGATCCAGCGCATCTCCCCGTTGCGGATCAGCGAGGAGGAGGCCTGGTCCGACCTGGCCGCGGTGATGGAGGAGTCCATCCACGGGCAGGACGACGTGCGTACGAGCCTGGCCGCGCCGTACGTTCGGGGGCTCTACGCACAACGGTCCCGCGAGGTGCTGCGCCGTGGCCGGCTGGTCTGGCGGTCCTCGTCGCGCATCACGATGGGCGCCGGCACGATCACCCGGTCGCTGATCGCGGTGCTCGTCGTGGGCGGCGCCTGGGGGCTGCTCGAAGGCCACATCAGCGGCGCCCGGCTGACCGCGGTCTGGCTGCTCGCACTCGGCTTCGGCGGCACCCTCGAGCACGTCACCCGCATGGTGCCCGAGCTGCAGAACGCTCTGGGCGCGTGGAGCCGGGTGCAGCTGCTGCAGGACGTGCCGCAGGAACCGACCGGCGGCCTGCCACCGGTCGACGGCGACCTGACCGTCCGTGATCTGACTTTCCACTACGGCGAGTCGGACAGCGGGCGGCCGGCGGCGCTGCGCGACGTGAGCCTGAGCTTCACCCGCGGCCGTTCGTACGCGTTGATCGGCCGCACCGGCTCCGGCAAGTCCACCCTGGCCAAGGTCCTCACCCGGGCGGTCGAGGTGCCGCGCGGCACGGTGTTCCTCGGCGACGCCGACCTCAACGATCTCGACATCGAGGGCCTGCGCCGCTGGACGGCGATCGTCCCGCAGCGCACCGAGATCCTGGCCGGCACCCTGGCGGAAAACATCGCGCTGTTCGATCCGGAGCTTCTGCCGAAGGCGGCCGCCGCGCTGGACGAGCTGGGCCTGACCCCGTGGGCGTCGAGCCTGCCGGACGGCATCGACACCAAGCTCGGCGAGGGCGGCTACAAGTTGTCCGCCGGCCAGGAACAGCTGGTCGCGTTCGCCCGCATCCTGGTCCGCGACCCGCACGTGGTGATCCTCGACGAGGCCACCGCACGGATGGACCCGGTCACCGAGACCTGGGTGCAGCGGGCCACCGACCGGCTGCTCATCGGCCGGATCGGCGTGATCGTGGCGCACCGGCTGTCGAGTGTGCAGCGGTGCGATGAGGTGGTCGTGCTGGCCGACGGCAAGGTGCTCGAGGCCGGCCCGCTGCGTCAGTCGCGCCGGTTCGCCGAGCTGCTGGCGTCGAGCAGCCTGACCGTTCCGGCCAGCACGGCCGGCAGCGGGAGCGGGGTCGCGCTCGCCGAGCGCGACTGGGACACCGCGGTGCAGGTCGAGCTGGGCGCGGAAGCCCTGGCGAACACGCTGCCCCCGGTCGAGCCGCCGCCGCTGCCCGAGCCGCCACCGGCCCGCACCATGCGGGAGATCCTGCGCCTGGCCACCAACGACCCACGTTATGGCCTGGGCGCCGTGGTCTTCTTCATCCTGCTGATGGCGCTCGGCCTGGACGGCCCGATCCTGCCGGTGCTGTGGACCAACGTGGTCGACGGTTCCGGAAACCCGCTGCTGCCGGCGATCGGGATCGCGTCCGGCCTGATCGTGGCCATCCCCACGCTCTACTACACCGGGGCCTGGTTCCCGGAGTGGTGGGTGCGGCAGATGCTGCGGATCAGCCTGCGCCTGGTGCACGGCCAGATCGGCCCGCGCCGGGTCAGCCGGCACACCCCGGCCGAGGTGGTCGCGCAGGGTGGCGACACCGAGCGCGTGGTCATGCTCGCCGACAACCTGATCGACAACGTGACCAGCCTGATCCTCATCGTGCTGATGACGGTCGCGTCCCAGTCGGTCGTGCCGGGCCTGTTCTTCCTCTGCACGATGGTGGTCTCCGGCCTGGCCGCGACGATGTTCGGCCCGCGGCTGGAAAGAGCGGCCCGCCGCACGGTCGCGTCCCGGGCGGCGTTCGCCACCGCGCTGGTGTCGTCGCTGTCCGCGGCGCGCACGGTGAAGCTGGCCGGCGCAACCGAGCCGGTGCTGAACCACCTGGCCACGCTCGACACGGTCCGCAGCGACCGCCAGCGCCGGGAGATCGCCATCCAGGTGTGGGCCCGCTCGACGCCGTCGATCGTCAGCGGCCTGCTGCCGATCGCGGTGTGGGCTCTTTATCTTGGCGGAAACCTCAGTTCGGCGGCCGCCCTGGTCGCGGTGTCCACGCTGGGCGCGGCGAGGTGGTTCGCCTGGACCACCGCGTCGCTGGTGTCGCAGATGCCGTCGGCCCGGGTGTGGACGCGCCGGACGGTGGCCATGACCGGCGTCTCCGAATACACGTCGGAGGTTCCCGGCGTGGACATCTCGGAGGGCACCGCGCCGGCCCCGCCGACCGCACCGCGCAACCCGCTCAACCGTCTCGAGCTGCGCCACTTCAGCGCGGTCCACGAGAACGGCACGCTCGGGGTGAAGGACGTCGACCTCACGGTCGACCGCGGCCAGCTGGTGCTGGTCGTCGGTCCGGTGGGTTCCGGCAAGTCGTCGCTGCTGCGGGCGCTCGCCGGGATCGTGCACCACACCGGCGAGCTGCGCTGGAACGACAACGACGTCGACGAGCCGGAGGTGTTCCTGCGGCCCAACCAGGTGGGTTATGTCGCCCAGCTGCCGCGGGTGCTGTCCGGCACGGTCGCCGACAACATCCAGCTCGGCCACGAGCTGGATGCGGCCGACGCGGTGTCGACCGCTCAGCTGGAGCACGACCTGACCGCCTCGGGCGGCGGCCTGCAACTGCTGATCGGTCACAAGGGCACCCGGTTGTCCGGCGGCCAGCTGCAGCGGCTGGCCCTGGCCCGGGCCTTGGCGCCGCGCACCGAGCTGCTGATCGCCGACGACGTCTCGTCCGCCCTGGACGTGACGACGGAGCTGGAGCTGTGGCGGGCACTACGCGCCCACGGCGTCACGGTGGTCGGCTCGACCTCGAAGCGGGCCGCGCTGGCCCAGGCCGACAAGGTCGTGATCCTGATCGGCGGCCGGGTCGAGGACCAGGGCTCCTGGCCGGAGCTGGAGCGACGGTGGGGCCACCTGGCCGGCTGAGCTGAGGGCACGCTGAGAAAACTGCGGGGCACGCATCTTTGCGTGCCCCGCAGTTTTTGGTAGCGTTGCCGTGGTGGGGCTCCGGGAAGAGAAGAAGCTGGCGACGCGGGCGGCGTTGAGCTGGTCGGCGATCCGGTTGATCGTCCAGCGTGGTTACGACAAGGTGCTGGTGGAAGACATCGCCGCCGAAGCCGGTGTCTCACCCCGCACGTTCAACAACTACTTCGGCAGCAAGGCCGAGGCGGTCGCGTCGCGGCACCTCGACCGCTGCCGGCGCATGGCCGAGGTGCTGCGTGAGCGCCCGGCCGGCGAACCACTCTGGGACTCCATCACTCACGCGGCGATCGAGGTGTTCAAGCCGGGCCCCGAGGTGACCGCGCACCCGAGACCCGACCGCGACGCGTGGGCGGCGGGCCTGCAACTGATGCTCACCGTCCCGGCCATCCAGGCCGAGTTCCTGCGGGCGGCCGCCACGGCGGAGTCCGCGCTGGCCGATGCCGTGGCCGCCCGCACCGGCACCGACGCCGCCAAGGATCTCTACCCGAACCTCGTCGCCGCGGCTGTCCTCGCCGCCCAGAACGTCGTCAGTCAGTCGTTCCTCAGCAACCGGACCAGCATGCAGGCCCTGATGACGAATGCTCTGCGCCAGATCTCCGAAGGCCTGCCCCCACCCGAGTAGCCGCCATTTCGTGACACCCGCCTTTCTTCGAAAAGGACGGGGCGGTCAGTGCTGCGTTTGTGGACTTCTTTCCGCGTACGATTAGAAGGGGTTGACATGGTTTTTGATGTGGTTATTTCCGGAGCCGGACCCAATGGGCTCATGCTTGCCTGTGAATTGGCGCTCGCCGGGGTGCGGCCGCTGGTGCTGGAACCGCGCACCGGGCCGTCGGCCGAGCAGCGCGCCAACGGCATGGTCGGGCAGGTCATCCGCCTGCTCGACCGGCGTGGCCTCTACGAACCACTGATCGGCGAGAAACCGTCGCCGGCTCAGCAATTCATGTTTGCTGCATTTCCGTTGCCGCTTCATCAGCTCGCCGACAATCCCGTTTACATCGTCATGGTGCCGCAACAGAAGATCGAGGCGATGCTCGCCGCCCGGGCCGCCGAATTGGGCGTGACAATTCGCCACGGGCATTCCCTGATCGGTATGGAGCAGAAGGACGACCGGGTTCTGATCGACGCCGACGGGCCGGAGGGCAATTATCGGATCGAGGCGCGCTATCTCGTCGGCGCGGACGGCGGCAAGAGCATCACCCGGAAACTGGCCGGCATCGGTTTCCCCGGCGTCACCACCGACCGCACGATCAGTCGCACCGCTCACGTCACGGTCCCGGCCTCGATGCGTGACCCGGTCACCGGCGGTCTGCGAGTGCCCGGCTACGGGGTGATCCCGCCTTTCCTGCACCATCGCACCGAGCGAGGGCTGATCGCCTACGCGCCGTTCCCCGACGGACGGACGCTGCTCAGCGTCAACACGGCCGACCTGCCCGCGCCGGACGCCGATCTCACCCTGACTGAGCTGCAGGATGCCCTGGCACATGTGCTCGGCGGCATCGAGGTGCCGCTCACGCCGCCCGCCGGCGACGGGCCGCACCTGCTGCGCCGCCTGGCCGGTGGCAACACCCGGCTCGCGGAGCGTTACCGCGACGGCCGGGTCCTGCTGGTCGGTGACGCGGCGCATGTGCACTCGGCGATGGGTGGTCCCGGCCTCAACCTCGGCCTGCAGGATGCGGTGAACCTCGGCTGGAAACTGGCCGCGACCGTGCGCGGCTGGGCTCCGGACGGCCTGCTCGACACCTACGAGACGGAGCGTCGCCCGGCGGGCGAACGCGTCACCATGCACACCCTCGCGCAGCGGGCGCTCGTCGGACCGGGCCCGGAGGTGACCGCGCTGCGCACGCTCTTCGCCGAACTGCTGGGCGAACCCGCGGTGCTCGAGCGCATCGCGTCGCTGATCGCCGGCTCCGACTTCAGGTACGACCTGGGCGACAGCACGTCGCCGCTGGTGGGACGGTTCGCGCCGGAGATCGGCCCGGAGAGCAGGACCGGCCGGCCCTTGCTGGTCGACAGCACCGGTTCGCTCACCGGTGTCGCCGAGCCCTGGCGGGACCGGGTCGACGTGATTCCCGGAGAGCGGTCGATGCTGGTGCGGCCGGACAACTACGTCGCCTGGGCGTCGGGCGATGCCGGAAGCCTGCGGGAGGCGCTTGGTCGCTGGTTCGGCGCCCCCGCCGCGGTCGCATGATTATTTGATCTGGGCCTTGAGCTGGGAGATCACCTTGGTGACGGTGTCGGCCGGGATCGCGAAACCGACCCCGATGCTGCCGGTGCTGGTCTGACTGGCAGTGGCGATCGCCACGTTGATGCCGATCACGTGACCGGACGTGTCGACCAGCGCGCCACCGGAGTTCCCCTGGTTGATCGCCGCGTCGGTTTGGAGCAGGCCGGACAGCTTCTCGTCACCGGTGTCGACGCTGCGGTCCAGCGCCGAGACGATGCCCGAGGTGACCGTGTCCTCCAGGCCGAGCGGCGCCCCGAACGCGAGCACGGTGTCACCGACGACCACGGAGTCATTGGTGCCGAACGTGACCGGGGTCAGGCCGGACAACCCGGTCGCCTGCACCAGGGCCAGGTCGTTGGTGGTGTCGGTGGCGACCACGGTGGCCGCCACCGTCTTGCCCGACGACAGCCGCACGCTGACCGTGCCGTTCTCCGCGATCACGTGATTGTTGGTGAGGATCAGCCCGTCCGAGCTGATGATCACACCCGATCCGATCGACGACGCCTGGCTGCTGTCCACCATCACCGTCACGACGCTCGGCTGCACGGCCTTCACGATCGTCGCGAGGGAGTCGGTCTCGGTGGAGGTGCTCGTCGAGGTGGCCGACGTGACGCTGCTGGTGGTGGCCGCGGCGGCCGGGTGGTCGATGAGGTAACGCTCGGCGAGCACGCCACCGGCCGTGCCGCCGCCGGCGACGAGCGCGAGCACGGCGGCCCCACCGGCGACACGGCGCGGCCAGCGGCGGCCACCGTTCGAGGGCATCACGTACGGCGGTTCCGGCGGCGGCGGGGGCGGCGTGCCGCGGTCATCCTCGCTCGGGCCGTGGGCGCCACGGT
The DNA here is from genome assembly GCF_040638295.1 of Actinoplanes sp. NPDC026619. Taxonomy (NCBI): domain Bacteria; kingdom Bacillati; phylum Actinomycetota; class Actinomycetes; order Micromonosporales; family Micromonosporaceae; genus Actinoplanes; species Actinoplanes sp. NPDC026619. Next base: position 578,997 of record NZ_JBEZYA010000002.1, read on the forward strand.
AATAGGGGGGCCGGGTCATCAGATCGGTCATGGCGACGCCTCGCTTCGTTCTGGCTGATGCGTCAACAGTTGCGCGCGACCTTGTTCAGATCCGGTGAAGCGTCTGTGGCTTTGCTGTATGCCGCCGGTCACCCGTCCGGGTCGCTTCGCCACCCGGCGGTGGGCGCGCCGCCGCTTCGAGCAGCGCTGGCCTCTTAACCTTTTCGGGTGTCTTTAGCCCGTTTCACCACAATCCGAGTGCCGTTGCCGCCCCGCTCCGGTCCAGCGGGCACCCCGCCGCCCCACCCGGCCCTGTCCGCCGAGACCGTGGTCGCGCCCATCGTGGCCGCCCCCGCGGCCACCCTTGCCGCCCCCGCGGCCACCGTGGCGGCGGCCGCCCGCACTCCGCGGCCCGGTCTTCGCGTGTGGCCGCCGGCGGACGAACCGTTTCTGCTCCGGCCGGGTGGGGCAGCGCTGTCGGCCGACCGGGGAAGGGACCGCCGATGAGGCGCACGCTTATCGCGTTCGGGCTGCTCGTGGCGCTGGCCGGATGTTCGTCGCCGGAGGAGGAGGCGGCCCCCGTCGCCGCCGCGCCCGCTTCCGAACCCGTCCAGCAGGCGACCACCACGCAGTCACCGCTGCTGACGCACCGGCCGGAGCCGAAGCGGCCCAGCCGATCGCCGCAGACGAAGAAGACATCACCGCCGGCCCTCGACGGTTTCCTGGCCGCCGTGCAGAAGCAGTTGCCGCAGGTGGCGCTCGACCGACGGGACGAGGAGGTGGAGGCGCTCGGCGAGCAGGCCTGCACCGCCATCGCGGCCGGCCGGAGCGCGACGGCCGCGGCCGGTGAGCTCAGCGAGGAGGGTGTGCCGGCGGCCGACGCCCGCAAGCTGGTCGCCCTGGCCGGCGCCACCGTCTGCTGAGCTCGGCCTGCAGTCATCGGCCTCTGGGGCTCGGCCGAAAGTCGGAACAGGACACAGGTTTCTCGGGACCTAGGTCCGATGTGCCGCACAGGCTTCCTGCGGATTCTTGACGTATCCCGTCCCCCCGGGATCCGGCAGGAGGCAGACATGTCCGCACGAGAGATGCTCAACAACCTCGGCACCGCCGTCGGTGGCCTGATCGGCTGGCCGGAGACCGCTCCCCCGGCCGATGCGGCCACCGTGCGTGCCCTGTTCGCCGACCTCGGCGCGACCGTCGGTGACACCGACGAGGAGCTGGCCGAGCTGGTGAGCGCGTTCCAGGCCCGGGTCGGCCTCGAGGCCGACGGGGTGGCCGGCCCGCGCACGATTCACCTGCTGGTGCGCTATGCGACCGAGGTCCGCGAGCGTCACCTGGACGTGGCTGCGTAATTCGCTAATCTGCCCCGATGGGCGAGCTGTTCACCTACTACGACGACGCGACCGGCGAACGCATCGGGCTAACCGCGGCGCAGCTCAGCGGCTGGTCGGCGGCGACGGCCGCACTGCTCACCGAGGGCTGCGGGCTCGGCCCGGGCGATCAGGCGGCGGTGCTGCTGCCCCCGCACTGGCAGACCGCGGCGGTGCTGCTGGGCGCCTGGTCGGCCGGCATCGAAGTTTCCTACCGGGGTTGGGCGACCGCCGGTCTCGCCCCCGCCGGCGATCCGCTCGACGTCACGTTCGTGCAGCAGCGGCGGATCGGCAGCTGGCTCGACGAGGTGCCGGCCGGCCGGCATCAGTTCGTGCTGGGCCTGGCCCCGGCGGGCGCGCCGGCGACGGACGTCCCTGAGGACTACCGCGACTTCGCCACCGAGGTGCGCCCCTATCTGGGCGCGGCGCCGCCGGCTTCACCGATCGGCCCGGCGAGCTTCGGCGAGTACGCGGTGGTAGCGGCCGGCCTCGCCGAGATGCACCGGATCGGGCCCGGCGATCGGGTGCTCATCCAGGCGGACGCCTCCGAGCAGCCGCTGATGTGGCTGCTCGCCCCGCTCTCGGCGGGCGCGTCCATCGTGCTGTGCGCCAACCTCGACGAGTCCCGGCTGGACGACCGCGTCACCGCTGAGGGCGTCACCCGCGTGCTCGGTTCGCCGGTTCCGTGATCGCCAGAACCTGCGCATCGGGAACGTCGCCGTTCGGAGATCTACTGAGAACGTTCGACTTCTGTAGATCATCCAATCGTGCCGGTAGCGTCCGGCGCATGGCGGTATTCGACCAACTCGCCGAGCTTTACCAGGGCGAACACAGCAGCAACCCCTTCCAGACGGCGCTCGTGGAACGTGTCAGCGCGCTACTTCCCACCGATGCCTCGGTGGTGGACCTCGGCTGCGGCACCGGCCTTCCCACGGCCAAGATCCTCACGGAGGCCGGCCACCGGGTGGTCGGCGTCGACATCTCCGAGGGCATGCTGAAGCTGGCTCGCAACCAGGTCCCGGCGGCCGAGTTCGTGCACGCGAACTTCGCCGAGCTCCCCGCCGACTTCAGTCGTCGAAGGTGACCACCAGCTTCGGGGTGACCGGCGTCGACTGGCAGGTCAGCACGAAACCGGCCGCCACCTCCCCCGGTTCGAGGGCGAAGTTGCGCCGCATGGCCACCTCGCCCTCGACCACCCGCCCGCGACAGGTCCCGCAGACCCCGCCCTTGCAGGCGAACGGCAGGTCGGGCCGGGCCCGCTGCGCCCCTTCGAGAACGGTGTCGCCCTCGGCGACGGCAACGGTGGTGGACCGCCCGTCGAGCACCACGGTCACCTCGCTGGCCGGCCCGGCGGGTCGCGGTTCGTCCCGCCGGGGCTCCGGCGGCGCCTCATCGACCCAGAACAGCTCCCGGTGGATCCGCTCCGGCGCCACGCCGGCCTCGCTCAGCACCTCGACGGCGTCGGTGACCATCCCGAACGGCCCGCACAACCACCAATGATCAACCCCACCGACATCGATGAGTACGGGTAACAACTGCCGAAGCTTTTCCGCGTCGATCCGCCCACTGAGCAGGTCGACCTCCCGGGCCTCCCGCGACAGCAGGTGCACCAGTTCGAGCCGCGAGGGATGACTGTCCTTGAGGTCGGACAGCTCCTCCGCGAACATGACCGTCGCCGCCCGCCGATTCCCGTACAGGATGCTGACCTGGGCCTTCGGGTTCCGCAACAGGGACGCGGCGATGGACAGCACCGGCGTGATCCCGGACCCCGCCGCGATCATCACGTGCCGGCCGCCGGCCGCCAGGTCGGGCGTGAAGCTCCCGCTCGGCGGGGCCACCTCGACCGCGTCGCCGACCTGCAGCTCCCGGACGAGCCACCCCGACACCATCCCGCCCGGCACCTCACGCACCCCGATCCGCGGCCGCGAGCCCTCGGCCGCACAGATCGAGTAGCTGCGCCGCTCGTCAACACCTCCCGGCCGCCGGACCGTCAGCGACTGCCCGGCCCGGAACGCGTAGAGCGACGCCAACTCCCCCGGCACGTCGAAGGTCACGGCCACCGCGTCGTCGCAGAGCCGTTCGATCCCGGCCACCCGCAGCGGATGAAAGTCACGCACGACCACGTCAGATCTCCTTCACGTGCTCGAACGGCTCCCGGCAGGCCGGGCATCGCCGCAGCTCCCGGCAGGCGGTGGCGGAGAACGCGGCCAACTGCTCGGACTCGGCGTGCCCGCACCGCGGACAGGCGACCGAAGCCGCCCGCACCCCGAGCATGAGCGGCACCGGCCCGGCCCCGCGTCGGGGCGCCGCACCGGGCGGCGCGATCCCGGCGGCGGCGAGCTTGGCCCGCCCGGTCTCGCTGATCCAGTCGGTGGTCCAGGCCGGCGCCAGCACGGTGCGCACCCGGGCCGGCCCGAATCCCGCCTCCGCCAGCGCCCGGACGATGTCGTCGCGCATCGCTTCCATGGCCGGGCAGCCCGAGTACGTCGGCGTGATCGTCACGACGACGCCGTCCTCGCCCGCACGCACGTCCCGGACGATCCCGAGCTCACCAAGCGTGAGCACCGGCAGCTCCGGGTCGGCAACCGCCTCGACCACCTCCGCGGCGGTGGCGGTCACCACACGCCGCCGGGGACGGCTCGGGGCAGTTCCTGCATCTCGGTCAGGATGGCGGTCAGCTCCGGGCCGTGGATGCCGTCCCGGCCGCTGCCCCCGGCTACCGCCTGCAGCTCGGGCGGCGCCGGCAGGGTGGCCACCCGGTGCACCTCACGCAGGACGCTGTCATATTCCGCGCGCAGCGTGGACGGGTCGACCGCGACACCGGCCGCGGCCAGCCGCAGCTCGAGCTCGTGCGGCGCGAACAGCTCGCCGGCCAGCGGCTCCACCGCGTCGGCGGCGGCGCGCATGCGCGTGTGGGACACGTCGGTGCCGTCGCCGAGGCGGACCACCCAGCCCGCGGCGTACTCCCGGTGGTACGCCACCTCCTTCACGCCCTTGGCGCCGATCGCGGCCAGGATCGGGTCGCGCGAGGCGGTCAGCCGGTCGAGCAGGGCCAGCCGCCAGGTCGCGAAGACCAGCAGCCGGGCGATCAGGTGGGCGAAGTCCTCGTCGAGGCGCTCGGCCAGCCGCACGTTGCGGAAGCCGGCCGGATCGCGCAGGTAGGCCAGGGAGTCCTCGTCATTTCCGGTCCCCTCCACCTCGGCGGCCCGGCTCAGCAGCAGGCGGGCCTGGCCGAGCAGGTCGAGGCCGATGTTGGCGAGCGCCATCTCGTCCTCGAGCTCGGGCGCGCGGGTCACCCACTGCTGCAGCCGGTGCGACATGACCAGGGCGTCGTCGCCCAGCATCACGCAGTACGCCGCGAGGTCGGCGGGCGGCACTCCGTCGGGCGCCGCGGTGGGCACGCCGGCTAGCGGGTCGGCGAACCCCGTCCCGTACGCCCAGCGGCTGTCGTCGTCGTGGTCGGTGAGCGCGTCGTAGGCATCGTCGAAAGACATGGCCGGCCTCAGATGTGCGGAACCGAGTCGGGAATGGAGTAGTACGTGGGGTGGCGGTAGACCTTGTCGCCGCTGGGTGCGAAGAAGGCGTCCTTGTCGGCCGGCCCGGAGGACACGACGTCGTCGGAGCGCACCACCCAGATGCTGACCCCCTCGTTGCGCCGCGTGTAGAGATCACGGGCGTGGTGCAGCGCCATCTCGTGGTCGGCGGCGCGCAGCGAACCGACGTGCACGTGGTTGAGGCCGCGCTTGGCCCGCACGAACACCTCGAACAGCGGCCATTCGTGTTTGATCTCGCCGTTGATCTGGTCGCTCATGCGCGTGCTCCCGCCCGTTTGGCCGCGTGCGCCGCGGCGGCTTCGCGCACCCAGGCGCCCTCCTCGTCGGCACGCCGCCGGTGGGCGAGGCGCTCGGCGTTCATCGGGCCGGAGCCGGCGATGACCTTCTTGAACTCGACCCAGTCGATGGCGCCGAAGTCGTAGTGCTCGCGTTCGGCGTTCCACCGCAGGTCGGGGTCGGGCAGGGTGACCCCGAGCGCCTCCGCCTGCGGGACGCTCATGTCGACGAACCGCTGCCGCAGATCGTCGTTGCTGTGCCGCTTGATCTTCCAGGCCATGGACTGGGCGCTGTTGGGCGACTCCGCGTCGGGCGGCCCGAACATCATCAGCGACGGCCACCACCAGCGGTTGGTGGCGTCCTGCACCATCTCCCGCTGTGCCGGGGTGCCGCCCATCATGGTCATCAGCAGTTCGTAGCCCTGCCGCTGGTGGAAGGACTCCTCCTTGCAGATGCGGATCATGGCTCGCGCGTACGGGCCGAAGGAGCTGCGGCACAGCGGCACCTGGTTGCAGATGGCGGCGCCGTCGACCAGCCAGCCGATCACGCCGACGTCGGCGAAGGTCAGCGTCGGATAGTTGAAGATCGACGAGTATTTCTGCCGGCCCTCGATGAGGCGCCGGGTAAGGTCGCCCCGGTCGGCGCCGAGCGTCTCGGCCGCCGAGTAAAGATAGAGGCCGTGGCCCGCCTCGTCCTGCACCTTGGCGAGCAGGATCGCCTTGCGCCGCAGCGTCGGCGCCCGGGTGATCCACGCGCCTTCCGGCTGCATGCCGATGATCTCGGAGTGCGCGTGCTGGGCGATCTGCCGGATCATCGTCTTGCGATATCCGTCCGGCATCCAGTCGCGGGGCTCGACCCGCTGGTCCTTCGCGAGGGTCTGTTCGAAGACCTGTTCGCCGGTCATGACGCCTCCCAAGTGAAGAACCCCTGCCCCGTCTTGCGGCCCAGCTCGCCCCGGGCCACCTTGTCACGCAGCAGCCGGGGCGGGGCGAACCGATCGCCGAGCTCGGCATGCAGATGCTCGGCGATGGCCAGCCGCACGTCCAGGCCGACCAGGTCGGTCGAGCGCAGCGGGCCCATCGGATGCCGGTAACCGAGCTCCATGGCCCGGTCGATCGCGGCGGCGTCGGCCACGCCCTCCTCGAGCATGCGGATCGCCTCGAGGCCGAGCAGCACACCGAGCCGGCTGGTGGCGAAGCCGGGCGAATCACGCACCACGACCTCGGTCTTGCCCAGCCCGGCCACCCAGGAACGGGCGGCGTCACGCACCTCGTCGCCGGTCTGCGGCGCGACCACCACCTCGACGAGGCTGCTGGCCGGCACTGGGTTGAAGAAGTGCATGCCGAGGAACCGCCCCGGCCGGCGCAGCCCGTCGGCGATGCCGGCGACCGACAGCGAACTGGTGTTGGTGGCCAGCACCGTCTGCTCGCCGACCGCCTCCTCGGCCGCGGCGAGCACCCGCACCTTGAGCGCGGCATCCTCCGGCACCGCCTCGACCACCAGGTCGGCGCCCGGCGGCAGGGCCGCGATGTCGTCGACCAGCAGCAACCGCTCGAGCACGGCGTCCGCCGACTCGGTGAGCTTGCCCTTCTCCGCGGCCCGCAGCAGCCCCATGGCGACCCGGTCGCGGGAGGCCTTGGCCGCGGCCGGGTCACGCTCGGCCAGGCAGACGACGGCGCCGGCCACCGCGAAGACCTGCGCGATCCCGGCCCCCATCCGCCCACCACCGATGACACCGACCGTCTTGGGCACAGCGGCCTCGATCAGAGAGCTCACCACGTTGCCTCCCGCGGTCATGGCCGGTCTCCGGCCAGGAACGCGTCCATCCGGGTCTGTTTGTCGGTGGACTCGAAGAGGATGGCCTGGGCCAGGTCGTCGGTCACCGGGTGGCCGCCCGGCGCGTCGGCGACCAGCTTGGTCAGGCGCAGAGCGAGCGGGGCGGAGCGGGCCATCCGGTCGAGCAGCGCGTGCGCCCGCTTGAGCAGGTCACCCGCCGGGACGACCTCGGCCACCAGGCCGCAGCGCAGCGCGTCGTCGGCGTCGAGCCGGCGGCCGGCCAGCAGGACCTGCTTGGCGACGGACGCGCCGACCAGGTCGCGCAGCCGCCAGCAGGCGCCGGCCGCGGCGAGGATGCCGAGGCCGGGCTCGGGGTTGCCGAAGACGGCAGCGGGCGAGGCGAGGCGGATGTCGCATGAGTACGCCAGTTCGGCGCCGCCGCCCAGCGCGTAGCCGTCCACCGCGGCGACGGTCGGCATCGGCAGCCGGGCGAGGCGGTCGAAGAGCCGGCTGTTGATGCCCTGCAACGCCTGGTCACGGCCGCGTTCGCGCAGTTCGCCGATGTCCGCGCCGGCCGCGAAGACCCCGCCGTCGCCGGTGAGCAGGAGCAGCCGCGGCCGCTCCTCCAGCACGGTGCACACGTCGTGCAGCTCCCGCACCATGGCCGCGTTGATCGCGTTGCGCGCCTCGGGGCGGCGCAACGTCACGACAACTCGGTCGTCGAGCTCCTCGACCGCGAGAGTCGGGCCCGTCATGGCCGCTCCACCAGCATCGCGACGCCCTGGCCGACGCCGACGCAGAGGGTGGCGAGGCCGCGGCAGGCGTCCTCGCGTTCCATCCGGCCGAGCAGCGTGACGGTGAGCCGGGCGCCGGAACAACCCAGCGGGTGACCCAGGGCGATGGCGCCACCGTCGGCGTTGACGCGTTCCTCGTCGAGCTTCAGGCGGCGGAGCACGGCGAGCGACTGCACGGCGAACGCCTCGTTGAGCTCAACGGCCTCCAGGTCGCCGACGCCCCAGCCGGCCCGGGCCAGGGCTTTCTCGGTGGCCGGAACCGGGCCGAGGCCCATCAGCTGCGGGGCGACCCCGGCACTGGCGCCGGTGACTATGCGCGCCCGCGGGGTCAGGCCGTAGCGCTCGACGGCCGCGCCGCTCGCCACGATCAGGGCGGCCGCGCCGTCGGACAGCGGTGACGAGGAGGCGGCGGTGACCACGCCGCCGGCGCGGAACACCGGCTTGAGCTGGCCGAGCTTTTCCAGGGTGGAGCCGCGGCGCGGGATCTCGTCGGTGGTCAGGTCGCCGACCGGGGTGATCTCGGCCGCGAACCGGCCGGCGTCGATGGCGGCGATCGCCCGCTCGTGGCTGCGCAGCGCGAACGCGTCGCTGTCGGCCCGGGTGATGCCGTCGAGGGCGGCCACCTCCTCGGCGGTCTCCCCCATGGAGAGGGTGACGCGGCGGTCCTCCGGGGCGGCGCCGGCCGTCCGGTCGTGCTCGGTGAACGCCGGGTTGGTGAAGCGCCAGCCCAGTGAGGTGTCGGCGACCTCGCCGGGGCGGGCCCAGGGGGTGCCCGGTTTCTGCATCACCCACGGCGAGCGGGTCATCGACTCGACGCCGCCGGCCACGATCAGATCGGCCTCACCGGCGCGGACCTGGTTGGCGGCCGAGATGATCGCGGTGAGGCCGCTCGCGCAGAGCCGGTTGACCGTGTAGCCCGGGATGGTGTCGGGCAGGCCGGAGAGGAGCACCGCCATCCGGGCGACGTTGCGGTTGTCCTCGCCCGCCTGGTTGGCGGCGCCGAGAATCACCTCGTCGATCAGGTCGACCGGCGCGCTCGCGCGGGTCACCGCCTCGCGCACCACCTGGGCGGCGAGGTCGTCGGGGCGGACCCCGGCGAGCCCACCGCCATATTTGCCCTGCGGCGTGCGGACACCGCCGACGAGATAGGCCTCAGACATGGTGGCGGGACTGCAGCGCGAAGAACCGGCCGCTGACGAAGTGGTCGTCGGTCAGGGATGCCGTCGCCGCCGGGTTGGCGCCGGTGCCGTGCAGGTCGCTGAAGGCGGCCGTCTGGTTGACGAAGACGCCGCCGGTCAGGTTTTCGGACAGGTGGACGCCGGCGTCGAGCGCGGCCTCGCGGGCGGCGGCCAGGACCTCCGGGGAGCTCGAATAGACCGCCGCGGTCAGCGCGCCGTGTGCCCGGACCGTCTCGACGAACACCTCGAGGCTGTGCGAGGTGGAGTCGGTCGCGATCAGGAAGGAGACCGGGCCGAACCACTCGCGGGTGTAGGTCTTCTCGTCGGCGGCGTCGAGCCGGGCCACGACCGGGGTGCGGATGCTGGCGTTGGGGAACTGGTCGTCGGCGACCTCGGCGGACGGGTGGACCACCGACGGCAGGTCGCCGGCCTCGGCGAGCCGGCCCCGCACCCCGTCGTTGACGATCGCGCCCAGCGTGCCGGCCGCCCGTTTCGGGTCGCCGAGCAGCTTGTCGAGGGCGGCGGCAAGGTCGGCGCCGAACTCGTCGAAGCTCTTGTGGCCCGCGTCGGTCTCGATGCCGTCCCGTGGGACCAGCAGGTTTTGCGGGGTGGTGCACATCTGGCCGCTGTAGAGCGACAGCGAGAACGACAGGTTGCGCAGCAGGCCCTGGTAGTCGCCGGCGGAGTCGACGATGACGGTGTTGAGGCCGGACTTCTCGGTGTAGACGACGGCCTGACGGGCGTTGGCCTCAAGCCAGTTGCCGAACTCGCTGGAGCCGGTGAAGTCGACGATGCGCACGTCGGGGTGGGTGGCGAGGGTGGCCGCGATGCCGTCGCCCGGCTCCTCGACGGCGAGGGTGACCAGGTCGGGGCTCTGGCCGGCCTCGGCCAGCACCTCGCGGCAGATCTGCACGGTGATGGCGAGCGGCAGGACGGCGCCCGGGTGCGGCTTGACGATCACCGGGTTGCCGGTGACCAGGCTCGCGAACAGGCCGGGGTAGCTGTTCCAGGTCGGGAAGGTGTTGCAGCCGATCACCACCGAGACGCCCCGGCCGACCACCGTGGTGGTCTTTTCCAGGCGCAGCGGGTCAGCGCCACGCTGCGGCTTGGCCCAGCTCGCGCCGGCCGGCATCCGCGTGGTGGCGGCGAGAGCGTAGGCCACCGCCTCGAGCGCGCGGTCCTGCGCGTGCGGACCGCCGGCCTGGAACGCCATCACGAACGCCTGGCCGGTGGTGTGCTGCACGGCGTGGGCCAGCTCGAAGCTGCGCGCGTTGATCCGCTTGATGATCTCGGCGGCGACACCGGCCCGGCCTTCCGGACCGGCGGCGCGCCACGCCGGGACGGCGGCCCGGGCGGCGGCGACCAGGGCCAGCGGGTCGGCTTTCGGGTAGCTCACGCCGAGCTCGATGCCGAACGGGGAACGCTCGGTGGCCACGGTGCCGACCGCGCCGGGCACGTCGATCGGGAACTGTTTGCCGAGGAGCGCGGTGAACGCCCGCTCGCCGGCGGGAGCCGCGTCCTCGCCGTAGACGGACTTGCTCGGCGACTCCGGGAAGGCGGACCAGTAATCCCGCTCCTGGGCAGCCTGAACGGCCCGATCGAGCAGCTCGCGATGCGTTTCGTACAACTCGGTGGGGGTTGTCATCTGCGCTCCATTGCGGTTGGCTGTGGCTTAAATATCTACCGAACGATCGGTTGGTAATCAAGGCTTGGGAGACAAGGTGGCACGGACCGCAGCGCACGACATGTTCGACCGCGACACCGCCTCCAAGGTTCTCGGCATCGAGCTGCTCGACGCCGGGAACGGACAGGCCACGGTGCGGATGCGGGTCACCGGCGACATGGTCAACGGGCACGCGATGACCCACGGCGGCTATGTCTTCATGCTCGCCGATACCGCCTTCGCGTGTGCCTGTAACAGCCATGGCCCGGTGACGGTGGCGGCCGGCGCCGACATCAGCTTCCTCCGGCCGACCGCGGCCGGTGACGTGCTCACGGCGTACGCAAGCGAGAGAGTGACCCAGGGTCGCAGCGGCATCTACGACGTGACCGTGACCCGCGACGGTGAGGTGGTCGCCGAGTTCCGGGGCCGGAGCCGCGTGATCAGCCCGGGGAAACCGGCATGACCACGCCGGCGCCGCGCCGCCGCGGGCGACCGGGTCATGATCTGGACGCCGTGCTGAGCGCGGCCGTGCTGCTGTTCAACGAGCGGGGCTACGACGCGACCAGCATGTTCGACATCGCCGAGTCGCTCGGCATCACCAAATCAAGCGTCTACCACCACATCAGCGGCAAGGAGCAGTTGCTGCAGATGGCGATGGACCGGGCACTCGACGGCCTGTTCGAAGCGGCAGAGGATGTAACCCGACTCGACCGGCCGGCCATCGAGCGGCTCGAGCAGCTGATCAGGCGCAGCGTGCTCGTGCTCGCGGAACGTTTCGAGTTCGTCACCGTGCTCCTGCGGGTACGGGGCAACACAGCGGTCGAGCAGCACGCGCTGTCTCGCCGGCGTGAGTTCGACACGGTCGTGACCGAGCTGGTCAAACAGGCGCAGGCAGAGGGTGGCGTGCGGCCCGACGTCGACCCGGCGACCGCCGCCCGCCTGCTGCTCGGCATGGTCAACTCACTCACCGAGTGGTATAGACCGCGCCCCGGCGGCGCTGACGCCATCGCCGATGCCGTCAGCACGGTCGCCTTCGAAGGATTGCGCATGTAGGAGGTACCGAAAGTGCAGGATCGCTCCCCCCGTCCCGAAGATCTCGACCCGATCGAGCGCGCCTCCGTCGACGAGCTGCGCGACCTGCAACTGAGCTGGCTGAAATGGTCACTTCAGCACGCCTACGACAACGTTCCGCAATACCGCAAACTGTTCGACGAGCACGGAGCGCACCCCGGCGACCTGCGCGGGCTCGGCGACCTGGCGAAGTTCCCGTTCACCGACAAGGCGACACTGCGGGCAAATTACCCGTTCGGCATGTTCGCGGTGCCGCGCGAGCGGATCGCCCGGGTGCACGCCTCCTCGGGCACGACCGGCCGGCCCACCGTCGTCGGTTACACGAAGGACGATCTGCACACCTGGGCCCGGCTGATGGCGCGCTCGATCCGCGCGTCCGGCGGCCGGCCCGGCGACCGGGTCCACGTCGCTTATGGCTATGGCCTCTTCACCGGAGGGCTCGGCGCGCACTACGGCGCCGAGGAGCTGGGCTGCACCGTCATCCCGGTCTCGGGCGGGATGACCGAGCGTCAGGTCATGCTGATCAAGGACTTCGAGCCGGAGATCATCATGGTCACGCCGAGTTACATGCTGGCGATCGTCGACGAGATGGAGCGGCAGGGCATCGATCCACGGTCCACCTCGCTGCAGGTCGGCATCTTCGGCGCCGAGCCGTGGACGCAGGATCTGCGCCGCGAGGTCGAGGAACGGCTCGACATGCACGCGCTCGACATCTACGGCCTGTCCGAGGTGATGGGCCCCGGCGTGGCCACCGAGTGCATCGAGACCAAGGACGGCCCGCACGTCTGGGAGGACCACTTCTACCCGGAGGTCATCGACCCGGACACCGGCGAGGTGCTGCCCGAGGGCGAGATCGGCGAGCTGGTCTTCACGTCGCTGACCAAGCAGGCCATGCCGGTCGTCCGTTACCGCACCCGCGATCTCACCCGGCTGCTGCCCGGCACCGCCCGCCCGATGCGCCGGATCGAGAAGATCACCGGCCGCTCCGACGACATGATGATCCTGCGCGGGGTCAACGTCTTCCCCACCCAGATCGAGGAGCTCATCCTCCGCACGCCCGAGCTCGCACCGCATTTCCAGTGCGTGCTGAGCCGCGAGGGCCGGCTCGATGCGCTCACCGTCAAGGTCGAGCGCCGCGCCGCGACCAACCCCGCGGTGGGCACGCAGGCCGGCCACGATCTGGCCACCGCGATCAAGAACAACATCGGAGTTTCGGTACGGGTGGAAGTCATCGAACCGGACGGCGTCGAGCGGTCGATGGGCAAGGCGCGACGGATAGTCGATCTGCGGCGGGAAGTGGCGACCGGCTAACCTTCACGCCGATGCGAACCCGGACCGCTCCTCACCTTGCCGTGGCGCTGACCGCCCTGCTGGCCGTTCTGTTGGCCGGATGCTCCTCGCCGCGAACCCCGGCTGCCGCCCCTCCTCCCTCGTCGCCGGCATCCTCGCCGTCAGCTTCCGTGGCGCCATCGCCCTCGTCTTCGCCGTCCGCGTCGGCCGGCTGTGTCGGCGGAGCAGTCGGCGGGCTCTCCGAGGCCGAGCTGGCCGGCCAGGTGCTCATGATCGGCACCGCGGTCGACTCCCCGAACGATCTCGGCGGCACGGTGCAGAAATACCACCTGGGCGGGGTGTTCCTGCACGGGCGCAGCACGCACACCGCCGATCAGCTGCGCGCCGGCATCACCGAGCTGAAGCAGAACGCGTCGGTGCCCCTGCTGATCTCGCTCGACCAGGAGGGCGGCAGTGTGCAGACACTGAAAGGCCCCGACTTCCCGATCCTGCCGTCGGCGCAGAAGCTCGGCGCCGGACCGCCCGCGACGCTGCGCAGCACCACCGGCGACAGCGCCCGCCGGCTGGCCGGGATCGGCATCAACCTCAACCTCGCGCCGGTCGCCGACACCGTCCCGGCCGACATCGGCGAACGCAACCCGCCCATCGGCTACTGGCACCGGCAGTTCGGCTCCGACCCGGACAAGGTCGCGACCAGCATCCGCACGGTCGTGCCGGCCAGCCAGGAGGCCGGGGTGCTGACCGTCCTCAAGCACTTCCCGGGCCTGGGCCGGGTCACCGCCAACACGGACACCTCGGCCAACGCCGCCGACAGCACCACGACCGCCGACGATCCCTTCCTCAAGCCGTTCGCGGCCGGGATCGAGGCCGGCTCGGCCGCGGTGATGATGTCGTCGGCCCGTTACCCGAGACTCGACCGATCGGCGATCGCGCCTTTCTCGCAGCCGATCGTCACCGGGCTGCTGCGACAGAAACTCGGCTTCACCGGGCTGATCATGTCGGACGACGTGGGCGCGGCGGCCGCGCTCGAATCGGTGCCGGTCGGGCAGCGTGCGGTGCGGTTCGTGGCGGCCGGCGGCGACATGGTGCTGACCATCCGGCCGGAGGACGCGGCCCCGATGGCGTCGGCGCTGATCGACCGGGCCGGCAGCGATCCGGCCTTCCGCGCCCGGCTGACCGATGCGGCCCAGCACGTGCTGACGGCCAAGAAGCGCGCCGGTCTGCTCAGCTGCTGAACGGCGGGGCGGTGCTGCCCCGGACCACCAGGTGCGGCACCAGGACCGCCTCGTAACGGGCGGTGCGGCCGTCGTCGAGGCGGGAGACCGCGGCCATCACGGCGTTGCGGGCCTGGGCGGGCGCGTCCTGGTTGACCGAGGTCAGGTCGATGTGCCCGAGCCGGGCCAGGATGCTGTCGTCATAACCGACCAGGGAGACTCGGCCCGGCACGTCGACGCCGGCCCGGATCAGCGAGTCCATCACGCCGATCGCGAGCCGGTCGTTCGAGGCCATCACCGCGGTCGGCAGGTCGTGCCCGGCTTCGCGCCTGGTCTCGTGCCCGGCATCGCGCCCGGCATCGCGCCCGGCATCGCGCCCGGCATCGCGCCCGGCCAGGAGACGGCGCCCGGCGCGGACCCCGCCCTCCTCGGTGTGGTCGCCGGAGACGATCTGCGGGACCAGACCGGCGCGGCGCATCGCGCGACGGTAGCCGCGGCGCCGGATCGCCGCGACCGCGCCGTTTCCACCGTCCACGAACGCGATCCGCTCGTGTCCGAGACCGATCAGATGGAGCAGGGCCGCGTCCACGCCCACGTCGTCGGACGGCCGGACCACGTCGACCTGGGCCGTGCCGACCGTGCGGCCGACCACCACGCAGGGCACCTGGGCGGCCAGCCGGTCGAGCGTCTCCTCCGAGGCATCCGGGCCGAGCAGGATCAGCGCCTCGCAGCGGAAGTCGAGCAGCGTCTCGATCGCCCGGTCCTCGTCGCGGTCGCGGGTCAGCGTGGACAGCACCACCTCGTAACCCGCCTTGTCGGCCGCGGCGTGCAGCTCCTCGACCAGCTCGGCGTGGAACGGGTTGCGCACGTCGAGCATGACGCCGAGCAGATGACGCCGGCGGCGGGCGAGCAGGCTGGCCGTGCGGTCCGCGCGATAGCCCAGCTCGGTGGCCGCCGCGAGCACGCGCTCGCGGGTCTCGGCGCTCGGTCCCGGCTCACCGCGGAGAACGAGGGACACCGATGCGGTGGAGACTCCGGCGCGGGTGGCGACGTCAGCCAGGCGCGGTCGTTGATCCACTAAATCACTCCCCGTGAATCCCTTGACACACATCGAGATCGACTCAGATAGTACAGGGACTTAAAGCGCTTTAAAAACGGCGCACTTCGGAGGGATTCCCATGTCCGAACCGTCCATCGGCGTGGCCGTCATCGGAGCCGGCATGGTCGGCCGAGCCCATGCCAACGCCTACCGGCAGGCCGCCACCGTCTTCGGCCTCGGCCGTCCCGCTCCCCGCCTGGTCGCGGTCGCGGACCTGCACGAACCGTTCGCGGCCGACGCCGCCGCGCGCTACGGCTTCGCCCGCGCCGAGACCGACTGGCGGGCGGTCATCGACTCCCCCGAGGTCGACGCGGTCAGTGTCGCCGTCGCCAACAGCCTGCACCGCGAGATCACCGAGGCCGCCCTGGCCGCCGGCAAGCACGTGCTCTGCGAGAAGCCGCTGGCGCCCACGGTCGCCGAGGCCCAGTCCATGGTGGAGGCCGCGGCCGCCGCCCCCGGCCAGATCGACGCGGTCGGTTTCACGTTCCGCCGCTCCCCCGCGATCAACGCGATCAAGCAGCAGGTCGAGGAGCGCCTCGGCCCGGTGCGCCATTTCGTCGGCAACTACTGGTGCGACTACGGCTACGACCCCCAGCGCCCGATGAGCTGGCGTTATCTCGGCGGCCCCGGCAGCGGCGTGCTCGCTGACATCGGCAGCCACCTGGTCGACCTCGCCGAGTTCTTCTGCGGCCCGACCACCGGCGTGCAGGGCACGACGCTGACCACGGTGGTCGGCGACCGGCCGAAACCGCTCGGGGTGGCCGTCGGGCACGCCGGTGGCGTGCGGGTGAGCGACGAGCGGGTCCCGGTGGAGAACGAGGACGTCTGCACCTTCACCACGTCCTACGGCGGCGACGCCGTCGGCACCTTCTCGCTGTCCCGCATCGCCTTCGGGCATGCCAACACGCTGCGGATCGACCTGTTCTGCGAGAACGGCACGGCGTCGTTCGACCTGAACCGGCCGGCCGAGTTCACCATCGCCGACGCCGGCCCCGCCACCGAGGTCAACGGCGTCCGCACGGTCTACATCGGCCCCTGGCACCCCTACCTCGCGAAGGGCCTGCCGATGGACTTCCCGACCGTCGGCCACGGGCAGAACGACTTCTTCGTCTACCAGGCCCGCGCGTTCCTCGACCAGATCGCCGGCGACACCACCCTGCCGGCCTGCCCCGACATGGCCCACGGCCTGCACAACCTGCGCGTCCTCGAGGCGGTCGTCTCCGCCACCGACAAGCCCGTCCAGCTCTGAGGAGTCCCATGAAGCTCGGCGCCTACACCGCGTGCCTGCACGACCGTTCCCTCGACGAGACCCTCAAGATCCTCGGTGAACTGGGCCTGACCAGCGCCGAGATCAACACCGGCGGCTTCATCGGCGCGCCGCACATCCCGATCGACGACATCCTGGCCAGCGTGGCCGCCCGGGAAGACTATCTGGGCCGTTTCGCCCAGGCCGGCATCACGCTGACCGGTCTCAACGTCAACGGCAACCCGCTCAACCCCGACCCGCTCGTCGGGCCGCGTCACGCGGCCGACCTGCACCGCACCATCGAGGTGGCGGCGGCGCTCGGCGTCAAGCGGGTGGTCACCATGTCCGGGCTGCCCGGCGCCCACGCCGGCAGCCCGTCGGCCAACTGGGTCGTCAACCCGTGGGACAGCCAGTGGCTCGACGTCCTCGATTATCAGTGGAACCAGGTGGCCGTCCCCTTCTGGAAGGACATCCAGGCCCGCGCCGCCGACGCCGACGTCAAGGTCTGCATCGAGATGCACCCGCACAACCTGGTCTTCAACCCACCGACGCTGCAGCGGCTGGTCGAGCAGACCAACGCCACCCACGTCGGCGCCGAGATGGACCCGAGCCACCTGTTCTGGCAGGGCATCGACCCGATCGCCGCCGTCGAGTTCCTCGGCGAACTGGTCTTCCACGCCGCCGCCAAGGACACCCGCATCAACCAGGACAACGTCAAGCTCTTCGGCGTCCTCGACGACCGCTTCACCCGGGTGCCGGCCGACCGCAACCCGCTCAACCTCGGCGGCAACAACACGCTCAACGAGTGGCCGTCCCGCCCGTCGTGGCAGTTCGTGGCGGTCGGCCGCGGCCACGGCGAGCAGGATTTCTGGGCGCCGTTCCTGCGGGCGCTGCACGCCGTCGACCCCGACATGGCGGTCAACATCGAGCACGAGGACACCGAGCTCGACCAGATCGAGGGCCTGCGCCTGGCCGCGGAAAATCTGCTCGCCGCGGCCCGCACGGCCGGCGTCTGACCCGCCGTTTCTTGACAACTCAAGAGTGACTGCGCCTCAAGAATGACTGAGGTCGATCAGGTTGCCGTCCGGGTCCCGGACGCAGGAGGTCCGGGGCTTCCAGGCGAAGTCGGTGGGCGGGTGCACCTGGTCGGCGCCGGCGTCGAGCGCCCGTTCGTGCGCGGCATCGACGTCGGCCACCAGCAGGCCGAATCGCACCGGTGCGCGGCCGTCCCGCTCCTCGAGCGTGATCAGGAAGAAGCGATCCGACCGATAGGTGCCGAACTGGAGCGACGAGATCGCCTCGTTGAAGACGAGGTCGAAGGCGGAGGTATAAAAGGTGGCCGCCGCCGGCACGTCCGCGACCGCGATGCGGATCTGGACCGGGCGCACGGCCTGCACCGCGGGCATCGGAGTTCCTCTTTCGATGAACTCCTCGACGGCGGCTATTCGCTGCGACAGCTCGCGCGCCTGGGCGGCCAGCCGCTCCCGGTGCGAGTCGAGCACCGCCCGCACCTGGTCCGCGGGCCGGCCGAGCACCGCGCGGACCTCGTCGATCGGCACGCCGACGGCGCGCAGCCCGCAGACGAGGCGGGCGTCGTCGAGCTGGCGCCGGCCGTAACGGCGATAACCGGTGCCGGCGTCGACCTGCTCGGGCTCGAGCAGGCCGATCTCGTCGTAATGGCGCAGTGCCGGGATGGTCAGGCCGGTCGCCGAGGCGAACGCGCCGATGTTGAGCAGTTCTTCATCGTTCACGCGTCCAGCTTCGGCCCTCAGGCCACCGGAGAGTCAAGCGCGAGATCAAGCCGCGGCGACGGCCTCCCGGCCGGCCACCCGCGAGGTGACCACGTGCAGGGCGAAGAGGGCGTAACCGGCGAGGACCGGCACCAGCGCGGGGTGCACGAACCAGCCGAGCAACGCCGCCACGCCCAGCACCCCGGCCGCGGCGAGTGGCGCGACCGGCCGCGCCAGCGCGATCGTCAGCGCCGACCGCACGGCTCCCCCGGCGGGAGCTTCATTACTCACGGTTCCTCCGGTCATGGCCCGGCCCGCCGGCGTTCCCGACGGGACAGCGGCCGAACGGATGCCCGCGCCAGCGCGAACGGCGTCGCCCGCCGGAATGGTGACGCCCGCGCGGGCGGTGGCTCCGGCGCGGACGGCGACCAGTGCGAGGTAGCCGACCGCCAGGACGGCGGCTATCAGGACGGCGGTCAGGACCGGGGCGCCACCGGGGACGGTGCCCCGGCGGAGCGCCGCCACGTCGATGACGACCAGGGTGGCGGCGGCCGCCACCGCCGGGCCGGCGATAAGGCCGGGCACCAGGCGGCGGCGGAACACCGGCCAAAGGTCGGCAAAGGTCGGCCAGCGGCCCTCGGCGATCAGGTGGCCGATGGCGTAGCTGCCGGTCGCCACCGCCGCCCCCGCGGTCAGCAGCGGGAGCGACAGCAGCGTGACGACTATGCCGAGCAGGGCCAGGTCAGCGGCCAGGCGCAGGGAGTTGCGCCAGTCGTTCGGCATCGAATCACCCCTTCAGGCCGCTGGTGTTGATGCCCTCGACGAGCAGCCGCTGGAACGCGACGAAGAAGAGGAACACCGGAACCAGCGACAGCAGGCTCATGGCGAACATCGGGCCGACCGAGCTCTCGCTGGTCGAGTCGATGAACAGGGTCAATGCCACCGGCGCGGTGTAGTCCTTGAGGTCGGACAGATACACCAGCTGGCGGAAGAAGTCGTTCCAGGTCCAGATGAACGAGAAGATCGCCGTGGTGACCAGGGCCGGCCGGCTCAACGGGAGCACGACGTGGCGGAACACGCCATAGGGCGAAGCGCCGTCGATCACCGCGGCCTCGTCCAGCTCGCGTGGGATGCCGCGCATGAACTGGACCATGAGGAACACGAAGAACGCCTCGGTGGCCAGGAAGTGCGGCACGAGCAGCGGCAGGTAGGGCCAGTCGCCGCCGACCCAGCCGAGGGTCCGGAACAGGATGTACTGCGGGATGATCAGCACGTGCCCGGGCAGCAGCAGGGTGCCGATCATGATGGCGAACCAGACGCCCCGCAACCGGAACTTCAGCCGGCCCAGAGCGTAGGCCGCCAGCAGGCAGGACAGCGTGTTGCCGACCACGGTCAGGATCGCGACCATCGCGCTGTTCAGGAAGAACTTGCCGAACACGAAGTCGAACTTGTGCCAGCCGTCGGAGAAGTTCGCCGGAGTGAAGTGCTCCGGGAAGAGGCCGATGTTGCTGGCGATCTCCTGCTGCGACTTGAACGACGTGCCGACCATCCAGACCAGCGGGTAGAGCACGATCGCCAGGATCACGATCAGCGCCAGCAGGCGCACCTTCGAGCGCATCACTTCTCCTCGGAGTCGGAGTAGTGGACCCAGAACCGCCCGGTGCTGAACAGCACGACCGTGATCGTGCCGATCACCAGGAGGAAGACCCAGGCCATCGCGGACGCGTAGCCCATGTTCAGCTCGACGAAGCCGGCGTTGTAGAGGCGAAGCGTGTACATGAGAGTGGAGTCGACCGGTCCGCCGGTGCCGTTGCTGAGCACGAACGCCGACGTGAAGCCCTGGAACCCATGGATGGTCTCCAGGACCAGGTTGAAGAAGATGACCGGCGACAGCATGGGCAGCGTGATGTGGGCGAAACGGCGCCACGCGCTGGCGCCGTCCACCGAGGCGGCCTCGTACAGCTCGACCGGCACCTGTTTCAGGCCGGCCAGGAAGATCACCATTGGGGCGCCGAACTGCCAGATGGCCAGCAGCATGAGGGTGGGCAGCGCCCAGGTCGGGTCGTTCACCCAGGCCTCGCCCTTGATCCCGAACAGCGAGAGGAACGAGTTGATCGCCCCGTCGCCGCTGAACATGCTGCGCCAGACGATGGCCACCGCCACGCTGCCGCCGAGCAGCGACGGCAGGTAGAAGAGGCCACGGAACGCCGAGATGCCGCGCATGGACTTGTTGAGCAGCAACGCCACGGCGAGCGCGGCCGACAACTTCAGCGGCACCGCGATCAGCGCGAAGGTCACGGTGACCCGCACCGCGTGCCAGTACTGCGGGTCGGCGGTGAACATCCGCCGGTAATTATCCAGGCCGATCCAGTTGGCCTCGGTAACCGGGATGAGCGGGCTGTAGTCGGTGAAGCTCAGATACAGCGAGAGCAGCATCGGGATAGCGGTGATCCCCAGCAGGCCGAGCAGCCAGGGTGAGAGGAAGACGTAGCCGGCCAGGTTCTCACTACGCCGGCGGCGGGCCACCCGGCCCCGCCGATGTGCGGCGGGAACCGGGGGCGCGGGCTCGGTCGGACGGACCGGCATTTGTGCCATTGTCACGAAAAGTTCCTCAGCTCTGCCCGATGGCCGCCTTGGCGGCCGTGACGAACGCCGTAGCACCCGCCTCGGGGGTCGATCGACCGTAGGTCACTTCCTCCGCGATCCGGATCAGCTCGGTCTTCACCTTGCTGTGGCCCTTCGGCGGGACGGCCGGCGAGGTGGGCCCGAACTTGGTGCCGAGCTCGTTCTGCACCTCGATGGTCTGCTTCATGCTCGCGTCGGTGACCGACGCCGCGACCTGCGTGCGGACGTCGAGGTTGGGCGGCAGGCCCCGGTCGGTGCCGAGGATCTTGCCGACCTCCGGGTCGTTGGCGAGGAAGTTGACCACGTCGACCGCGGCGTCCTTCTTCTTCGTGCCCTTGAAGATGGAGAAGTACATCGAAGCGCGGGCCCACTGGGCGCTCGGGTCACCGGGGTAGGCGACGACGCCGAGCTCGCTCTTGGTGTTCTTCTTCAGCTCGGGCATCTGGTTGACCCAGACCCAGGAGGTGTCCGCCTTGCCGGTCACCACCAGCTGCTTGCTGACGCTGGAGTCGTTGCCCTCGTGGATCACGTCCGGGGTCGGGGTGGCCCCGGCCGCGCGGGCGTCCTTCCACAGCTGGAACCACTTGGTGATGTCGGCCTCGTCGAACGCGAGCTTGTTGTCCTTGTACAGGTCCTTGCCGTTCTGCCGGAGATAGACCCAGAGGGCCTGGTAGACGGCGCTCGGGTCCTGCGTGCCGGGAACCTTGGCGACCTTGGAGACGTTGGTCGCCCACTTGATGAAGTCTTCCCAGCTCATGCCGGTGGTCGGCGCGGGCAGCTTGAACTTGTCGAGCAGTGTCTTGTCGAAGACCAGGCCCTGGGTGTTCTCGCCCATGGCGACGCCGGCCAGCTTTCCGTCGACCTTGCCGTACTCGACGAGGCTCTTCGGGAACTTGGTGATGTCGATCTTGCCGCTGTCCGCGTACGACTGGAGGTCCAGGGTGACGCCGCGCTGGGCGTACTCGGCGATGAAGTTGTCGTCGATCTGGAAGATGTCCGGCGCGTTGCCGCCGGCGGTGAGAGTGGCCAGCTTGTCGAAGTAGCCCTGGTTGGCCTGCCAGGTCTTCTTGAACGTCACGTTCGGGTGCTTCTGGGTGTAGAGGGCGAGCGCCTTGTCGGTCAGCTCGGCGCGCTTGTCGGCCCCCCACCAGAAGATGGAGAGCTCGACCTTGTCACTGCTGCCGCCACCCGAGTCGTCGGATCCGCCACAGGCGCCGGCCCCGAGGAGCAGGGGCACAGCGACAGCGGCGGCGAGCAGGCGGCGGCGGGTGGTGCGGGGCGCCGGGGTAGGTTGATCGTGCGTGGCGCTCCTCGAGATGGGATGCATGTCGTGCGGCTCCTTTTTAGGAGGCGACACCTCCGGGGACGCTTACGTCGCCCGGGTCCGCAGGGCTGTGCGGACCCGGGCCCGGCCCCGTCGAGTCGCGAATGACCAACTCGGTCTGCAAATGAAGGTGTGCGGTGGAACGACGGTCGTCGCCATGCGCGAGAAGCATGTCGACGGCCGCCCGACCCGCGGCGGCGGTGGGTGTCGCCACCGTGGTCAGCTTCGGACGGGTGAGCCGGCTGAGCATGATGTCGTCGATGCCGACGACGCTGACGTCCTCGGGGACACGGGCCCCCGCGGTGAACAGCCCCTCGATGAGGCCGATCGCCATCAGGTCGTTGTAGGCGAGCACGGCGGTGGCACCGGCCCGCAGCACGTCCTCGGCGACGGTGAGGCCGCCGAACTCGGTGGGCGGGTTGGGCCCGATGACTGTCAGCTCGGCATGGCCGGCCCGGGCCGTGGCGGTTGCGGAACGCCGGATCTCCCGGCTGGTCCACGAGCCGCGTGGCCCGCTCAGTAGTGCGATATCGCGGTGACCGCGGGCGGTGAGGTGCTCGATGGCGAGCCGGGCGCCCTGGGCCACGTCCATCACGACGGCAGGGATGCCGGTGATCTGGCGGTTCACGACGACCAGCGGCACCTCGCGGCTGAGCTGCTCGATCAGCGTGTTGCTCATCCGCGGGCTGCACAGCAGGACGCCGTCGACCTGTTTCGCCAGCGCCCGCACCACCTCTTCCTCGACGGCCGCGTCCTCGTTGGTGTCGGCGACGAATATGTGGTGATCGTGCTTGCGGGCCTGACTTTCGGCGGCCTTGATGAGAGGCGGGAAGAACGGGTTGGCGATGTCCGCCACGATCAGGCCGATGTTGTACGTCCGGCCGGTGATCAGCGCGCGGGCCGCCCGGTTGGGCCGGTAACCCAGCTGCTCGGCACAGGCCAGCACGCGACTACGGGTGTTCGGGTTGACCAGGTGCGGCGCCGAGAACGTGCGCGACACCGTGGAGATGTGCACGCCGGATGCCCGAGCGACATCGCGAATGGTGACGGACACGCTCCGACCTCCTCAGTGGACTAAAAGCCGTGGTCGATGTGGCCGCGGTCACTGACAGCCACAATTAATGCAAGCGGTTGCACAACTGTCAATGTCGTTGTGTTGCATAAAGATTGCAGCCGGGCACCTGAAAGGCCAACTTAATCGGGCAAATACGGACGATAATCGTCAGAGGCGTTGACGGTGTTGCATCGATCCGCCTAACTTCGCTGCAAACCTTTGTAGTGTCGGCTCCGGGAGGACCCATGCCACGAGATGAACGCCGCCGCATCGCGCTCGTCGGTGCCGGCGCCCGCGCCGAGATGTTCGTCCGGGCGATCACCGAGGACCATGCGGGCACCACCACCCTGGTGGCCCTGGCCGACACCAACCAGGCCCGGATGGACGCGCACAACCGCTGGCTGAGCGAGGCCGGCCACGACCCGGTCCCCACCTACCAGGCGAGCGAGCTGGCCGCGCTGATCGCCAAGGAACACGTCGACGAGGTGATCGTCACCAGCATGGACAGCACCCATGCCGGGCACATGGTCACCGCGATGGACGCCGGCTGCGACGTGATCACCGAGAAGCCGATGACGGTCGACGCGGACAGCGCCCGGCGCATCCTGGACGCGCAGCAACGCACCGGCCGCCGGGTGCAGGTCACGTTCAACTACCGGTACAACCCGGTGCACGAGATGGTGCGCACCCTGCTGGCCGGCGGCGAGATCGGCGAGATCGGCTCGGTGCACTTCGAGTGGCTGCTCGACATCCGGCACGGCGCCGACTACTTCCGCCGCTGGCATCGCGACAAGGCGAACTCCGGCGGGCTGCTGGTGCACAAGTCCGGCCACCACTTCGACCTGGTCAACTGGTGGCTGGGGGCGGCGCCGACCGAGGTGTACGCGTCCGGCCGGCTCTTCTTCTACGGCGAGGACGGGCAGCGACACGGATATTCGCGCGACTATGAGCGGGTGCATGGCAGTCCCGAGGCGCAGGGCGACCCGTTCGCGCTCGACCTGACCGCCAACGCCCGCCTGCGCGAGTTGTACCTCGAGGCCGAGGGCGAGGACGGCTACCTGCGCGACCGCAACGTGTTCGCGCCCGGCGTCACGATCGAGGACGACCTGTCGGTGCTGGTCCGCTACGACACGGGGGCGCGGATGACGTACCACCTCACCGCGTACGCGCCGTGGGAGGGCTACCGGCTCATGGTCAACGGCAGCCGGGGCCGGCTCGAGCTCGAGGTCGTCGAGTCCGACCACGTGAGCCCGGCCGCCGCCGGCGAGCTCAAGGGCGCCGCCGTCCACGGCGTCACCGAGGCCGCCGAGCAGGGCGGGGTCACCCTGACGATCCGGCCGTTCTGGGCTCCGCCGTACGCCGTCGAGCTGCAGCCGCGCAGCCGCGAGGGGCACGGCGGCGCCGACCACCGCATGACCGCCGTCCTTCTCGGTGGGCAGACCGACCCGATGAACCGTTCCGCGACCGCCCGTGACGGCGCCCTGGCGCTGCTCACCGGCCTCGCCGCCAACCGCTCCCTGCAGACCGCCGAGCCGGTTCGGGTCTCCGACCTGCTCGACCTGAACTGATCCTGAGGTGACCGTGTCCGACCCGACGTTCGCCATCGATGCGCGCCAGGCCGGCATCGCCCGCGAGCTCTACGAAGCCGTCCGGGAAATGCCGCTGCTCTCCCCGCATGGCCATGTCGATCCCCGCCTGCTCGCCGACGACGAGCCGTTCCCCGACCCGGCGCGCCTGCTGATCGTGCCCGACCATTACGTCACCCGGATGCTGCTGAGTCAGGGCATCCCGCCGTCGCGGCTGGGTGTGCCGCGGCGGGACGGCGGCGAGGTGGAGACCGACCCGCGGACGATCTGGCGGCTGCTCGCCGAGAACTGGCACCTGTTCCGCGGCACCCCGTCCCGGCTGTGGCTGGAACAGACGTTCCGCACCGTGTTCGGGGTCGAGACGCCGCTGCGCGCCGAGACCGCCGACGAGGTGTACGACGCGATCGCGGCCCGGCTCGCCGAGCCGGAGTTCCGGCCGCGGGCGCTGTTCGAGCGGTTCGGCATCGAGGTGCTGGCCACCACCGAGTCACCCACCGACGACCTCGCCCAGCACGCGAAGCTGGCCGCGGACGGCTGGGGCGGGCCGGGCGGCCGGGTGATCTCCACGTTCCGGCCGGACAACGTGGTCGACATGGACCGCGAGGACTGGCGCGACGAGATCGGCAAGCTCGCCGACATCAGCGGGGAGAACACCGACACCTACGCCGGCTACCTGGCGGCGCTGCGCAGCCGGCGGGAAGCGTTCATCGCGGCCGGCACCACCTGCACCGACCACGGCCACCCGACGGCACGCACCCTGTCGCTGACCCCGGCCGAGGCGGCCGCCGTCTACGAGCGGGGGCTGCGGGGCACGGCCACCGCCGAGGACGCCGAGACGTTCCGGGCGAACATGCTGCTGGAATTCGCCCGGATGTCGCTCGACGACGGCCTGGTCCTGCAGATCCACCCGGGCGCGAACCGGGACCACAACCGGAAGCTCTACGCCGCGCACGGCAAGGACGTCGGCGGCGACATCCCGCAGGCCACCGAGTACGTCCATGCCCTGCGGCCGCTGCTCGATGCGTACGGGATGAATCCGGCCCTTCGGGTTGTGGTCTACACGCTCGACGAATACACGTTCAGCCGGGAGCTGGCCCCGCTGGCCGGCGGCTACCCCGCTCTCTACCTGGGCGCGCCGTGGTGGTTCCTGGATACGCCGGACGCGATGCGCCGGTTCCGGGAGGCGGTCACCGACGCGGCCGGCTTCTACAACACGGCCGGTTTCGTCGACGACACCCGGGCGTTCTGCTCGATCCCGGTGCGGCACGACGTCGCCCGCCGCTCCGACGCCGCCTACCTCGCGTCGCTGGTCGCGCAGAACCGGCTCCCGATGGACGAGGCCGCCGAGACGATGGCCGACCTCGCCTACCACCTGCCGAAACGGATCTTCAAGCTGGACGGGGCCAAGAAATGATCACCATCACCGGGCTCACCGTCCACGACGTGCGGTTCCCGACGGCAGCCGCGGGCGACGGCTCCGACTCCATCAACAAGGGCGACTACTCGGCCACCTACGTCGAGCTGGCCACCGACGGGCCGCACACCGGCACCGGCTTCACCTTCACCAACGGCCGTGGCAACGAGATCACCTGCGCGGCGGTGAAAGCCCTGGCCCACCACGTCGAGGGCAAGGCGCTCGAGACGCTCTTCGATCTCGACTTCATCCGCAGCGTCACCGCCGACGTGCAGCTGCGCTGGCTCGGCCCCGAGAAGGGCGCCCTGCACATGGCCACCGGCGCGCTGGTCAACGCGGTCTGGGACCTGCGGGCGAAGGTGGCGGGCAAGCCGATGTGGCAGCTGCTCGCCGAGATGCCCACCGCCGACCTGATCGCCTGCATCGACTTCCGGCACATCGACGACGCGCTGACCCCGGACGAGGCCGCGACGATCCTGGACAAGGGCCGCGACGGACTCGAGGATCGACTCGCCTTCCTGAAAAAAGAGGGCTTCCCGTCGTACACGACCAGCGTGGGCTGGCTCGGCTATCCGGACGACAAGGTCAAGGCCCTGACCCAGGAGGCGTACGCCCAGGGGTGGCGCGCCATGAAGATGAAGGTGGGCGGGCCGATCGAGGACGACGTCCGCCGGGCCGGGATCATCCGCGCCGAGATCGGGCCGGACGCCCTGCTGATGATGGACGCCAACCAGATCTGGGGCGTTGGGGAGGCGATCGCCAACATGGCCCGCCTGGCCGAATTCGATCCCTATTGGATCGAGGAGCCGACGCACCCCGACGACGTCCTCGGGCACGCTCGCATCCAGGAGGCGGTGGCCCCGGTCCGGGTCGCCACCGGCGAGGTCGCGGCCAACCGGGTCATCTTCAAGCAGCTGCTGCAGGCCGGCGCGATCCGGGTGATGCAGATCGACGCCTGCCGGGTCGCCGGCGTTCCCGAGGTGCTGGCGGAGCTGCTGATGGCGGCCAAGTTCGGGGTGCCGGTCTGCCCGCACTCCGGCGGCGTCGGCCTCTGCGAGCTGGTCCAGCACCTGGCGATCTTCGACTACCTGCGGGTGGGCACGTCGCTGGACGGGCGCATGGTCGAGTACGTCGACCATCTGCACGAGCACTTCGAGGACCCGGTGCGGACCCGCGAGGGGCGCTACCTCGTGCCCGAGAAGCCCGGCTACAGCTCGGACATCAAGGCCGCCTCGATCGCCGAGTTCTCCTTCCCGGACGGGCCGGTCTGGCGATGAGCGACCTCCTCGGCCTGTCCACTCTCGGCCGCATCCCCGAAGCCAGCCGCCCGCGGATCACGCCCGGCGACGCGAGCGCCGGCATCGTCCACCTCGGACTCGGCGCCTTCTTCCGGGCCCACCAGGCCGTCTACACCGAGGACGCGATGGCCGCCGCCGGCGGCGACTGGGGCATCATCGGCGTCGCGCCCCGCTCGGCCAAGGTCATCGACGCGCTCAGCGCCCAGGACGCGCTCTACAGCGTCACCACCCTCGCCGCCGAGGGCCGCTCGGCCCGGGTCATCGGGGCGCTGGCCGGGCTGCGGCACGCGGCCGCCGACCCGGCCGCCGTGGTGGCGCTGATCGCGGACCCGGCCATCAAGGTGGTCACGCTCACCGTGACCGAGAAGGCCTACCGCCTCGATCCGGCCACCGGCCGTCTGCTGCTCGACGACGACCTGCGCGGCGACCTCGAGACCGACCGCGAGCCCCGCACCGTGCCGGGCCTGCTCATCCGGGGCCTGGCCGCCCGCCGCCGGGCTGACGGCGGGCCGATCGCCCTGGTGAGCTGCGACAACCTGCCGTCCAACGGCCACCGGCTGCGCGGTCTTGTCGAGTACCTGGCGACCGCGACCGGCCACTTCGACTGGGTGCGGGACAACGTGACGTTCCCCGGCACCATGGTCGACCGGATCGTGCCGGCCACCACCGCCGAGACCCTCGCCATCGCCGCTGCCGAGCTGGGCGTGCGCGACGAGGCGGGCGTGCACGGCGAGCCATACATGCAGTGGGTCATCGAGGACGACTTCCCGGCCGGGCGGCCCGCGTGGGACCTGGCCGGCGCGGTGTTCACCGGTGATCCGCGCCCGTGGGAGCTGCTCAAGCTGCGCACTCTCAACGGGGTCCACTCGGCGATCGCCTACCTCGGCGCGGTCGCCGGCCAGGAGACCATCTCCGCGGCCCTGGCCATGCCGGGCATGGCGATCGCGATGCGCAGGTTCATCGCCGAGGACATCGCGCCGAGTTTCGACCCGCCCCCGGGCACCACCACGATCGAATACGGCGAAGAGGTGCTGCACCGGTTCGCCAACCCGGCCATCGGGCACCGCACCGTGCAGGTCGCCATGGACGGCTCGCAGAAACTGCCGCAGCGGCTCCTGCACACCATTCGCGACCGGCGGCGGGCCGGCGGCACCCCACGCTGGGGCGCCTTGGCGGTGGCGGCGTGGATGCGGTTCGTGCGGGGCGCCACCGACGACGGGCGGCCGCTCCCCCTCGACGACCCGCTGGCCGAGCGGATCCGGCGGCGGCTCGCCGCGGCCGACCCGACCCCGGCCGGCACCGTCGACGCGCTGCTCGGCCTGGACACGATCTTCGGGCCGGAGCTGGCCGGCGACGAGACGATGCGGCAGTTGCTCGTCGACTGGCTGACCGACCTCGACAAACACGGCGTCGAAGCGACCCTGGCCGGCATCCGATGACCCCCACCATCGCCTTGATCGGAGCCAACGGGCACGGGCGGTGGCACCGGCGGCACATCGCCGAACTGGAGGCTGCGGGCCGCGTACGGCTGACGGGTCTGGTCGATCTCCGGCCGCTCGAGCCGGACCCACCCGTACCCCCCGGGGTCTCGGTTTTCCAAGACCACCGTGACCTGCTCGCCGAGGCCGCCCCCGACGTGGTCGTGATCTGCACCCCGCCGCACACCCACCTGCCGATCGCGCTCGACGCGATCGCCGCCGGCTGCGATCTGCTCCTGGAGAAACCGCCGGTGGCGTCGCTCGCCGCGCACCGCACTCTCGCCGCCGGGCTCACCTCGGCCGGCCGGTCCTGCCAGGTCGGTTTCCAGGCGCTCGGCTCGGTCGCCTGGCAGCGGTTCCGGGACGCGCTGCCCACGCTCGGCGCGATCGACGGCATCACCGCGACCGCGTCCTGGCAGCGGGAGGACTCCTACTACGCGCGGGCGCCGTGGGCCGGCCGGCGCGTCGTCGGCGGGCGGGCGGTGATCGACGGCGCCCTGGTCAACCCCTTGGCGCACGCGGTCATGCAGGCCCTGGCCAGCGCGACGGCGCTCGGCGCCGGACGCCCGCGGCAACTGGTGGCCGAGCGTTACCGGGTGCGGCCGATCGAGGTCGAGGACACCGCGTTCGCGCGGATCACGTTCGACGGCGGGCTGCAGGTGATGATCGCCGTCACGCTGGCCGGCGAGGACTTCATCGCCGGCGAGATCGGGGCGCGCGGCGCAAACGGGCGGGCGCTGCTCGAATATCCCACCGACCGGCTCGCCCTGCCCGGCCAGGAAATGGAGCACGTGCCCGGCCGCACCGATCTGCTGACCAACCTCCTTGATCACCGATCGTCGACGGAGCCGCTCCTCGTGCCGCTGGCCGCCACCGAGGACTTCACCGCCGTCCTGGAAGCGCTGACTGTGCCCGACGTGACCGGGCCGCATCTGCTCGACGAGGACGCCGTGCTGATCGAGGGACCGAAAAGGACCATCCCCGGCGTCAACGACCTGCTGCGCAAGGTCACCGAGACACTCGCCCTGCCCTCGGAGATGGGCGTGCCGTGGGCGGTCCGCCCGTTCACTCAGCGTTTGCCGGTGAGCTGAGCGCTGATTTCCACCACAAAGGTGTGTACGTCGTCGGCGCGCCCGGCATCGGCGGCATCGCCGTGGTCGTACCACCAGTCCCGGGCCCAGGCGATCAGGTCCGCCCACTCCGGGCAGGCCTCGATCGTCCGGTCGGCCGCCTGCCGCTTGGACAGCTGCCGGCCGTAGCGCAGACGCTGCACGGCCCGGCACATGGTGAGCACGGCGTAGGACTGGCCGCCCGGTGCGGCGGTCATCGACCGCACCCAGACCGGCCAGTCGCGCACGTGGTCGAGCAGCGCCGACTCGACCAGCCCGGCGTCGAAGGCCGGCAGCAGCTCGCCGGCCGGCGGCCCCAGCAGGCAGCGGCCGCTGTGCTGAACGCCGGCCCAGGTCACGACGCGGTGCGTGGTGGCCGGCAGCAGATGCAGCGCCTCCCCCGGACTGATCCGGGCGATCAGGTGATCGCCGCCGCCGGCCGCCCGCACGGCGTCGATCGACACGTACTCGACCTCGATCCGGCCGGCCCACGCCGGGTGCCGCCGGCCGAGGCCGGCGTGCAGCCCGGCGAGCACGCCGAGCAGCCGCTCATCCGGGTCGGCGGTCAGCACCGCGAGCACGTCGAGGTCACTGCGGTCCGGATCGAAGTCGCCGGCGATCAGCGAGCCGTGCACATACAGGCCGGCGAGCGCGTCCGGCAGCACGAGGCGCCAGGCGTCGCGCAGATCGAGGAGGACATCCATGCTCTCCATTTTCTGCCACCAGCAGACAACGGTAGATCTTCCGGGCACCGATGGTGTCGGGTAGGCGGATGACGCCTTACCGCCCCGTGCTCCGCAGCCCGGTGCTGCGGCGGTTGCTGCCCGGGTTCGCCGTGTCCGCGCTCGGCGACGGCATGGCGATCGTCGCGGTCAGCTGGCTGGCGATGCAGCTGGCCGCACCGCCCGACCGCGGCTTCTGGGTGGCTCTGGCCGTCGCCGCCTACACCCTGCCGAGCGTGCTCGGCACAATCCTCCTCGGCCGGTGGCTCGCGCATTGGAACGGGGCGCGGCTGGCCGGTTGGGACGCGACGTTGCGCGCCGCCAGCCTGGCGGCCATTCCCTTGGCGTACGCCACCGGCACCCTCACCCCGATTCTGTACGTCGTCCTGCTCGCCTGCTCGTCGGTGCTGCACTCGTGGGGCTCGGCCGGGCGGTACACACTGATCGCCGAGGTGCTGCCGGCGGAGCACTACCTAGCCGGTAACTCGCTGATGGGCGCGATCGCCGAGGCCGCCGCGATCGGCGGTCCGCCGCTGGCCGGTTTCCTGACCGCGGCCGGCGGCCCGGCGTGGGTGATCGCGGTCGACGCGGCCACGTTCGCCGTGCTGGCGCTCAGCTACCGGTTCGCCGTGCCGCGCACCGTGCACGCCCCGCCGCCGGCCGCCGGGGCGTCCCGCAGCGCCGGATTCCGGGTCATCCTGCGCCGGCGCCGGCTGGTCGGCCTGCTCGCGCTCAGCTTCGGGTTCTTCTTCCTGTTCGGGCCGGTGTACGTTGCGCTCCCGCTGTACGTGGCCGACGACCTGCACGGGTCGGCGGCGTTGCTCGGCTGGTTCTTCACCGCGTTCGGCGCCGGCGCGCTCGGCGGGGCTCTGGTCGCAGGCTATCTGCGGCGGCTGCCGCTGTGGCCGGTCACCATCGGGGTCGTGGTCACGTTCGGCCTGACCATGGTGCCGATCGGGCTGGGCGCACCGGTGGCCGTGTCACTCGTCGCGTTCGCGGTCGGCGGGGCGGTCTGGGCGCCGTACATGCCGACGGCGATGGCCCTGCTCCAGCGCAGCACCACACCGGAGAACCGCGCGCCGGTGCTCGCCGCCAACGGCGCGGTGACCGTCGTGTCGGTCCCGGCCGGCACGATCCTCGGCGGCCCCCTGGTCGCGCTGCTCGGCCCCCGGCACACCCTGCTGCTGTGCGGTCTCACCATCACCGCCTTCGGCGTGGCGGCCGCCGCCCTGGTCGCGCGGCACCATCGAACGACAACCATCGATTTAGAGCCGTCCGCACGGTAGTCTGCCGCGATGGTCAGCCGACCACGCGCCTTCACTATCGCGACCGCCTGGATCATCGCCGGGCTGGCCGCCGGCGTCGTCGCGCTGGCCGCCGCCGGCGGCTCCGGCGAAGGCTTCCGCGAGACGGTGCTCAGCACCCTCCCCTACACCACGATCTTCCTGCCCGGCTGCCTGCTGGTGGCCGGGCTGTGGGTGATCGTCGGCGCCCGCAACGCCCGCACATCGGCGTCGCTGGGCGGTCAGGCGGCCCTGTTCGGCCTGGCCGCGGCCCTGGCCGCCCTGATCTTGCTGGCCGCGATGGAGCAGTCACTCGGCGAGTCGGCCGTCTGAACTGTCCGGTCACCGGCATGTCAGACTGCTGTCGAGACGATGTCCGCAGAGGATTTCCTGGCCGAGCGAGAGGCCGCCCTGAAAGCGGGCGCCCCGAACTTCGGACGCCGGGCATCGCAGAATGCTCCCGTCGCCGGCCTCGGCGAGGCCCGCGACCGGATCGATCAGCTGCGGCGGCAGTTTCAGCCGCGACGATTCGGAACCGGCTATTCGCCGGCTCAGGTCGACCGCTGCTTCGACGCCATCAGCCGGGCCGTGGGACAAAACCAGACGCTTCCGGTCAGCGCCGTGGCTATGGTCACCACGACGTTCACGATCGTGCCAGCCGGCTACTTCGAGGCCGACGTCGAAGCCGCCCTGCGCGAGACCGCCGGTCTGATCCGGAAGCTGGGACTGGAGAAAAGCGCCGCGGAAAGCCCCACTGGGCCGGACGACCGGGCCGAGCGGGTGCGGGCACTCGCGGCGACTTTCCAAGCCCGTCGTTTCGGCGCCGGGTACGACATCGTCGAGGTCGACACGTTCTTCCGATCGATCATCGACTTCCTGGACCGCAGACGCCCTCGGCTGCCGGTGCCCGTCGACGAGTTGGACAGGGTGCATTTCGCCGAGACATCGCAGGGCTACTTCAACGCCGAGGTCGATGCCGCTATGCGTGAGATCAAGGGGATGCTCTAACCGTCCACGGCGGCCGCTATCTGGTCGCGGGTGAGGGCTCCGTCGGCGACCAGGACCCGTAGGTGGCGGGTCAGGGGGTTGGCGGGCTTTATCGGGAGTGGGTCGGTGAAGGCCAGGGCGGCGCAGACGCCGACGTACTCCGTGGTGCGGGCGAACCAGCGGTCGGCGTCGGCCAGGCCGCGGAAGACCAGGGTGTAGCGGTCCGCGACGGTCAGGGCCAGCCATGGGTCGGCGGAGCCGTGCGGGTTGTCGGACGACTGCGTGAAGGCCACGGCCGGGCCCGGGGTCGCTCGCCAGAAGAAGCCGCCGTAGCCCGCGTCGCCGGGGCGGCCGTGCGTGGCCGGGCTGCCCAGGGTCACTTCGGCGGGGCCGGGGGCGGTCAGCGCGTACGTGAAAGAGAGCTCCCAGCCGTGCGGCGCGGCCGTTGCCGTTATCTCGCGCTGCTCGCGCAGCAGGATCTCGCCGGAGGCGGCGCACCACGTCAGGCTCTCGGTGAAGCCGCCGGGGATCGGGGTGGCGGACAGGTGCTCGATACGGCCGTGGTCGTCGAGCCAGACGTAGCCCTGGTCGCGGACGTAGGTGCGTCCGCCCCACAGGTTGTAACCGTTTACATCGGACATGGTCAGGGAGGCGCCCATGTGCCAGGGGTGGTCGTAGCAGAGGGCGTCGGTGACGGTCACCCCGGAGAGGGTGCGGACGGGGTGGAGGTAGGGGCGCGGGGCCAGGCGGACGTCCAGGCCGGGGTCCTCGACATAGCTGACGACCGGAACGCCGTCGACGTGCAGGGTGGTGCCGGGCCCGGCGGTCATTCGGCGGCGGCGCGGTAGCCGGCGAACGCCTCGGCCAGCACCTCGGGGCCGGGGCGGGACCACACGTCCTCGTGGAAGACCTCGACCTCGATCCAGTCCCGGTAGCCGGCGTTGCCGACCGCTGTCGCGAAACGGCGCATGTCGACGCAGCCGGTGCCGGGCAGGCCGCGGCCCAGCAGGACGCCCTCGGGCAGTGGGGTGATCCAGTCGGCCAGCTGGAAGGCGGCGATCCGGCCCTGGCGGCCGGCCTCGTCGATGCCCGCCCAGACCTGGTCGTCCCACCACAGGTGGTAGGTGTCGATCACCACGCCGACCGCGTCCGCGGGATACGGGGCGGCGATCGCCAGGGCCTGGCCCAGGGTGGAGACCACGCAGCGGTCCGAGGCGAACATCGGGTGCAGGGCCTCGATCGCCAGGCGGACACCGGCGGCCTGCGCGTCGGGGACCAGGGCGCCGATCGCGTCGCTCACGTGCCGGCGGGCGCCGTCGATGTCCCGCGACTTGCCGGGCAGGCCGCCGCTGACCAGCACCAGGGTGTCGGTGCCGAGGGTGGCGGCCTCCTCGATGGCGCGGCGGTTGTTGTCGTACCAGTCTTCCTCGTGGAAGAAGCCGCTGCGGCACAGCGACGAGACCGCCAGGCCGGAGTCGCGGATCAGGGAGGCGGTCTTCTCCAGGCCGAAGGCTGCCACCTCCTCGCGCCACAGGCCGACCGCGGGCACGCCGGCCGTGACGCAGCCGGCGACGAGCTCGTCGATGGGCCAGCGCTTGGTGGTGGCCTGGTTCAGGGAGAAACGGGTCATCAGGACAGTCCAACCGTCGTGAGCCAGGCCTGGGCGCGGGCGGCGGCCAGGTCGGCGTCGGGGAGGATGCCGGCCTCGTCGGCCAGCCGCATCAGGGTGCGCAGGTGCTCCGGGGAGCGGCCGGCGTGCGCGCCACCGACCATGGTGAAGTGGTCCTGGTGGCCGGCCAGCCAGTTGAGGAAGACGATGCCGGTCTTGTAGTGATAGGTCGGGGCGGCGAAGAGGTGCCGGGCGAGCGGCAGCGTCGGCTCCATGATCCGGTCATATGCCGAAATGTCGCCTGCATCGAGGGCTCGGAGCGCGGCGGCGGCGGGCGGGGCGATCACCGCAAAGACACCGAGCAGCGCATCCGAGTAACCGAATGAATCACCTTTTATCAGCGCGGGATAGTTGAAGTCGTCGCCGGTGTACATCCGGACGCCGGCCGGCAGCGAGCGGCGCATCGAGATCTCACGGGAGGCGTCCAAGAGAGACATCTTGATGCCGTCCACCTTGGCGGCGTGGTCCGAAATAATAGAAAGAACGACATCATCACCGCCCCAGTAGCCGGCCAGGAGCGGGTCGAACGCCTCCCCCAGCCAGTGCAGCAGGACGGGGCCGGAGGCCTGCGACAGCAGCTCCCCGTAGACCTCGCGGTAGTCATCCGCAGAGCGCGCCGCCGCCGCCAGGTGCCGGGAACACATGATCACCGGCTGGGCGCCGGCTTCCTGCACATCGGCCAGCTGCTCGGCGTACGCCTTCCGGATGTCATCCATCGTGGCCGGCCCCGGCGGCAGCTGATCGGTGTTGACACCGGCGCAGATCGGCCCCGCCGCCGAGGCCGCGCTCCGGCGGATCAGCTCGCGCGTCGCCGGGTAGTCGAGGCCCGCCCCGCGCTGGGCGGTGTCCATCGCCTCCGCCACCCCGAAGCCGTGCGACCAGAGGTGATGGCGGAACCGCAGGGTCGCATCCCAATCGAGAGCAGCGGGTGCGCCCGGGATGTTGTCGGCGTGCTGATCCGCGGTGACCGGCGCCGCGGCGTACGCAATCCGGCTGGTGAATTTGCCCTTTTCGGTGGCGAACTCGGCGCCGCGGCCGGAGAACTTCATCGGTCCAGCTCCGGGATCTCGATGCGGCGGCCCTCGCGGGACGACTGCAGGCCGAGCGAGGCGACCTGGACGCCGCGGGCGCCGGCCCAGAGGTCGCCGGCGTAGGGGGCGTCCTCGGCGACGTATCGCAGGAACTGCTCCCACTGCGCCCGGAAGCCGTTGGGGAAGACGTCGTTGTCCGGCACCTCCTGCCACTGCGACCGGAACTGCTGGGTGGTCGGCACGTCCGGGTCCCAGACCGGCTTGGGCGTGGCCGCCCGCGGCTGGATGCGGCAGTGGTGCAGGCCGGCGACCGCGCTGCCGTTGACGCCGTCGACCTGGAACTCGACCAGTTCGTCGCGGTTGACCCGGACCGCCCAGGACGAGTTGATCTGGGCGACGATGCCGCCGGCCAGCTCGAAGATGCCGTACGCGGCGTCGTCGGCGGTGGCGTCGTAGGCCGCGCCCTCCTCGTCCCAGCGCCGGTCGATGTGCGTGACCGCGCGGGCCGTCACCGCCTGGACCGGGCCGAAGAGCTGCTCGAGGACGTAGTGCCAGTGCGGGAACATGTCGAGCACGATGCCGCCGCCGTCGGCCGCCCGGTAGTTCCAGCTCGGCCGTTGCGCGCTCTGCCAGTCGCCCTCGAACACCCAGTAGCCGAACTCCCCGCGCACGCTCAGGATCTGCCCGAAAAATCCGGACTCGACCAGTCGCGCGAGCTTGCGCAGGCCGGGCAGGAAGAGCTTGTCCTGCACGACACCGTGCTTCACGCCGGCCGCATCGGCCAGCTTCGCCAGGTCGATCGCCTGCTCGAGAGTCTCGGCAACCGGTTTCTCGGTGTAGATGTGCTTACCCGCGTCGATCGCCATCTGCAGCGCCTTGACCCGCGCCGAGGTGACCTGCGCGTCGAAGTAGACCTCGACGTCCGGCCGGGCCAATGCGGCCGGCAGGTCGGTGGTCCAGTCGGTGAGCCCGTGCCGCTCAGCGATGTCGCGCAGCTTGGCTTCGCTCCGGCCGACCAGCACCGGCTCGGGCCAGAGGACCGACCCGTCACTGAGCGGCAGGCCGCCGTCCTGGCGGATGGCGAGCACGGAACGGAGCAGGTGCTGCCGCAGCCCCATCCGCCCGGTGACGCCGTTGAGCACGATTCCGATCGTTCGCCGACCCATGCTGGAGGTCCTCCCACGATGGTCTTCTGACTTCACGCGCTTAGGTAAGCGCTTTCCTAGACCGTAATGGGCGTGCCACCAACCAGGCAAGACCGTCGACGGTATCCTCCCCGGTCATGGCCACTTTGGCGGATGTCGCACGCCACGCGGGAGTTTCGACCGCGACCGCATCGAGAATCATCAACGGCAGCTCCAAGCCGGTAGCGGACACGTTGCGCGCTCGGGTGCTCGCCGCGGTGGCGGAACTCAAATATGTGCCGAACGCGCACGCCCAGATGCTGGCCCGCTCGCATCGCAGCGCGGTCGGCGTGATCGTCCACGACGTCTCGGACCCCTATTTCGCCGAGATAACCCGCGGCCTGCAACGCGTGGCCACGGCCGACGGGCGCCTGGTGATCATCTGCAACAGCTTCCGCGAGCCGGAACGTGAGCTTGAATACATCGACCTGCTGCACGCCCATCAGGTGGCGGCGATCGTGATCGCCGGCTCCGGCTACCTCGACCCGGCGGCGGCCCTGCGGCTCGACGACCGGCTGCGCGCCTTCGAGGCCACCGGCGGCCGGATCGCCGTGATCGGCCGGCACGAGCACACCGGCGACGCGGTGCTCCCCGACAACGAGCAGGGCGGCTTCCTCGCCGGCACGCACCTGTTCGAGCTGGGCCACACCGAGGTGGCGGTGATCGCCGGCCCGTCCTACCTCACGACGACGTTCGACCGCCTCAAGGGGATGCAGCGGGCCGCCCGGAAATACGGCGTCAAACTGCCCAAGAAGCGGGTCATCCACGCCGACTTCACCCGCGACGGCGGCGAACAGGCGGCCGCCAAGGTGCTGGCCGAACTGCCCGACGTCACCGCCATCGCCGCCCTCAACGACTCGATGGCGGTCGGCGCCCTGGCCGCCCTGCGCGCCGCCGGCAGCCCCCGGCTCGCGGTTATCGGCTTCGACGACATGCCGATCGCCCGCGACGTGACGCCGTCGCTGACCTCGGTCCGGCTCCCACTCACCGAACTGGGCGAGCGGGCGATGACGCTTGCGCTGGGTGCGGCCGGCGACGCGCCGCGCGTGGAGCGGGTCGAGGCCGAGCTGATCGTCCGGGAAAGCACGTGGTCACTCTGATTTTTTCCGGTACGCGGTGCGGGCCGGCCGGCAACAATCGCGCCCCCGGCCCGACCAGAACCACGACCACCCGCCGTGCGCGAGCCGCTCCTCCCTCTCGAGGCTGACGTCACGAAGCAGGACCGCGTCCTGGCGCTCGCCAGGCCGGGGCCCGGGCATTTCGGTTGGGCATTGACTAGTGGCGATGGATAGTTCTAGCGTGCGCAGGAAAGGCCTTTCCTTAGGAGCTTCGATGCGTCGACGTCGGTTTCTCGAACTTGCTGGTGGCGGTGCCGCCGGCGCCGTTCTCACTGCTACCGTGGCGTCGCCCGCGCGGGGCGCCCCGGCCCCGTTCGGCACCGTCGCCCTGGACGGGAGCGGAGATTTCACCTCGATCCAGGCGGCCATCGACTCGGTGCCGCCCGGAAACACCGTGCCGGTGACGATCGCGGTCAAGCCGGGGGTCTACCTCGGCCAGGTCATCGTGCCGTCGACCAAGCCGTTCATCACGATCGCCGGGCTGGGGCACTCCCCCGACGCCGTGGTCATCGCGGACGACCGGGCCAACGGGACGCCCAAGCCGGACGGCAGCGGCACCTGGGGAACCTCGGGCAGCGCGTCGGTCACGGTGGACGGCGAGGGCTTCGCGGCGCGGAACCTCACCTTCGCGAACCTCTTCGACGAGGCGGCCCACCCGGAGATCACCTCGAAGCAGGCGGTGGCGATCCTGACCCGGGCGGACAAGCTCGAGTTCGACCGGGTGCGGTTCCTGGCCAATCAGGACACGCTCTACGTCAACAGCAAGGCGGCCGGCGTGGTCGGCCGGGCCTACTTCCGGGACTGCTACGTCGAAGGGGATGTCGACTTCATCTTCGGCCGGGGCACCGCCGTCTTCGACGGCTGCCGGATCCATTCGCTCAACCGCGGGAGCAGCCCCAACGGGTACGTCACCGCGCCCAGCACCGACATCACGATTCCGTACGGGTTGCTCTTCAGCCGATGCATGCTCACCTCCGACGCGCCGGCCGGGACCGTCTTCCTCGGCCGGCCGTGGCACCCGAGCAACGACCCGAACGCGATCGGCCAGACGATCATCCGGGAGTCGTGGATCGGTTCGCACATCGGCGCCACGGCCTGGTCGGACTTCGGCACGTGGCCGTGGCGCGACGCCCGCTTCGGCGAGCACCACAACCGCGGCCCGGGGGCCATCGCCTCCGCCGACCGGCCGCAGCTCACTGCCGACGAGGCGGCCACCTACACGGTGGCGGCGTTCCTGCGCGGCACGGACGGATGGCGCCCACAGTCCTGCCGGTAATAGGCATAGAGGTTTTGCATCTTTCGGCCGAACGGCCGGTACTCGGCGAGGGCCCGGGGCTTCCACACTGTCTCGGTGATGAATCAGACACCGCTGCGGGTCGTGCCGGCACTGATCCTGCCACGCCGCGGCGGGCTCGCCGCGTTCGCCGCACCGGCGACGGCCGCCACCACTGCGCTCGTCGCCGGCCGGCCGCCCCGTGCGCCCGGCCACGACGCGGGCCGGGGCCGGCCGCGCTCCGACGGCGACCGGTGACGGGGGCGTGTGCCGTGGACACTCCAGAGCCGGAACCGGAACCGGTCAACCCGTCGGTGCTGAGCCTCCGCATGCTGCTCGACGACGAGTCCGCCGCCTTCGAGCACGGTGACCTGCCACATCTGGTCTGGCAGGAGCAGGGCTGGCGCAACGACCGGCCGTCCCGATTCGCCCGCGCGCTGCGCAACGTCTGGCGCCGCGTTTGAGCAAGCCTGCCACCCGGGCAAACCGATCTCACACGGCACTGGGGAGGCAGTAGTGCACGCACAGGACTACGTGGCGGCGATCATCTTCGGTGCGCTGATCGGCGTGGTGGCCCGGGTCCTGCTTCCGGGCCGCCAGCAGATCGGCCTGATCCTGACGGTGCTGATCGGCATGGGCGCGGCGGTGGCCGGCACCTGGGCCGCCGACCGCTGGGGCTGGCACAGCACCCACCACTTCGAGGTGACCGGCCGCACCTTCGACTGGCTGGTCGTGGCCGTCCAGATCGGCATCGCCGTGGTCGGCGTCGCGATCGCCGCAATGCTGGCCCGCGCCTTCTCCACCGACCGTGCCGACGACTGACCGGCCACCGACGACCAAGATCATAAGTGGTCGACGGCGGTGACGGGCGCCCTGACAGACTCGGCCCGTGACTGCCTCCGCAAGGTTCTGGAATCGGCCGGCGATGTGGAAGGCGTTCCTTCTGATCGTCGGCTATCTGGCCTTCTACCTGGCCGTCGGGCAGTTGATCGGGCTGGCGCTCGGTGACCGGATCGACGGGGACAACGTCCTCGCCGACCCCGGCAGCATCCTGGCCGCTCTCGTGTTGCCGATCGCGATCGGCGCCATCGGGCTGCTGGTCTTCACCTGGCGGGTGGGCTGGCTGCGAACCGTCTTCGGGCCCCAGCCGGTCCGCGGCCGCTGGTGGATGTGGATCGGCCCGTTGTTCGTCGTCGCCGCGATCGCCGCGCACGTCGGGGCCACAGGACGCGGCATGAGAGCCCAGGTTCAAGGATTTTGCGGGCGGCGGGCGGCGGGCGGCGGGCGGCGGGCGGCGGGCGGCGGGCGGCGGGCGGCTCAGGATGCCGTGGTGGCTAGGGGTGGAGCCACTCCAGGGCTGGGATTGCTGCCTGCGGCAGGATTGAGAGGTGGCCGGCGCCGTCGGACAGGCGCAGGGCTGCGCCGGGGATCTGGGCGGCCAGCCAGGAGCTGTGTGCGGGCGGGACGATTCTGTCGGCGGTGCCGTGGGCCAGCAGGGTTCGGGCGGTGATCGTGGACGGGGCGAAGCCCCACGGGGTGACGTAGCTCAGGTCGTCGTCGATCAGGGCGGCCGGGCCTGCCGCCATGGCCGGTTCCACGACGCTGCCGAACCAGCCCCACTCCCCCGTCAGGGCTGCCCAGTCGGCGGGCAGGAAGTCGGGGGTGGTGTCGGCGGCGGCCTTCTCGTGGGCCTCTTTCGCTTCGCGGCCGGCGGCGGCTGCCCGCAGCGTCGCCTCGCCGGCTGGGCCCATTCCGGCGAACCAGTCCATGCCGGCCGCGTCGAAGGGGGCCAGGCCGGAGATCGCTACGGCGGCTGTGACCCGGTCCGGGAGCAGGGCCGCGCAGGCCAGGGCGCACGGGCCGCCGCCGGAGTGGCCGAAGACCGCGAACTGGGCCACGCCAAGCGCGTCGGCGACCGCGGCCGCGTCGGCCGCGGCCGAGGCGATGTCACGGCCGGGGCGCGGGGTCGAGCCGCCGTAGCCGGGGCGGTCGTACGAGATGAACCGGATGCCGAGACGGTCGGC
Source organism: Actinoplanes sp. NPDC026619 (assembly GCF_040638295.1). Lineage (NCBI taxonomy): Bacteria > Bacillati > Actinomycetota > Actinomycetes > Micromonosporales > Micromonosporaceae > Actinoplanes > Actinoplanes sp. NPDC026619. The sequence continues at coordinate 620,416 of NZ_JBEZYA010000002.1, forward strand.
GGCGGCGAACAGCGGGGCCGGCGGGGTGCCGATGTTCGGCGTGCCGTGGTGCCACATGACGACCAGGTCACCGTCGCCGTGGGAGTAGGTGTGCAGGTTCCGCCCGTCAGCGGTGCGAACGTCGCTCTCGATCACCACCGGAGCAGCCTACGTGAATCGACCCGGCCACACGCGCAGGCCGAAGGCGGCCGACCCAAGACCGCGCGGAACAAATCGGGCCCGCGGAACTGGGCACGGCCAGAACTCGGCACGGCCAGAACTCAGCACGGCCAGAACTCGGCACGGCCGGAACTCAGCACGGCCAGAACTCAGCACGGCCAGCACTCAGCACGGCCAGCACTCAGCACGGCCGGAACTCAGCACGGCCAGCACTCGGCACGGCCGGAACTCGGCACGGCCAGAACTGGGTGGGCACGTCGGGCCGTGGGAGGGGGTGGGGCGAGGCGGGCGGAGCCTGCGAGCCCGGAACGCCACCGGGGCCGGGCCGGTGGCGGGGTGATCGGGGTGACCAGGCGCCTGGCCGGCCGATTCGCACGGGCGCGGTGCTCGATCCCGTATCCATATGGGGTGAAAATGACCCGCCCGGCAGCAACTGAGCTGCCGGGCGGACCCCCGATGGGTGTTCAGTTCGTTGGTGTTGCCGAGGGGCTGGTCAGCGGGAAGCCGGGGATGGGCTTGGTCTTGCCGCCGGTGGGGGCGATGGCGAACCACTTGTCGTTGACGCCCTGGCCGTTGATGTCGCCGGCCTTGGCGTCTGCGATGAAGTAGTAGACCGGCCAGCCGTTGATCGTCACCTGGCAGTGGCCGTCGGCGCGCTCGACGTAGCCGATGAGCTGCGGGTCGATGCCGTCCGGGAAGATCTTGCCGGGGGATTTGATCAGCAGCGGTGGCCAGGCGGTGGCGCAGGAGCCGTTGCAGGTCGACTTCGGCGGCTTGGCGTTGTCGTTGTCGAAGCGGTAGAGCGTGCGGCCGGCGCCGTCGGTCACGTAGGTGCCGATCTGGGCGTTCTCGGTGGCGTTCAGCTCGACCGTGTTGCTGCCCTTGGCCTTGTCCGCGTTGGGCTTGATGTCCTTTTCGGACGGGCCGCTGAAGATCTTCACCCACTTCTGGGTCTTCGCTACCGTGGGCCTGTCCGCGCCGCCCTGACCGGAAGCCGAAGCCGACGGTGACGCCGATGCGGACGGCTCGTTGACACCGGCCAGTCCACCCGTCTCGGTGGTGGGGGACGGCGCGACCGACCTGGTCTCGGCTACCGGGAGCTGCTTGGCGATCACGCTGTCGGGTGACTCCGCCTTGCTGCCGCACGCTGCCAGGCAAGCCAGTCCGGCCAGCGCGACCACTACCTTCGTCGTCCTGCTCTGCGTCGTCATGGCTTCCTCCTCGTCGGTGGTGATATCCACACGACGAGTGCGCAAGAGCGGTTCACCCGGCCGTGCCACTTTGCCAAGATCTTTGATCCGAGTGGGCTACCTGCACGTATCTCAAGTAGCTGCGGCACAGTACGTTCGTCGATGTCGCCTTCGGCTCGGGCGACAGACCCGGACCGGAGCGGTTTTCCACGAATGCCGCGGACAAAGAGAGACGCGATGCCGTCGAACAGGAGCAGACCACGCCGGGAGGTGGCCGATGAGGCACTGGTCAGATCGTTGTTCCAGGAGCACGGACGGGCCATGCTGGCGTACGCGACGCAGCTGACCCGGGACCGTGCCGCCGCCGAGGACGTGGTGCAGGAAGCGCTCGTGCGTGCCTGGCGGCACCCGGACAGCCTGGACAGCGGCAAGGGATCGGTGCGCGGCTGGCTGCTCACGGTCGTCCGCAACATCGTGCTCGACCAGATCCGGGCGCGCAACCGCAGGCCGCCGGAGGTGCGTGAGTCGCCGCCGGACGCCGCGACGGTCGACGATCATGCCGATCGGGTGGTGAACTCGATGGTGGTGGTCGACGTGCTCAGCACTCTCTCCGACGAACATCGCGCCGTGCTCGAGCAGGTCTACCTGCGTGGCAGCACGGTCTCCGAGGCAGCCGAGGTGCTCGGCATCCCGCCGGGAACGGTGAAGTCCCGGTCCTACTACGCATTGCGGGCCCTTCGTGAGGCCGGCGGCAGAGAACGGTTGGCATCATGAGCACGCCCGAGAGCACGAACCCGACCAACGACCACGTCGACATGGCCGGCTACCTGATGGAGATGCTCACCCCCGAGGAACGCCGCCGGGCGGACGGGCATCTGACCGGCTGCGCCGCCTGCCGCGAGGAGATCGAGTCGCTGCAGGAGTGGTCGACGGCGCTGCGCGACATCCCTGACGAGATGCTGCTCGACGGCCCGCCCGAGGACGCCGATCTGCTGCTCCAGCGCACCCTGCGCCAGGTCCGCCAGGAGGCCAGCGGCGGACGCAATCGCCGATTCGCCCTGGTGGCGGCGGCCGCGGCGGCCATCGTCGTGGTTGCGGTCGGCGGCGGTGTCATTCTCGGCCGCGGCACCGCACCATCCGGTACGCCGCAGGCACAGGCCACCGCCTCCTCGGTTCCGGCCGGCACCAGGGTGCTCACCGCGATCGACCCGCAGACCGGCGCCCACCTCAACTCGACGGTGACACCGGCGGCCGGCTGGGTGCGGGTGAGCGCCACCGTCACCGGCATCCCGGCCGGCGAACGCTGCCGGCTCGAGGTGGTCGGCCGGGACGGCGAACCGGTGCTGGCCGGCAGCTGGCTGGTCTCCCCCGCCGGCGAGGCCAACGGCACGACGCTGAACGGGAGCGCCCTGATCGACCCGTCCCAGGTGGCCGCCGTGCGGGTGGTCAACATGGCCGGGAAGCAGTACGTCTCCGCCTCGGTCTGAGCCGGTTACAGCAGGGCCGGCTCCGGGGTGCGGAGCCGGCTCACGTCCTGGCTCGGTGGCACACCGAACTGGCGGCTGTACTCCCGGCTGAACTGCGACGGGCTGTCGTAACCGACACTGCGGCTGACGCCGGTCACATCCTTGGGCCGGGTGGCGAGCAGCAGCCGGGCCTGCTGGAGCCGGATCTGCTTCTGGAACTGCAGCGGGCTGGTCGCCGTGACGCCCTGGAAATTGCGGTAGAAGGCCGAGACGCTCATCCCGGCCAGCTGCGCGAGGTCCTCGACCCGGAACGGCTCGTTGTAGTGGTCGCGGATCCAGTGCACCACCCGGGCGATGTGGGTGAGGCTGCTGTCGGCAAGACCCAGCTGGCGTACGGGTGCGCCCTGCTCGCCGGTGAGGATGCGCCACAGGATCTCGCGCTTGATCAGCGGCGCGAGCACGGCCCGGTCGCGAGGCTGCTCGATCAGCCGGACCAGCCGGATCACCGCGTCGAGCAGCTCGGCGGGCGCGTCGCTGACGACCAGGCCGGACGGCGCCGCTTTCGGGTCTGGAGAGGCCGGCGCCTGCAGCATCAGCTCGGCGATCGCGGCCGGGCGCAGCAGCAGACCGAAGCCGAGCGCCGGCCGGTCCGCGCTGGCCTGCAGGAACTCACCGGTCACCGGCAGGTCGACCGAGGCGATCAGGTATTGGCCGGCGCCGTACTCGTAGACGCGGTCGCCCAGCGCTATCCGCTTCGCGCCCTGAGCGATGACGGCCAGCACCGCTCCGGACATCGACGGCGCGGGCGGGGTGGTGTGGCCGACCTTGGAGATGAGCACGTCGTCGATGGGCGTGCTCTGGTCGGGCCGGGCGTGGCGGTCGAGCAGAGTGCGTAACTCGTCGAGGCTCATGCGACCGATTCTCGCTCTGCGGGGAGGATCGGGCAAGACACCGCCTCGATCGGTCTAACCTCTGTGCTGCTGGCGCTGGTTGACTTTCCTCATCGAACTCCTCGGAAGGAAAGTCACCATGAGAATCAGCCAGGGTTTCCACGCCACCATGACGGCGCGGCCGGGCCTCGGCGACCGGGTGGTCGCGCTGCTGCTCGACGCGCCGTCGCTGTCGCACCCGGACTGCGCCGTCTTCCTCGTCGGCCGCTCGGCCGCCGACCCCGACGTCGTGCACGTCACCGAGGGCTGGACCACGCCCGAGGCGCACTCCGCGTTCTTCGCGACCGCGCCGGCGCAGGCCCTGGTCGCCGCGCTGCAGCCGTTGCTGGACGGCGAATCGCAGTACACCGATGAGGTTCCCGTCGGCGGAAGGGCGTTCTGAGATGCCGGCCCGGCCCGCCCTCGACGACGACCTGCAGACCCGGCTCGCCGGCATGCCCGCGATGCGCCGGCGGTGGCCTCGCCGCCGGGGTCACGCTCATGGCCCGCGACCGCGGCGCCCTGCCGATCGCCGCCCAGGTGCTGATCGGGCCGATGCTCGACCACCGCAACCACAGCGCCTCGAGCCGTCAGTTCGCCGGCGTGCCGGCCGTGTGGACCCGGGAGATGAACGAGTTCGGCTGGCGCAGCGTGCTGGCCGGCCTGGACGGGCCGGTTCCCGCATACGCCTCCCCCGCGCTGGCCGAGGATCTTTCCGGGCTGCCCGCCACCTACATCGACGCCGGCTCGGCCGAGGTCTTCCGGGACGAGGCCGTCGACTACGCGACCCGCATCTGGGCCGCGGGCGGCCACGCTGACCTGCACATCTGGGCCGGCGGGTGCCATGGCTTCGACGCTCTGTTCCCGACTGCCCCGCTCTCGGCCGGCGCGCGCCGGACCCGTACCGACTGGCTGGCCCGCCTGCTCGACCGTCGCTGAGGGGCAGCGGAAGGTCGCCGCGCGTAGCAGAATCTCGTCACTTGCTGATTCAAGGGGGCCGATCATGCATCGCATCAGTCGTCGTCTTGCCGTGGTGCTCGCCATGGTGCTCGTCTTCGTCGGAGCGGCCGCCGGCGGATCCGCGGCGGTCGCCCTGCACTTCGGATACAAGAAGGTCCGCACCGGGCTGCCGAGCGGCATCGGGCACTTCTCGCTCACCAGCACCGACGTGCGCGCCGGCCGGCCGATCCCGGCGCGGTTCTGGGGCTGCGAGGACAACGGCATCTCACCCCAGCTGACCTGGCGGGGCGCGCCGGCCGGCACGCAGAGCTTCGCGGTCACTCTGTTCGACCCGGACGCGCCCACCGGCAGCGGGTTCTGGCACTGGTCCGCCTGGGACATCCCGGCCACGACGACGTCGCTGCCGACGGCGGCCGTCCTCCCGGCGGGCGCGGTCAGCGGCCGCAACGACGGCGGCAGCACCGGCTACACCGGCCCGTGCCCGCCGACCGGCGACGTCACCCACCACTACGTGTTCACGGTCGTCGCACTGAGCATCCCGAGCCTGGAGCTGACCGCGGACACGCCGCTGGCCGTGGTCGGCTACGTGGTGGGCCACAACGCGCTGGCGTCGGCGACGCTCACCGCAACCGCCCAGCAATAGGGGCCGGTTTCACCAGGCGGTCGCCGGTAAGGAGGGTGCCGGCCTGTTTGACGTGCCGCAGGACCGGGGACACCTCCAGGCTCTGCAGGCCGGGCAGGGCGCCGATGCGGTCCGTCGTGAGGTCGAACAGGGCGTTCAGGTCCCGGCAGAGCGCCACGGCGTGGATGTTGTGCGGGCCGGAGATGGCGGCGGCGAAGGCGATCTCCGGCTCCTGGGCCAGCGCTCGCCCGATGCTCTTGACCGCGGACGGGTGCGCGCGGAGCCACAGGTTGGCGCGGGCGTGGAAGCCGAGCGCCGCCGGGACGATCTCGACGTCGATGTGCACCACGCGGCGCTGGATCAGGGTGTCGAGGCGGCGGGACGCCTGGCCGGGGGTCAGCGAAGCCGCAGCGGCCAGGTCGACCAGGCTCGCACGGCCGTCCGCGGCCAGCAGCTCCAGCATCTTCTCCTCAGGCCCGGTCAGCCGCACCGGGTCGGCGGCGACGGCCGGGGCCTCCGGGAACGGGACGCCGTCGCTGCCGAGCATCCGCTCCTGCTCGGCGGTGAGCGTGCCGTCCAGCGCCGCCCAGTAATGACCGCGGCCGCCGACGAACTGGCGCAGGATCGCGGCCGCGTTGATGTCGATCACCGCCGCGGTGCGCGGGAGCCGCCGGCCCAGCAGGTCGTCGCGCTGCTCCCGGCTCCGCGATCGGACCGCGCAGGTGATCTCGGAGCCGGCCGCGCCCAGTGCGACCCAGCTCACGTCTTCGCGCTCGGCCAGGGCATCGGCGATCGCGGCGACACTGCCGGGGCGGCAGCGCAGCCGCACCATCCAGCGGCTCTGCCCCAGCGCGCCCGGGTCGACCACACCGGCGACGCGGATGAGGCCGGCCGTGCGCAGCCGGCGGTACCGGCGGCTCACGGCGCTCTCGGTCAGGCCGAGCACCACCGCGATCAAGGCGAAGGACGCCCGCGGATCGATCTGGAGCGCGCGGATGATTCGCACATCGTCGGGCTGCAGATCGCCGGATTCGCCCATCCCCATCGCCTGCATCGGGGCAATCCTACGATATGGCCCGGTGCCGCGACGGGCGCGCGGAAAGCTGGACGCATGGACGACAACACACCTACCGCCTTTATCGCCGGGGCTTCGCGAGGCCTCGGGCAGGCCTTGGCCGCCGAGCTGTTCGGGCGTGGCTGGAACGTCATCGGCACGGTTCGCGACACGACCGCCCGCTCGCCACTGCACGACCTGGCCGAACGCTCCGGCGGGCGGGTGACCGTCGAGCATCTCGACATCAACCGGCCCGAGCACCTGCCGCCGTTGCACGACCGTCTCGCGTACCGGCGCATTGATCTGCTCTTCGTCAACGCCGGAACCACGAACAACGAGGACACGCCGATCGGCGCCGTGCCGACCGCCGACTTCGTCGAGGTGATGGTGACCAACGCGCTCAGCCCGATGCGGGTGATCGAGGCGCTCGAGGACCTCGTGCCGGCCGACGGCCTGATCGGGGCGATGTCCTCCGGGCAGGGCAGCATCACCAACAACACGGCCGGGTCGCGCGAGGTCTACCGGGCGAGCAAGGCCGCGCTGAACATGCTCATGCGCAGCTTCGCGGCCCGGCCGGCCCAGGCGAAGCGGGCGATGGTGCTGATGGCACCGGGCTGGATCCGCACCGCGCTCGGCGGATCGGGCGCGCCGTTCACGATCGAGGAAAACATCCCCCGGGTCGTGGACGTGCTGCTCTCGCGGCGAGGCAACGCCGGACTCGAATACCTGGACTACCGCGGCGAGACGGTGCCGTGGTGACCGGCCGGGCTACGCGTCGGCGCTCAGGGCGTGGGCCAGGATGTCCTTGGCGTCGATGACGTTGCACTCGGTCAGCTGGAGTGGGCCGCCGGTTTCGGTCAGGCGGGCTGCCTCGGCGTTGCCGGCGTAGTACGGGGCGAAGCCCAGTTCGCGGATCAGGCGGGCGGCGGTCAGGCGGGCCAGTGGCTTGTCGGTGCAGACGAACTCGGCCAGCAGTGGGTCGTGGCCGCGGCGGCGGGCGAGCACGCTGGTGGGCAGGGTGTTGAAGGCCTTGGCCCAGTGAGCCTCGGGGGCCCACTCCATCAGGGTCTCCAGGCCGCTGCGGCCGTCCGGGGTCGCCTCGGGCGGGTTTGTCGCGTCGATCACGACCTTGCCGGACAGGGCGCCCGCGGCCAGGTCGATCGCCTCGTGGGCGGACTCCCACGGGGGCGCGAAGAGGACGGCGTCCGCGTACGCCGCGGCGTCCGCCACCGGCATCGCGGTCACGTGGTCGCCGAGGCGGCCGGCCAGGGCGGCCAGCTGTTCCGGGTGGCGTGACGTGACCGCCACCTCGTGGCCGCTCTGGGCGCACCACCCGGCCAGGGTCGCGCCGAGCTGTCCTGCTCCGATCACGCCGATGTGCATGCTCTCAGCGTGCCAATTCGCCCACCCGGCGGGTGGGCGAACGGCGAACTTCCGTTAACTGCCCAGATGCCGGATTCCGGCGTTGGCGGCGACCACCGACGGAACCGAGGCGGTGGGGTCGACCTTGGTGCGCAGGGCCGGGGTCCAGCCGGCGTCGGGCGCCAGGTCGGGGTCGTAGGCCGCGTTGTAGGCGGCGACCAGGTCGACCGGGATGGCGCGGCGGCTTCCATACTGGACGAGCGTGCCGATCGCGGTGATCTTCGTGCCCTTCCAGTAGTGGATGATGTCGCCGGTCGGGACGTCGAAGCTCAGCTTGAAGTAGTTGTTCTCGGCGTAGATGGCCGACTCGATGCCGGCGCCCAGCGTGTACTGATAGAGCTCGTCGGTCGCCGTGTACAGGTTGTTGTAGACGTCGACCTGGCCGAAACGCACCCGCGGCGCCCGCTGCAGCACGTTGCCGAAACGGTTGTGGTGCACCGTGACCCGCAGCTTGCCGACATCGACGCCGGCCGTGTCGGTGGAGCCGATCAGCATCGTCTTGTCGTGGTCGTAGTAGTCGTTGTAGGACACCGTCACCAGGTCGGAGCCCTTGATGATGTCGGACGCGCCGTCGTGCACCTGGTAGGGCCGGCCGAAGTAGAGCGGCTGGTCCTCGTCGAGGTTGTTGCCGTCGGAGAACGTGTTGTGGTCGATCCACACATTCGTGGCGCCGGACAGCGAGACCAGGTCGTAGAGCGAGTTCCAGTTGCCGGTCGTGCCGTCGGTCGGGTCCCACGCCGGGAAGCAGTCGGCGGCGTCGACGATCTCGAGGTTGCGCACGATCACGTTGCTGACGCCGGTGAGCACGAGGCTGCCGTGGCTGATCCGGCCGTTGTTGATGCCGATGATCGTGGTGTTGCTGCCGACGATCGCCTTGATCTGGTCGCCCTGGGCCTTCGCCGAGCGGACCCGCGCCTCTTCCAGGGCGCCGGTCGGCTTGGCCGCAGTGCCCCAGACGGCCGGGTCATAAGCGGCAAGAAAACCATCGAGGGTGTACGCCGGGTCGGCGAAGTCCGTGCACGACTTCCCGGCGAGCATGTCGATCCGGCCACTGACGTACACAATCTTGGGTGCGTCCCCCGCGACGGCCGCGACCAGCTCGTCGCGATTGTGGACCACCGAGACGGTGGTGGCGGCCGCGCCGCCGGTCGTGCCGGCGCCGGACGCGGCCCAGCCGTCGTTGAGCGGAAGGGTCTGGTGGCCTAAAGCCAAGGCCCCGGCGGACACTGCGGAAGCGTCCGCCGGGGCGGCGCCAGCCACTCCTAGCGCGGCGACAGCGACGAGGACGACGGCGGCGGAAAAAGTCTTGGGCATGGCGGAAACTCCCTGGAACGGCCGGTGGAAGGCCAGGAAAGCGCTTGCCTGGCTACGGTCACATGGAGATCGCGGCGAGTCAATGGATGCAACAACGCAGATTTTTTGCAGTGAGCCCCCGGATGAGCCCCGGATGCAAGTCGCGATCAAGTGGGCTCCGTCAGACTCCCCGGCGTCCTGACACGACTGCGACCAGGGGGAGTCCTGTGCACGTCATGACCAAGCCGTACACACACGAGATGGTGATCATCCACCGCGTGTTCCGTCGCGAGGCCGCTCTGCTGCCGCGCCTGGCCGGTGGGGTCCGGCCCGGCGACATCCAGCGCGCCGGCCGGATCGCCGCGGCCATCCGCGAGTACGCCGGTGGCCTGCACCATCATCACGGCCTCGAGGACGAGCTGATCTGGCCGAAGCTGCACGCCCGCGCCCGCCTCTACGACGAGCTCGTGACCCGGATGCAGGAGCAGCACCACCGGCTGGACGCCACGCTGCGGCGCATCAACCAGATCGCGCCGCGCTGGGAGATCGCCGCCACCGACTACACCCGGGAAGCCCTCGTCGTCGCCCTGCAGGAGCACCTCGACGTCCTCACCGAGCACCTCGACGACGAGGAGGAGCACATCCTGCCGCTGATCGCCGAGCACCTCTCCGTCGCCGAGTGGGACGAGGTGGGCCGCCGCGGCCTGGAGACGATCCCGAAGAGCAAGGTGATGCTCGCCCTCGGCGCGATCCTGGAGGACGCCACCGAGGCCGAGCAGCGCTATTTCATGAGCAAGGTGCCGGCGCCCGGTCGTCTGCTGTGGCGTCTGGCCGGCCGCCGGCAGTACCAGCGCTTCACCGACGAGCTGCGCGGCGCCACCGTATGAGTGGCCTCGCCTTTTCCCTACTCGGGCCGGTGCGGGCCTGGTGGGACGGCACCGAGCTGCAACTGGGCAGCCCGCAGCAGCGCACCATCCTGGCCGTCCTGCTGCTGCGTGGCAGCCGGATCGCCACGACCGAGGACCTGGTCGACGCCCTCTGGCCGGACGCTCCCCCGGAGACCGCGATCGGCACGGTCCGCACGTACCTCTCCCGGTTGCGCCGGCTGTTCAGCGCCAGCGCGGAGATCGAGTGGATCGCCGGCGGCTACCAGTTCGACGTGCCGGCCGAGAGCGTCGACGTGTGGCGGTTCCGCCGGGACACCGCCGCGGCCGCCGAGGCGCTGCGGGCCGGCGATCGCCCGGTCGCGGCCGGCCTGCTCACTGACGCGCTCGCCCTGCACCGGGGCACGCCGCTGGCCGGCACGACCGGCTTCTACCTGGCCGGGCAGCGCGCCCGGCTGGCCGAGCTGTGCCGGGCCGCGACCGCCGACCTGGCCGCGGTGACGATCGAGCTGGGCCGGCCGGCCGAGGCGGTGGCCCGGCTGCGCGGCCTGATCGCCGAATCCCCGATCTCCGAGACCTACCACGGTCTGCTCATGACGGCCCTGTGCCGGGCCGGGCGCCCGGCCGACGCGCTCGCCCACTACGACCAGGTGCGCCGCGTCCTTGCCGACCAGCTCGGGGTGCGGCCGTCGGCCGAACTGCGTGAGCTGCACCGGCGGATCCTGACCGGCGAACGCATCCCCGAGCTCTGCGGCGCCGTCTGACCGACCGGCGCCGTCTGACCGACCGGCGCACCTCTGATCGACCGGCGTCGTCGGCTGCCCCCAAGCCCGGCGGCGCCGGTCCAAAGGCCTACTACGGCTCGGGCCGGGTGGGCGTTCACCGCATCCCGTGTCGGCTTTCCGCCTCGTCCGCGACGGGCAAAACCGCTGGTTAACCGGTTAACATCGGCCACTACTGACGGCTCGAACCGGTGTGGTGTCTCTCGCGATGATCGAGGTGTGCGTTCTCGGGCCCGTCGAGGTGCGGGCCGAGGAGGCCGGGACACCGGGCGGGTATCAACAACAGGCGGTGCTCGCCATGCTTGTCGCGGCGGGCGGCCGGGTGGTGCCCGCCGACCGGATCGTCGACCAGATCTGGGGCGGCGAACCACCGGCGAGTGCCACGGCCACGCTCCAGGCGTACATCAGCAGGCTTCGTCGTCTGCTGGAACCGGACCGCCGGCCGCGCACCGCGCCGCAGATCCTGGTCTCCGAGGCCGCCGGTTATGCGCTGCGGCTGCCGCCGGAGCAGGTCGACGCGTGGCGGTTCGAGCGGGACGTGACCGGCTCGCCCGACCTGCCGGCGGCCGAGGCGGTGGCGGTGCTCGGCGAGGCGCTGGCGCTGTGGCGCGGGGTGCCGTACGAGCAGTTCGCCGACGAGCCGTGGGCGCGCCCGGAGATCGCGCGGCTGTCCGAGCTGCGGTGCGCGGCCCAGGAGCGGGCGATCGCGGCGATGCTGCGGGTCGGCCGGATCGCCGAGGCGGTGCCGGCCGCGCAGGCGCTCGCCGACGCGGAACCGCTGCGAGGCGAGGCGTGGCGGCTGCTCGCGCTCGGCCTGTGGGCGGCGCACCGGTCGGCCGAGGCGCTCGAAGCCCTCCGCCGGCACCGGGAGCACCTCGCCGACGAGCTCGGCCTCGATCCGGAGCCGGCGCTCGCCCGGCTGGAGCAGGCGATCCTCTCGCAGCGCGGCGAGGTCCTGCACGAGGCGGTCGGCGCCCCGCACCTGCGGCCGGCACAACTCCCCCGGTCGGCGAGCGGGTTCTCGGCCCGGGTGGCCGAACTCGGCGCGCTGACCCGCCTGGCCGGCGAAAGCCTGGTGGTGATCAGTGGGGCCGGCGGCGTCGGCAAGACGACCCTCGCGGTGCGGTGGGCGCACGCGGTCGCCGGCCGTTACCCGGACGGCCAGCTCTACGCCGACCTGCGCGGGTTCGGCCCGGAGGAGACCCCGGCCGGCCCGGCCGACGTGCTGTTCGGGTTCCTGATCGCGCTCGGGCTGCCCGACCACCGCATCCCGCCGGCGCTGGACGAGCGGGTGTCGCTGTTCCGCAGCGTGCTCGCCGGCCGGCGGATGCTGCTGGTGCTCGACAACGCCGCCGATGCCGACCAGGTGCGGCCGCTGCTGCCCGGCGCGCGCGGCTGCGCGGTCGTGGTGACCAGCCGCAGCGTGCTCGGCGGGCTGGTGGTCGCGGAGGGCGCGCACACGCTGCGGCTGGACGCGTTCGACGACGAGGAGGCCCGCAACTACCTGCGCGGGCGGCTCGGCGCGGCCCGGGTCGACGCCGAGCCCGCGGCCCGGGACGAGATCGTCGCCCGGTGCGGAGGGCTGCCGCTCGCCCTCGCGGTGGTCTGCGCGCGGGCCGCCACCCGCAGCGCGTTCTCGTTGACCGCCATCGCCGCCGAGCTGACCGACGAGGAGGGGCTCGACGCGTTCACGGTGGCCGGGTTCAAGCACGATCTGCGGGCGGTGTTCTCCTGGTCGTACCGGCAGTTGCCGGCCGGCGCCGCCGCCCTCTTCCGGCACCTCGCCCTGCATCCGGGCACCGACGTCAGCCGGGCCGCAGCGATCAGCGTGGCCGGCGACGGGGCCCGCGCCCAGCTGCGGCTGCTGTGCGACGCGCACCTGCTCGACGAGCGCAGCCCCGGCCGGTACGTCTATCACGACCTGGTACGCAGTTACGCGCTGGAACTTCAGGAGCCGTCGCCGGATATCCAGCGACGGTTCGTCGAGCACTACCTGTTCACCGCGGCCAACGCCGACGAGGCCTGCTTTCCCTACCGGCAGCCGCGCCGGGTACCGCCGGTGCCCGACGGCATCCGGGCCGAGACGTTCGCCGACGAGAAGGAGGCGTACGCCTGGCAGGACGCCGAGTACGACACGCTCCTGGCGCTCACCGAGGTCTGCGGGGACGCGTACCTCAAGATCTTCTTCTGGGTGTTGTGCTGTTATCAGCAGGACGTGCGGTTCCATGTGCAGGACTCGATCGCGCTGGCCCGCCGGGCCCTCGCGGTCGCCGAGCGCGACGGCGACCGATGGTGGATCGGCTTCCTGCAGTACGCCATCGGCCGCGCCTACCTGCGCCTCAACCAGATCGAGCTGTCCGTGCCGCCGCTCGAGGCGGCCATCGCGGTCGGCCGCGAGACCAATGATCCGATCCGGCTCGCGCACGGCCTGCTCGCCCTCGCCACCGGCATCTGCGGCGTGCACGAGGTGCCCACCCGGGAACAGACGATCATGGCTTATCCGTACGCGGTGGAGGCGCTCGCCGCCTATCGCAAGATGGGTGGCACCTTCGGCCGGGTCGAGGAGGCGAACGCGCTGCACCCGATCGCCTGGTACCACTTCTACCGGCCGGACGGGCGCGAGCAGGCGCGGGCGCTGCTGCAGGAGAGCGTCGACATCCACGTGCGCTGCGCGAACGCCCACGGCGCGGCGGCCAGCTGGATGCATCTGGCCCGCTTCCACGCCGTCAGCGGCGATCCGGCGCGGGCGGTGACCGCCTTCGAGGAGGCCCTCGGGCTCTACGGCGACATGCAGGACCTGCGGATCGAACCGCTGATCGGCCTCTACACCGCGCATCTGGCGGCCGGCGACGAGCAGGCCGCGAACCGGGCCCGCGGCGAGGCGATGAGCCTGCTCGAGACGGCCCGCTACCCGGACATCGAGCGGCTCGAGGCGATCCTCGGCCCGCGCTCCGGAGGCCTTTCGCCGGGTGGGTTCGGTCACTAACCTGAGCTGAATTCGCCTTTGGCTGGAGGATGGCTTGGGATCGCTGACCGGTTTTCCCGACGGGTTCGAGGTGGGCGTGTCCACCGCCGCCTACCAGATCGAAGGCGCCGCCGCCGAGGACGGGCGCGGGCCCTCGATCTGGGACACGTTCGCGCACACGCCCGGCAAGACGCTCGGCGGCGACACCGGCGACGTGGCCTGCGATCACTACCACCGGATGGGCGAGGACCTCGGCCTGATGGCGGGGCTCGGCGTCGCGGCGTACCGCTTCTCGATCGCCTGGCCGCGCATCCAGCCGGACGGCTCCGGCGAGCCCCACCGCCTGGGCCTCGATTTCTACGACCGCCTGGTCGACGGGCTGCTGGAACGCGGCATCGCCGCGGTGCCCACCCTCTTCCACTGGGATCTGCCGCAGGCCCTCGAGGACCAGGGCGGGTGGCTGAGCCGGGAGACTTCCTTCCGATTCGCCGAGTACGCCGGGATCGTCGCCGATCGTCTCGGTGATCGCGTGTCGCGGTGGATCACCCTGAACGAGCCGATCGTGCACATGGCCCAGGGGTACGCGTTCGGGTCGCACGCGCCGGGCCAGGCCCTCGGTTTCGAGGCGCTGCCGGTCGCCCACCACCAGTTGCTCGGGCACGGGCTGGCGGTGGCCGCCCTCCGCGCGCACGGCGCCGCCCAGGTGATGATCACCAACAACTGCACGCCGGTGTGGCCCGCGTCCGGCGACGAGGCCGACCAGGCCGCCGCCATGATCTACGACGGGTTCCACAACCGGCTCTTCAACGATCCGGTGCTTCTCGGGAAATATCCGGACTTCCTGGGCGCGATGCTGGAGCCGGTCGTCCACGACGGCGATCTGGCGATAATCCGGACACCGATCGACGCGCTGGGCGTCAACTACTACAACCCGACGCGGGTCGGCGCGCCGACGCAGGAGGATCTGCCGTTCGACATGCGGGCGATCGACGAGTTCCCGCTGACCGCCTTCGGCTGGCCGGTCGTGCCGGACGGGCTGCACGAGCTGCTGACCGGGCTGAAGGCCACTTATGGCGACGACCTGCCGCCGGTCTACATCACCGAGAACGGGTGCTCGACCGACGAGGGCACGAAAGATCAGTTCCGGATCGACTACCTCGACAAGCACCTCGGCGCGGTCAAGCGGGCCATCGCCGACGGCGTCGACGTGCGGGGCTACTACGTCTGGTCGCTGCTCGACAACTTCGAGTGGGCCGAGGGCTACAGCCAGCGGTTCGGGCTGGTGCACGTCGACTTCGAGACGCAGGAGCGCACGCCGAAGGACTCGTACCACTGGCTCGCCGCGGCCCTGCGATGATCACGACCGAGATGCCCCGCGTCGGTAGCCGCTGGATCGGCCTGCTCTCGCTGGCCAACCTCGGCCTCTGGATGGGCTACTTCGGCCCGCTCCAGGTGCTGCTGCCCAACCAGATCGAGGACATCGATCCGGCCGGCAAGAACACCGCGCTCGGCATCGTGACCGGCCTCGGCGCGCTCGTCGCCGTCATCGTCGGCCCGGTCGCCGGCGCGCTGTCCGACGCGACCACCGCCCGCACCGGCCGCCGGCACACCTGGATCATCGCCGGCGCGCTGATCGGCGCGGCCGGCCTGGTCGCGCTGACCGGCGTGCACAGCATCACCGGCGTCGCGCTGGGCTGGTGCCTGGCCCAGACCGGCCTCAACGTGCTGCAGGCCGGCCTCAACGCGGCCGTGCCCGACCGCACGCCGGTCGGCCAGCGCGGCCTGGTCTCCGGCTGGATCGGCCTGACCCAGTCGGTCGGCGTGGTGGCGGGCGTCCTGCTGGTCACGGTCGCGGGCGGCGGCTACGTCGCGATCGCCGTCGTGGTCCTCGTCCTCGCGCTGCCGTTCGTGCTGGCTACACCCGATCCGCTGCCGGCGGTGCGGTCGCGTTTCGCGCTCAAGGGCACGTTGACCTGGCACGGCGGCGACTTCGCGTGGGCGTTCGGCACCCGGTTCCTGGTGCAGCTCGGCAACGCGATGGCCACGCTCTACCTGCTCTACTTCCTGCGCGACAAGGTGCACTACGCCGACGCCGAGGACGGCCTGACCATCCTGATCGTCGTCTACACGATCGCCACCGTGCTGACCGTCGTCGTCGGCGGGGTGATCTCCGACCGCACCGGCAAGCGCAAGCCGTCGGTGATCGCGTCCGGTCTCGTGATGGCGGTGTCGATGGTGCTGCTCGCGGTCTGGCCGACCTGGCCGGGCGCGCTCACCGCAGCGGTGATCCTCGGGCTCGGCTTCGGCGTCTATCTCTCGGTCGACCAGGCGCTGATCACGCAGGTGCTGCCGACGGCCGAGGACCGGGCCCGTGACCTGGGGGTCATCAACATCGCCAATTCGGCGCCCCAGGTGCTGGGCCCGGCCCTCGCCTTCCCGATCGTCACCTACCTAGGTGGATATCCGGTGCTCTACCTGTCGGTCGCGGTGATCACCATCCTGGGTTCGGTGCTGGTGACCCGCATCCGGTCGGTGGCCTAGTGGGCGTACACCTCTAATTCGTAGATCGAAAAACCGTAGCTGGTCGCCCGGGTCTGGCCGGTCAGGCGCAGATACCGGGCGGTCGCCGCGGGGAAGGTCACGGTGTCGAGGCCACCGTTCCCTCCGGTCACGGCCACCCGCTGGGTCCAGGTGGTGCCATCGGCCGAGCTCTCGATTTTGTACGCCGTGGCATACGCGCTCTCCCAGCGGACTATCGCCCGCGCGACCGTCTTCGCCGAACCCAGGTCCACCGTGATCGACTGGTTGTCGGCATACGAGCTGGCCCAGCGGGTGGCCGACTTGCCGTCGACCGCGTTCGCGGCGGGATATCCGCTCTGCGTGCTCGACGCGGTGACGGTCTTGCCGGCCGCCAGGTTGCTGATGTCGTCGCCGGCCTTCGCCGGGAACGACACCGCCTGCTGGTAGGTCGGCCGGTTCTGCCAGGCGATCAGGCCGTGGTTGACACCGCCGAGCGGGCTCTGCAGGATCGCGTCGGCACACCACTGGTCGCCGGCCGAGCAGTGCGTGTCACCCGGGTAGGTGGTCGCGGCCGGCTCGTTGAGCGCGGTGGTCAGGCTGCTCAGCAGGGCGCTGCGGCAGGTGCTGACGGCGCCGCCGCCACAGTACTTCTGCGACCAGCCGGGCACGCTGTCGCCGAGGGTGGCCCGCAGGTCCTTGTCGACGAAGCCCCACCAGCCGAACTGGAACGACGAGCCCTTGTGCGCCTGGGCCTCGTTCGCTCCCACCGGCAACGACGTGACCGGGCCGGTCTGCGCGCCCGACGGCGACTCGTTGATCTGCAGGGTGTCGACCAGCGACTGGAACAGCGGGTCGCCGAGCCCGGATTGGAACGCCGCCACGACCAGCTTCGGCCACCAGGCGTCGAAGATCCGGATCGCGTCGGCGTCCGCGTACACCTTGGAACCGGCCGCCGTCTCCTGCCGGTGTGCGCCGGCCGCCAGCCAGGCGCGCAGCTTGGTCAGCGCCGCGGCCTGCGCCGAGTCGGTGACCGTGGCGGTGTCGATCACCCGCAGCAGAACCGGGAGCACCTCGGTGCCGCGCAGGTCGGTGGTGGCCGCCGACTCGACGAGCTTCACCAGCGACGCCCGGTCGTACTTCGTGCCGGCCGTGATGCCCGCCTTCAGCGGCTTCTCCAGCAGGTCGACGCGGTGCACCGAGCCGAAGCTGAAGTTGCCGTCGGCCGCGCCGTAGTCCTTCGCCTGCTTGTTGTTCCAGCTGACGAAGTAGTCCTGGTTGACGGCCTGCGGGTGGGCGGACGCGGCCTGGTAGGTGGCCACGTTGGTGTCCGGGTTCCAGCCGGTCCACTCGTACGCCGCCTCGGCCCTGGTCGGCAGGTTCGGGTCGGCGCCGGCCGGCCGCACCGGCTGGCTGCCCGAGGTGAACATGGCCGAATCGGTGGAGTTCACGTAGAACCAGTTGAAGGCGAACGGGATGTTCGACGCCGAGTTCTGGAACGCGGCGGCCGTGCCCATCTGGTCGGGCTCGTTGAACATCTGGAAGCCGATCGCCGAGTCGGCCTCGTGCCGGTAGGTCGAGCGCAGCGCGGTGAACGCGGTCGGCACCCCGGCGACCAGGCCACGCCAGGTGACGATGCCGTATTTGGTGCGCTGCATGGTCAGCCGGTAGGAGCCGGCCGCGGTCGAGTCGGCGGTGGTCGGCTGCCACGCGTTCGTCTTGGTCAGCGCCTCCATCGGCAGGCAGGCGCCGTGGTAGACGTAGCCGGTCGAGGCGAGGGTGGCGGCGCTGCCGTCGGTGTTGCACAGCTTCGCGGCGTACGTGTCGGTGATGTCCTGGATCGACGACGTCGCGCTCCAGGCGTAGTCGGGGCCGCGCCCGATCAGCGTGTAGAGGTTGAGGCCGCTGAACGCGATGCCGCGGCTGCTGATCCCCGGGCCCTGCAGCTCCTGCACCATCAGCAGTTGCGGGGCGAAGTAGCCGGTCTGCGGGCCGAACACGGCGACCGGGTGGCCGGTGGCCGAGTTGGCGGCGCTCACCACGGCCGCGTTCGACATGCCGCGGTGGGCGCTGCCGATCGTCAGCGTGCTCATCGAATCGGCGATCGCGCTGGTCCCGCTCGCTGCCGCGCTGGTCGCCGAACCGGTCTTGTCGAAGACGGTCGGCTCGGGAACGGCGCTGCCCGCATCGGGAAGCGCGACCCCGGCCGCATTGGGATTCCCCGACGAGTACGGGAACGACTGTCCGTTGTGCAGCGTCAGCGTCGTCTCCGGATCATTCTGCTCGCGGAACTGCTGCCACACCTGGTCGCCGGCCGTGGTGCCGTACTTGGCGCGGGCCGCGATCCGGACCAGGGCGGACTGCATCTCGGTGCCGCCGCCCCCGCCGAACAGGCCACCGATCACGCCGGCGATGGCGACCAGGTCGGTGAGCTGGAAGGCCTCCGGACCACCGGCGTTGGTGATCGCGTCCAGGTGGCCGGTCAGGACGTACTCCCCCGGGCAGTCGCGGGCGGCCATGCAGTCGGCGATGTACTTGTTGATGCCGTCGATGTAGTTCTGCACGTCGGTGTAGAGCTGCGCGCCACGCGTACCGGAAGCCTTCAAGGTGTTGATCTGGGTTTGCAGATCGGCCTCGGTGTACGGCGAGTTGCGCCAGACGCTCTGCTCGAGCTCGCGGTTGCCCTCGGCGCCACCGGCGAACGGGGTGAGGCTGCCGCGGGCGACGTGCCGCATCAGGTCCATCACGAACAGGCGGTCCTGGGCGCCGGCGTAACCGGCGCCGTACATCGTGCCGGCCCTGGTGGTGCCGGTGACGTGCGGGATGCCGAGCTGCTTGTCACGGACGATCGTCACGTCCGAGCGCGGCGACTTGGTGCTCTCCACGTCGGCGGCGGCCACGCCGTACGAGCTGTCGTTGAAAAAGGTGTTGATCTGCTCGCCGGTGAGGCCGGTGTAGTTGTAGGCGAGGTTGCCATATTTGGCGAGCTGGTCGTCGGCGTGCGGCGGGAACGTGCCGAACGCCTGGTTGGCGAGGACCTGGACGAGATCCGCGTCGCCGTTCTGCCCCGGCGGGAGGATGTCGGAGCACTCGCCGAGGCAATAGTCGTTGACCGCGTAGGCGGCTTGGGCGGGGGTAGCGGTGCTGGGGAGGATCGCCGCGGCGGTGATCGTAGCCGCGATGACCAGGACATTCAGGAGGGGACGGCGGTGACGCATTCGGGGATTCCCTTCGGGGAACGCAAACGCGAAAGAAGTTCATAGATGTTAAAACTTCGATGCGTCGCCGCGCCAGGGCTTCCCTACCAACGGGTAACGTCACTCTTGTGGATGGACCACCACTTTGAGGCCCTCCCGGGCGGCGGCGGTGGCCAGCGCGGCCCCCACCTCGGCCAGCGGGAAGGCCTGCGAGACCAGCGGCGGCAGGTCGACCAGGCGGCGGGCGGCGAGGTCGATCGCGCGCGGGTAGACCTCACCCATCCGGCGCGACATGACCAGGGTGAGGCCCTTGCGGCGGGCGTGCGAGGCGGTGAAGGTGGTGGTGTCGCCGTCCGGGATGCCGACCAGGATGACGCGGGCGCCGGGCTTGGCTGTTTGTAGCGCGGCATCGACGGCGGCGCTCGACCCGGACACCTCGAAGACCAGGTCCGCTTGTTTTGTCTCGGTCTCCGCGCCCAGTTTCGCGGCCGCCTCGAGCCGGTGCGGCAGCGGGTCGGCGGCGAAGATCCGGGTTGCGCCGGCCAGCCGCGCCAGTTGGATCAGCATCAGGCCGATCGGGCCGCAGCCGATCACCGCGACGGTCTGGCCGATCTTCGGGTGCGCCAGATCGTAGGCGTGCAGGGCGACACCGAGCGGTTCGAGCAGGGCGCCCTCGTCGTCGGAGATCTGGTCGGGGATCGTGTGCAGGCGGTGCGTGGGCCAGGTCATGAACTGCCGGAGCGAGCCGTCGCAGCCGCCGTGCCCGGAGAAAATAATGTTGAGGCAGAGGTTGGGATCGCCGTCGAGGCAGGGCCCGCAGGCGCCACACGGGATCGCCGGATCGATGGCGACGCGGGCGCCGTCCTGGGGGCCGCCACGGATGACGCCGGCCATCTCATGCCCGAGAACGAGCGGCCGCGACAGAACGGCGTCGCCGATCGCTCCTTCGGTGAACCAGTGCAGGTCCGACCCGCAGATCCCGACGCTGCGCACCTCGACCAGAGACTCCCCCGCCCGCGGAACCGGGGCCTCCTCATCGAGCAGCCGAACATCCCGCGCACCGAACAAACGAGCAACCCGCATGGCCGCCTCCTCACCCGCTGTGAACGATAACAGCGCAGGTCGGAGCCCTTAGTCGAAGTCGTAGACGGTCACCGGCACGTCTTGCGCACAGAGCGCCGCGATGATCAGGGGCTCGATGCGCTCCCAACGCCCACCGGCCAGCCCGCAACCGATCCGGGGCATGTGGACGGACGCTTCGAGGGCTTTCGCATGGACGGCCACGGCGGCCAGGCCGCGTTCGACCGCTTCGTAGCGGATGGGCGGGCCTTTGCTCCCGGTACGCATGCCGTGCTGGCCGATCACGTTGGCGACCCAGACGTCCGGGCGGACCTGCACCAGCTGCGTCGCACCGAGCCCGAAGTCGTTGCGCGCTCTTTACTTCCAGCAGAGTGGACAGCATTCAAGACGGCGAGTTCGACCTCTGAATTTGTTGATGCGATGAGAGAGGCCGACTCGCACTTGACCTCTTGCCGGTTCAAGATCTCAGCCGCCAGGATCCAACCTCTCCGGAGTTCAGGCGGGCAGCGCTGCGATCTTCGCGGCAAGCAGCCCGCCTTCAGGGTCATCCAGGCTCGTGAAAAGTTCATAGGCAAGCTGCCAACTGGACCGGGCGTCGTCGAGATGGCCGGCGGCGAGGTAGGAGGACCCGATGTCACGCAACGCGAAGCTGAGGTGCCGCTCGTCTTTCAGCTCTTCGAAGACTTCAATAGCCACTTTGAAATCGTCGACCGCCAAATGGTGGTGACCCTGCGTCGCGTGAACCAGGCCGATCTGGTTCGACACCATGCCGGGAATCCAGGGGTTCGAAATTCGCCGGCACACCTCCAATGCCTCAGCGTACCTGGCAAGTGCTTCGTCCAAGCGGCCAAGACCGCTCAGGCCGTTGCCAATGCTCAGCAGGCTCATCGCCTCGCCACGTGTTTCACCGATCAGCCGGAAGACTCTCAAGGCGTCCTCGGAGAACGAAGTCGCCTCAACAAAGTTTCCCAAATCTTGTTGTACGAGACCACTGCCGCGAAGGGCGAAAGCCTCGGTCCATTTGTCGTGCGCGTCTCGAGCGGCAGCAACAGAACCCAGGTAAGTCGATAGCGCGTCCCGGTAGCGTCCACGGAACCAATACGCGTCGCCAAGCAGCATCAGCACAAATCCCTCTGCGGCTCTGTCGCGGAGGCGGCGTGTCGCAGACACTGCCTTTTCATGGCTGGCGATCCAGTCATTTTTATAGGAAAGCCGCTCCAGAAAGGCCATACAGGAAACAGCAATTTTCCAGACCAGATCGTCGAAGCCCAACTCCTCGGCCCTATTTATTGCATCCATGAGGTTCGCATGTTGACTCTCGCACCACTTGACCGTCGAGGCTTGATCAGCGAAAACGGGAAGTGTGGTCACATCACGTCCGAGCTCCACTTGGGCGAAGCGGCGCCCCTGCGGCAAAATAGCCTGATAACTCTCGTAGGCGGCAGCGAAGAACCAATCTAGCAAGCGACGGCCTGCAGCAAAGCGTTACGCCTCCGACTCCTCCTGCTCGAAGCGTTCTACAGCGTAGGCCCGAAGCAGGTCGTGAATCCTGAACCTGTCAGTTTCTGTCCGGGTCAGCATATGAATGTCGGCAAGTGCGCCGAGGCTATTACGCGCATCAGCAACCGAGATCTGGGCTAGCGCGGCGACAGCGAACGTTCCGATGTCGGGAGCGGTATGAGCGCCCAATAGCCGGAACACGCGGGCCGTTTCCCTTGTGAGCGCCTGGTAGGACCATGAGAATACCGCGCGTATCTCGGACAAGTCGTCATCCACCGTAAAGCCGTCGAGCCTTCTGCGGTGCGAAGCCAATTCATCGGCCAACTCACGTAACGTCATATCCGGTTCTGCCGTTGCCTTATCTGCGACTATGCGCAACGCAAGCGGAAGGAACGAACACTGCCCAGCAAGAGCCTTTGCACCTTCAGGATCAGCCTCGACACGGCCCTGACCAAGAATCTCACCCAGCAAGTTAACCGCCTCGTCCGGAGTAAGAGCCTCGAGAACCATTCGGCCAGCTCCCTCCCGAATGACTAACCCAGACAACCGACTACGGCTTGTGACGACCACAACGCATGACCGCGTACCGGGCAGAAGCGGACGCACCTGCTCGGCGTTGACGGCGTTATCGAGCAGCACCAGCATGCGCCGCCCATCGAGTAAGGACCGATAAAGCGCTGCCTGCTCGTCAATGTTCCCTGGGATGCGGGCGGCGGGGACATCAAGGGCCCGCAGAAAAGATTCAAGGGCCTGCTGAGGAGAAACTGGAAGGGCGGCATCATAGCCACGCAAATTAATGAACAGATCGCCGTCTGGGAATTTATCCCGCGCATGATGGGCCCAGTACACCGCGAGAGCGGTCTTTCCTACACCAGGCGGCCCGGAGAGCGCCGATATGACGACCGCGGATTCCTCCGAGCCTGCCACAAGAAGTGACTGCTCCAACGCGGCATCCAACTTCCGCAGGTCAAACTTGCGGTTGACAAAGCTGCGCACCGATGAAGGCAGTTGTCGCGGCCGCGGAAAGCCAGGTTTACGTGGTACTCGCACGTTGAAGGTGCCAGCTAGCCGACCTGCCTGAACAACGGTATCAGCCTGCCCGGAGAAGTCGTTCCTCAAAAACCCTGCAACTTCTGACCCATCGTCGAAGTCAGTCATCGGCGACCTCGCCGCCGCCAAATTTATCGCGGAATTCGGTATCGAGGATGCCCATGATAATTACGTCGCAATATCGACCTTGGAAGAACTCGTGCTCCCGCAGGCGACCTTCGTTGACAAATACCAACGCCTTATGCAGGGCAACCGACGCATAATTGAAGTAGTAGATTAAAACTGTGCACTTGCGGTGTCGCCGCTCGTCAAACATATATCGAAGCGATAAGGCCGCGGCCTCCGAACCATACCCTCGCCGCTGATGTGATCTTTCGATTTCCAGACCGTACTCAAAGCTGCCAGCCCTGTTATCGACCCTTCGAGTCGATAGTGCACCAACCAGGACGCGCTGATCGTTTCGCTCGATACCTAGTGCGAATGTGTCTCCAACTGAGTACTTCTCGGCAACCTCGACTGCCTCGCGCCGGTAATTATCGTCCGACCTTGGAAGCTCGATCCTATTCACACTACGCGAGTCCCGGGAGTTTTCATTGAAGCGCTTGTAATACTCCCAGTCTTCGCCTGACATGGCTCGCAGGGTGACCAACTCACCTGCCCAGAAAGAGGTCACCTATACCCGATTCATTGCTAGCTATCTTTGGACAGGTACGATCGGAATGAAAATGCGTGCTGCCACGCTGTGTCGCGAGCCGATACGTACGGCGCCACCTTCACCGGTTCGGTGACCGGTTCAATTCCACTAAAGCGATCGTTATCGTCAAAATTCAAGATGAGAACCGTCGTGGCATCGAACAGCCAGAAGTCTTCGCTCGGGATGTCAAGCTCCCGTGCGGCCTTTCGCGGCAGGTAGCGAATATCCTCCCCTGCCTCCAGGTTATGCGGTGTGATGGATAACTCGAAACGCAAGAAGTCGCTGGGAGGTTCGTCGATGATACGTACCCGCTCGATCCGTTTGCCGATGGAAGTCTTCTTCCGGGCACCGTCGAGCCAGTCGCTTAGCCAATCGATCCCTGGATCCCCTCCGTCAAGAAATTTCTGGAAGGCGGCATCTTCAGACAGGACACCGTACGACTTCCGGACCTCCAACCTGAAGGCGGCGATCCGGAAGTGCTCCATGAGATAGTCGAATGACGTCGTTTCTTCCACTTCACTCCTTGTAAAAGAGGCTGCTCAACAACTCTCGGGGAACGCGGACAACGCTCTCGCCTTGTGGCACGACGCCAATCTCGTCCATGGTTCCCGAGTCTTCGACGATGAACCCTTGGATCAGGAAGTCACCGGACTCAGTCTGGTAGAGGGTGGGGCAGGTTCCGCCGTTGCATCCGATGGTATTGACGATCTTCAAAGTCACGCCAGCTCCTCAGGGTAAGGCTCAGAAACCTTCGCGAATTACTCGCTACGGCACTGTGGGGGCTGGCGTCAAGGCTTCGCATCCCGTTTATGCCCACTGCTGAGATCGGACATCCGATCTCTTACTGTACCGAGTGACCACCGGAAGCTGCCCTCCGCACCGGGGTGTCAATTAGGTAGGTTGGGCGGGCGTCCCGCCGGTGGGGCCAGACGTGAAGGAGGCTTCATGGACCCGGCACTACTTGCAGCGATCACCTCCGCAGTGACTGCCACCGCCGCGGCAGCCGGCACTGACGCATGGAAGGTATTGCGCGCACTCGTTGATCGGGCGTCGGCCAACAGGCGAGATCGGCCACAACTTCTGGCACCATTCGAGGCAGAGCTCATCGAAGACTGGCCGGCGCAGGCAATTTCGGCCGCTCTGTCCGATCGAGCCGAGAGCGACCCAACGTTTCGCGCGGACCTAGCGACGTGGCTGCGTTCGGCGCCAGGCGCAGGCGACGTCCACAATGTCGTGGGCGGATCGGCACAAGTGAGTGGACCAGTAATGCAGGGTCGAGACTTCAGCGGAACGTTCAATTTCGGTCCGGCTTCGGAGCCGCGAGCTGACACAGGCCCGGATCGGGCCTAAGCCGCGCCAGGCTTCGGGGTCGCCAGCAACACGACACGTTTGGGGCGACGCCACGCGGCCACCGTCGTCGCTGGCCGGGTCGAGCACGGCGAACCTCGAGCGCTGATATCCGCTCAGCGGCTCGGACACTTTTAGCTGCGGCGATATGGCCCCGAAGGGTGAAGCACCAGTCATCGGGTCAGCTCAGGTCATCCGGTTTCTGGGCCGCCCACTTGGCCATGTGCGGATGCTCGACCTCCGTGCCGTAGGCGTCGCCCATCTCCAGGTGATCCGACGAGCCCTCGAAGTTGCGGAGCAGTCGATCGAACCCGGCCTCATCCAGTGGCGCCACGGCCTCCTCGCGGAAAGAACTGGATCATCCGGTCCAGGATCTCCGTCACGAAGCACTGCGCCAGCCAGCTCCCTCGCCCGTTCCGATAGAGGGCCGGCGAGTTCGTCCGGTTGGCGTTCGGGTCTTCGGCTACGAACCGATGGAGCTGTCCGGGACCGAGGAGGTCGTCGCGGGGCAGGTTCACCTGCACGTCACGCTGGCGGGCGAGGACGTCACGGTGGCCGGTCATCTGCACGGTGCCGTGGTCGGCGGCTTCTTCGTTCGGGCCTATCTCACTGCTGTCAGGGCATAGGACGGCCCGCCGGCCTCCGTGGCGGGAGGAGCGGCGGGCCGGGTCAAGAGGATCAGAAGACGGACAGGCCGTACGCGTTCAGGGGCTCAACCACCGGCTGGAAGTAGGTGACGCCGCCGGAGGTGCAGTTGCCGCTGCCGCCGGAGGTCAGGCCGAGGGCCGTGGTGCCGGAGTACAGCGAGCCGCCGCTGTCGCCGGACTCGGCGCAGACGGTGGTGCGGATCAGGCCGGAGACCGAGCCCTCGGAGTAGTTGACCGTGGCGTTGAGCTGGGTCACCGAGCCGGTGTGGATGCCGGTGGTGGAGCCGCGGCGGCTGACCGAGGCGCCGACCGACGGGGTGGCGGCGGAGGTGATGTCCTGCGAGCCGACCGCGCCGCTCTTGGTCACGGTGCTGCTGGTCGAGTACTTCACGATGCCGTAGTCGTTGCCGGGGAAGCTGGAGACGTAGTTGCTGCCCAGCAGGGTGGTCTTGGCGGAGTTGCTGTACCAGGTCGAGACGACCTGGGTGCAGTGGCCGGCAGTCAGGAAGTAGTACGCCCCGGCGCTGTTCTTCACGTTGAAGCCGAGCGAGCAGCGGTAGGCGCCGCCGTAGATGGCGTCGCCGCCGGAGATCTCCGGGGACAGGGTGCCGGGGACGGTCTCCAGGCTGGCCTTGTCGCCGAGCTTGGCGACGATGGCCTTCACCGCGGTCAGCTTCGCGCCGGTGACGGTGCTGTCGACGCTGACCACGACCTTGTTGGTGACCGGGTCGACGGCGAACGCGGTGCCCGGCGTCTTCAGGCTCGTCTTCAGCGCGCTGTCGGCGGCGGCCAGCTCGGTGCCGGTGTGGGTCACGTAACGCGGGGTGGCGCCGGCCGCGGTCACCGAGGCGGCGGTGGCGGCGTCGGTGACGTTGACGACCACCTTGCCGGCCGCGTCGATGTAGGAGCCGGCGTCCTTGGCGCCGAACTGGGCGTCGAGCTTGGTGGCCAGTGCGGACGACGCGAACGACGGGTCGGCGCCGGTGGGCTGGGCGGCCGACGCGGGTGACGCGGCGGCGAACGCGGAGCCGGCGAGCACGCAGGCGGCCAGGCCGACGATCGGTCGGCGCAGTTTCCGGTTGAGCATTGCTTCCTCCGGGGGTGAGGGTCCGGCGCTGGGGTGCCGGCACCTCGAAAATTATTCACGTCCGTCGATATCCCGACAAGCCCCATGAATTTCACAAAGATAAATATTAAGTAAAGTAGGGAACGATCCCGGCGGTATGGCCTATTCGGGATGACACATTCTGTCCACGACTTATTGACTCTCCGGCGATTGCCGCTACGGCGGGCGGGATACTGGCGCCGTGACGATCAAGGTGCTCATCTTCGATTTCGACGGGCTGCTCATGGACACCGAGAGCACGCTGCTGGACAGCTGGCTCTGGGAGTGGCGGCGGCACGGGCTGCGGCTCGATCCGGCCGGGTTCTTCGCCGACCACGGCGGGGACGTCAGCGAGCAGCGCTATGCGGCGCTCGCCGAGGCGGTCGGGGCGGGCTACGACCGCGAGTCCAGCCATGCGCTGCGGATGGCGTACCGCGCCGAATTGAACGCGGCCCTCCTGCCGACGCCGGGGATCGTCGGGTGGCTGGACCGGGCGGCGGAGCTCGGGCTGCGGCTCGCGGTGGCGAGCAGCTCGCCGTTGACCCACGTCGGGGCGATGCTCGATCAGGCGGGGCTGCGGGAGCGCTTCGAGGTGCTGGCCACCGGCGAGGAGGTGGCCGCGCACAAGCCCGATCCGGCCGTCTATCTGCTGGCCCTGGAGCGGCTCGGGGTGCCGGCGGCGGAGGCGGTCGCGTTCGAGGACACCGCGCACGGGGTGGCCGCGGCGCACGAGGCCGGGCTGCGCTGCGTCGCGGTGCCGAACGCGCACGCCGACCGCACCCGCTTCACCGCCGCGGAGGTGCTGCTGTCCAGCGCGGCCGACTCGTCCCTGGACGACCTGCTGGCCGAGCTGGAGAGCTAGGCAGCATCGGACAGATCAGACCACCGGGATGGTGAGTACACCGGCCAGGTGCTCGGTGGGCAGGAGCTGCGCGGTCTCCACCCGCCAGACGATCTGCACACTCCCGCCGGCGGTGGCCGTGGCAGGCACCGTGGCGACCATCTCGAACCGCAGCCCGGAGTGTGCCAGGACGGCGTCGGCCGGGCGGCAGTTCAGCCGGTACAGCTGCCAGCTCGAACCGTTCACCATTCCGCCGGCCGACGACCGTACCTCCTGCAGGAAGCCGGGGCACGGCAGCAGGGTGACCGGTGCGGCGGTGGGGTTGGTCAGCGTGACCGTGTAGGTGAGCCGGTCGCCGGGGTGGGCCTGGGCCGGCCCGGTCGCGGCCGCGGTCAGGGCCCACAGCGGCGACCGGACGGTGGTGGCCGGGTCGTTTGCGGTGATGGTGTCGAAGACGCTCGCGGACAGGTTCGACGACGGCTTGACCGGTGACTCGGGATCGCCGCTGCACGCCGGGTGGTCGCGGGGGCCGATCGGGGCGCGCAGCTCGCCGCCTTCCTGCGGCAGGCCGACCCGCAGCTCGTACGGCGGGCGGGCGGTCCCGCAGAACGGCCCGGACCAGTCGACGCGCATCGACGCGGCGCCGCCCGCCGGCACCGGCACGGCCTTCCGCTTCGCCTGGTCCGCGACGCTCGACGAGTGGTCGACCGGCACCTCGGCGCCGTTGCTGAACAAATGCACGTCGGCGGCGCCCTGCAGCACGCAGCCGGCGCCGGAGGTGTTGGTGACGATCAGCTCGCCGAGAAGGCGCCCGCCGAGCACCTTCTCCCCGCTCGGCTTCGCCCATCGGTCGAGCTTGCCGGTGAGCTGGGCCGCCGTGCAGGGCTTGCTGCCCGGGGCCACGGTCGGGGCAGCCGGGTGGGTGTAGACGCTGTCGATCGGCTCGTCGACCCACGGCACGCTGCCGTCCGCCTTCAGGGTGAGTGCTTCGGGCGGAACCGGCGCCGGGCCGCCGCACCCGGACAACACGGCCGCCGCGAGGAAAAGAACAGACAACCGAGGCGCGGAGAGCATGGCAGCATGCTGCCAGTTATGCCGGGACGCCGCCGTCCCGCAGGGTGCGGCGGGCCTCGCGGACCACGGCCAGATCGACCATCCGGCCCCGGGCGTCGAGGCAGACTCCCCCACCGGCGGCCTCGAAGCGGTCGACCAGGTCCTGGGCGGCCGCCAACTCCGCCGGGGCCGGGGTGAAGACGTCGTGGACCACCGCGATCGTGGAGGTGCCGGCGGCGATCGCGGCCGCCACCCGCGGGAGCGCTGCGGTGCAGCTCGGGGGCCCAGGCGACACCGGCGCCGGCGGCCTCGGCCTCGCGGGCCGCCTCGCCGAGCTCGGCGAGCGTTGCACCCCAGGGCTGCACGTCCAGTCTCATGCGGACGGCCCGTGGCCGTGCTTGTAGACCAGCATCGACCGCCGCCAGGTGATGACGTCGGCGCCCTCCTGGTTGAAGCCGGTGGTGTGGCAGGTGACGATCCCGGCGTACGGCCGCGACTGTGATTCTCTCTTCGAGAGCACCGTCGACCGGGCGTAGATCGTGTCGCCCACGAAGACCGGGCTGGGCATCCGGATCTCTTCCCAGCCCAGGTTCGCGAAGGCGTGCTGACTGATGTCGAGCACCGACAGCCCGGTCACGATCGCGACCGTCAAGGTCGAATTCACGAGCAGCTTCCGGTACGGCGTACCGGCCGCGTAGTCGGCGTTGAAGTGGGACTGGTTGGTGTTCATCGTCAGCAACGTGAACCAGGTGTTGTCCGCTTCGGAGACCGTGCCTGATCCTGTTCCTGCCCAACGGCCTCACCCTGATCGCGCTGGGCCCGCACGGCAGGCGCCTGCCCGGCCTCGCATGGCTGCTCGCGCCGATCTGGGCGGGCGCGCTGGTCTGGCTCCGGGTGATGTACACCGACCACCACGCGCCCGCTGGTCCGCCGCCTCGACTGGCTCATCCGGATCGCGGTGATCGCGGGCATGAGCACGGCCGGCCTCTACACGCTGATCGCGAGCGAGCCGTTCGGCGTCACCACCAATCCTCGCTGGCTGGGCGGGAAGGTCCTGCTCTACTCGCTCGCGATCGCCGCGGGCCTGGGCATCCGGCGCACGCTACGGCCGTTCGGCGCGGCCTTCGGCGCCGTCATGGCCGGCTCCGCCGGGCCGGAGACCGAGCCGGTGCTCCGGCGAAGCGTCAACGGCTGCCTGCCGTACGTCTGGGCCATCTGGCTGTCGGTGCTGCTCGCCGCGCTCCTGGGCGTGGTCAAGCCGTTCGCTGACCTGTAGCGGGCTCGTAGCCGAGCTGGGCCGAGATCCGGGCCGCCGCGGCCAGCAGGTCGTCGGCGGAACCCGACTCCGGCTTGAAGCGCAGCGCCGGCCCGGCCACGCTGACCACCGCGACCACGTGGCCGTCGTGGTCGAAGATCGGCGCGGCGATCGAGGCGGCCCCGGCCTGCCGCTCGCCGAGCGAGGTGGCGTAACCGCGCTTGCGGATGGTGGCCAGCTCCTTGCGCAGCTTCGCCGGGTCGGTGATCGTCTTGTCGGTCACCGCAGTGAGCGGGTGCCGCTGCAGGTACGCCTCGAGCTCGAAGTCGGGCAGCCAGGCCAGGAACGCCTTGGACGACCCGCCCGCGTGCAGCGCGAACGGGATGCCGAGGCTGACCTCCAGGCGCAGCTCCTGGTCGGGCACGACCTGGTCGGCGTAGAGCCGGGTGTCGCCGCGGCGCAGGGACAGCGTGGCCGTCTCCTGGGTGCGCTCGGACAGCCATTTCAGCTCGGGCGCGGTCATCGCGCGCACATCGGTGCGGGCCAGGTAGGCCCGGCCCAGCGCGACCGCCGCGTGCCCGAGCGCGTAGCGCCGGGTGGAGGTGTCGAGAGTGATCAGGTCGCGGCTGCGCAGGGCGGTGAGGATGCGGTGCACGGCGGCCTTGGTCAGCCCGAGAGCGGACGCGATCTCGGTGACCCCGAGGTCGGTCTGTTCGGTGCGGCCGAAGTAGAGCAGGACGTCCATGGCGCGCTCGACCGCGGCAACGGAGCGCGACTGGCTCTCGTCGTCGGCCGGGGCGCTCGTGGACACGGAGCGGGCAGGCACAGTGAAACTCCCCCGGAACAGATTCGGAACAAACCTGCGGGAAGCCTAGCCTGCGATTTCGCACAGCGAAACGCTGTCCCGCTGAACGATTGACAGGCGTACGGGACGATTGTTAGCTTCTTGGCAACATCGTTTCCATAGGAGAAACGGGCGCCGGGAGGGCCCGAGTGCCACATGGATCGTCGGCACCGCCGGTCATGACCATCCATCGTGGCGGCGGCTCCGAATACCCCGCGACCGGCGCGGGCGGGAGAATCGCCCACCACGACCCCGGGCAGGAGAGCCACGGGGGCTCGGCGATGGAGGCCCAGCCATGAGCGGCGACGATCTGCGAGCTCTGCTCCGCAACGGCGGTGTCACGCACGCCCCCGGGGTCTACGACCCGGTCACGGCTGCCCTCGCGGTCCGCGCCGGGCACACCGCCGTGCATCTGTCCGGGACGGCCGTGTCGGCGCTCATGCTCGGCCGGCCCGACCTCGGCTTCGTGCACGCCACCCAGATCGCCGACCGGGCCACCACGCTCGTCCCGGCGCTCGGCGGCACCCCGTTGCTTGCCGACGCGGACACCGGCTACGGCAACCCGGTGCACGCGGTGTGGACCGCGCTCGCCTACGTCCGCGCCGGCATCTCCGGCCTGCTTCTCGAGGACCAGGTCAGCCCGAAGCGCGGCGGCCATCCGGCCGGCACGGAGGTCATCGACGCCGGTCTGGCGGCCGCCAAGATCAAGGCGCTGGCGGCGGAGGCGCCGGAGATCGCGGTCATCGCACGCACCGACGCGTACGCCGTGCACGGCCTCGCCGAGGCGGTCGAGCGGTGCCGCCGGTTCGCCGAGGCGGGCGCGGACGCGGTCTTCCCGGAAGGCGTCGACGACCCGGCCGACCTGGCCGGCCTGCATGCCACGCTGCCCGGCGTGCCGATCGTGATCAGCCGCTCGGAAGCCGGCGGCAGCCGCCCGCCGGCCTCCGACGCCGAGCTGGCCGAGGTCGGCGTCCGGATGGTCCTGCACCCGGTCGCCGCGTTGCTGGCCGCATTGCGGGCGGCGTCGCTGGTCTACCGCGCCATCGCCGACACCGGCAGTGCCGCGGCCGTGGACCGCATGCCCTGGGCGGCCTTCACCGACCTGGTCGGCCGGCCCGACGCCCTCGAGCTGGACGCCCGCTACGCCACCGCACTCACCCTGAGCGCACCCGACATAGCCGGGAGGTTGGATACGTGAGCCACATGGTTCTGGACCGGGCGGCGCCGCCGGGGAGCGCGATGATCGCCTCGCTGCCGCCGGTCGCCCCGTGATCACCAGGGAGAATCCGGCGCGGTTCGCCGAGATCGTCGGGTCGGTCGCCGAGACGTCGCCCAACGAGGTGGACGCGATCGTCTGGTCCGCGGAGGCCGCCTACCGCCGGTGGTCGGTGACGCCGATCGACGAGCGCCTGGCGCTGCTCACCGCCGGCGCCGAGGCGATCGAGGACGCGCTCGGCGAACTGTCGGTGCTGCTGTCCCGGGAGACCGGCAAGGTGCTCGGGGAATGCCGCGGCGAGATCGGCTTCGCGGTCCGCTACCTGCGGTGGGTGGTCACGCACGCGACCGCCGCCTACGCCGATCAGACGCTCGACGACGAGCTCGGGCTGCTGATCCAGCAGCGGAAGCCGTACGGGGTGGTGGCCGCGATCACCCCGTGGAACGCGCCCGTGATCCTGTCCATGCTGAAGATCGCCCCGGCCCTCGCGGCCGGCAACGCCGTCGTGGTGAAGCCGTCGCCGCTGGCCCCGCTCACCCTCGACCGGATCGCGCGGCTGATCGGCGGTCCGCTGCGGATCGTGCACGGCGGGGCCGAGGCCGGCGCCGCGTTGGTCGGCCACGACCTGGTGCGCAAGGTGGCCTTCACGGGCGGCGTGGCCGGTGGGCGGGCGGTGGCGGCCCTGGCCGGCGACCGGCTCACGCCCAGCGTTCTGGAGCTCGGCGGCAACGACCCGGCCGTGTTGCTCGACGACGCGCCGTTCGACGATGCCGCCATGGATCGCCTGGTCATGGCCACGTTCGCGAGCAGCGGGCAGGTCTGCACAGCGGCCAAACGGCTGTACGTGCCGGTGGCGCGGCTCGGCGACTTCGTCGACGCCTACCGGGCGGCCGCGGACCGCGTGCTCGTCACCGGCGATCCGCTGGCCGACGGCGTCACGATGGGCCCGGTGATCTCCGCCGCGGCGCAGGAGGCCGGTGCGGCGCTGCGCCGCGGCCGCTTCCACGACCTGGGGATCTTCGACGCCGACGAGAAGACCGGCTACTTCGTCCGGCCGGCCCTGGTCGTGTCGCCCTCGACGCGGGATCCA
Organism: Actinoplanes sp. NPDC026619; assembly: GCF_040638295.1. Taxonomy (NCBI): domain Bacteria; kingdom Bacillati; phylum Actinomycetota; class Actinomycetes; order Micromonosporales; family Micromonosporaceae; genus Actinoplanes; species Actinoplanes sp. NPDC026619. The sequence continues at coordinate 653,578 of NZ_JBEZYA010000002.1, forward strand.
CTGGTGACGGCGGAGCAGTTCGCGCCGGTGGCGCCGGTGCTCGGCTACACGTCCGAGAGCGCGGTGCTGGCTTCGGTCAACGCCGGCGAGCTGGGGCTGGGCGCCTCGGTGTGGAGCGCGGACGAGCAGCGGGCGGTTGCTTTCGCCCGGCGCGTCGAGGCCGGGTTCTGCTTCGTCAACACGCACAACCGCACCGGAATGAGCCTGCGAGCGCCGTTCGGCGGGGTCAAGCACTCGGGCTGGGGCCGCGAGTACGCGCACGAGGGCCTCACGGAATACGCGCAGACCTGCGTCATCCACGCGCCCGCCGGTTACCGGCCGGCCGCGACCTCCCCGGCGGGCAACCCGATGTAGCCGGCGACGGCCAACCGTTTTGCGCGGCCGGATCGCGTACGCCATTGGGCGCGCGACCGGAACGCCGAGCGGGAGCTACGTCGCCCGTCAGGGCGGGCAGTCGGGTAACCGATTGTGATCGAGGATTAGCGAGCGCCATCCTGACCAGCGTCTTAATCCGACGCTGGAGGTGGCACATGGCCACTCCGACCATCTGGCAGGACCGCACGCTCGTCGCGATCGACCACCTGCCGCACCACGACACGCACCTCGCCCGGCACGTCGCGGTCGAGGTGGCGCTGCGGTTCGCCGACCGGTTCGAGGAGGACGACCGCGGTTACACCGGCCTGGCCACCAAGCCGCTGTGGCAGCGGCGGGTGGACCGCGCGCTGAAAGACCTCGGCGAAGCCGGGCTGGTGGACACACCGAGCCCGGACACCTTCGCCATCACCGCTGCCGGCATCGACGCCGTCGCGGCGGCCCGGCAGCGAACGGACGCCGCGCCGCGGGCGGCGGACGATGGCGCCGTAGTGGCGGCCGAGCCCCCGCCGGCCGGCGTGATCGCCGCCCCGCTGCGCGACCCGGCCGTCCGGGCCCGCCTCGGCTTCGACGCCGGTGACCCGGCGATCCCGGTCATGGTCGAGGTCAACCTTCAGTACCGGGCCGGCCCGCCGGACGCCTTCGGCCGGCTACTGGCGCTGTGGGCCGCGGTGGCCGCGGAGGGCGATCCGGCCCCGATCGAGGTGGCCGGGCGCTACCTCGCCGGCAAGCTCACGATGGACCAGGTGAAACGCCTCGTCGCCGCGGACGCGGTGCCGATCGTCTGGCCCGAGCGCAGCATCTTCCACATCTGGCCGGACTTCCCGATGCGCCCGCAGATCGACACCTCGTGCGTGACGATCAAGGCGGACGCGGCGCGCAAGTCGTTCGAGGCCGACGGGCACGGCATCGTCTGGGCGGTCATCGACACCGGCATCGCGGAGCATCCGCACTTCGCGGGCCACCACACCCTCGACGACCCCGCGGTCGCGGACCTGCACCGCTACTTCCCGCTCTACGGCCCGCACACCCCGGACGGGGCCCTGGTCGACACCGTCGGGCACGGCACGCACGTCGCCGGGATCATCGCGGGCGCCATCGAACCGTGGATCAAGGACGGCCGGCGCCGCGAGATCTACGCCACCGAGACCCGCTACAACGCGGAGAGCGAGACCGCGCCGCTGCGGGTGCCCCGCACCATCGAACCGGCGGCGATGGCCGGGATGGCGCCGCTGGCGAAACTCGTCAGCCTGCGGGCCGTCGGGGGTGGCTCCGGCACCCCGCGCGCCCAGGTCAACCGGGTCATGCGCGCCCTCGCGTACGTGCGGGAGGTCAACAAGGGCAGCGTCGACGCGATGCGGATCCACGGCGTCAACCTCAGCCTCGGCTATCCGTTCGAGCCGGAGTGGTTCGCGTGCGGCTACAGCCCGCTGTGCCAGGAGGTCGACCGGCTCGTCCGCTCCGGCGTGGTCGTCGTGGTGGCGGCCGGCAACTCCGGTTACGGCACGCTCAACGTGGACAGCGAGGCGCCCGGCAAGTTCGGCTTCGCGATGAGCGTCAACGACCCGGGCAACGCCGAGCTGGCCATCACGGTCGGCTCCACCCACCGCACCTCACCCCACCTGTACGGGGTGTCGCACTTCTCCTCCAAGGGCCCCACCGGCGACGGCCGCGACAAGCCCGACCTGCTCGCGCCGGGTGAACGGATCACCTCCTGCGCGGCCGGCTCCAACCTCGACGCCGTGGTCGGCGCGGGGAAACAGCCACCGGCCGGCCGGGCGGTCTACGTCGAGGAGAGCGGCACCAGCATGGCCGCGCCGCACGTCTCCGGGGCGGTGGCGGCCCTGCTGTCGGTGCGGCGCGAATTCATCGGAGAACCGACCCGGGTCAAGCGGATCTTCATGGACTCCGCGATCGACCTCGGCCGCCGGCGCGATTTCCAGGGCGCCGGCCTGCTCGACCTGATGCGCGCACTCCAAATCGTCTGAATGATCGGAGCTCGACATGACCGACTCGATCGCCGGCTTACCGTTCTGGGACGTCACCTTCGACGCCGAGGGCGACCCGGACACCCGGACCACCGACGCCCTGCTCGCCGAGACCGGCAACCTCACCGACCTGTACGTCTTCACCCACGGCTGGAACAACGAGCGCCGCACCGCCCGCCGGCTCTACGACGCGTTCTTCGAGCTGCTGGCCCGGCAGCTGGCGGCCGATCCGCGGGGGACCGCCGGTTTCGCCGGTGTCTACTGGCCGTCCCAGCAGTGGTCCGACGATCCGATCCCGGACTTCACCGCGGCCACTGCGGGCGGCGGCGGGGTCGCGGCGTTCGCCCCGGCCGACCGGGAGACCTTCGTCGCCGACCCGGCTCTCGACGACCGCACCCTGGCCGACCTGCTCGACACCTTCCCGGACGCCAAGGCGCCGCTGGAGCAGATGGCCGCGCTGCTGCGCGAGGAGCAACCCACCCAGCACACCCTGGACGACTTCTTCGCCGCCCTCAAGGACTTCTCGGCCCAGGCCGCGGCGGGCGAGGACGACGGCGAGGGCGCGTCCGGCCGCCCGCGCATGCTCGAGGACAACGCCAACGACGTCTTCGGCCGGTACGCCGACGCGCTGGTCGACAGCGGCGCGCAGATCCCGGGCGGCGACGGCACGGCCGGGATCGGTGACCGGCTGCGCCGCCTGCGCAACGGCGCGAAGGAGGCACTGCGCGGCGCGACGTACTGGGAGATGAAGGGCCGGGCCGGGGTGGTCGGGCGCAAGGGGCTCGGACCGCTGCTCGGTCGTCTGGCCGCCGCGCGACCTGGTCTGCGGATCCACCTGATCGGCCACAGCTTCGGCGCACGCCTGGTCTCGTACGCCCTGGACGGCCTCCCCGCCGGCGCCTCGCCGGTGAAGTCGGTGACGCTGCTGCAGGGAGCGTTCTCGCACTTCGCGTTCTGCCGACCGCTGCCGTTCGACGCCGGCCGCAACGGCGCCCTCGCCACCCGCGAACAGCGGGTCGACGGTCCGCTGACGGTCTGCTTCTCCAGCCACGACGGCGCGGTCGGGCGGTTCTACCCGCTGGCCTCGCTGGCCGCCCGCGACGACATCGCGGGCGTGCGCGACCTGCTGTACCGCTGGGGCGGCATGGGCGCGGACGGCGCGCAGAACGCCGACGCGGTGCTCGACGGCATCCAGCCGGCCGGCCCGGGCGCCGTCTACCGCTTCGCCAAGAACCGCATCCTCAACGTCGACTGCAGCGAGATCGTCCGCAACGGCGGCTCGCCCAGCGGCGCGCACAGCGACATCGTGCATCCCGAGGTCACCTGGATCGTGCTCGCGGCGAGCCGGACCTGACCACGCAATACGGTCGACATCACAGAGAGTTGTCATCCGTCGTTCCCTAAGCTAGGATTCCGTTACTCTCGGTTTAGGGAAGGTGACCGCCATGCGCCTGCTGCCACCCCTGCTCATGACCCTGGTGGCGCTCGCCGTCCCGGCCACCCCGGCCTGGGCGGCGGCGCCCCAGGTCGCGATCGCGGCGCCTCAGGTGGTGACCGCCCTGGAGGGGCACACCCAGGCGGTCACGGCCACCGTCACCAACACCGGGACGTCGACGGCCAAGGATCTGGTGGTGAGCTTCTCCGGGGTCAGCGCCGGTCTCCGGCTCAGAGCCGACTCCGACGTGCCCGACCTGGCGCCCGGCGAAAGCAGGAAATACCAGTTCTCGGTCACTCCCGCCGCAGCGACCACGGCCGCCGGCGTGGCGTCCTCGTTCAAGATCACGGTCGGCACCGACACCGCCGAGGTCACCGTCGTGCGCGCCGCCGGCACGGAGCTGGCGGTCGCCGGCCTCGACGAGGTGAGCGTCGACCACGGCAACTACGCGAACGTGGGCGTCACTTTCCGTAATATCAGCAAAGGCACTTACCGTCACCCTGCCGTCGTGCTGGTGACCGAGGCGGGCATCGCGCCGGTCGCCGGCTACGCCAACTGCGAGTACGACCGCACCGACGTGGATTTCACCACCGTCACCTGCCTGGCTGATCAGGAGCTGGCGCCCGGGGCGACGCTCAGCACGCCGGCCTCGACCAACCCGCTGATGCTCGAGGTGCCGGAACATGCTGCCGGCCCGCACACGTACGCCGCGAGCGTGGCCGTGGTCGACCTCAGCGACGCGGTGGCCGCCTCGCTGGCCACGAACTCCGGCCCGCGGATGGCCATGACGGCCACGGCCACGGCCGCCCACGCCGGCAGCGGCAACGTCACCACCTTCGGCGTCAAGGTCGGCGCACCACCGGCCGGCTCGGCCGCGATCGCCGCACCACGGGCCACCGGCATCGGGACCGGCTGGGTCGCGCTCGGCGGGGCGGTGCTGATCGGCGCGGGCGCGCTGAGCCGGCGGCGGCGGGTCGCCGCGCGGGTGTGACCGGAGGCCGGCGGCACCGACCGCCGCCGGCCTCCGGGGCTTCTCACATGCCGTCGCCGGACCACTCGCCCCGCGAACGGGACCGGACCGGCAGGGTCGAGATGACCGGCTGGTGGCTGTGGTTGTGCTCGTCGTAGTTCTCGGCGTGGCCGCCCCACTTGACGAACTCGGCGGTGGTGTACCAGTTGGTCAGCTCACCGTCGGACCGGATGATCCAGTCGATGTCGGTCTCGGCGATGAAGTGGCCGTGCTTCACCCCGGCCGGGCGGAAGCAGTAGGTGCCCTCGTCGATGTCGCCGAAGTTGTAGGCCACCTTCCCGCCGAGTGTGTAGAACTCCTCGTAACACGGGTGGTGGGCCAGCCGGTGGTCGGTCCAGCCCTTCTTCGCGCGGATCAGCCGGGTGTAGAAGCCGGTCTTCGGGTCGCGGTGCAGCAGCTTGATGTAGAGCGGGGTGAGCGGCCCGACCGACGTCGCCTCGGTCCACTCCATCGTGCCGGCGTCGATGACGGTGACGGCCTCGGCCGGCGGGTCGGCCTTGGCGGAGGCCTCGGCCAGATCGGTGTACGGGTCGAAGCCGCAATCGCCGTACTCGCGCCAGTGCAGGATGCGCGAGCCCTCCCGGATCTTCAGCCAGTCCATCGGCACACCCTTGGGGACCTGCACGTAACCGCCCGCGCCGAGCTCCCGGCCGCCGTAGGTCAGCGAGCCCTCGACCACGTAGAACTCGGTGTCGGCGTGGGCGATGCCGGCGCCGCGGCCCCAGTCGGCCGGCGGCGTTGCGAGGCAGCGCCGCGATGACCTTGAATTCCTTCGGCACCTTGTATCCGGCCAGCCGCGCCCGCAGATGCGCGTCCAGCACGGCCGCCTCGACCGATTCCCGGCAGACCAGGTAGGCCACCACCCGCTCGCCCCACCGCTCGTCGGGCTCGCCGACGACCGCGGCCTCCAGCACGGCGGAATGGGTCAGCAGGACCTCCTCGACGTCGCGGGGGTAGACGTTCACCCCGCCCGTGATGATCAGATCCTTGACCCGGTCGACGATGGCGAGGAAGCCCTCCTCGTCGGCGATCACGATGTCGCCCGACGTCAGGAAGCCGTCCTCGGTGGTGCACGCGGCGGTCGCGGCCGGATTGTCGTGATAGCCGTTCATCAGGTACGGCGAGCGGCTGTACAGCTCCCCCGGCTCCTCCGGCCCGACCGGCCGGCCGTCGCGGCCGACGATGCGCACCTCGGTGGCGAACCACGGGTGGCCGACCGTGCCGGCCTTGCGGCGGGCGTCCGGCGGCCGCAGGTTGCTGATCACACCGGCCTCGGTGGAGCCGTAGAGCTCGTGCACGCCGGCCCCGGGAAACGCCTCGAACACCCACTCCTTGAGCACCCGGGGCAGGGCGGCGGCGTTGAAGTACAGGGTGTCCAGTGACGGCAGCGGCGGCACCTCGTCGAGCGCGGCGCGGATCAGCTGCGCGTGCGTCGGGACCAGGAACACCGACTGGGCCCGCTCGCGCCGGATCATGTCGAGCAGCCGGTGCGGATCGAAGCTCCGCAGCATGCTCACGGTGGCGCCGCAGTAGACGGCCGCGTACGCGAAGGCGAAGCCGGCCCCGTGATACATCGGCGCGACCGCGATCGTCCGCCGCCCCGGCCCGAGCCCCCACTCGAGCGCGGTGGCGAAGAAGGTCAGGCAGCGCGACCGATGCGAGATCAGCACGCCCTTCGGATCACCGGTGGTCCCGGCCGTGTAGGCGATGCAGAACGGCTCCCGCTCGTCGACCGCCACCCACGGATCAGCAGCCGGCGCCGCCCCGATCCACGCCTCGTAGGACGGGCCGAGCGAAAAGCCATCGCCCAGTCCGATGACAGTTCCGTCGAACGGCGGCACGAAGTCGGCGAGTGCCTCGTCGGCGACCAGCAGGCGCGCGCCCGAGTGCCGCAGGATGAAGTCGACCTCCGGCGCGGTGAGCCGCGGGTTGACCGGCACCAGCACCAGCCCGGCCTTGGCGATGCCGGCCGCGATCTCCGGGTATTCCAGGCGGTTTCCGCAGAGCAGCGCGACCCGGTCCCCGGTCGCGAGGCCGGTCGCCAGCAGCGCGTTGGCCAGCCGCGACGACCGCTCGTCGAGCGCCGCATAGGTCAGCGATCGGTCGCCGTCGCGCACCGCAACGGTCGCCGGGGTGGCCCGGCCGAACTCCCGAATGCCACCCGCGATCGTCAGATCGGCACCGCCGGACCGCAACATGGGAGAATGGAAACACCGTTTCCATTCCGACGCAAAGGTTGCCCGCTGTGACCCTCAGCGTGCGAGATCGCCCGGGAAGTCGCCCGCCCGGCCGAGCTGCGCCGGCACCTTGTCCAGGCCCAGCTCCTGGCCGATCCACTCGCCGATGGCGGCCGCCTCCGGCACGGCGACGCCCGTTGCCAGGCCCGAGCGGTTGAGCAGGTAGGCCAGGTCCTCGGTGGCGATGTTGCCGGTGGCGGCCGGCGCGAACGGGCAGCCGCCGATCCCGCCCAGGCTCGCGTCGAGGGCGGCGAAACCGAGCTGGGCGGCGGTGATCGCGTTGGCGTAGCCGGTATTGCGGGTGTTGTGGAAGTGCGCGCGCAACGGCACCCCGGGCGCGGCTTCCCGGGCCGCCGCCGCGAGTTCGACCACCTGCGCGGGCACGCCGACGCCGATCGTGTCGGCGAGGCAGAGCTCGTCCATCGGCCCGGCGCCGGCGACCACCTCGCGGACCCGATCGGCCTTGACCTCGCCGGTGAACGGGCAGCCGAAGGCGGCTGCCACCGTGAGCGTCACGCCCAGCCCGGCCGCCGCGGCCCGCGAGGCAACGGCGCGGAACCCCTCGAGCGAGGTCATCGTGTCCATGCCCTGGTTGCGCCGGGCGAACTCGTCGGTCGCGACGACCACGTAGTTGATCTCGTGCGGCCGCACGGACGGGTCGAGCGCCAGGATGCGGTCGAGGCCGCGGCCGTTGAGCACCAGCGCGATGTAACGGACCCCGGCGGGACGCGGGACGCCGCGCAGGACGTCCTCGGCGTCGGCCATCTGCGGCACCCGGTCCGGCCGGGCGAACGCGGCCACCTCGAGACGGCGCAGCCCGGCGGCGACGGCGCGGGTGACGTACGCAATCTTCGTCTCGGTAGGCAGGACGCGCTTCTCATTCTGCAGACCGTCACGCGGCCCGACCTCGACGATCTCCATGCGCATCCTCTCGTTCTGGCCGAAGCTCCGGTCGATGTTCCGTCTGGCGAAACAACGTTTCCCGCGGTTAGGGTAACCGCGTGACAGCACCGCTGAGCGACATCCGGGTCATCGAAACCGGCACCCTCCCGGCCGGCCCGTTCTGCGGACAGCTGCTCGGCGATTTCGTCGCCGAGGTGATCAAATGGGGCCTCTCCTTCGACGAGCTGAGCCGGATCAACCCCAGGCGGTGACTCGCTCGCCGCCACCTACGCCGCGTTCGGCACGCTCGCCGCCCTGCATGCCCGCGAGAGCACCGGTTGCGGGCAGGTCGTCGACTCGGCAATCTACGAGGCGCGAGCAACGATGAGGTGTACGGCGATCTGCTCGGCCTCTCCGTCCCGGAACGGGAAGCCCTCCGCGCACAAGGGGTGATCTGATTTGTCGGATCTCGATCGTGACTATGCGGCGGCCGGGTTCGCCCGGCGGCTCGGGTGGGGCGTGCGCCCGGCGGTGCTTCTGGTCGACCCCGCGTTGGCGTACACCGCCGAGGATTCGCCTTTGTTCTTGAAGTCGGGTCAGGCCGCGGCAGGTGCGATGGCACTACTGGCCGGAAAAGCCCGGGAAAAGGAGATCCCGGTGGTGTGGACGAGCGTGCGCTACGCCGACGAGTCGTGCTCCGAGGCGCCGCTGTTCGCCGCGAAGGTGCCCGCGCTGAAGGTCTTCGCGGCGGGCAACCCGCTCGGCGGCTTCGCTCCCCCACTGTCGCCCGCGCCCGGCGAGCTGGTCGTGGTCAAGCACTACGCGAGCGCGTTCGCCGGCACCTCGCTGGCCGCCTGGCTCGCCTCGCACTCGATCGACACCCTGGTCATCGGGGGTTATTCGACCAGCGGCTGCGTGCGCGCGTCGGCGCTGGACGCGTTGCAGCACGGCTTCCGCCCGATCGTGGTGCGCGACGCCTGCGCCGACCGCGAGGGTGGCCCGCACGAGAACAACCTGTTCGACCTCGACGCCAAGTACGCCGACGTGATCAGCCTGGCCGAGGCACTACCCGCCCTCGGGACCTGAAGGCGGGCAGTGCTTCATCCCCGTGGAACTCAGCTCGCGCTGAGGGTCTGGATGGTGTTCGCGGTGAGCAGGCCCTGGTAGTACGTGCCGCCCGGGTAGTAGGTGGCGGTCGTGGTGCCGGCCACCGCGTCGGCCGCCCAGTTCACCGCGAAGGTCTGCAGCGCGGTGACGTTCTTCGCCTTGGACGAGCCGCCGAGCAGCGTGCACAGGAAGTTGGTGCTCGCGCCCTCGGCGTCGCAGTGCGAGCCGCTGGTCAGCCGTACTCCCAGGAAGGCCCGGTCGAGGCCCGCGGTGAGCGCGACCGTTCCGCTGGCCTGGCTGTTCGCGAGGTACGGCGGGGAGGAGATCGCGTAGATCGGCGTGCTGGTGGTCGCCAGCCCGGCGAGGGCGGTCGGCATGTTGGTGCCGCTGGGCGAGGTCACCGGGTCGAGCAGCTGCACGAACTTCACCTTCGCGAACGCGGCCGGGAAGCTCGTGCGCAGCCGGTTCGCGACGTAGGTGACCGCCTCGCCGCCGGCCGAGTGCCCGGCGATCACGTAACTCGCCGGCAGCGCCTGCCCGGTGCGCCCGGCCAGCCGGCCGCGGTGGTGTAGCTCTTGGCCAGGTTACTGGTGGCGGTGGTCAGCTCGCCGAGCCAGGCGGCCACGTTGTTGAGGAACGCGGTGTTGTCGCCGGTGTTGTTGACCGCGCAGTTGTTGCCGGCGGTGGACGACGGCAGGGTCGGCGCGAAGACCAGGAAGCCGGCGTCGGCGTACTTTCCGGCCAGGTCTTCCAGGTTGGCGTTGGACCGGGAGAAGCCGTGCTGGAGGTAGACGAGCGCCTTCGGCGCGGTGCTCGCCGGGAAGTACCAGTTCGCCGGCTGCGAGAGGGTCGAGCTCCCGCAGGCCACGGCGACTGTGGTGGCGGCCTTGGTCCAGGTCGCCGCCGCCGCGTGGCCGGCCGCAGGGGTGGCGGCCAGCACGACGGCGGACAGAAGTAGGGGTGTCAGGATGCGGCGCAGTGACACGAGGACCCCCCAAAAGGTCATCTGTAACACTCTCCGAAACGGTGTTTCCATTCACCCCAATCGATAGATGCATGTCAATCGATTCGCACCGGCTCCTTCGCTCCCGCCGACGGCTTCGCGTCCGCTCCGCCCTGGACCGGCCGCGCCGGCCACCAGAACCGCTCGCCCAGCAGCAGTGCCAGCGCCGGCACCACCACGGTCCGCACCAGCAGCGTGTCGACCAGCACGCCCACCCCGACCACGACGCCGATCTGGGTGAGCACGATGACCGGCAGCACCCCGAGGACGGCGAAGACCGCGGCGAGCAGGATGCCGGCCGACGTGATCACGCCGCCGGTGGCGGCGAGCCCGCGCAGCATGCCGGCCCGGGTGTCCCCGCGCGAGACCGCTTCGTCGCGGGCCCGGGTGACCAGGAAAATGTTGTAGTCGACGCCCAGTGCCACCAGGAACAGGAAGCTCAGCAGCGGCACGCTCGAATCCAGCGACGGCATGCCGAAGCCGGCCCGCAGCAGCGCCGTCGCCGCGCCGAGGCTGGCCGCATAGCTGATCACCACCGTGACCAGCAGCAGGACCGGGGCGACGAGCGAGCGCAGCAGCGCGAGCAGCACGATCAGCACCACCGCCAGGACCAGCGGCACGATCACCCGGTCGTCGCGCAGGTTCGCGTCGCGCTTGTCGAGGTCGGCGGCCGGGGCGCCGCCGACCTGCGCCTCCGGCAGGGCGGCACGCAACCTCGTGACCGTGCGATCGGCGGCGGTCGTCCCGGAGTCGTCGGTGAGCTGCACCGCGAACTGGGTCAATGCCCCGTCGATGGACTTCTCCGGCGGCAGCACCGCCGCGACCCCAGCGGTCTTGCGCAGGACCGCGCCGGCCTGGTCGGCCTGCGCCGTGTCGACGATCACCTGAGCGGGCTGGGCGGCGCCGGCCGGGAAGTGCCGGGCCAGCGCCTCCTGCGCGACGATCGACTCCACCTTGGTGCGGAACTGCTCGCTCTGCGACAGCCCGACATCCAGCTTGAGCAGGCCGCCCGAGAAGATCACCAGGACGCCGAGGGCGACCGCCAGGACGGTGCCGGGCCGCTTGCCGACGCCTCGCGCCACCTTCGACCACCAGCCGGTCTCGGTCGGGTCGGCGCTGCCCACCTTGGGCACCTTCGGCCAGAACACGCCGCGCGGCAGCGCCACCACCGCGGCCGGGAGCACGAACAGCCCGAACAGCAGCGCGACGAGCACGCCGACGGCGGCCGAGACGCCCAGCGTCCGGTTCGAGGTGAGCACCGCGACCAGCAGCGTGAGCAGGGCGAGCACGACCGTGCCGGCGCTCGCGGTGATCGCCGGGGCGGCCGCCCGCCAGGCCCGGGTCATCGCCTCGCGGCGCGACTCGGTGCGGCGCAGCTCCTCCCGGTAGCGGGAGATGAGCAGCAGCGCGTAGTCGGTGCCGGCGCCGAAGACCAGCACCGAGACGATGCCGGAGACCGAGGCGTCGGTGCGCTCCCCGACGATCCGGGCGACCCACGGCAGCAGCTTCGCGACGACCTGGTCGGCCAGGCCGATGACGGTGAGCGGGACGATCCACAGGATCGGGCTGCGGTAGGTGATCAGCAGCAGGATCGCGACGACCGCGGCGGTGGCGATCAGCAGGGTGACGTCGGCGCCGTCGAACGCGGCCGAGATGTCCCGGCCGATCGCGGCGCCGCCGGTGACCTGGACGGTGAGCCCGGCCGGCAGCGGCGAGGCGTGCAGCGCTGCCCGGATCTGGTCCACCACGGCGTGCTGCGCGTCGGAGTCAAGGCCGTCGGCCAGCTCCACGACGACCAGGGCGGCGCGGCCGTCCGCCGAGGTCACCGGCTTGGCCACGGCGCCGAGCCCGGTCAGCCGGCCGGTCGTCGCCGCCAGGTCGGCCCCGGTCAGCGCCGCGTCCGTCCGCTCCAGCACGACGACGGCGCTCTCCGAGCGGCCGCTGTCGAAACGGTCGGCCAGCTCGGTCACCCGGGTGGACTGGGCACCGGCGGGCAGACCGTCGGCCGGACCGGCCGCGGGCTGCTCCGGGGAGAACGCGAACGCCAGGCCCGAGAGGACCACGGTGGCGAACAGCACGGTGAGGACCCCGAGACGGGTGGTAAGCCAGGCGATGGGACGCTTAGGCATAGAAAAGATCCTCAATATTTCGATGGCCTAATTATTCGGTCATGGAAACGATAGGATGACGACCGTGCCGCCGCAACCGGACCCGACCCGCGAGACCGCCCTGAACGAGCTGGTCGACGCGCTGCGCACCTACAACGTCGAGAGCGACGTGTTCGTCGACGGCTTCGCGCGCGCTCACCACCTGGGCCGCAGCGACCTCAACGCGATCATGTGGATCAGCCTCGGCACCGTCTCCGGCGACCCGATCAGCGTCGGTGACCTCGCCCACCGGCTGCGACTCAGCCCCGCCGCCACCACCGCGCTGGTCGACCGCCTGGAAAACGTGGGTCACGTGCGCCGTTACCGCGACCCCGGCGACCGGCGCCGGGTCACGGTGCAGATGAGCGACACCGCGATGCAGGTGGCCAGCGCGTTCTTCGTGCCGCTCGGCGGGCGGATGCGGGTGGCCGCCGAGGAGTTCACCGCCGAGGAGCTGGCCCGCACGGCGCTGATCGTGCGCAAGATGACCGGCGCGGTCACGGCGGCCGGCTCGCCTACCCCTGCGCGCGAATCCGGTCGAGCAGCAGGCTGAGCGACGGCAGCGCGGCGGCGATCCGCTCCTGGTCCTCGGCCGGCAGCCCGGCGACCGCCCGGGCCATCACGTCGGAGCGCCCGCGCCGGAAGGCGTTGAGCACGCCCTCGGCCCGCTCGGTCGGCACGAGCAGCACCGACCGCCCGTCGGCCGCCGACGGGCGCCGCTCGACCAGCGCGTCGGCGGTGAGATCGCGCACCAGATTGCTGACCGTCGGCCGGGCCAGCTGGAGATCGTCGGCGAGCTGCGCCGGGGTCCGCCCACCCGAGTGGGAGAGCACCCGCAACGCCATGACCTGCGATTCCGGCAGCGGCGGCGAGTGACCGGCGCGCCGGGTAGCCTGCACCAGGGCCCGCCCGAAGCCGCGGATCAGCCACACCAGCCGGTCCGGCAGCTCCATGTCACTTTCCTTGCGACCATGCATCAGACCATGACACCATAGTTTTGTGACAAAACCATCTCTCCTCCGCCGCGAGCCTCGCACCCCGCGCCGCCGCGTGCTCCAGGTGACCCGCGTCGAAGAACTCAGCCCCACCATGCGCCGCATCTGGCTGGGCGGCGACGACCTCGAGGCCGACTTCCCGTTCAGCGCGCTCGGCGCCACCGACCACATCAAGCTGGTCCCGCCCGACCCGGCGACCGGCCGGGTCGAGCTGCCCCCGCCCGGCGGCCCCCGCCCCGACATGCGCGACTACACGATCCGCCGCTTCGACCCGGCCACCAAGGAGCTGGCGCTCGACTTCGTGCTGCACTCGCACGGCCCGGCCGGCCGCTGGGCCATCGCCGCGTCACCGGGCGCGGAGGTCGGCGTGCTCGGCCCGCGCGGCTCCCAGATCTACCCGGCCGACTGCTCCGACTACCTCCTGGTCGCCGACGAGACCGGCCTGCCGGCGCTCGAGCGCTTCCTCGAGGAGCTGCCCCCGGCGGTGGCCACCCACGTGATCGTCCTGGGCGCGGCCGAGCGCGACCTCGGCGCCGGCGCCGGCGTCACCTGGCTGCCCGATGCGTCGTCGCTGGTCGCGACGGTCGCCGCGCTGCCGCTCGGCCCGGCGAGCTTCGCCTGGGGCGCCGGCGAGTCCGGCGAGATGCGTGAGCTGCGCACCCACCTGCGCGGCCGGCTCGACGCCGAGCGCATCTCGGTGCGCGGCTACTGGAAGCAGGGCCACGTGGGAAGCGCACCCCGCGAGGACGACTGACGGCGTCACATTTCGGCGGGTGCCTGGTGCGCCGCCGCCGCGACCATGATCAGGTGAACCGCATGAGCTCCCCACCGTTGCCCCGGCGGTTTGCCGCGCTGCGCAACCCCGACTGCCGGCCCTATCTGTTCGGGGCGGCGCTGGCGATGATGGCCGACAACATCGAGCACGTCATCACCTACTGGGTGCTGTGGCAGAAGTTCCACTCCCCCGCCCTGGCCGGCTTCGAGGTGATCAGCCACTGGGTGCCGTTCCTGCTGTTCAGTGTCTACTTCGGCGGGCTCGCCGACCGGTTCGACTGCCGCCGCGTCATCCAGTGCGCGCAGGCGCTGTTCATGCTGGTCTCGGCGCTGTGGGGGGTGCTGTTCCTGACCGGCACGCTGCAGATCTGGCACGCCTGCGTGCTGCTGGTGCTGCACGGCCTGGCCGGTTCGCTGTGGGGGCCGGGCGAGCAGCTGATGCTGCACGATTTCGTCGGCGACGCCGAACTCGGCAGCGCCATCCGCCTGAACGCCACGTTCCGCAGCCTCGGCGTGCTCTTCGGCCCGGTGATCGGCTCGGCGCTGCTGCTCGGCCGCGGCCCGACGGCCGGCATCTTCGTCAACATCGCGTTCTACCTGCCGCTGACGATCTTCCTGTTCCGCACCCGCTTCACCGGCCACACCCGCGACGGCGGCGTGGTCAAGCACGAACGGGTCGGCATCTTCGACTCGCTGCGCGTGCTGCGCACGGTCCGCGCCAACCGCACCCTGGTCAGCATGATCGTGCTCGGCGGCCTGGGCTCGTTCTTCGTCGGCGCCTCGATGCAGTCGGCCATGCCGATCTTCGCCGGCGACCTCGGCACCGGCAGCGCCGGCACCGCGTACGGAATCCTGCTCTTCGCGAACGGCGCCGGCGGCGTCCTCGGCGGCATTCTTCTCGAGGTCACCGGCTGGGTTCCGGCCAGCGTCGGGGCCGCGGTCATAAGCACGCTGGTGTACGGCGTGAGCACGCTCTTCTTCGCCATGTCGACGAGTTACGCGCTGGCCCTGCTCCTGCTGGTCGTCGGCGGCGTCGCCAGCCTGGCCTCGATGTCGATCGGCCAGACGGTGGTGCAGCTGCTGGCCCCACCGGCCGACCGCGGCCGCGTGATCGGCGTCTACGGCGTCTCGGCCAGCGGCCTGCGCTTCGGCAGCGGCATCACGGTCGGCCTGTTCGGCGCGGTCGTCGGCGTGCACTGGTCCCTGGGCCTGAGCGCCGCCGCCCTCTGCATCGGCACGCTGCTGGCCGCAATCCCCGCCCTCCGCCGCCCGAGCCCGGCCTGATCCACCCAGGCATCTGCACAATTTCTCCACCGATTCCGGCGGGTCTTCCGGTTGGCTGGAGAAATGAGTCAGCCCGCCGCACCGGACCAGATCACCTATATGGACGCCGCCGCCGACACCGCGGTAGGCCGGGACTACAAGGAGCGTTCGCTGCGCGCTCTCGGTCTGTCGCCGGGGCAGCGGGT
The DNA here is from genome assembly GCF_040638295.1 of Actinoplanes sp. NPDC026619. Lineage (NCBI taxonomy): Bacteria > Bacillati > Actinomycetota > Actinomycetes > Micromonosporales > Micromonosporaceae > Actinoplanes > Actinoplanes sp. NPDC026619. The sequence continues at coordinate 669,017 of NZ_JBEZYA010000002.1, forward strand.
GGTCGACATCGGCTGCGGGCCGGGCACGGACCTGGGCCGACTCGCCGATGCGGTCGGCCGCACCGGTTCGGTGATCGGCGTCGACCGGGACCCGCGCATGCTAGCGGAGGCGGGTCGCCGGCTGGCGGACCGGCCCACGATCGAGCTGCTCCGGGGCGACGTGCACGACCTCCCGATCGCCGCGGGCGGCGTCGACCGGGCCCGGACGGATCGCGTCCTGCAACACGTGGACGACCCGGCGGCGGCGATCGCGCAGGCCCGGCGGGTGCTGCGACCCGGCGGCCGGTTGAGTATGGCCGAGCCGGACTGGGACTCGCTCGTGGTCGCCGAGGAGGACGTGACGACGAGCCGGCGCTTCGCGCGTTTCGTGGCCGGCCGGGTGCGCAACGCGACGATCGGCCGCGAGTTGGTGCGCCTGGCGACGACGGCCGGCTTCGAGATCAGCTCGGTGGAGGCCGTTCCCGTGGTCTTCCGGGATTCGAGGTGGCCGACCAGATCCTGGGGCTGAGCCGTAACTCGCGGCAGGCGGTGGAAGCCGGCGTGCTCGCCGAGGCGGACGCCGCGGGATGGCGTGCGCGCCTGCGGACCAGGCCGTTCCTCGCCGGATTCACCTTTTATCTCGTCACCGCCCAGGCCTGAGGCCCGGTCCTCCGCAGGCCCCGTCCGGCGTGATCGGGTGGGTAGCATCGCCGGATGCGTGGCTTACGGACTGGGCTGGTCGCGACGGCGGGGCCGTTGCTTCTGGCCGTTGGCGGCCTCGTGCATCCGGGTGGCCTCGCCGCCGCGACCGCGCATCGCTGGGTCCACCTGCACATCGTGCTCCTGCCGGTCTTCCCACTGCTTGTGCTGGGCTTCGTGGTGTTGCTGTGGGGCCGGCCGCGGTTCGATGTCACCGGGGTGGCCACCGTCGTCGCCTGGCTGGGCGCCGGTGTCTACGCGGTCGGCTACACCGGCCTCGACGCGGTGGCCGGGATCGGCGCCGGCACGGTCGCCGGGCAGGCCGGTGATCAGGCCGAGCTTCGCCGGCTGGTGCTGGCCCTCTACGACGTCGGTGACCTGCTCGGCCGCGTCGGCGTGTTCGCCCTGCTCATCGCCGTGCTGGCGGGCACGGTCGCGTTGTACGCCCGGCACGGCCCCCGGGTCCTCGCCGGCACGGTGGTGCTCGCCGGGGCAGGCTACTCGTTCCTCGACAGCCACATCTTCTGGCCGCGAGGTGTGCTGACCATGCTCGCCTTCGCGGCCGGCTTCGCCCTCTGGACGTGGGCCGCCACCAGAAACTCCCCGGCCGGATAGTTGTCCGCGGGCCGGTGAGTTTTTTGTGGCGGGCGGGTCAATCCTGTATGCAGCGACATGTGGCGGAGCAGGACGAGTTCGCGGGGCTGGCCGAACCACTGCGGCCGGAGATCCTGGCGCACTGCTACCGGATGCTCGGCTCGGCCGCCGACGCCGAGGACGCGGTGCAGGAGACGTTCCTGCGCGGGTGGCGGGCGTACGCGCGGTTCGAGGGCCGGTCGTCGTTCCGGGTGTGGCTGCATCAGATCGCCACCAACGCCTGCCTGCGCGCCGTTGAGCAGCGGGGCCGGCGGGCGTTGCCCTCCGGGATCGGCGCGCCCGACGACACCTGGCGGGACCAGCCGCTGGTGGTGGCGCCGCACGTGCGCTGGATCCAGCCGCTGCCGGTCGATCCGGCCGAGGTGATCGGGTTACGCCAGCACGTGCGGCTGGCGTTCGTCGCCGCCCTGCAGCACCTGCCGGCGCGGCAGCGGGCGGTGCTGATCCTGCGCGACGTGGCCGGGCTGCGGGCCGAGGAGGTGGCCGCCGCCCTCGACACCACCACGATCGCGGTCAACAGCGCGCTGCGCCGGGCCCGGGCCCAGCTGAGCCGGGTCGCGCCGGCCGCCGACGAGCTGGGTGAGCCGGACGACCCGGGCCGGCTGGCGCTGCTCGACCGCTACGTCGCCGCGTTCCAGCACTCCGACCTCGGCATCCTCACCTCGGTGCTGCGCGCCGACGTGACCCTGGAGATGCCGCCGCACGCCACCTGGTTCGCCGGCCGGGACGCGGTCGCCGGGTTCTTCGGCGCGTACATGTTCAGCGAGCCGGGCCGGTTCGAGGTGGTGGGTGTGCCGGCCGGGCGGCCGACCGCCAACGGGCAGCCGACGCTCGGGTTCTACCTGGCCGGGCCGGACGGCGGCCACGAGGCGCACGCCCTGCAGGTGCTCGATCTGGCGGCGGACGGCGTCGCCGGGGTGCACGTGTTCTTCGAGCCGCAGATGTTCGAGGTGTTCGGACTTCCGGCCCGCCGGTGAGTTCCGCTCGCGGCCCGGATCTCATCAGCATGACCATTACCACCGCACCTCCGGCGCCGCCGGGGCGAACCCGGTCCCGGACCGGCGTCACCCTGACTCTCGCCTCCCTCGGCAGCTTCCTCGCCGCGCTCGATGTCGTCGTCGTGGCCACCGCGCTGCCCGCGCTGCAACAGGACCTCGGCGCCGATCTGGCCGATCTCGAGTGGACGATCAACGCGTACAACCTCGTCTTTGCCTGTCTGATGTTGACCGGCGCGGTGCTCGGCGACCGGTTCGGCCGACGCAAGACGTACACCATCGGGCTTTTGATCTTCGGGTTTGCCTCGGTCGGCGCCGCGCTCGCGGACGGGCCCGGCGCCCTGATCGCCTGGCGTGCGGTGCAGGGCGCCGGCGCGGCGATTCTCATGCCGCTGACGCTCACGCTGATCGTCGAGGCGTTCCCGATCGGGCGGCGGGGCGCGGCGATCGGCATCTGGGGCGGCGTCACCGGGCTGGGCGTGGCCGCCGGGCCGGTGCTGGGCGGCGCGGTCATCGAGGGGTTCTCCTGGCAGTGGATCTTCTGGATCAACGTGCCGGTCGCGCTCGTCGTCGCGCTGCTCACCACCGTCCTGCTCAAGGAGAGCCGCGGCACGCGGACCCATCTGGATCTCCCGGGGCTGCTGCTGGCCGGGCTGGCTCTGTTCGCGCTGACCTGGGCGCCGGTGCGGGCACCGGAGCTGGGCTGGGACAGCGGCGAGGTGATCGGCGCGCTGGTCGCGGGCGTGGTGCTGATGGGCTCGTTCCTCGCCTGGGAACGCCGCACCACCCACCCGATGCTGCCGCTGGCCTACTTCCGGCGGCGCGGCTTCACCACCGCCAACGGCGTCATCTTCGCGCAGTTCATCTCGCTCATCGGCAGCCTGTTCTTCATCACCCAGCTGTTCCAGATCGGGCTCGGCTACTCCCCGTTCGAGGCCGGCGTGCGCCTGCTGGTCTGGGTGGCGATGCCGATGCTGGTCTCGCCGATCGCGGGCGTGCTGTCCGACCGGATCGGCAACAAGCCGTTCATGCTGCTCGGCCTGCTGCTGCAGGCCGCCGGCCTGGGCTGGCTCGCCCTGCGGGTCGAACCCGGCGTCGGGTACGGCGCCCTGGTCACGCCGCTGATCCTGGCCGGCGTCGGGATCGCCATGTGCTTCCCGACCACGGCCAACGCGGTCACCCTGGCGCTGCCGCCGGAGGACGTGGCCCTGGCCGCCGGCACCAACACCGCCCTGCGCGAGATCGGCGGGGTGTTCGGCGTGGCGATCCTGTCGGCGGTCTTCGCCGCCAACGGCGGCTACGGCTCGTTCTTCACCGGGCTGCGGCCGGCCCTGTTCGTCGCGGCCGCGGTCCCCCTGACCGGCCTGATCCCGGCCGCGCTCGCGCCCGGTCGCGTCCCACCGGAGGTAGCTCGATGAAGACAGCCATGATCGTCGGGGGAAGCCGGGGACTCGGTCGCGGCATCGCCCAGGCCTTCAGCGACGACGGCGCGAAGGTGATCACTGTTGCCCGGAACGGGGCCACCGAGTCCGCCGACGCCACCGATCCCGCCGTCGCCCAGCGGCTGCTCGACCGGCACCGCCCCGGCGTGCTCGTCATCGCGGCCGGCGCGGTGCCACCGATGGCCCCGCTGCACGAATACACCTGGGACGAGTTCTCGGTGCCCTGGCAGCAGGACGTGCGCATCGCGTTCACCTGGCTCGGCGCCGTCCTGCGGCGGCCGCTCGCGCCCGGCTCGGCCGTGGTGGTGCTGGCCAGCGCCGCCTCGCTGAGGGGATCGCCGCTGAGCGGCGGCTACGCGGGGGCGAAGGCGACCGTGCGGCTGATCACGGGGTACGCCCGGGGTCAGGCCCACGGCACCGGGGTCACGTTCACGGCGATCCTGCCCGGACTGGCGCCGGAGACCGCGGTGGGCGCCACGGCGGTCCACTCGTACGCGGGTCAGCAGGGAATTTCCGAGGCCGACTTCGCCGCCCGGCTGCCCGCGCCGCTGACCCCGCAGGTGGCCGGCGCGTCGGTCGTGCACCTGCTGGCCCGGCCCGCCGACCAGGTGGCAGAGGCGTATCTGCTGGACGGCGCGGGCCTGCACGAGCTGTAACCGATTTGCCGGAACGGCTCTGGTCGCCGACCCCGCGCGCAGACGAGACTGACCCGCATGGACTTGACGGAGCGGGGAGCCCGGAGCGCGCGGGTGGCGGCGGTGTTCGACCGGGTCGCGGACGTCTACGACCAGGTCGGGATCCCGTGGTTCACGCCGATCGCGCAGGAGCTCGTCCGCCTCGCGGCGCCGGCCCGGGGCGAGCGGGCTCTCGACGTCGGCTGCGGGCGCGGGGCGGCCACCGTCGCCCTGGCCGCGGCGGTCGGGAACGACGGCCAGGTCACGGCGGTCGACCTGTCGCCGCGCATGATCGAGGCGTGCGGCGCTCTCGGTCTGCCGAACGTCGAGTTTCAGGTGATGGACGCCTCCTCGCCGTCGTTGCCGCCGGCCGCGTACGACCTGGTGGTGTCGTCGCTGGTCGTGTTCTTCCTGCCTGATCCGCCGGCCGCCCTCGCCGCGTGGCGGAGCCTGCTCGTCACGCCGGGCGGCCGGCTGGCGATCTCCACGTTCGCGCACCGCGATCCGGTGTGGGATGCGGTCGACGCGACCTTCCGGCCCTACCTGCCGGCCGGCATGCTCGACGCGCGTACGACCGGCGCCGCCGGGCCGTTCAGCACCGACGCGGGTGTCGAGGAGCTGGTCCGCGCGGCCGGGTTCACCGGCGTGCGGACGGCGCACGCCGACGTCGAGGTGACTTTCGCCGACGTCGACGAGTGGCAGACCTTCAGCCGGTCACACGGCCAGCGAGCAATGTGGGACGCCATTCCCGAGGCCGACCACGACACCGTCAAGGCCACCGCCGGCGCACTCCTCGAACAGGCCCGCGGCGCCGACGGCCGACTCCACCTGACCCAGCAGGTGCGCTACACCCTGGCCGAGTCGGCCTGACGCCAGCTCCTCGGTCACTCCTCCGCCTCGGCCAGGCCGTCGGCCAGGTGGCGTAACGCCGGCAGGGCGCTGACCAGCCGGTCGGCATCGTCGCCGGGCAGGTGGGCCAGCGCTGCCGCCATCCGCTCGGCCCACGAGCGCTCGCGGCGCAGGCGCGCCTCGTGGGCCGTCGCGGTGGGGTGCAGGCGGATCACCCGGCCGTCCGCCTCGTCGCGCCGGCGGGCCAGCAGGCCGCGGGCCTCGAGCTGGGACACCGCGGTGCTCACATTGTTGGCCGCCACGCCGATCTCGGCGGCCACCTCGTTGACCGACCGGCCCGGCCGGCGGGTCAGCAGGCGCATGACCTCGAGCGCGGTCGGCGGCAGCGGCTCGGCCCGGGCGGCCTCGGCGCCGATCGTGCGGGGCAGGAGCCAGGCCAGATCGTGCAGCACGATGGCCAGCGCCTCGGCGTCGGTGCGGGTGGTGGCCACGATCTGCTCCCTTGACGGACGTTACGAGCCATCTCTACCGTACGGGATAATACCTCTGATCTCAGAGATACTTTTCCGGAGGAACCATGCGACTGGTGCGGCCGAACGATCCCGGCTACGACGCGGATCGCCGGGTCTGGAACGCCATGCACGACCGGCGTCCGGCCCTCATCGCGCACTGCGACAGCGTCGCCGACGTCGTCGCCGCCGTGCGTCTGGCCCAGGATCAAAATCTGGAGATTGCCGTACGCGGTGGCGGCCACAGCATGCCCGGCTTCAGCACCGTCGACGACGGCATCGTGATCGCGCTCGACGGCCTGCGCGCGATCACGGTCGATCCGGCCCGCCGGGTCCTGGTCGCCGAGGGCGGCGCGCTGCTCGGCGACGTCGACCGCGCCGCCCAGGAGCACGGCATGGTGGTCCCGGCCGGCGTCATCTCGCACACCGGCGTGGCCGGGCTGACCCTGGGCGGCGGCGTCGGCCGGCTGATGCGGCGCTTCGGGCTCACCATCGACAGCCTGCTGGCGGCCGAGGTGGTCACCGCGGCCGGCGACGTGGTGACCGCGACCGAGACCGAGAACCCGGACCTGTTCTGGGCGCTGCGCGGCGGTGGCGGCAACTTCGGCGTCGTCACGAAGTTCACCTACCGCACCCACGAGCTGACCACGATTCCGGTGCTCGCCTGCTTCCACTCCCTCGACGACGCGCCGCGGGTGCTGGCCCGCGCCCAGGAGACGATCGCCGACCCGGCCACCCCGCGCGAACTGCTGTGGACCAGCTTCTTCCGCAAGGGCCACCCGCTGCCGTGGATGCCGCCCGCGCTGGTCGGCACGCCCGGCCTGATGACGGTGATCGAGTGGTCCGGCGACGTGGACGAGGGCATGAAGCTGCTCGGCGAGATGCGCGACGAGCTCGCGCCGATCGCCGCCACCGTCGACCCGGTGCCGTTCCTGACGCTGCAGACCGCCGGCGACGAGATGTTCCGGCACGGCCTGCACACGTACGTGAAGGCCGGGTTCACCGCGGCGCTCACCCCGGCGCTGGTCGCCGAGCTGATCGAACGCGGCCGCCTGATCGGCTCGGAGATCAGCCAGATCGAGCTGCTGGCCCAGGGCGGCGCGATCGCCGACGTGGCCACCGACGCCACCGCCTACCCGCACCGCACCGCGGACTGGCTGGTCAACATTCCGGCCTCCTGGGTCGACCCGGCCGACGGCGACAGCGAGCTGGCCTGGGTGCGCGCCAGCTACGCCGCCGTCCGGCCGCACCTCGACGGCACCAGCTACAGCAACTTCATGGACGCCGACGAGGCGAGCGACGAACAGACGGCGTACGGCTCGACGCTGCGCCGTTTGCAGCGGGTCAAGGCGCAGTGGGATCCGGCCAACGTGTTCCACCTCAACCAGAACGTCAAGCCGGCATGACGCCGCACGGCCGCGCGCAGGCGGCGCTGTGGGGCACCGACCCCGAGGGCTGGGCGGCACACGCCGAACGGCAGAACGAGACCCTGTTCGCGGCGGTCCTCGACGCCGCCGGTGTCACGGCCGGCACCCGGCTGCTCGACGTCGGCTGCGGAACCGGCCGCACCCTCCGCCTGGCCGCCGATCGCGGGGCCACGGTGTCCGGAGTGGACGTGTCCGGCCCGCTGCTGGCGGTGGCCGCGCGGGTGGCGCCCGAGGCCGAGCTGTTCGTCGCCGAGCTCGACGAGCTCCCGATCGCCGACGGTGTCATGGACGCCGTCGTCGGGGTCAACGCCTTCCAGTTCGCCGCCGACCCCCGGGTGGCGCTGGCCGAGGCGAGCCGGGTGCTGGCGCCGGGCGGCCGGGTGGTGGCCAGCCTGTTCGCCGAGCCGGAACGCTCCGAGTCGACGGTCATCCATCGCGCGCTCGCGGCGCTGGCGCCGCCCTCGGGCCACGCGCCCTACCTGCTCTCCGAGCCCGGCCGCCTGGACGAGGCGATGACCGCCGCCGGGCTGACCGTGCTCGACCAGGGCGAGGTGGAGTGCGTCTGGACCTATGCCAACCACGACGATGTCGTACGGGGTCTGCTCTCCTCCGCCGGCGGCGCCCAGGCCGTGCGGGCCGCCGGCCGCGAGGCCACCGCCGCCGCGATCCGGGCCGCGGCCGCCCGCTACACCGCGCCCGACGGTTCGGTCGCGATGCTCAACACCTTCCGGTGGACCAGCGCTCTCAAGGAGGGGCCGCATGCCTGACCTTCACCACATCGGCTACTGGGTCGACGACCTGGCCGCCGCCACCGACTGGGCGCGGCGGGTGCTCGGCGCCGGCCCGTTCACCGTGGTCGAGCGGGTCGACCTCGGCGCGGGCTTCCGCTTCCGCGGCGAACCGGCCGTGCTCGACCACAGCGCGGCCTTCGGCCGGTGGGGCGCGATCATCCTCGAGCTCGGCGTCGTCCACGAGGTCACGCCCGAGCTGGGCCAGGCCCTCAACGTCGGGCACGGCAACGTCAGCCACCTCGCCTGGACCACCGACGACCTCGACACCGAGGGCGCTCGGATGGCCGGGGCGGGCTGCCCGCTGCTGACCACCTCACGTGCCGGCGCGTGGGCCGACTGGTTCGAGGGCGGCCCGCTCTTCGGCCACCCCGTCGAGATCCACCAGCCGACCGCCGGTGTGCGGGCGATGTGGCGCGGCGTCCGCGAGGCGGGCTAACGGCAATGCCGCGTAGTTAGCGGTGGTGGCGGGGTGTCAAGCGGGTGTGTCGATGCGTATGGAACAGCGGAACTCCCGCTATAGAGGGGTTGTCCTCA